>JBBSUV010000024.1:0-61267 GCA_038234075.1 Flavobacteriales bacterium | reverse complement strand
TCAATTTTTACTCCAGTCGCTGATTCAATCCAACTGGACGGGATGGTTTCTTCAAGCCGGAAGTGTGCGAAATCAAAAATTAATTTATTATCTATTATATCGGCTTCAACTGATGAATTAATTTGCAAACCCACGAGATTCAAATCCGCCCCTTCATGAAGAATGTATGAGTACTTAAATTCAGAGCTAGGGCTTATGTGAAACTCTATGTCCACATTTGGAAAGACGCTAAGATATGTTATAGTTGAATATTCTGGCACCTCATTGTATTCGTCTAAGGAAGAAAAATTGACATATTGGGGCAATTGTTTCGATTTAACAATATCCCGCGGTTGAATTTGCGACGGGAAATCAAAATCAATACGGTTAAGACTAATATCTCCTAAAGCTTTCGTTCTGGGGTCTTCGTCATGACTTAGATTTGGTGTACTTGCGATTTGGTAGGAAAATCCATTCGATTTCAACTGAATTTGTATGTCACCTGCTGAAGCTACGAACAAAACTGCGGTGTTCGTCTTTGAAAACTGATCATGAAATTGGCCTCGATTTTCGACAAATCCGGCAATAGGTGCCGGATTGCGAAAATCAAATGCGGAAGCGAAGGAGATGGAAGTCGCGCTGGTCAGAATCAATGCAATATCGCGGATCGTCATCGGTAATCGGTTTGGAACAAATGTAGGATGGAATCTGCTCACTCAGGACGAATGTTGGTAACTATTCTTGGATGTCAACAGAGCAGTGATTGGCGGTTTAGAACCGGGCTATATTACTATATGACTGGAGTGAAAATCTCAAATAAATTTGCCACTTTACATGTGGGAGGGATACAGTCAACTACCCGAGCCTTATACTTTGCCCGTTAACTTGGACTGCTCCTGCATGTCGACATCAGTGGTGTTTAAGCATCGGTTTGTTGATTGCCATTGCACACGAGCAGTACAAGTAAACGCGTGCGAAGTTCTCTGGACTAAGTCTTTGACGGTCTAGTTGGGTATACCGATATGGCCATCCCTGAGTCTTCATGTAGATTGCATTGGATAGAAGCATCTGTTTTTATAATTTTCAGCCAAAACCGAGCAATGGTACTGTTGAACAAGAAGCGGCGAGTCGAACGCCAATCTGCAAGGCGTGGAATTCGCGTACTTTGCAGCACTGATGAAGAGCCGACTCCGCACCCTCTATGCCAGTATACTGTCTTGCCTTGCTCTTTCGGCCATGGCCACACATAATGAGGCAGGAGAAATTCTGGTTTGCCATATGGGCAATGACTCAAGCCTTACCTACCAGGTCACCATCATCACCTACACGAATCCACTGTCCCAAGCGGACCGGCCCGAGTTCATCGTGGATTGGGGCGATGGTACTCCGTTGGACACCATCCAACGGGATTCCGCGACGCCCGTGATGATCGCCGGGATCAATACGCAGCGCAACCTGTACATCAATTCGCACGTGTATCCAGGGCCGGGCGTTTACCTGCTGCAGTACATCGATCCCAACCGTGTGGCCGATGTGGTGAACATCCCCGGATCGGTGAACGTGCCGATGTGCGTGCAGACCATGTTAGTGATCAGCACTTCGGGGAACGACTGCACGCCGCAGTTCCTCAACCCTCCCATACAGAACGCCTGTTTGGGCCAGCCGTGGATCCACAATCCGGGCGCATATGATTCCGATGGCGACAGCCTTTCTTTCGAACCGGTGGTCTGCCTGGGTGGCGATCTGAACAACGACGGGTCGGGAGACCCGATCCCGGGCTATCTGTTCCCCGACCAGGTCTCGCCCGGTGCGAACAACCAGTATGCGATCGACCCGGTAACAGGTACCATCACTTGGGATTCCCCGCAACAGTCCGGTATCTACAACATCGCCTTCATCGTCCGGGAGTGGCGTAAGGTCAACGGGCATTGGGTGAACATCGGTTGGGTGGAGCGGGACATGCAGGTGATCGTGGGCCCGTGCAACGACCGGCCACCGGTGATCGCCCAAGTGAACGACACCTGCGTGGAGGCGGGCACTTTCCTCACCTTCGGCGTGCAGGCCACCGATCCCGATGCGGGCCAGACCATCACCATGAGCGCGCTCGGCGGACCGTTCCTGGCAGCCAGTTCCCCTGCGGTGTTCAACTCCTCACCCGCCCAGAACATCGTTTTCGGCACGTTCTCGTGGAACACCAACTGCACGCACGTGCGGCAGCAGCCTTACCAAGTGATCTTCAATGCCCGCGATAACTACAGCATGGTGCAGTTGCAGGATTATGAGACCATGTTCATCACCGTGGTGGCCCCCGCGCCGCAGAACCCCACCGCCACGCCGAACGGTGGCGTGATGGAACTGGCTTGGGACCCCAGCCCCTGCTCCAACGCCACGGGTTATCGCATCTATCGCCGACAGGGTTCCTATGGCTTCGTCCACGGCCCCTGCGAGACGGGCGTGCCGGCCTATACCGGCTATCAGTACATCGGCAGCACCACCGGCTTGAACAGCACGAGCTATACGGACGCGGGGCTGGCGTTCGGCATCACGTATTGCTACATGGTGGTGGCCACGTTCCCGGACGGTGCCCAGAGCTATGCCAGCGTGGAATTCTGCAACATGCTGGAGCGCGATGTGCCCATCATGACGCACGTGAGCGTCGGCATCACCGACAATGCCACTGGCGTGGATACCGTGCGCTGGAGCAATGCCTTCGATCTGGACACGATCCAGTATCCCGGTCCGTACCTCTTCAAGGTCTACCGCGGAAATGGCATGGCCGCCGCCACCGCGCTCGTGCATACCAGTGCCACCTCACCGTTCCTGGTGAACCCGGACACCACCTTCATCGACCAAGGTCTGGATACGCGTACGACCGGCCATGTCTATCGCGTGGACCTTTATGGCGGCGACGGCAACACGCTGATCGGTCCCAGCAACATGGCCTCCAGCGTCTTCATCGTGCCGGAGCCGAATGATGAACAGGTCACGCTGCAGATCAACTACACCACGCCGTGGATCAATACGCAGTTTGATGTCTACCGGGAGATCAGCGGCGTCTTCACCTACATTGGCACCACCACGGAACCCACGTATGTGGACACCGGCCTGGTGAACGGCGAAACCTATTGCTACTACGTGAAGGCAACCGGCGCGTATGATGATCCCGCTATTGTGGCGCCTTTGATCAACTTCAGCCAAGAGACCTGCGCCACGCCGGTGGACCTTACGCCGCCGTGCCCGCCCACGCTCACCATCGTCAACGATTGCGAGCTGCCGCTGAACACGCTCACGTGGAACAACCCCAACAACAGCTGCGCGAAGGACACTTGGCGCTACAACATCTACTTCACCGACAGCTTGGGCGGGGAGCCGGCATTGATCCACACCATCACCGGTGCGGTGGACACCACCTTCACGCACACCGATGGCAGTTCCGTGGCTGGTTGCTACGTGGTCACCGCGATCGATTCCGTGGGCAACGAGAGCGCCTTCAGCAACCAGGTCTGCGGCGATAACTGCCCGGAATACACGTTGCCGAACGTCTTCACGCCCAACAGCGACCGCGTGAACGACTTCTTCATTCCCTTCCCGTACCGCGGCGTGAAGGAGATCGACCTACAGGTCTTCAACCGCTGGGGACAGGTCGTCTTCACCACCAACGATCCCGCGATCAAGTGGGACGGCACGCTGAAGAACGGCGGCGGACCGGTGCCGGATGGTGTGTATTTCTACGTCTGCAAGGTCTTCTTCAAGCGACTGAATAGCACCGTTCCGGAAGTGCTGAAAGGCACCGTCCAAATACTCGGCGGTAACCACGCGCAGCAGAACTGATGTTCACCGGTATCGTCGAGGAGGTGGGAGAGGTGCTGGACGTGGAAACGACCGGCAGCAACAAGGAGATAGTGATCAAGGCGCGCATAACCCCGGAGCTGCGCGTGGACCAGAGCGTTTCACATAACGGCGTCTGTCTCACTGTAGTGGAATTGAACGGTGACCGCTACCGTGTCACGGCCGTGGAGGAGACGTTGCAACGCAGCAACCTCGGCGCCTTACGGGCCGGCGACCCCGTCAATCTGGAACGCTGCCTCCGCATCGGCGACCGGCTCGATGGTCACATGGTGCAAGGCCACGTGGATACCGTAGCAGAATGCATCGCGGCGGAAGAGCGCGGCGGATCCTGGTGGTTCTCGTTCTCCCTACCGGAGCAAAAAGAGCTGCTGGTGGAAAAGGGCTCCGTCTGCTTGGACGGTGTGAGCCTCACCATCGCAGCATTGGATGAGCACTCCTTCAGCGTAGCAGTGATCCCGTATACGCATGAGCACACCACGTTCCGCGCATTGGCCGTTGGAGGCAGCGTGAACGTGGAGTTCGATGTGTTGGGAAAGTACGTGGCGCGGATGCTGGGTGACCGGGTCGTGGGTGATCGCCTGCAGTGAAAACAAGACTTTACCTGCTTTTGACAGCGGGGATCAAGGTCCGAACTTCTTGCTGGGCTTTCGACTGGTGTGCCGGACCTGATAGACGATCACTTTGTTGTCCCGTACTTCAAACACCACACGGAAGGGGAGCTTGTGCAAGATCTCATGTCCATACGGCCCTTTCCTTCTGGCGTGGGACGGACCACGACGGAACTGTTCCAAGCATGCTTGCCATGCAGCATAAAAACGCTCAGCGTGTTCGGGTGCGATCCCGTATTGATGGTCATAGATCTCCTCGACTTCGCGTTGGGCTTGGTGACGCACGATAACCGCGAAGCGCTTGGTCATCGCTTCCCGGAACGTAGTCGTTGCAGGGACTCCTCCACGGTGTACGATCTTCCTTCACCACTTAGGTATTCGGCACGCCGTCTGTCCAACTCTGCAATGTCGTCCGCAGAGAAGTCTTCGTCCAATTGCGCTTGCCGAACCCTGTAAAGCAACGTACGGATCGCCTCCAAGATGCTTGTGTCGTTTTCGTCCTTGATCATCTGCACGATCTCGGTCTGTAGGTCGATGGCACTCATGGCGTTGTGTTTCGTTCCGTAAAGTTAGCGTGGTACTATTCAAGAGTGTCGAAACTGACGGCAGGTGGATCAAGCCCTGAATGGCGGAAGACTTCCCAGAAGATCTTGGTGCGGGAGGTAGGCCATTGCAGGAAAGCGCGGGTCGAGCTGTCCTCCCGTGCCATCAATGATCCCCCGGCCTCACATTCGGGTGTTCGCCAACGGCCTCACCGCTTAACAAAGCGCGAACGCAACACGGTATCTCCTGCACTCAACTCCAGCACATACCCGCCGGGGGAAAGGCCGTGGATATCAATGTTCCCGTCCTTGGCATCGCCGGTGAATACCGTCCGGCCGAGCGCGTCCAGCACCCGTGCCCGTTGGCGTGGAGCGAAGTCCGGAATGCGCCAATGCAGGATGTCTTCAGCGGGGTTCGGGTAGAGGATGAGCTGTGCTCTGTCGCGGCCCAACTCGCTCACCGAGGTGGTGATGTTGTTGCCGCTGATCAGCCAGAGGTCCGGGTCGAAGACGGCGCTGTCGATCGGGAAGGACAGGTGGAAGGTGAAGTCCTGGTCGTTCACCGTATTGTCCAGCACAACTGTACTGTCGATACCTCCGCCATAGAACCGGATCGGAACGGGCAGCTCGAAGAAGTCCACCGAGGGATGCGAGGTGGTTTGGGACAAATTGACGTGTACTATTCCATCACCGGCTTGGGACCAGATGGTGGTGTAGGAAGGATAGCCCTCGCCGGTGTACCAATCCGAGAAAAAGCCGGTAAGGTCCAGTCCGGAGGTGGCCTCCAAGTGACCCTTCAGATCCGCCGTGGTGGCCGTGCCGTAGGCGAGCGTCGGGTCGTTCAGGTAGTTGCGCAGTCCATGGTAGAAAGCGCTGTCACCGCAGATCCAACGCAGCATGTGGATCACCATCGCGCCCTTGTTGTAGGTCAGCCTGCCGCTGAAGAGCCGGTTCTGGTCCAAGGTGTCCGTGCAGAACACGCTGCCGTCCGGTTGACTGATGATGCTGCCGATCTTGCCTCGTTTCCAGATGGGCCAGTATACCGGTGAGAGGTATTCGTAGGAGAGCCCGCTGAGGTAGGTGGCGAAGCCCTCGTTCAGCCAGATATCCGCCCAGCTGGCGCAGGTCACCTTGTCGCCGAACCACTGGTGCCCGAGTTCGTGGGAGGAGATCTCCGGATGGTAGACGCCGAGAAAGGTCATTGTCTGATGTTCCATGCCGCCGCCCCAACCGAACTGCGCATGTCCGTATTTCTCGTTCGCAAAGGGATAGGTGCCGAACAACTGGCTGAACAGCTCGATCTCAGCAAGTACACCCGTGGCATTCACCACGGCCTCATCGAAGTTCTCGGGATAGGCATAGGTCACCATCGGTATGCTGTCCCCGTTCACCACGGCGTATTGAATATCCACTTGGTAGTTGGTCACCGCCGTGCCGATCAGGTAGTAATCGATGGGGTGACGATGCCGCCAATGCCAAGTGATGTGGTCGCCGATCGTATCCGGCTCCATCAGCACGCCATTGCCGGCGGCCCGGTTGTTCATCGGCGTGGTGACGTACATGTCCAAGGAGTCCACCTTGTCGTTGAGGTCCTGTTTGCAGGGCCACCAGTCCTTTGCGCCGTAGGGCTCGCTCAAGGTCCACAGCACGGGCACACCGGCATGCGTACCGGCAACGAAGCTTCCGAAACCGGTGTTCGGCGGTACGCCGTGGTAACTCACCGTGATGGAATCGGTCTGGCCGGTGAGGATGGTCGCTGGAAGGTTGATCACTAGGAGATCACCCGCGTCCTGAGTGAAGGTGGTCGCGTTGCCGTGCAGCGTTACTTGATCCACGGTCAGGGTATCGCTGAGGTCGAAGATGAGCTGGTCCAGGTCGGCGGTGGCCGTGAAGTAGGTGGTGACACTGCCGCTGATGAAACGCACAGCAGGGTCCAGGTCCCACGCACAACGCAGGTACTTCAGGTCGTAGCCGCGTGTGGGCGCATCGCCGCTCCGGGAAAGGTCGACGATGGGATGCCGCTCACTGCGGACGGTCTCATCGAATGCGGACGCATCGTAGCGCAGTTGTGCAAGCACCGGGAAAGCCGCAAGTGCCAAGGTCAGGAGGGTGAGGGAGCGCATGGGATGCAAGGTACGGAGAGGAGGAATGCCCTATGCTTGCTGTCTTATGTCTTATGCGGTTCAAGCATTGGACATAAGACATGGACAGCGCAGTAACACCGTCCCGCTAAAACAACTGCGAAGCAATGGTCCTCACCGCCTCGGAGCGGCCCATCGTGTAAAAATGCAGGCTTGGCACCTTCTTGGCCTGCAGTTCCTTGGCCTGTTGGGTGGTCCACGCAATGCCGACCGCCTTCACGTCGTCGTCGGTCTTGCACTTCTCCAGTTCGCGGGAGAATTCCTCCGGGAGGTCGATGTTGAAGGTCTTCGGGATGAACGAGATGTGGCGGAAGTTCGTCAGCGGCTTCAGCCCGGGGATGATCGGCACGTTGATCCCTTCCTTGCGGCAGCGGTCAACGAAATCGAAGTACCGGGCATTGTCGAAGAACATCTGGGTGACCAAGTATTCCGCGCCGGCTTCCACCTTGCGCTTCAGATAGGCCAGGTCGGTGCCAGGGTTCAGGGCCTCGGCGTGCTTCTCCGGGTAACAGGCGGCCCCCACGCACAGGTTGGTGGGCGCGGCCTCCAGTTCTTCATCGTACAGGTAATGCCCCTTGTTGAGCCCTGCGATCTGGCGGATCAGCTCTTCGGCATGGGCGTGGCCCAGCCGTTCCGGGATGAAATGGGGCTCGCTTTTTATGGGATCCCCGCGCAACGCCAGCACGTTGTCAATACCCAGGAAGTTCAGCTCGATCAGCGCGTCCTCGGTGTCCTCCCGGCTGAAGCCACCGCAGATCAGGTGGGGCACGGTGTCCACGTCATACTTGGCCTTGATCATCGCGCAGATGCCTACGGTGCCGGGGCGCTTGCGCAAGCGGATCTTCTGCAGCAGCCCTTGGCCCCGCTCCTTGTAGATCACCTCCTCACGGTGGTAGGTCACGTTCACGAAGCTCGGTTTGAACTCCATCAGCGGGTCGATGCCGGCATAGATCGAACGGATGTCCTTGCCTTTCAGCGGGGGAAGGATCTCGAAGGAAAAGAGGGTGCGGTCGCTTTTCTGGAGGTGGTCAATGACCTTCATGGACGGGCTATGATGAACGGAAGCCCCGACCAGCGGGGCTTCCATGTGCGTTTGTGGCGGTGGTTAACGCAGCAGCGTCACGTTGCCGGTGTATTCCTTGCCCGTGTAGAGCTTCAGGATGTAGAAGTAGGTACCGTCCGGTACGTCCCTCGGCTTCCACGTGTTCTTGTAGTTGCTGCTGGTGAAGACCTCATTGCCCCAGCGGTTGAATACCTGTAGCGAGGTGTTCGGGTAGTACTGTGCGCCTTCGAAGGTCAACGCATCGTTGGTGCCGTCACCATTGGGGCTGAACACGTTGGGGATGACGATCTCCAACGGGATCACGATCTGATAGTAGGTATAGGTGTGGGTGCATCCGTCCGCCGTGGTCACCGTGAGCGAAACGGGATAGCTACCGGGTAAGGCGTAGGACACCACGAATTCAGTCCCATTCCCGTTGCCCAAGGAGTCCGCATTCCAGGACCGGCCCGTGATAGTAGCGCCGTTCCCATTGGACTGATCCGTGTACACCACGGTGGTGCCCGGGAAGACCTCTCCGCCGGGGGCGCCGGTGAAGAATGCCGTCGGCGTATTCGCGCTCAACACGTTCACCGCGGGCGAAGTTCCCTCGCAGCCTTCGTCGTTGGTCACTGTCACGGTATACGTGCCGGTACCCACACTGATGGAGGGACCTTGGCCACCATTGCTCCAGTTATAGCCGACGAAGGGTTGACCCAAGCTATCCAGCGCGGTGAGCGTGGCGGGTTCACCGCCGCAATTGAAGAGCACGCCGTCGATCACCGGGCTGGGCGAGGGGACCTCGTGTACGGTGATGTAATTGGACACCAGGATGCATGCACCGGTGCTGGCCTGCACATAGTAGGTGCCCGGGCCCACAAGCACCGAGGTGCCGTTGAAGCCGTTCGCCCACTCATAATGGTCGTAGCCCCCGGTGGCGGTAAGCAGCACGCCTTGCCCGGCACAGGCGATCGAATCGCCCGTGATCGACGGTGGTGGCGCGGCCACATAGAAGACACGGATCACTACGGAGACCATGCTGGTCATCGGAGGCACGCCATCATCAGTCGCCGTATAGGTAATGGTGTGCAAGCCTCCGTTAGCGGTATCCGCTACCGTTGGGATGAACTGGAGATGCAGGTTGGCCGTGTTCCCCGAAGTGTTCGTTTCGGTGATGGTCGCGTTCAGCGGTGGAACGATGGTGTAGCTCGCCGTGGTGGTCTGGCCGGGTTCAGGGGCGAGGAAGTTCACGTCCAGGTCCACCAGTTCATTCACGCAGACATCGACCGTATCGCAGAGTGAAGTACTGCTGGCGATGGGCGGGATGTTCTGGCTGGTCGCCGCCGTAGTGAAGACGAAATTCTTGTTGTCCAACCAGCTGATACCGTCGGCATTGCCGAAAGGACCGTCATAGTCGGTGCCAGCATGGTCGAAGCGACCGAACTGGATGTAGTCGATGCCGTTGCCGCGGTTTGCGCCCACCGTGGCTGGGATGCCGCCGAAGCCATTCACACCTTGGGAAGCCGCACCGGTGGTCCATTGCATGTCCTTATAGCAGAAGGACACGGTGTTCCCGATCCCCACATCCGTATTGGTGCCGTCGCTGATGATGAGCTGGAAGGTGTTCAGCTTGTCGGTCTGCGCGCTGAAGTACCCCACATCCGTCCAGTTCACATACAATGCGTTGGGAGTGAGCTTGTATTCCACTGTCCCGCCAAGCGTACCATCGTTGCTTGGCCGGGTGTCCACATCCGCCCAGAAAGGGGCTACCATTTTGAACTGTGTCGATGGGAATGCGGCCGCGGAGTAATTGTAATAGGCATCCTGGAAGGAGACGTTCCCGTTGTTGTTCACATAACAGGTGGTGTATGATTCCCCATAGAGATTGAAGGTGAACGGCAGGGTGATCAGTGCGGAAGAGCCGTCGTCGTTGGGCTGCAACGCCAAGGTGTATGTATTGTCCGGCTCAACCCAGCAGTTGCAATTCCCGCCGGTGCCACCGCCACCCTTCTCTTGGTTCAAGGGCTGCACCTTGGGGGGGGGCAGGGTGGAATAGGCCACATGGAGATCCGACGGCAAGGTCCCGGCCATCTTCATCTCCTGGTACTGGTCCAAGGTGAGTTCAACGCGTTGTGCGTGCACTTGGGTGCCAAGCGCACAGGCAAGCAGGGCCAGGGTAAGGAGCTTCTTCATGATGGGTTCGGTTCAGCGGGGTGGGGACCGGATATTCTAAAAAGGGTCGGCCAAGATAACCCGGGCGGGTCAATGGTCCTCGTCTTTGGTAGGTTGCCGGTTTTTTGGTGTCTAGTAAAAAGTGGTCATCCAAGTGTATGCAATGCCGAGGTGGTCATTTTAAGAGCGTGACCGTCCCGAAGCGGTCCAGTTTATCCGCCCCGTAAAGTGGCCTGAATGTGAGCCTCCAGACATAAACCCCGGTGGCGGTGCGTCCTCCGTCAATTCCGCTGCCGTCCCAGCCCTTGTCCGGGTCGGTGGTGTCGAACACCAGCTGCCCCCAGCGGTCGAATATCCACAGGTGGTAGTCCTCAGGGGCCATGTCCAAAGTGATGGGCTTGAAGATGTCGTTCACCCCGTTGCCATCGGGAGTAAAGGCTTTCGGCACCCAGAGATTGGGAACCAAAATGGGGAGTGTGTCGCACAAGGTGTCCGCACAGCCGTAGCGGTCCAGCACGGAAAGGCATACGGCATACGTGTCGGCCAGCTTGTCCGGGAAGGAATAGGTGGCCTGCCGGTGGTCCTGTTCCGTACCATCCGGGAAAGACCATTGGTAAGCAACGGCATGCGGGTCCGTGGCGGTGAAGACCACGGTGCTGTTCGCTGCCGTTCCAGGATCCGGGGTGAAGACGAAGGTGGCTTTCGGGGCCGGGTCCACCAGCACCGCGCCGGGCGCGATCAGCTGGTCCGTGCAGCCCTGGGGCGTGGTGACGCGCAGCTTCAGGTGGTACCAGCCCGCTTCCGCGTACAAGTGGGTGACGGTGCCGCAATTTTCCACGGGGTCGCTGCCGTCGCCGAAGTTCCAAACACAGGAGTTGCCCACATAGATCGGATCGGTCGTGTTCGTGAAGTTCACTTCCAGTGGGTTGCAGCCACTGTCGGGGTCGGCCGTGAAGGAGATCAACGGCAAGGGATCGATGCTGATGCTCACCGTCGCGGTATCGGAGAGGTGGGAGCAGGTCCCCGGGCCGATGGTGACATAATCGTAGTTTCCGGAGATCCCAATGCTTGGATGAAGGATACCATTGGTAAGCAAGGAGTCCTGCGGCGTGAGCCAGTGACCGCCCGTGTCCGGGTTACCGCCCAAGAGCGGGAAGAGCGGGGTATTGCCCCCGTTGGCGCAGATCACCAAGGAACTGTCCAAGCCGGCCTGCGGCAACGGATCCAAGTTGATGGTGAGCACGGCGCTCTGGTCAGGGCAAGGCAGCACGGCGGTGACCGAGTAGGTGTAAACGCCGATGGTTCCGGTGGCAGGGTTGAACAGGTCCGGCAACATCGTTCCGTTCACGTCCGTCCATTTTCCGTTAATGTCCGGGGTGCCGCCCAGTCGGCTTTGCATGCTGAAGGGGGCTGCATCACGGCAGAGCACGATCGAGCTATCGGTGCCGGCATGCACGGCTTGGGGAATGGCCACGGTGATGAAGGCCGTATCGTTTGCGCAGGGTGCATTGCCCGGGACGATATACCGGTAGATGCCCGAAGCGGACGTCGGTGGATCGATGGTGCCATTGAACGCGATCCCATTCGGGGTGATCCAAGCCCCGCCCGTTTGCGGTGAGCTTGGAATTCGCGCAAAGAGGTTGTCCGGATAGTCCCAGGAACAATAGGCCACAGCGGTGTCGCCCCCGGCATGTGCATGCGGTACGTTAGTGATGGTGGCCACGCCCGTGGCGGAACAGGTGGTCCCGATACCCACGGCATAAGTGTACCCGCCGTTCATATCCTCGCCAGGAAGGAAGATGTTGGAATGGCTGGAACCGTCCGGCGCCGTCCAAGCACCGCCCGCAGGAGCGTTGCCACCGAGCACGGTGATCATGTCGAATGGAGCGGAGTTGTCGCAGACCAGCATGCTGTCGGACACCAATTGCGGCGAAGGCAGCACATGGATCACAATGTGCAGGACGGACGTGAGGGGCGGGGTACCGTTGTCGGTCCCTTCAAAGTAGACATCGTGGTAGCCCGTATCCGCAATGGTGGGCGTGAACTGCGTCGTGATGCTGGCGTTCAGTCCGGCCACGGAATCGATCACGCTGTAATTGCTCAGTGTATTCGCATACGAGGAAGGCACAGTGATCTGCGAAGGTTCCGGGGAGAGGAATTCCACACTTAGCTGGGTGGTCTGGTCGGTGCAGACGGTCAATGAATCACATACCGACTGCCCTGTGACCACCGGTGGCACATTACCCGTGGTGACCGAGGTGGCGAAGGTGAAGTACTTGCCGGTGAGCCAACCGATGCCGCTGGGTGCCCCGAAGGGCCCATTGTAATCAGTTCCGGCATGGTCGAAGCGTCCGAACTGGATGTAATTGGTGCCATCGCCTTTATTGGCCCCCACCGTGGCGGGGGTGCCACCAAAGCCATTGGTCCCGGAGGAGGCACTGCCCGTTGTCCATTGCATGGTGCCATAGCAGAAGGACACGTTCGCTCCGTTGGGCACGACCGGGTCGGTCCCATCGGTGATGATGACCTGAAAGGAGTTCAGCTTATCCGTCATCATGCTGTAGTACCCCACATTGGTCCAGTTCACATAGAGCGCGGTCGGTGTCACCTTGTACTGCACAATGTTGTTGTTCACGCCTCCGCCGCGCAGGTCCACGTCCGCCCAGAACGGTGCCACCATCGTAGGACCGCTCGTGGGGAATGCGCTGGAGCTGAATGTGCCGATGTAGGTGCCGAAAGAGATGTTGCCGTTGATGTTGATGTAGGCCGTGGTAAAGTTCTGGCCGTACAGGAAGAAATTGAAGGGCAGGTTGATGGGACCGTAGGAGCCGTCGTCACCGTTGCCGAATCCCGCAGCGTTCCATCCTGAGGTGTTGTTGATGGTGGTATAGCTCGCATTCGGGGTCACCCAGCAATCACAGGTGGCGCTGCCTCCTCGCGAGTTGTCGTCCGTTCCGGTGGCTGGCGGAGAAACGGGGTGTGAGGCCGGTGGCTGCGGTGGTACGAGCTGCATTTTCCACGTGTCGTACTCCTCATGCATGGTGATGGTCGGCGGCGGAACCTGCGCGAACAACCCTGTGGCCAATGCCAAAGCAGGAAGCAGCAAAACGCGGAAAGTCTTCATTTTTTATCGGAATAAACGCACCACCTCACTCTTAACGCGGGGGCGTCCATTGGTATCGGTCAGCAATACCACACACTTGTAATACCCTTCCTCGGCGTAGTTGCCATTGGACAATCGGCCATCCCACATGTTCGAGAGATCGTTGGACCGGAAGACCAGCGCGCCTCCTTTGGCGGCGAAGACCCGGACGTCCACTTTTTCATAATCCTTGGCAACGATCTCCAGCTTATCGTTCACCCCATCACCTTGCGGGCTGAACACGTTGGGGATGAAGATGTTGGTGGTCGCGGCGGTAGGGAAAGGGTCTTCTTCAGGTTCGTCGGTCCCTGGATCGTCCGCGGCGGAAGTTGTTCCGGACGGATCAGCCTCGGGGAGCGCTTCCGGGGTGTCCGTTCCGGTGTTCAAAGCGGGTTCGGACCTGGTCTCCGTGGCTTCTTTCTCCGGTGTGGAGCTTTTTGGCTGCACCGCCACGGGCTTATGCTCCGGTGCTTGGGCAGCGGCCGAGGCTGGCACTTGGGCCTGGGGGGTTTCTGCCTCCGGCTTGGTTTCGGGAAGGGACGCGGATGTCACCGGTTGTTGCTCATCCTGACGGATAGCCGGTGTCACGATTTTCACAGAAGTGGAATGATCGGCAAGGTCCGTATGCGCAGGCTCTATGTCCTCAGGTGCTGGGAAGGTCGCCGCAGGTGCTGTCACCGGTGCCGGTGCCTCAGCCACCACAACGGCCGGTTTCTCAGTGACGACCGCCTTTTGTACCGCATTCCCGCTGGTCCATAACAACACGGTCGCGGTGACGGCTACGGCGGCCACCCCGGCGGCGATCCAGCCTGCGCTGAAGGAGCTTCCCGCAGCGGCGCCTTGGCCTAATTGCCCACTGATGTTCGCCCATGCTGAAGGGTCCACTTTCACCTCGTGGCCTTGGAACTTGTCCTGGAGACTTTCACGGAGGCTTTCCCCGCTTGCATTTGCAGCCAGTTGTCCGCTCACATGCTCCCACGCCCCCGGCGGCACGTTCATTTCGTGACCGGTGAAGCGCTCGCGGAGCAGGTCTGTTAGTTGATCACCCATGTTCAATTTCCGTACAGGTCCGCCGTTTCCTTCGGCAGCAGTTTGCGCAGGTAGGCCCGCGCTTTCATGAATTGTGACTTGGAGGTGTTCTCCGAGATCCCCAGCATCTCCCCGATCTCCTTGTGGGGATAGCCCTCGATCACGAAGAGGTTGAAGACGGTGCGATAGCCCGTGGGCAATGCCTGGATCAGTTCGATCAGCTCGGTGGTGCTCATGGCGCTCACCGCCTGTTCATCGGTGGCATGCAGGTGCTCAGCTTCGGTGAGGTCCACGCTGTGGTCGAAGGGCTTATTGCGGCGGATCTGGTCCAGTGCTGTGTTCACCATCGTTCGTGCGATCCACCCGCCCAAAGGGCCGTCCGCGCGGAAGTGCCCCATCTTCTGGAACACCTTCACGAAGCCGTCCTGCAGGATGTCCTGGGCCTGTTCCCGGTCGGGGGCGTATCGCATGCAAATGCTCATCATTTTTCCAGCATAGGTCTGGTAAAGCGCCTTTTGGGCGATCGGATCCCCTTTGAGGCAGCCGGCTACCAATTGTTCATCCGTCATGACCTTGCTTGCGGTATGATGCGATCCGGGGCGGAAAAGTTGCCCGATCAAGGTTTGAAATTACGGTAAAGGTGCGGGCCGACACGGGAAAAGCAGAACCATTTGGCATATTCTTACGGCTGGCGCTCCCGTGCCGCGAATGCAAGCTCACGGCTGGCGCTCGCGTGTCGCGAGTGCCAACCGTGTCCCTGTTCCCCAATTTGCGACCTTCGCACCATGATCATTCCTCCAGCGCTCCTTCCCGGAGACACCCTTGCTATCATCCCTACGGCCCGCGCCATCACGGCTGAAGAACTGGAGGCGGGCATCGCCTTGGCAGAGAGCTGGGGCCTGAAGGTGAGGCTTGGGGCCGGAGTGGGCCGGAAGCGCTTCCAGCAGGCGGGCACCGCGGAGGAACGGGTGGCCGATCTTCAGGCCGCATTGGACGATAAGGAGGTGAAAGCGATCTGGTGCGCCCGGGGTGGCTATGGCACCGTGCACCTTTTGGAATTGCTGGATCTTTCCGTGCTGCTGAAGCAGCCGAAGTGGCTCGTCGGCTTCAGCGATGTCACCGTGCTGCACTCGGCATTGCACAAGCTTGGCGTAGCCTCCCTGCACGCACAGATGCCGTTCAATATCAACGAGAAGACCGCGGAATGCGTGGACTCTTTGAAAGCGGCCCTATTCGGTGCGCCGCAGGCCATCAGCAGGCCGGCATCCAGCCAAGAGGAAGGAATGCCTGCCGATCGACCGGGTAGCTGTGAAGGGCAACTTGTCGGGGGTAATCTGTCCATCCTTTATGCTCTTCGGGGCACGCCCTACGACATCGACACTTCGGGCAAGGTCCTCTTCATCGAAGACCTGGACGAGCTGCTTTACCACGTGGACCGCATGGTGATGAACCTCAAGCTGGGGGGCCTCTTCGATAATTGCGCGGGACTGGTGCTGGGCACCATGACGGACATGCACGACAAGAACCCGGCCGACCCCTTCGGGCTGTCAGCCGAGGCCATCTTCGCAAGGGCGGTGAAGGACAAGGGGTTTCCGGTGTGTTACAACTTCCCAGTAGGGCACATCGCGGACAATCGGGCTTTGGCCATGGGCCAACGCGTGAAGCTCAGCGTGACCACCGAAGGGGCCACGCTGAGCTTCACGAAAAGTTAGCAAGTACGGTGTTCCCTCTATGCCGAGGGTACGATCGGCTTAATTCCGCTCGAACTTCGTGAACCCTGCAGGGATCTCGAATTGGTCGGTCTTTTGGGGGCCGCGTGCAACTTTGGTCACCTCCAAGCGGCTCACCTCGCTGCCGTCGATCTTCTGCTCCACGCCAAGCATCGGGAACACGCCTTTGGAGCCGTCGATCTTCAGGAAGAACAGGGCCTGCTCGTCCTTGCGGTTGAGTGTTTCCAGCATGGGAATGAAGAAATCAAAGGCATCCTGCGCCACCCAATAGGTGAGGATACGGTCCTCGGAAGGGCTTTTCACCACCCACTTTTCAGATTTGTAGCCGGCCAGGTCCTTCATTTCCCCGGTCTTCTTCACATCCGCTTTGATCTCCTTGGGCAGCCGCATGTTCGGAACGTCCATGTAAAGTTTGCGGTCCGGGCTCAAGGCCGTCACGGTCTTGTCGTGGTTATCCACCAGCATAATTCCCTGAACGGCGCCGCGGGAGCTGAGCTCCTCAATGCGCACATGGTCCCCCTTGATGTAGTATTTGTAGTTGGTGACCACCGGTCCGGTCGTCTTGGTGAACTCGATCGTGCCCTCAAAACTTTGGGCTTGGATCATAGCGGTGGTGGCAAGCATACTGCCAGCAATGGCAAGGGAGCGGAGTGATCTACGCATGTGATTATTTTTCGATCGGTGGCTGACGGCGAAAGATGCTGAACTTTGACCCTTGCAACGGCGCTGGCCCTTTCCGGGTTACGCACAGATGAACGTTGGTTCCATGGCCGAACATAATCGCACAGGTGAACAGGGTGAGCAATTGGCATGCCAGTGGCTGGAAGCCAAGGGCTTTTCCATCCTGCACCGCAACTGGCGCCATGGCCGTGATGAGATCGATATCGTTGCCCGCGATGGTGATTTTCTCGTGGTGGTGGAGGTGAAGACCCGAAGCACGGCACACTGGGGCGACCCTGAGCTGGCCGTGGGTCCGGCCAAACGGAACCACCTGATGCGCGCGGCCACTGAACTCGTGCATACTATTCCCGAAGAACTGGAACTGCGCTTCGACGTGGTCAGCATCACACATACTCCCGCAGGCCCTGAGGTCCTGCACATCCCCGACGCATTTTACCCTACGCTATGAGCAAGCGCACGAACGACCGTTCCCCGAGAGGCGAACGCCCCGCACGGGGAAGCAAGGGCCCCGGCCCCAAAGGAACCAGCAAGCCCCGCAAGAGCGCTGAACGACCCTCGCGGCCCGGCCGGGATGAGGCGCCCCCGCGCGGCCGATCGAAAGGTCCTGCCCGCGACCGCGATGAACGGCCAGGTACCGGCGAAGGAAGAAGTTCCGGTCCGCGCCGCGATGCCGGAGCAAGAGGACCTCGCCGGGAGGAAAGTTCCACAGGGCCAAGAGGTCCGCGCCGTGACGCCGCTCCAAGAGGACCTCGCCGGGAGGAGAGTTCCACAGGCCCCAGAGGCCCCCGTCGTGAAGCCGCTGATAGAGGTCCGCGTAGGGAAGAAAGCTCCACTGGACCAAGAGGTCCCCGTCGTGAGTCCAGTGATAGAGGTCCGCGTAGGGAGGAAAGTTCCACGGGGCCAAGAGGTCCCCGTAGCGGATCCAGTGATAGAGGCACGCGTGGGGATGAACGCTCCACAGGTCCAAGAGGTCCCCGCCGTGATGCCGGTGCGAGAGGCCCTCGTCGTGATGAAGGTTCTTCCGGACCGAGAGGACCACGCCGCGATGATCGCTCAAGTGGCCCGCGTTCCACCGGTGCAGGTGCGGACAGAAGCCGTTCTTCCAAGCCATGGAACACGCAGAGCCGCGATGAACGCACCTTCCGCGAGGGCGACCCCTTGACGCGAAGGCCCTTCCGCAAAGGAGAGCGCAGCAACCGTTTCAGCCTGCCGAACCCGGCGAATGACGGATTGATCCGCCTGAACAAGTACTTGGCCCAAGCCGGTGTGGGCAGCAGGCGCGAGGCCGATGACCTGATCACCACAGGCGTGGTGACGGTGAACGGAAAAATAGTGACCGAGCTGGGCACCAAGGTGAAGCCGGAGGACATCATCCACTTCGGCGGGCAGAAGCTGAGCGTGGAGCAGAAACGCTACGTGCTGTTGAATAAGCCGAAGGACACCATCACCACCACCGATGATCCCTTGGAGCGCCACACGGTGATGTCCTTGATCGCAAAGGCCGGCCCTGAGCGGCTTTACCCCGTGGGTCGCTTGGACCGCAATACCACCGGCGTGCTCTTGCTCACCAACGATGGCGACCTTGCCAAGAAGCTGACGCACCCGAGCCATGGCGCACAAAAGCTCTACCACGCCACGCTGGACCGTGCGTTGACCGTGGATGAACTGCATAAGCTCGTGGACGGGATCCATCTGGAGGACGGCCCCGCAAAAGCCGACGAAGCGAGCTTCGTGGGTGCTACCAAGCGCGAGGTGGGGCTGATGATCCACATGGGCCGCAACCGCATCGTTCGCCGCATGTTCGATGCCCTCGGAGCCGAGGTGGTGAAGCTGGACCGTGTGATGTTCGCGGGCCTTACCAAGAAGGACCTGGGCCG
This sequence comes from Flavobacteriales bacterium, assembly GCA_038234075.1. Classification (GTDB taxonomy): domain Bacteria; phylum Bacteroidota; class Bacteroidia; order Flavobacteriales_F; family PHOS-HE28; genus PHOS-HE28. The sequence continues at coordinate 42,478 of JBBSUV010000024.1, read as the reverse complement.
CGGCAAGTGGCGTCATCTATCCGAAAAGGAGGTGACCTGGTTGAGGCAGATGAAGGATGCCCCGAAAGACACCAGTGATGAGCGTGGAGGACGCAGGACGCGCTTGTCGCAAGGGAGTGAATAGGAGCGGCGGACCGGTCTTTCCGTGAATACGCCGGACATCTTTTCCGGTGGGTCATAGCTTTGCGTCATGCTCCTTTCCCGGATCGCACACGGTACATTGGTGTTGTCGTTGATCGCGTTGGCCGGTTGCAACCCGAAGCCGGCCAGTGTGGCCTATGTGGCGGACCGTACGTGGACCACCGTGAGCGGGGGTGAGGTTGAATTGAACTCCTTGATGGGAAGGACGGCCACCGTGTTCATCACCTTGGACCCGGAGTGCCCGTTCTGCCAGCTGTACACGCAGGCTTTCGAAGGGATGTCAGAGAAGTACGCTGCCCAAGGGGTGAAGGTCGTGGGCCTCTACGCGGGGCAGTTCATGGAGCAGAAGGAGGCCGCCACATTCTCCGCCGATGCGGGCTTTGATTTCCCGCAGGTGATGGATGATCAATGCGTGCTTTCACGTGCGCTGCAGGCCCGGGTGACGCCGGAGTGCTTCCTCACTGACGCAAAGGGAACGGTGGTCTATCGCGGCGCTTTCGATGACCGGGCCATTCGGCAAGGACAAAAGAAGTACGAGGCGCAAAAGCATTATCTGGCCGATGCGATCAATGCTTTCCTGGCCACCGGCAAGCCGCAAGAGGAGGTGGCTGCCGTGGGCTGCATCGTGGAATGCGAAGAGTGATGCGCTTGAGCTCATCCACACGAGCAACCGGTTGGGTGATGATCGGAGTGGCTCTTGTGGCGGCCATAATTGCATGCGGTGATGGCGGTAGGATATCAGATGCCGAGGCCGAAATCCCGGTGGTGCAAGGCTTGCCGGACACGGTGACCTTCGCCGAAGTGGCCCCGATCGTGCGGGCCAATTGCATGCCGTGCCATCGTGAAGGACAGGCCGGGCCGTTCCCGTTGGTGAGCTATCACGACATGCGGCGCAAGGCGAAGACCATCCGCAAAATGGTGATCCACCGCTGGATGCCGCCTTGGCCAGCGGACACAGCGTACAGCACCTTTCTCGGCACACGGGCGCTCAATGCCCGGGAGATCGCCACCATCGTGAAATGGGTGGATCAGGGCGGCCCTGTCGGTGATACCGCGCACCTGCCGCCCATGCCGGTATTCCCGGAGGGCGCGTTGATGGGCATGCCCGCCGGGACGCGTAAGCCGGACGCCGTGGTATGGCTGCCGGACACCATGCACATCCCCGGCGACAACCGCGACCGCTTCATGATCGCCAAGGCGCCTTTCGAACTGCCGCGCGACACTTTCCTTAGCGCTGTGGAGTTCGTGCCCGGAAATAGGCAAGGTCTCCACCACATGAACGGCGCAATGATCTCCTATGCCGAAGGTGCGAAGAGGAACGTGTTCGAAGGCGCGTCCTACATCGATGCGGACAGCACCAAGAGCATCAATGCTTTTGCTGATCTGCACGTGCAGAATGACGATGGCACGTGGCCCGCGCTAACGCCCAACATGGTGAACTACCTGCCGGGACTTTCGCCGCCGATCTATCCACCCGGCATTGGCGGCTATCGCATTCCGCGGAAAGGAGCATTCCTGATGAACACATTGCACTACGGCCCCTCCATACGCGACACCATCGACCGTGGCCGCTTCAACCTGTGGTTCTCAAGCACTCCGCCCGGACGTCCGATGCATGAACTCGCGCTCGGCACCCTCGGAATGAGCCCGATCGCTCCGCCGCTCATCATCCCACCGGATACCGTGATGACCTTCCGCACCAGCTATACCGTGCCCAACGACATCAGCGTGCTCACCATCAACCCGCACATGCACCTGCTCGGCAAACGCTTCCTCTCCTACGCCGTCACACCGCGCAACGACACCATTCCGCTCATCCGCATCAACGACTGGGATTTCCGCTGGCAGTTCGCGTACACCTTCACGCACATGCTGCGCGTGCCCAAGGGTTCAGTGATCCACGTCGTCGCCACTTTCGACAACACGTCGGCCAACCCCAACAATCCCTATGATCCACCACGGATGGCGCGCGAACCACTCTCGGGGAACATGCGCACCACCGACGAGATGCTGCAGTTCTTCGTGAACTACGTGGACTATAAGCCGGGGGATGAACAGATCAGCTTGGATCCGAAGTGATAGCGTGCAGTAGGCAGCCTGCCCACTGCCACTGCCTACTGCCTACTGCGCACCTCAGCCCTGCACCAATGCCTGTGGCTTCAACATCCGGGCATTCATGCGCCGCTGCCGCCAGCCATTGGCTGAAATGCATGCGAGGATCAAGGCGATGCCGATGTAGGATCCCGGATGCATGCGCTCACTTTCCGGCCAGATCAGTAGCGCGATGATGATGGTGTAGACGGGTTCCAGATTCACGGTGAGCACCACGGTGAACGGAGAGAGCTGTTTCAGCACGTGGATACCGGCGGTGAAAGCGAAGGTTGTACAGACGATCCCGAGGATCAGATGCCCGATAAGGTCATGAGTGGGCATGCGCCAGATCGGCACGGGAAGCTCGCCTCTCCACGCCAGCCAAAGGCCCAGCGCCACCATGGCTGCGAGCATTTCATAGAAGCCGATCGACATGGCGTCGCCGCGCTGCACCAGCCGGCCGTTAACCACGTTGAACCAGGCGGCCAGCAAAGCACTGATGGTGCCCAGAATGATGCCCTCGCGATAGTCCGTCTCCAAGCCGAAGATCAGCAGGAGCGCCCCTACAATGATCACACCCATGGACAGTTCGAAGCCGCTAACGCGCTGCTTCGTCCAATAGGGTGTGATCAGTGCGGTAAAGAATGTGCTCGTGCTAAGGCAGGCCACAGCCACCGAGGCGCTGCCCCGCTTGATCGCCAAGTAGAAGGTGATCCAATGCGCCAAGATGATCAGTCCGGTCAAGAGGTAACGTCCCAGGTCGGGCGTGCGCGGAGAGAGCGAACGCTTCATCCACAGGGCCACCGCGAAGAGGCCGATGCAGGCAATTGCACAGCGGATGTAAACGATCTGCAATGCACCCTGATCGATCCATTTCCCGAGAATGCCCGTCCAGCCCCAGATGAATACGGTGAGATGCAAGAGCAATAGCGCATTGCGCCGTAGCTGCGGGTCCTGCCCAAGCACGGCCTGTGAAGGCGGATCGGCTTTCTTGGACATGTCTAACAAGCTTCCTGCATGTGGCTCGGCCGTGATGCGTGCATTCAGTGAATGGCTTGCAACTTCTCCTTCAACCCGTTCACCACCGTTTGCTGACGGTCGATCGCTTCCTGCTTCGACACTTGGTCCTTCGCATTCTGTTGGATCGCCCACTGCAGGTCCATTGTCTTCTTGACCATTTCCTGGGCGGTCTTTGCGGCGCGCGCGGCCTTGTCACGGAGTTTGTTCAGTTGTTTCAAGCGGTCCTTTTCCTCGTTGGGGTCGCTCGTGGTGTCCGCTTTAACGTTCGCACCGGCGGCATCCATCCCGCCGACCTGTTTTTCGAGTTCTTCCTTGTTGCGAACGGCTTGTTCGCCACGCTGTTGGGTTTTGCCCAAGCTCTTCTCCGCACGGTCTTTCTCCCGTTTCAACAGGTCAAGGTCCTGTTGCAGCCGGTCGAGGTCGCGTTGGCCCAGTTCCAGCGCAGCTTGTGCGAACTGCTGCCGCAAGGTCACGGTGCGCTGTTGGACCCACTGGGTGCAGCCGCTGAGCTCACGCTCAGGGGAGTCTGGCCCCACGTATCCGGCGGTCGAAAGGAAAGCGATGTGCGCCGAGGTGTACAGGCCACCTTTTGGCCGGTCGACGGCGATGAGGATGCGCAAGGTGTCCGGCGATGCGGACGGGATGCGGGCTGCGGCCCCGATCAGCTCCTTCTTGTTGGTCACCTTTACGCTGATGCTCTTCAGCTCGTTCCGCCAGAAGGCTTCCACATCCCTTTCCTTCGCATTCTCGAATGTGGCGTCGAAAGTCGGGTGTACGCCATCGCTGAACTGGTAAGCGCTTATGCCCGGCGCGGATTGCGCCTGCACGGGTGCTGAAGCAAGCAGTGTAATGATCAGGATAGGCAATATGAACCTCCCCTTCTTCATTCGTCGTCCACACGCGTTACGCCTCCACTGAGGATGAATTTCATCACCTCGGCAGCTTTGGCATCGATGGGAGTGACACTGGTTGCCGGCACGATGAACAGGCGACCGCTCCAAGCAAAGCTATAAGGCACGTAAACCGCCACATGCGCACGGTCGATACCAAGATGGCCCAGGTCCTCTTGCGTCAGAAAACCCAACTGCCCCAATCCGGAGCCGTCCAATGGCGTGACCAGCACCGGCCGGTCGAACTTCTTCTTACTGCCGACCAGGCCTTCCATCAGGTCCTTAAGTGCATCGTAAACGGTCTTCAAGAAAGGCACGCGACGCAGCACGTCGTCGCTGATCTCCGCCAAACGCTGGTAGAGAAAAGTGGAGCCGAGCCAGCCGATGGCAAGAACGCTCACCAGCACGATCACGATGCCCAAGCCGGGGATGTCCACGTGTACGATCTGGTCCAGCCACCGCAGTGCCTCGAACGCCACCACCCCGATCACCGCGATGGGCACGATCAGCAACAGGCCCCGGAAGAAATAGCCCAACAGGATGCGCCCCAAGTTCCGGTCCTCATTCATGCTGCGAAGATATTCCGGCAGGGTGCTATAAACCGCAACGACGCCACGGATACGCAACAGAAAAATAATGGCTGAACCAGGCGAATTTGATCGACACGACCCAAGACCCACGGCTCAGGGACTCAGGACTCCATCTCGCCCAGCTCCGGACTCCGGACTCCCGACTCCGGACTCCCAACTCCCGACTCACGACTCCATCTCCCCCAGCTCCGACTGCACCTTCTTCGGCAGCGAAGCCACCACCAAGGCATAGCTGTGGTCCAGCAATTCCCGGATCAACGCGTCCCTCACGCTTCCATCGGTAAGCACTGTGTTCCAATGCACCTTGCTCATGTGGTAGCCGGGCATGATGCCCTCATGCTCCTCGCGGAGCATCACCGCACGTTCCGGGTCGCACTTCAGGTTCACGCTTTCGAAGGTGTTGAGGTCCGTGAGGGCGAACATCTTTCCCATCACTTTGAACACGAGCGTATCCGGACCGAAAGGGGTCTCTTCCGTTGTGCCGGGCTTGCTCAGGCAGAGCTCTCGGAAAGCCTCGATGTTCATGGCAACGGAGCGTAGAGCAATGGCCGGCTCGGCGCGGCGTCATTGATGAAGTTGGGCACCTGCAGCTCTAGCAGGTATTCGCCGTCGCGCACCTCGTCGGGGACATGGATCATCTCGGTGATCGTGCGGCGTAGGTCCACGGTGTTCGGATAGTCCCAAAATGCGTGGTGCGCTGCGAGCTCGCCATTGTCATGCTCACGGTCCACGCTGGGTACATCCAACAACAAGTGCAGTACACCGATGCTGCGCAGCCAGGCACAAGCTTCCTTCTCGATGTACGGTGGGTTGGTGCCGGTCCATTGGCGTGTGCGTTTGTCGCCGTCGTTCGGCCAGGTCCGGATCACCAAGGCTTCGGGAACGTGCTCGTCGATCGCACCCCGGATCTGGCCGAGTGTGATCACCTTGTCCACGCCATCCGCCGTGCGGTGTTCCTCCGGCAGCACGCTGACCAACTGTGCGGCGAACCAATAGCGCTGAAGGATCGGCCCTACGGGGTGCACCTCCGGCGTGATGTGCCCCACGCTCTCCGTGTGTGTGCCGTTGCCATGCGGATTGAAGGCCACGTCGCGGAAATTCACGGGCGCACCGGCCTTCACCGTGTAGATCTTGTCGCCATCACGCACGGGGGTGAAGGCGGGCGGTCCCACATACCAGGCACGCGGTCCAGGGCTGTTCGCGTCCAACGGTAGCGAGAGGTCGATGGGGTCGTGGAGCGCGATACGCCAAGAGCGTCCGTGGTGCGTGATCTCGGCTATCATGGTCCGGTGAGAAAGAGGTCCGACGCGATACGGTCGGCGAAGTTTTTTCCTTTTTGGGTGAGGATCAAGCTGCCGTTCTCCAACTTCAATTCCTCCAGCGCAAGATAACCTTCAATGGTCTTCGCGTTGGCTTTCAAGAACGCAGTGCCGAGTGCGGAAAGCTCCACGCCCCACATCGTGCGCAGGCCGGTGAGCACACGCTCGTTGATGCGTTGCACGGGCGTAAGTGTCTCTTCCTCCCAATAGCCTTCCTTGCCTTCCACGCCCATTGTGTAGCGCACATTGTTCGCCACGTTCCAGCGGCGTTGCGCGCCATTGTATGAATGCGCAGAAGGCCCGATGCCGAGGTAAGGCACGCCCTTCCAATAGCTCGTGTTGTGTTTCGCGAAGTGGCCTTCCTTGCCGAAATTGCTGATCTCATATTGCACCAGCCCGGACTCCGCGACGCGCGCGATCCCATGCTCGAACTGCGCCGCCTGTTCCTCGTCATTGGCAGGCACGATGCGACCGGTCTGCACCTGCTTGTGCAAGGCAGTGCGTGTTTCAACGGTGAGACAGTAGGCCGAAAGATGCGGCATGCCGTGATCCAGCGCGATGTTGAGCTGCTCATCCCATTCGGCCAGCGTCATTCCCGGCAGGCCGTAGATCAGGTCGATCGTCCACGAAGCGAAGCCAGCATTAGCCACTTGCTTGATCGCTCGTAGCGACTGTTCCGCATTGTGCGCGCGTCCCATCCATTGCAGGCGCTCTTCACGGAAGCTCTGCACACCCAGGCTCACGCGCGTGATGCCGATGTCGCGCCATGATGCCAGTACTGCTTCGGAGATGTCGTCAGGATTGGCTTCGATGGTGATCTCCGCGTCATCCTCAACGGTCGCAAGTGATCTCGCATCGCTCAGGAATGTTCCGAGTTCCTGCGCCGAAAGCAAGCTCGGTGTGCCGCCACCGAAGTAGATGGAACCCAACAAAGAGCTAATGCTCGCCTGTGGCGAGTGCAGTTCACCAATCCGCGATCGAAGTTCCGTGCGCATCGCCGCCAGCACCCGGTCCTTCGTGGCCAAGGACGTGCTGAAGTGGAAGTCGCAGTACACACAGGCCTTGCGGCAAAAGGGGATATGGAAGTAGAGGCCGGACAAGTGGAGCAGGAGCGCACTCGCGATACGCGAGCGCTTGCTACGCAAAGGTCGTATGAAATGCATCGAGGGTTGCACAGAAGCTGGCGCTCGGTGCTACCAGAGGCAAGCGCTCGCGTGTCGCGAGTGCCTGACGGTTACCAGAGGCAAGCCCTCGCGTGTTGCGAGTGCGCTCCGCCTATCTTCATGCCATGTCAGAGCGTCGGAAAGCCAATATCGAAGGCGCAGCCTATTTCTTGACCTTCACGGTTCTCGGTTGGGTGGATGTGTTCACCCGCAAAGTGCATGTTGATGAGCTGATCAAGAATATTCAATACTGCCAGGGCAACAAAGGGCTGAAGATCTTTGCCTATGTCATCATGTCGAATCACCTACACCTTGTGGTGCAACGGGATGGAGGAACAGTTGCCGAATGGATCCGCGACTTTAAAAGCGTCACCGCAAAACGGATCATTCACTTGATCGAAACGCATCCGAACGAAAGCAGGAGTGAATGGCTTTTGCGCTATTTCCGCCAGCAAGGGAGCCTGACAGCCCAAAGTAGAGAGTTTGCAGTCTGGAAGAAGGATAGCCACCCGACGGAATTGTACACGCAACCTGTCTTTGATCAGAAAGTCGAATACAACCACATGAACCCTGTGGTTGCGGGTATCGTCACAGAACCGGAGCATTATCTGCTCAGCAGCGCCCATCCGGAAGGACCACTGGAATTGAACGGATATGATCGTTAGGATGAAGTGCATTCATTAGCACTCGCGACACGCGAGCGCTTGCTTCACAGCAGTGCATTCATTAGCATTCGCGACACGCGAGCGCTTGCTTCACAGCAGTGCATTCATTAGCACTCGCGACGCGCGAGCGCTTGCTTCACAGCAGTGCACATTCATTAGTACTCGCGACACGCGAGCGCTTGCTTCACAGCAGTGCACATTCATTAACACTCGCGACACGCGAGCGCTTGCTTCACAGCAGTGCACATTCATTAGCACTCGCGACACGCGAGCGCTTGCTTCACAAAGCTGGCGCTCGCGTGTCGCGAGTGCCCAACTAACTCCGCAACGAGATCCTGAACGTAGTCCCTTTTCCCAACGTGGAACGCTTCACGAAGATCTTGCCTTTGTGATAGCTCTCGATGATGCGCTTGGTGAGCGAGAGGCCGAGGCCCCAGCCGCGCTTCTTGGTGGTGAAGCCGGGCTGGAACACGGTGCGCAGCTGCCTTGCGGGAATGCCTTTGCCGGTATCGGTGACGTCCACGTGCACTTCGTTGCCGTCCTTTTCCGTGGTGATGGTGATGCTCCCTTCGCCCTCCATGGCGTCCACGGCATTGCGCATCAGGTTCTCCAACACCCAGCTGAAAAGCGCACGGTTCAAGGGAACTGTGATGTCGGGATCCGGGGAGTGCACGTCGATCTTTACACGACCGGGTAGACGTGGGCGCAGGTATTGCACGGTGTCGCGCAGGACCAGGTCGATCTTTTCCGGCACGAGGTCCGGGGTGGATCCGATCTTGCTGAAGCGCTCGGTGATCATCTCCAGGCGCCCCACGTCCTTGCGCATTTCGGTGACGGCCGCAGGGTCGGTGCCGTTCGCATCCATCAGTTCCATCCATGCCATCAGGGAACTCAATGGTGTGCCGAGCTGGTGGGCGGTCTCCTTCGCCATGCCCACCCACACTTGGTTCTGCTCGGCATTGCGGAAGAGGCTGAAGAGCGCATAGCTCACCAACAGGAACAGCCCGATGATGATCAACTGCACGTAGGGGAAGTAGCGCAGCTGGGTGATCACGCGACTTTCCTCGTAGAAGATGTAGTTGCGCCCACGCCCCGCAAGCGACACCTCGATGGGCGGGTTGGCCTGTGCCATCGAGGCGATGCGTGCTTCGAGCTTGGCACTGTCGCCGATGGTCTCCTGCTCGATGTTGCTGTGCTCGATCACATGGGTGCGCGTGCTGTCGGTGTAGATCACCGGTACGGCCGCGGTGTTCATCACCGTCTCGCTAATGAAGCTGCGGATGATGTTATCCATCACCTGCTCCAGCTCGGTTACGATGCGTGAATCGGTGTAGTGCAGGTATTGCTTGTGGTCGCCGAAGAGGGTTATGGGAATAGGCTCATGGACGGCATCCATCCGCTGCACCTCGGCACGCAAGGAGTCCGGGTTGTCCGCGATCCGGGGGTCCAGGTTGCGGTGGTTCGCAGTGGGTCGGCCCTTGTCATCGGTAATGATCACCGGAATGGTGGTGTTATCGCTGACCACCTTGAGGTAGAAGCTGAGGTCGTTCACGTCGTCGCTGGCGAGGTGTACCTGTGCATCCGCCCAAAGCTCCACGCGTTTGCGTTCCTCTTCGCGGAGCCGGTGGAAGAGCGAATCGGTGTAGTTCACCAATTGGGCCCGGTTGCGCACGGCTTCTGCCCAGAGCACCACTTTGCGCCGCTCCTCTTGGCGCACTTTGTTCACGATGCGGCTGCTGTACCACAGCGATGCACCCACGATGGTCATGGCCACCAGTGCGAGCACGAGCTTCCAGCGCTGTTTCCGTGAGTAGAGGTTCATTCCGGGTGGATGACCTCAAAGTTGAACCACGGATGGACACGGATCGACAGGGATGCTGAAATCCCCGCGTCCAGGAAGCTTGAAAGGGCTTTTGTTCGTGTCCATCCGTGGTTCTTCCCTCAGAACATCACTCTACTCCGATGATCACCTGTGGCTCTTCCTTGTCGCTCTTCTGCAACAGGCGCCCCAGGCCTTTCTTCGGTTTTTCCACGGGTGGGGGAGGTGTGCTCTTCTCGTTGCCGAATTCCACGGTGACCTTTCCTTGCTGCGGCGACGCGGCCGATGCGGTCTTGTCACCGGTGACGATGCCCTTCAGTATCCCCTTGAGCTGCACGGTCTCCTCCTTCATGCGCTCCTTTCTGCGGGCTGCGGCCATGGCTCCGTCGTTGCCGAACTGCAGGTTGTCGGTGGTGCCGTACATGTGCAGGAAGATCCGAAGGCCGGTGCCATCGTCGATGATCGGGCCGAACTCGTCACCGCTGCTTTGGGCCGTGCGGAAGAGATCGCCCAAACGGAAGGTGAGGTGGTCGTCCACTTCGCCATCGAAGCCGTGCGTGCCGCTCACTTCCATGTCCATCACGGAGCTGCTCACCGTCATCAAAGGGAGGTGCACGGCGCGATCCTTGATCTCGATGCGGTTCTCCAGCTTTGCGAAGGTGACGTGCGTGAGCTGCTTGCGGAGCTCATCGGTGTCCAGGAAAGGTGCGGTGAGTTTGTTCTTTTTCAGATAATCCGCCACCGCCATCAGTGAGGCGTGGTTGTTCAGTTCACCGTTCAGCAAGGTGACGTCAGCAATGCAATGCAGCTTGCTTTGGTCCAAGCTGAAGTCGGGCCGCAGCGGTGCGGTGAAGGTGAGCTGTGCGTCGCCGTGCCCTTTCACGTTCGCCGAAGTGATGAAGGTCTGGCCGAAGTTCTGGAACTCGGAGAAAAGGGTTGTGATGTTGATGCCTTTAAGCACCGCGTTGACAGCCAGCGGGTAAGCGGGAGCAGGGCGGGCATCGAGCTTCAAGCTGCCGCTCACGCTGCCTTCCGCCGTTTTGAAGGTGAGCGGTTCCAGCGCCAGCTTTTGGCCGGTCATGCGCACGTTGCAGGCGATGTCCGTGGCATGGAACTGTTCCATCTTCAGTTCCCCGATAACGGCTTTCAGGTCGAGGTCTATCAATGCGGGAAGTGTGAAGGCATAGGTCGTTGCAGGTGCCGGGGTGGCCTTGGTCTTCGCGGCGAGCAAGGAGGCGAGGTCGATCGACGGCGAGCTTCCCTTGGCTTCGATGGTGAGCCTCTGGTTGTTGAAGAGCACATAGGGCATCAGGTTGTGCAAGGTGCCGGTGAGCTCCATCGCATTTCCCTGCAGGTTGAAACGGAGGCCATGCACCAAGGCGTCATTACCGGCCAAAGCGAGTTCGGCGTTGAGCTCGGAGACACGGTGCCGTAGCCCTTTCATCTTCAGGCTGGCATCGGTCAGTGTCACGCTGCCGGTGATCGCGAGCCCGTGCAGATCCGCCGCTTTAAAGTCCTCCACATCGCGCAGCCGACCTTGGATGTGAGCCGTGGCCTTCATGTTGCCGGTGACCTGTTCCAGCGTGTCCAGCCCTATGAAGCGGATCAGGTCGGCTAGGCCGAGATCGCCACGCAGGTCCGCGATCAGCTTGGCGTTCTTCAGCCCGGCAAGGTCCATGCTTCCTCCCACCGAACCGGAAGCTGAGGTTGCGGAGAAGTTCTTCACCACAAGCTTGCTGGGTGCCCATTTCGGGGTGAGGTCAGCGGAAAATTCACCCTGCACTTTGCGGAACACGGTCTTGGAAGCCAGCTCGGTGAAGCGGCCATCGCTCAACTTCATGCCTATGGAAAGCGCAGGTCCCGGGGCATCGAACGGGCCGGCATAGTGGATGGCGATGTCCGCATTGCCGTCCATGCCATAGCGGGCCATGATCTTGCGAAGGTTCTCCGGAAGCAGCTGGACCACAGTGGCGAGGTCCAGTCCGAAGCCGTTGGCGCGCAGATCGAGCGCATTTCCGGTTTTTTCCGGCGTTACGGCCAAGGTCAAATTCAGCGGGGTCTTGCCGAAGAGCACTTCCCCCTTCTCGATGCGGAAACCTCCTTCCGGGCCTCCGAAGGCCATCTTCAGGTCCACCACGGCCTTGCGGTCCGCCAAGAGCGGAGCCCCCTCCGCATTCCAATGGCGCAACCAAAGGTCCCCGTGCATTTTCAGGGTGGAACCGGAATCGCGGAAGCGCCCGCCGAAGGCCAGCTTTTTGCTTTGAACGGCCACCTCCAAGCCCGACCGGTAATCGCGGAACCGGCCTGCCAGCCCATCGAAGGTCACCCGGCGCAAATCGATGTCCGTGCTGCCACTCGAGGTGGCGCTGGTATCGGCCTTCCAGACTTCCCAAGTGCCATTTCCATTACCGTCGAACCCGGGATAGAGCTTCACCTCGGTGCCATGAACGTCGCGCACCGTGTAGTTGCCGGTGAGCAACGCGAAAATGCTGAATTCGAGGTAGAGGTTCTTCGCGTAAAGCAGCGTGTCCGGTTGCTTGCCGTCGGTGCGCACCTCCTGCATGTAGGCGTCATGAATGCGCAGGGAGGCCTGTGGGAAGCGCTTGATCAGCGTGAGTTCGATGCCGGTCTGGTGCAGCGGTGCGGTGAGGTGCGTGTTCAGCTCGGCCACCAGCTTGGCCTTCACCTCATCCTGGAAGAAGAAGGCAACGGCCGCCAATACGATGAGCACCACGGCCAAGGCGGCGATGGTGAACAGGGCAATGCGTCGGATCAGGCGTAACATGGGCAAGGTCGAAAATTACCGGGAAGCGGCAATGGGCGGGAGCAGGCAGGTAGGGGATCGTCCACAGGTGAATGTTCACCATGAACGCGAAAGACGTGCCGGAAGTGTGGGGATGACGAGCACTCGCGACACGCGAGCGTTTGCACAGGGAAGTGTGGTGTCGACACGCACTCGCGAAACGCGAGCGCTAACCTGTCTTTACAACCCTTGGCAAGCACTCGCGATATGTGAGCGCTTGCACGGGGAAGTGTGGTGTCGACACGCACTCGCGACACGCGAGCGCGAACCTGTCTTTACAACCCTCGGCAAGCACTCGCGACACGCGAGCGCTTGCGCGATTGTGAGTGCTTGTCCGGGGAACTCACCGGCTTGCCTTCACACTATCCGCGGCCTTGACCGTGTCTTGCACGAAAACCTGGCGTGTTTTGTGCCTCCCATAGGCCACTGGGATCGCCACGGCCATGAACAAGGCGACAAGCATTGGCATCCACCATGTGGGATCGGGCGAATCCGGCCATATCAACAGGTTCAGATGCTGCGAAATATTCCAAAGGAGGTATTACGATCCCCAGCGCATAAATGTCAGCATCGCGAAGCTTATCTCTTTCATGGGATGGATTTCTGTAGCCTAAACATAGCACACGGTGCGGCTTGATCACCACCTACTCCGTGTTCTCTGTGCCTCCGTGGTGAACCTTGAACCGCCTCCACTTTACCTTCGCAGCCCCATGCCACAGGACCTGCTGATCACGCCCACCACCTATTGTCCTTCGCTCACGCATTACGTACGTTGGCACACCCGAAGCGTCATGGTCGGCGACGTGGGCATCGGCGGTGCCAACCCGATCCGGGTGCAGAGCATGACCACCACGGATACCATGGACACGGCAGCAACCGTGGCCCAGAGCATCCGGATGATCCAATCAGGCTGCGAGATCGTGCGCATCACGGCCCCCAGCAAGGACGAGGCGGAGAACCTCGCGGAGATCAAGAAACAGCTGCGCGCCAAAGGCTACCGCACGCCGCTGGTGGCCGATATCCACTTCACACCGAACGCTGCGGAGATCGCTGCGCGCATCGTGGAGAAGGTGCGCATCAACCCCGGCAACTATGCCGACAAGAAGAAATTCGACGTGCGCGAATACACGGACGCGCAGTACAACGACGAACTGGAGCGCATCCGGAAGCGCTTCCTGCCTTTGGTAAAGATCTGCAAGGAGGAAGGAACGGCCATGCGCATCGGCACCAACCACGGCTCGTTGAGCGATCGCATCCTGAACCGCTACGGCGACACGCCGCTGGGCATGGTGGAAAGCGCGTTCGAATTCCTACGCATCTGCCGCGACGAGAACTACCACGAGATCGTGCTGAGCATGAAGGCCAGCAACACCCACGTGATGGTGCAGGCCTATCGGCTGCTCGTCCACAAGATGATGGAGTTGGGTTGGGACTATCCACTGCATCTGGGCGTCACCGAGGCGGGCGATGGCGAGGACGGCCGCGTAAAGAGCGCCGTGGGCATCGGGGCCTTGCTGGAGGATGGTCTGGGTGACACCATCCGCGTCTCCCTCACCGAGGACCCGGAGGCGGAGATCCCCGTGGCGGAGGAATTGGTGGCGCGATACCCGCGGAAGGTGCAGGATGCGATCCCGCCTGTGGAACAGTCGCCGATCGACCCCTTCAGCTATGCTCGCAGGAATGCCCGCGAAACGCTGAACATAGGTGCGCGCCATGTCCCCGTGGTGATCGCCGACATGAGCAGGAAGACGGCCATCACGCCGGCATCCTTCTTCGCTTGGGGCTATCGCTACAGCGTGCCGAACGACAAGTGGAACATCGCGGATCAGGCGTGCGACTATGCCTTCATCGGCAAGAACAGCATCGACTTCGCGATTCCCGGAACGCTGGGCATTATCCAGGATCACGCCGCATGGCTGAAGGACCGCGCCAAGCCCCGGCATTATCCGTTCATCACGACCAACGATTACCGCGCCGGTGTCGAGCAGCACGACACGTTCAACCTCGTCCATGCCACGCTCCCGGATCACGATGCGGCCTTGATCGAAAAGCTCCGGGACGACCCCACGGCGGTGCTGTTGATCGACACGCGGAATGCCCACGGCATGGCCGAACAGCGTCGCCTGCTCTTCGAACTGATGGAGGCGAAGTGCGAAGTGCCTGTCATCCTGGGCCGGGCTTATGGCGACATCAGCCGCGAGAAGCTCGTGCTCCACAGCAGTACCGACATCGGACCGCTCTTCCTGGACGGCTTGGGCGACGGGATCTTCCTTGATGATGAGGATGGCGGCCGCGAAGATCTCGTTTGTCGCACTGCGTTCGGCATCCTTCAAGCCACCCGCACGCGCATCAGCAAGACGGAGTACATCAGCTGCCCGAGCTGCGGACGGACGCTCTTCGACCTGCAGGAGACCACGGCCAAGATCCGTGCACGCACCAGTCACCTGAAAGGCGTCAAGATCGGCATCATGGGCTGCATCGTCAACGGCCCCGGAGAAATGGCTGACGCCGACTACGGCTACGTGGGTACAGGCGCTGGAGTGATCACCCTCTACAAGGAAAAGGAAGTGGTGAAGCGGAACGTGCCCGCCGAAAAGGCAGTGGATGAACTGATCGAATTGATCAGGACCGGCGGTGATTGGGTGGACCCGGAGTAGTTCAGCCTGACCGTACCGCTAAGGGCACGAAGAACACGAAGTGGATCTTGTTGATGCCGACCCAACCATCGAAATCCCCGTCGGGTCCTCCGATATGTATCGGAGCGAAGAGGACCCAGCACTGGGACGGTCTCCTCAATTTTCCGCACTTCCGAGGTATTCCTTGATCGCCTGTACGTAAGTTTCAAAAGCCTTCAATCCCTTAGCGGAAAGCGAGCACCGCGTGTTGGGATAGTTGTCCTTGAAGGTCTTCTTCACCGTGACATAACCCTCGTCCTTCAACTTGGTGATCTGCACGCTGAGATTGCCGCGCGTGGCACTCGTCTTCTCCAGCAGGAAGTTGAAGTCCGCACTGTCCACGCTCACCAACAGGCTCACGATAGCCAAGCGCAGTTGGTTGTGAAGGACCGGATCAAGCGGTGCGAAGGCCATCTTCTTGACGCTTAAGCAGGTAGCCGGGGAGCAGGTATCCAAAGAGCATCGCCGCGATGTATAGCAAGGCCACGGCCTGCATGTCCACAAAGTAGGCGGCGGCCCCCAGCACCCAGAAGAGCACGCCGCCGAAGATCAGTGGCTTGAAGCGCATGAGCTGGCCGGTGAGGAAGGTCGGCAGGCCTGTTAGAACAATGATCGAAGCCGCTGACATGGCGCCTCCTGACGCACCGGAGCCCATCATAATGACCAACATAGTGGCCAGATAACCGGCCCACACCCAGATCATCATCCGGTCCATTATCGTGCGCACATGTTGTTCCTTGGTCTCCCGCGCGCCGTGCAGCCAGCTTAATAGACCTCCCAACAACCCGACCACTGGCCATGCATACTTTCCGATCGGAGAGTCCTGTAAAGCCATCACGTAGTTGAACACCATCGCCGCGATCAACAGCACGCCCCACATGAGGAAATAGAAGCTGTTGCGACGAAAGCTTTGCTTAGCCTGCCCGATCATCGTCTCGATGAGCTTGAGGCTTTCCGAAGGGGTGAGTTCTTGTTCCATCATCGTTCAATTTTAGGGTGTCGGATCATTCCGACGAGACAAATGTAAACAGGTTTATGAAATAAACAAGAAGGTCACTATATTTCTTTCTTCCCGAACTTCACCCCATGTCCAAGACCATCCTTCTTGCTGGTGCCACTGGCTTGGTGGGCAGCGCCTGCCTACCCTTGCTGCTCGTGGATGAACGTGTTGGTAAGGTGATCGCGCTGGTGCGACGTCCATTGGTCATCCAGCATGCCAAGCTCGAGCAATGGGTCGCGCCAAGTGATGATCTGCTAAGAGGGTTGAAGCACGGAACCGTCGATGCAGTGATCTGCTGCCTGGGCACCACCATAAAGAAGGCGGGAAGCCAAGCAGCTTTCATCGCGGTGGACAAGGACCTGCCGCTGGGAATAGCACATTGGGCCAGGGAGCAGCGCGTCCCCACGTACTGCATCATCAGCGCCATCGGCGCAGACCCGGGTTCGCGGATCTTCTACAGCCGCGTAAAAGGGGAGGTGGAAAAAGAACTGGAGGCAATGCACTTCAGGAGCTTGGCCCTGTTCCAGCCGTCCTTGCTGATGGGCCCTCGCAAGGAGAAACGCTTCGGTGAAGGGATCGGCAGCGCGGTGATGAAGCTGATCGGTCCGCTGCTCCTCGGTCCGTTGAAGAACTATCGCGGGATGCCGCACGACGTGTTGGCAAAAGCATTGGTGAATACTTCGCTTTCCCCGCAACCGGGCAGTCACCGCTACTTGTACAGCGGCATCCTGCAACAAGCCGGTGCTTAGAACGTCGCTATGCTGAGGTGCTTGGCCTTGTCCTCCGCCTCATCCATGCGGGAGAGCAGATCGTCCCGCACGCGGTCGAAGTTGGGTCGGTCCGCTGCGGCTAAAGGCTCCGCGCTGGGCAGCACTTCCTTCCGCGGGTCCACCTGCTGACCGTTCTTCCAAAAGCGGTAGCAGACGTGCGGACCGGTGGCCAAGCCCGTGCTGCCTACTTCACCTATCACCTGCCCCTGCTTCACCACCTGGCCCGTCTTCACCAAGGTCTTCCGCATGTGCAGGTATTGCGTCTCATACACGCGGTTGTGGCGGATCTTCACGTAGTTGCCGTTGCCGCCGCTGTAGCCGGACTTCTCCACCACACCATCTCCTACGGCTTGGATCGGCGTACCGTAGGGTGCAGCATAATCCGTTCCCAAGTGGGCTTTCATGCGCTTTTGTACCGGATGGAACCGCTTCAAGCTGAAACCCGAGGAGATCCGGCTGTACTTCAACGGGGCTTGTAAAAAGGCCTTGCGCAGGCTTTTGCCTTCGGCATCGTAGTAACCGCCCCTGGTGCCCACACTGTCGAACAGGAAAGCCTCCTTGGTATCGAAGCCCTCATACCGGACGCTGAGCAACTGCGGGTCGCCATAGGCATCGCCGTCCACCGTGCTCTGCCGGTAGACCATGGTGAAGCGGTCACCTTTCTGGATCCGGTAGAAGTCGACTGTCCAAGCAAACACCTCGCTGAGTTTGGCGGCCAATGCGGGTGATGCGCCGGCGCCCACGAGGTCGTTCCACAAGGCCCCGGTGACCGATACGCTCAAGCTCTTTTCCTCGGTATGTACAGGACGCTTCTCGATACGTACCGAGTAGGGCTGACGCAGATCGAATACCACATGGTCCACGCGATCGGATTCATAGACGAAGTAGGCTGGTCCGCACACGGTATCATCGGCAAATATGTATGCCACCGGATGCCCGGCCCGGATTCGCGTGACGTCGAACACCGGCATGGCTATTTGCACCAAACTATCGATGGTGGCTGCACTCATGCCCAAGGGCGCTAATAACTGGCTGAAGCTCGAACCCGCTTTCACTTGGTCCCGCTCCACATGGAAGCCCGCCAAGGGGATGCCGTACGCACTGGGCGGTGCGGGAAGGGTATCCGTCACCAACGATCGCTCATTCACGTACTCCTCATGCGGGGTGAGGTCCACGCCGACTAAGAGGTACGTTCCTGTCGCCGCGGCAAGCACCAGCCCGCCGATCGCCATGCTCGTTCTTTTGCCCATCCGGCGCAAGAAACGATCTGTGGCGCAAGAATGTTGCGGCCTCACCGCGTATTTTCAACAAAACAGGCGTGAGATCCCCAGCTGACAAGAACTATTCCTTGGCGATGGGATTGGCCAAACCCTCATAGCCGGAGAGCTCCATCTTGATCGAGCCCACAAGCACCTTGGCCTGCGCCAGCACGGGAATGTGGTTCGCGTCATCTGTGATCCACACGTTCAGATCTTCGTTTGTCTTAAAGATCCGTCCCTCCTGTACAACCGGCTGGAACTTCAAGCAACGGTATTTGCCATTGCGGAGCTTGATGGTCTCCTTGCCCACGTAGCGCATGCGCAGATTCCATTCCTCGTTGTCCATGAAGCAGGGAATGGTGAATTCTTGCCCCTTTTGGGCATTGGAATAGTCGAAGGTCCGGGCAAAGTAGAAGGCGCTGAGCATGTCCTGCACATGGGCGGGAACGTCGAATGTCTTCTTCTCTTGAGTGGTGACTTTGCGACGGTGCTGCAGGAAAGAATAGTCCTGGCTGAAGCTGTATCCGCCCTCGTTCACACGGCGGACGAAGGTCCATGGGAATATCCCCTTCTTGTCAAAAAAGGTCTCGTAACGGTCGTCCACTTTGTAGAAGGTCTTGAAGGCACCGACGCTCTTGCCCACGCCTACCGCATGCAACACCTCGCGTCCGTCGACCTTGCGATCGCTCTCTTTCAGTTCCAACGTGGCCACTCCCGCATCCAGCCAGCCATAGTGCAGGATATAACTCAGCTTCTCACCCGCACGGAAAACATGCTGGTCCAGCGTACGCAACGGGTACACCGTATCCGCATCTTTCGGAGCAGGTGCACCACTGCTTTGTGCAAAGCCAAAGGACAGCACACAGGCTGCCACAGTAACGAACAATGATCGTTGTGCCATGCCACTCCTCCTGCAATTGGCGTACCAAGCCGAAGAGGGGATTGCACGGAGCGGGCGCATTACAACACGATGTTCACAATACGCTTGGGCACCACGATCACTTTTTTCGGGGCTTTGCCCTCCAATCGCTGCTGCACTTCGGGGTTCGCCAACACGGCCGCCTCCACCTCTTCCTTGGAAAGTTCCGCTGGAAATTCCAGCTGCATGCGGGTCTTCCCGTTGAAGCTGATGGGATAGCTGAAGATGCTTTCCTCCAGGAAGCGGGCATGCCACTGTGGCCACTTGGCCGTGGTGATGCTGTCGGAATGCCCCAAAAGGCTCCACAATTCCTCAGCGATGTGGGGAGCGAAAGGGGCGAGCGCGATGGTAAGCGGCTCGAGGATGTCCCGTTTGTGGCATTTCAGCGCACCCAGCTCGTTCGCCGCGATCATGAACTGCGCCACGCTGGTGTTGAAGCTCATTTTCCCGATGTCCTCCGTCACCTTCTTCAGGGTGGCGTGGAGCACCTTCTGCTCTACCTCGGTAGGCGCTTCTTCACTCACGCTGAGAATATCGCCTTCGAAGAAGAGGTTCCAGAATTTCCTCAGGAAGCGGCTCGTGCCCTCGATGCCGTGCGTATCCCAAGGCTTGCTCTGCTCCAGCGGGCCGAGGAACATCTCGTACAGGCGCAGCGTGTCGGCGCCGTAATGTTCGATGATGTCGTCGGGGTTCACCACGTTGAACTTCGACTTGGACATCTTCTCGACTTCGGGCTGAGTCAAAAAGTCTTTCTTGCCACGTAACGTAAATTCCGGTCCATCTACTTTGTCGAATCCGTGGTCCTCATTTACGAATTCATGAAATCCCCCCTTGTGCCAGATGCCATCCCAAGTGACGTAAATTCCATCAGTAAATTCAGAGCGGCTATCTCTGGCCATCAGTTGGTCAAAGTTTAGAACGCCATCATGGACACAGCTTACATCAAACCGAACCTCTGTTCTGTCGGACTCATACCCGAAGTTCGAGTCTGGTGAAATTGATTCGACCACGTCAGAACTAAAGAAGTACCTGGTGGGCTTTTCTGAAAAGGGGAGTTCTCGCTTCTCACCGTCAATTGTGTGAATAATCCGTCCATCGCTTTGGTCTTCAAATGGAACTGCTCCCAAATTTGAAGAAGTCATGCCTTTGCTCGCGAAGCCAATTGCCGACACCCCTTGTATCATCCCTTGGTTAACCAGCTTCTTCGCCGGTTCATCAAAGGGGATCAGGCCGCGATCAAACAGGAACTTGGTCCAGAAGCGGAAGTAGAGCAGGTGGCCGGTGGCGTGCTCGCTGCCGCCCATGTAGAGGTCGATCTGTTGCCAGTAGTTGATGGCTTCCGGTGAGGCGAAGCGACCCTCGTTGTGCGGGTCCATGTAGCGCAGGAAGTACCAGCTGCTGCCGGCCCAGCCGGGCATGGTGGTGGTTTCGAGAGGGTAGGCCCCCGCATCCCCCGACCTCACCCCCGTCCCCTCTCCCGGGGAGAGGGGCGCGTGCGCTCGATCGGGCTTCGGTGTGTATGTCCAGTTCTTTGCTCTGGCCAAGGGCGGTTCGCCGGTCTCTGTGGGAAGGAATTTGTCCACTTCGGGCAGCACCAAGGGCAGCTCGCTTTCCGGCAGGGGGTAGGGGATGTCGTCCTTGTAGTAGATCGGGATCGGCTCGCCCCAGTATCGCTGGCGGCCGAAGGCGGCATCGCGCAGCCGGTAGTTGATGCGGCCTTCGCCGGCATTCAGCTTCTCCAGTTCCTGGATCGCACGCGGGATGGCATCGGCCACTTTCAGCCCTTTCAGAAAGCCTTCGCTGCAGATCACGGCATCCTTGCGTTCGTCGGCGCTCTTTCCAATGTCAGCACCTTCGGTAACAGCGATGATGGGCAGTCCGAAATGCTTCGCGAAGCGCCAATCGCGCTGGTCGCCGCCGGGCACGGCCATCACCGCGCCGGTGCCATAGCCCGCCAGCACGTAATCGCCCACCCACACGGGGATGTCTTTGCCCGTGAAGGGATGCTTGGCGTAAGAGCCGGTGAAAACGCCTGTCACCTTGTCCACTTCGGCCTGCCGCTCCCGTTCGCTGCGGTTGGTGGAAGCTTTCACGTAGGCTTCCACTTCGGTGCGCTGGGCATCGGTGGTTAGCGCTTGCACGAGTTCGTGCTCGGGTGCTAGGGTTAGGAAGGTTACTCCGAAGAGGGTGTCTGGGCGG
The DNA here is from genome assembly GCA_038234075.1 of Flavobacteriales bacterium. GTDB lineage: Bacteria > Bacteroidota > Bacteroidia > Flavobacteriales_F > PHOS-HE28 > PHOS-HE28. Next base: position 21,155 of record JBBSUV010000024.1, on the reverse strand, counting down.
GTTGTGAAGACTTCGATAGCCCCTTCCCCCGACCTCTCCCCCGGCCCCTCTCCCGGGGAGAGGGGGGAATGCGCTTCAGTGCCGCCTTCCAGTTCATCGCGCTGGGCAAAGTTTGGGCGCTCGTTCAGTGCTTGGATAATTCGGTCCCGCACTTCGGCTGCGTTATGCAATACTTCCCCGTTCCTGAATCGGATCACTTCAAATCCAAGTTCCTTCAGACGTTCCGTCCGCGCTGCATCCGCTTCTTGTTGCAGGTCGTGGATGTCACCATCCACTTCGATCACAAGCTGTTTAGGAAGCGACACGAAATCGACAATGAACCGGTCAATGATGTGCTGTCGTCGGATACGGCCTCCCGTCGCATTTCCACGGATCTGTTCCCAGAGTTTGTCCTCTGCTTCCGTCGGATTTTTGCGCATGTCCTTGGCATGCACGTCCAGTTTGGACCAGATAGCAGGATCTGCGGTCTCGCGGAACCTCGGATCAGCAGGCGGCGTCCCCCTCTCCCCGGGAGAGGGGCTAGGGGTGAGGCCGAACCTAACGCTCGCTCCTTCGCTCCTGCCGATCCAGTTCCGCTGCGCCTCCTTCATGGAAGTGGTCCAGTCCAGATCGTCCAAGCCATCCAGCAAGCGCTGCGCGTAGGCGGTGATGCGCATGCTCCATTGCGGCATCCGCTTGCGTTCCACCGGGTGGCCGCCGCGTTCGCTCACGCCGTCCTTCACCTCGTCGTTGGCGAGCACCGTGCCCAGCGCGGGGCACCAGTTCACCCAAGCATCGCTGAGGTAGGCCAAGCGGAAATACTGCAGCACCATCTGCTGCGTGCGTTCGCTGAAGTTCTTCCATTCCGCTGCTGTGAACGGGCCGATGGCTTCCTCGATATCGCCGGTGAGGACCTCTGCGTCCTGACCTTGGCAGCCGGTAGATTCGAAACGTGCGATCAGCTCCGCGATGGGCCGCGCCTTGTCCGCTTTGGGATCGTACCAGCTGTTGAAGAGCTGGAGAAAGATCCACTGCGTCCACTTGTAATAATCCGGGTTGCTGGTGCGCACCTCGCGGCTCCAATCGAAGCTGAAGCCGATGCGGTCCAATTGTTCGCGATAGCGCGCGGCGTTGTCTTCCGTGGTTTTCGCCGGATGCTGACCGGTCTGGATGGCATACTGCTCCGCAGGCAGGCCGAAGCTGTCATACCCCATGGGATGCAGCACGTTGAAGCCGCTGTGCCGCTTGAAGCGGGCCACGATGTCGCTGGCGATGTAGCCGAGCGGATGCCCCACGTGCAGCCCGGCGCCACTGGGATAGGGGAACATGTCCAGCACGTAGTACTTCGGCTTCGCAGTATCGTTCTCCACGTGATAGGTGCCGCGGGTGCGCCACTCCTTCCGCCAAAAATCCTCGATCCGCTTGTGGTCGTATGCCATGTTCCCCCTTCAATGGGTGGGCGAATTTAGCCCGCTGGGGCGGGAGGTGAAGGACCGTACACGATCAGTCCTTGGGAAACTGCTGAATGACCGGCCCGCTGATGAGGCTGCGCGGATAACTTCGCCGCCTGAGCAGCCCTTTCGGGTCCGAAAGAATACATGAGCCAGCAACGCTTCATCAAGTCACGCACACGCAGCAGCAATGTGGGCACCATCATCGGCATTACCTTGGTGCTGTTCATGCTGGGCCTGCTGGGCTTCATGCTGCTGAACGCGCGAGAGCTGGAACGTCATTTCAAGGAGAATGTGAAGGTGGACATCTACTTGAAGCGCGACTTGAAGGAGGTGGATGTGATGAAGTTCCGCAAGCAACTGGACGCGGAGCCTTTCGCGCTGGAGACACGCTATGTCACCGCCGACGAGGCTGCGGAGCAGCTCAAGAAGGACATGGGCGAGGATTTTCTCGGTGTGCTGGGTGCGAATCCCCTGCTGCCCTCGATCGAGCTGCGCATGAAAGAGGCCTATGCCGGGCCGGACAGCCTGAAATGGGTAGCCGACCACCTGCGGCAGGATGCCAACGTCCACGAGGTGAAGTACAACCCGGTGGTGGTGGAGAACATCGATGCCAACATGGGCAAGCTGCGGTGGATCCTGCTCGGCTTCAGCGCGCTGTTGCTGGTGATCGCAGTGGCCTTGATCAACAATACCATTCGACTGGCGATCTATAGCAAGCGCTTTCTTATCCGCACCATGCACTTGGTGGGCGCCACCGGATGGTTCATCAAGAAGCCTTTTCTGGGTAACAGTCTCTGGCAGGGCATCGTGGCCTCCATTTTGGCGATCGGCCTGCTGGTGGGTAGCATCCAAGCACTGGTGCGCTGGCAGCCGGATCTTCGCACGCTGGTGCAGCCCGTTCCCTTGGCGATACTGTTGGGAAGCATCGTGGTGCTTGGCCTGTTGATCTCCCTTCTGTCCACGGCCCTGGCCGTGAGGCGTTACCTTCGCATGAATACTGACGAACTCAACTGGACCTGAAAATGGCAGCGAACACGGACGAGGCACTGGCCTTCGACAGCATGAACTACAAGCTCCTGCTTGTCGGCATCGGGATCGTGATCCTCGGTTTCATCCTGATGAGCGGCGGTGGTACCGGAGACCCCGAGGTGTTCGACGCCAAGGAGATATTCAGCGCGCGGCGCATCACCGTGGCACCGATCGTCTGCCTTATCGGTTATGCGTTCGTGATCTATGCTATCATGCGCAAACCCCGGGCAACGGAGTGATCCTGTCTTTTCGTTGGAGTGAGCAAGAAGGGACCGGAAGAGCAGTATGACCGTTTTTCAAGCTATTATCATTGCCATCGTTGAGGGGCTCACCGAGTTTTTGCCGGTGTCCAGCACGGGCCACATGGTGATCGTCCAAGCGCTTTTGGGCTTGGAGCCCACCGAATTCACCAAGGCGTACATGGTGAACATCCAGTTCGGGGCGATCCTTTCCGTGGTGGTGCTTTATTGGAAGCGCTTTTTCCGTTCGCTCGATTTCTACTGGAAGCTGTTGGTTGCCTTCATTCCTGCGGCCGTGTTCGGGCTATTGCTTGGCGATGCGATCGACCTGTTGTTGGAGAATGTGACGGTGGTGGCCGTGGCCCTTCTGCTGGGAGGTATCATCCTGCTTTTTGTGGACAATTGGTTCAAGCCGAAAGGCGTGGAAACCATCACTTATCCCCGGGCCTTCGGCATCGGCCTTTTTCAATGCCTGGCCATGGTGCCCGGGGTATCCCGTTCTGCCGCCACGATCATCGGTGGGATGAGCTTGGGGCTCACGCGCAAGCACGCCGCCGAGTTTTCCTTTTTCCTGGCCGTGCCAACCATGGCCGCAGCCTCCGGATACAAGATGCTCCAAGGTTGGAAGGCCGACCCCACGCTTTTCGGTGGCGATCACATCGGCCTGCTCCTGTTGGGCAATGCGGTGGCATTCGTCGTGGCGTTGCTGGCTATCCGCAGCTTTGTGGACTTCCTCACCCGCCATGGCTTCCGGGCCTTTGGCTGGTACCGCATAATCATCGGCGCGGTACTGCTTGTGCTCATCCTCTCAGGCGTTGACCTGAGCATGGCATGACCGATGCGTTGGACCCGGAGACCGGAGCGATCCTGTTGGTGGACAAGCCGATCACGTGGACCAGTTTCAATGTGGTGGCGAAGATCCGGGTCGGGCTGCTCGTCGTGTGCGGCCATCGCGTGAAAGTGGGCCACGGCGGCACTTTGGACCCCTTGGCCAGCGGACTTTTGATCATCGGAACGGGCACCCACACGAAGCAGTTGCAAGCCTTGACCGATGAGGACAAGACGTATACGGCCACTCTGCGCTTGGGTCAGAGCACGTTGAGCTACGACGCGGAGACCGACGTGGAGGTGGAGCGCCCGTGGGAGCATATTGACGAGGCCACCATTCGTGCCGTGTTCCCGCGTTTCACAGGCGGCATCATGCAGCGACCACCGGATTTCTCCGCCAAACGCTTCCAAGGTGAACGGGCCTACCGCTTGGCCCGCGCGGGGGAAGAGGTGGACCTACCGTCCGTTGCACTCACCATCCATCGGTTGGAGTTACAGGGAATAGAGGGTCGCGATGTCACCATAGAGGTCCATTGCAGCAAGGGTACTTACGTCCGCTCGTTGGCACATGACATCGGGGAGGCCCTGGGGTGCGGCGCTCATCTAGTGGCGCTACGTCGTACGGCCAGCGGGGCTTTCCACGTCCGGGACGCCCGCACGCCGCAGCAGTGGTCGGAATGGCTGGACCGATGGGCTTCCAAGCGCGCCGGACGTGAGGTTCAAGGGTAACCTACCCACAGGGTGCCCGATCAACCTATCTTCGCGGCCCGAAATCCAGAAAAGGGGCCTGTAAGCCCTAAACAACATACATGAAGCTCACTTCTTTCAAATTCGACGTCCCCAAGGAACTCATCGCCCTCTATCCCACCAAAGACCGCGACGGCGCGAAGTTGATGGTGATGGACCGCAAGACGGGCAAGATCGAGCACAAGAAATTCAAGAACATCCTTGACTATTTCGAGGAAGGAGATACGTTCATCGCCAACGATACCAAGGTGTTCCCCGCCCGTATGTGGGGCAACAAAGAGAAGACCGGCGCGAAGATCGAGGTGTTCCTGCTGCGCGAACTCAACCGCGACAGCCTGCTCTGGGATGTGGTGGTGGACCCCGCCCGCAAGATCCGCATCGGTAACAAACTGTACTTCGGTAAGGACGACGAGCTTGTCGCCGAGGTGATCGACAATACCACCAGCCGCGGCCGCACGCTGCGCTTCCTCTTCGACGGTAGCTACGAGGAGTTCAAGCAGACCATCACCGAGATGGGCGAGACCCCGCTGCCGCACTATATCAAGCGTGACCTGGAACCCAGTGATGCTGAGCGCTACCAGACCATCTATGCCAAGCATGAAGGGGCTGTGGCTGCGCCCACCGCAGGCATTCACTTCAGCCGCGAGATCATGAAGCGCGCCGAGCTCAAGGGCATCAACTTCGCTAACGTCACCCTACACGTGGGCCTGGGCACCTTCCGCCCGGTGGAGGTTGAGGACCTCACCAAGCACAAGATGGACAGCGAGCAGGTGATCATCGGCCAGGAGGCCTGTGACATCATCAACGCCAGCATCGACGCCAAGAAGCACGTCTGCAGCATCGGCACCACCACCATGCGTGCCATCGAAAGCAGCGTCAGTACGGACGACCACATCAAGCCGTTCAATGGATGGACCAACAAGTTCATCTTCCCTCCTTACGACTTCAACGTGGCCGACCGCATGGTCACCAACTTCCACATGCCAGAGAGCACGCTCCTGATGATGGTGGCGGCCTTCGGAGGCTACGACAACGTGTGGAACGCGTACAAAGTGGCCATCAAGGAGAAGTACCGCTTCTTCAGCTACGGGGACGCGATGTTGATCATCTGAGGAAGAAACCATAGAGGCACAGGACAAAGAGGCCGCAGGGAAATTCCTTGCGGCCTCTTCTTTTACATCTTTGTCATCGTCCCTCATGAAGCGTTCAATTATCATCGTCGCCGGCGGTAGCGGCAAGCGCATGGGTGCTGCCGTGCCCAAGCAGTTCCTGTTGCTTGCGGGAAAGCCGATCCTTTGCCACACCATGGAGGCCTTTCATCGTTTCGACCCGGCCATGCAGCTCATCGTGGTGCTGCCCAAGGAACAGATCGCTGGTTGGCGAACGCTCTGCACCGGGCATGGCTTTACCATCGAGCATGTTGTTGTGTCCGGAGGCAAAGAGCGTTTCCACTCCGTGTGTGAAGGATTGAAGGCGGTGGAACATGATGGGCTTGTGGCGGTGCATGATGGCGTCCGGCCGTTGGTGAGCGTAGAGCTGATCGAGCGTTGTTTTGCGGCGGCAGAAGCACACGGGGCCGCCATACCTGTAGTGCCTGTGAGTTCGTCGGTGCGGGAGCTGGTGGGTGAAGGATCGCGTGCACTGGACCGCGGCCGATTGCGGGTTGTCCAAACGCCGCAGTGTTTCCGGGTGGAACTGTTGCGCAAGGCATTCGAACTTCCCTACGACCCAGCCTTCACGGATGAGGCCACGCTCGTGGAACGGATAGGCTTGGCCGTGCACCTGGTGGAAGGCGAAGAGCGCAACATCAAGGTGACCACGCCGACCGACCTCGTCTTAGCCAAGATATTACTGGAGGAAGAGCGATAGCATCGGTATGATCGTCATCGGCTTGCGCAAAGGATGTGAAGTATGAATATCAAGAAATACATTCCCAATGCCATCAAGCGAAGTGTCATGTTGGCAACGCATCGCGGAAGCAGGTATGTCTGTCCCTTTTGCGGCTTTCGATCCAAGGACTTTGCCCCGACCGGCAAGAACTATCCGGTCCTCATTGAAAAGCAGGTGATCGGCGCGGGCATCAGGCGCGGGGCGTGTTATCAATGTGACTCCTCGGACAGGGAAAGGCTCGTATACGCCTACCTGAAGCATAAGCTGAACATCTTCGAGAATCCGGAGCGGATCAGCATCCTCCATCTCGCACCGGAGTTGAGGTTAACAAAGGTCCTCCTCCGATCCGGGTTCGGAAAGTACATCTGCGGGGACCTGTTCACGGAGGGCTATATCCGGCCGGAGCATGCCCAGAATATGAATGTGCTGGACATCCCGTATCCGGACAATTCCTTCGATCTGGTGATCTGCAATCACCTGCTTGAACATGTGCCGGATGACCTGAAGGCGATGAAGGAATTGCTCCGGGTAATGAAAGTCGGTGGGGAGGCGATCCTGCAAGTTCCAATATCCAAGAACTCGGCGAAGACGATCGAAGACTGGTCGGTCACCACGCCGGAAGGACGGGCAAGTGCCTTTGGCCAGTTCGATCATGTGCGGATCTATGGGCAGGACTATACGGACCGTTTGACATCGGCCGGGTTCCAAGTGGAGCGCGTCAACATCTCCAAGGAATATCCGAGCTATGGCTTGGCGGAGGAGGAGGACATTTTCGTTGGGAGGAAGTAGTGAAGATCCCGTCCTCATTACGGAGGGTCTTCGATGGGCACGGGAGGATGGCCCGTCCTGCGCTGGCCTAACTCCCGCGCCAAAGCTTGTTCATTTATAGGACACTGGACCGGATTGTTGATCGAAGAGAATAGGATCCGCTTGTGATCCAACTCGCATGGGCGCTCGGGCCCATTCGGGACGCGGTTGCGGTCAAGCTTTGTGCTGCTCATGTCCAACGGCTCACAAAACGCGACCTTTGCACCATGAACGCCAAGCCCATCGACCTGCGTGAACTTTCCAAGGAGGAGGTCATAGCCCTTGTTGCCGAGCTGGGCGAGAAGCCCTACCGCGCCGCGCAGGTGTGGGAATGGCTGTGGAAAACCCACGCGCCCTCGATCGAGGGTATGAGCAACCTTTCCAAGGACTTCCGGGCGAAGCTGGCCGAACGTGCGGTGATGCGCCCGCTCATGATCGTGGAGCAGCAAAAGAGCACTGACGGCACCATCAAATGCGCCTTCCGTACATGGGATGGCCACATCGTGGAAGGTGTGATGATACCGACCGAGAAGCGCATCACCGCCTGCGTCAGCTCGCAGATCGGATGCAGCCTGGACTGCGACTTCTGCGCCACGGGCAAGCTGAAGCGTGTGCGCAACCTCAGCGCGGGCGAGATCGTGGACCAGGTGGTGCAGATCGCCCGTTTGGCCGAGGAGCACCTCAAGCGCCCGCTCACCAACATCGTTTACATGGGCATGGGCGAGCCTTTGTTGAACTACGCCAATACCATGCGCAGCGCTGAACGCATCAATGCCGAGGACGGATTGGGCATGAGCTACCGCCGGATCACCGTTAGCACCGCCGGCATAGCCAAACAGATCCGCCAGCTGGGCGACGACGGCGCCAAGTTCAACCTCGCCCTTTCGCTGCACGCCGCCACCGATGAGAAGCGCAGCAGCTTGATGCCGATCAACGACACCAACAACATCGAGGAGTTGGTCTCCGCGCTGCGGCACTACACGCGGCTCACGCGCAAGGACGTCACCTTCGAGTACATCCTTTTCCGCGACTTCAATGATTCCATGGAGGATGCACGTGATCTGGTGCGCATCTGCAGCAAGTTGGACGCGAAGGTGAACCTGATCGAGTACAACGCCACCGATGACGGGCGTTTCCAGCGCACGCCGATCGAGCAGGCGCTGAAGTTCCAGAATTACTTGGAGGGCAAAGGCATTACGACACGCATCCGCCGCAGCCGCGGGCGTGATATCGATGCAGCCTGCGGACAGTTGGCCAACAAGAACGAGCCGGCGGTTGTGAGTGGGGAAAGGGTGATGAAGCCGAAAGCGGCTCAGAAGCCGTAGCCGATCTTCACGCCGAGGAATACCGCCAACACGTTATCGTGGATCTCCTCCACGGAGTAGCTCCAGCGCCGGTCCGCGAGGTCCAGTCGCTCCTCCACCGAGAGGAGGGAGCGATTGCGGAATCCGAGGCCACAGTAGGCGTCTACGAGCCAGTTGTTGGTTCCGGCCAAGCGCTGGTAGCCGAAATAGAGGCGGATATCGTTGTACAACCGTTGGTCGCGCAAGGTCTCATTGGTGAAATGCCCCGTGCTGTCCTTCTTGGTGATGTCCTTGCTGTGGTCCATATAGGCGAACTCGCCTTGAACGTAAATGCCCTGAGGCTCGATGTCATCCGTGAGGTACCAACGGAAGCCCACATGGTAGGAGGGTCTGGCAAGGATCTTCGTGCCGGCGCTGAATTCGTCGGCCACATCACCAGTGAAGCCGCCCCCCAAGTAGTTCCGGAACGTGACGCCCAAGGCGAGTTCGGCGCTGAGGCGATGGGAGAGGGCACGCTCGTAGTAGAGAGGCATCTCCCCGCGCAGGAACAACAACGGGTTGATCTTGAAGACGTTCTTCACGCAGTTCACCGTGTCCCATTCCGCGGCCAGCCGGTCCTTGTACAGCAGGACCTTGGTGTTCTTTCCCTTGGTCGTTCCCTTGGTCTGTGCCATAGCGTTACCCCCGAACAAGGTCAGGGATGCTGCTAATAACAGGGGAATTGCGGGACGTGCCATGTGCCGAATGTACGGGGTTGAACGTTCGCTTGGACCGTGCCGATCCCCCAAGGGCAGAATTCCCGGTGCCTCTTCGCCCATGCCTGCCCATCTTTGCAGGATGAACGCCGCATCCCCTGTGCGCGAAGCCGCGGTCCCGCTTTCCATGGCGGCGATCCGCGGGCCGGTTGCCGCTGAGATGGAACTCTTTGAGAGGCGCTTCCGCGAGGCCATGCGGAGCAAGGTCGCCTTGTTGGACCGGGTGATGCACTACATCGTGCAGCGCAAAGGCAAGCAGATGCGGCCCCTGTTCACCCTGCTCAGCGCGCGGCAGTTCGGGCCGGTGAACGAAGCAGGCTACACCGCCGCCGCCTTGATCGAGCTGCTACACACTGCCACGCTGGTGCATGATGACGTGGTGGACGACAGCAACATGCGTCGTGGCTTCTTCAGCATCAATGCCCTATGGAAGAACAAGATCGCCGTGCTGGTGGGCGACTACCTGCTGAGCAAGGGCCTGCTGCTGGCGGTGGAAAAGGAACAGTTCGAACTGCTCCGCATCGTCAGCACGGCTGTGCGCGAGATGAGCGAGGGTGAATTGCTACAGATGGAGAAGGCGAGGGGGCTCAATTTCAAGGAGGATGTGTATTTCGACATCATCCGGAAGAAGACCGCGAGCCTGATCGCCGCCTGTTGTGCCAGCGGTGCCCATGCTGGAGGGGCCAGCCCGGAAGAGATCAACTTGATGCGCCGATTCGGGGGACATGCCGGCACCGCCTTCCAGATCAAGGACGACCTGTTCGACTACGGGGCCGGACAGGACGTTGGAAAACCCACCGGTATCGACATCAAGGAAGGCAAGTTGACACTGCCGTTGATCTATGCGCTGCAGCACGTGGACACCAAGGACCGCCGATGGATGGTCCGCACCGTGAAACATGATAGCAGTGACAACAAGGCCGTGGCCCGCTTGGTGGCCAAGGTGGTGGAGGTGGGCGGCATAGCCCATGCCCGTGCACGGATGTATGAGCAGCGGGATCAGGCACTCACCATACTGCATCAATTGCCTGTTACCGAAGCACGCCTTGCTTTGGAGGGTCTTCTGGAAATGACCGTGGAACGGAACAAATGAGCATCATGTCCCTGAAGAATTGGATCCTATTGCCAGCCTTAGCGATCCTTGGATGCGGCGGTAATGCGACGATCCCAGAAGCGCCAGCAACGGAGCACAAACGTGAAGCTGAGGTGAAGGCAGCACCTCAGGACACCGTGAAAGTCGTCAATGGCCATGACAAGGTGTTCAGCCCCGAAGGCTGGCTGAAGATGGAAGGCGATATGAAGGACGGCAAGCGCAACGGCGTGTGGACGAGCTATACGCCGAAGGGCCGCGTGAAGAGCAGGGGCGAATACCGTGATGGCATGCAGGTCGGCCTCTCCACTGTGTTCCGCGACAACGGTGCCTTGTATTACACCGGCCAGTATCTCAACGGTAAACAGGTGGGCCGCTGGGAGTTCTACAACGAAGCTGGGAATCTGGATCGGACGGTGAACTACGACAGCACCGGGGCAGTTATCAACGATCCCCGCTAGGGCCGTAGGGGTTGGGTAAATTCGCGGTCCCGAAAAGTTTCGGGCCATTTCCCCAGAGCCGTGATAACCCAGCGTTCCGTTCAGCAGGTGAAGGATGCCGTCCGCATCGAGGAGGTGCTGGGCGAATTCTTGGACCTCAAGCGCAAGGGGCCACGCTACCTCGGACTTTGCCCGTTCCATAACGAGAAGACACCCTCGTTCAATGTGAGCCCACAGCTTGGCATCTACAAGTGTTTCGGTTGTGGGGAAAGCGGCGATGCCATCACTTTCCTCGAAAAGCAGGAGCATCTCTCCTTTGTGGAGGCCATCCGCTGGCTTGCGAAGCGCTACCAGATCGAGCTCGAAGAGGAGGAGCAGTCCGAAGAGCAGCAACTGGAGCAGAACGAGCGCGAGAGCCTCGGCGTGGTGCAGCAATGGGCGCTGAATTGGAGCGTGGACCAGCTCTGGAACACCGAGGAAGGCCGGCAGATCGGTCTGGCCTATTTCGTGGAACGCGGTTTCCGCGAGGATACCATCAAGGAGTTCCAGTTGGGCTATGTGCCCGAGAAGGGGGATGCTTTCGCCAAAGCGGCCATTGCCCATGGCTTTGCGCCGGACCTGCTGGACAAGGCGGGTTGGATCAAACAGCGCGACAACGGAACGCCGTGGGATTTCTTCCAAGGCCGCGTCACGTTCCCGATCCACGGGCTCACCGGCCAGCCCATCGCCTTCGGTGCACGCACGCTGAAGAGCGACAAGAAGCTCCCGAAATACTTCAACAGCCCGGAGAGTACACTCTATGTGAAGAGCCGCTCGCTCTACGGTATCGCTTATGCGAAGAAGGCGATCGTGGAGCAGCAGAACTGCTTGCTGGTAGAAGGCTATACGGACGTGATCAGTCTGCACCAGGCCGGAGTTACGAACGTTGTGGCCAGCAGTGGCACCAGCCTCACCGTGGACCAAGTGCGGCTCATCAAGCGCTATTCACCGTCGGTCACCATTCTGTATGATGGAGATGCGGCGGGTATCAAGGCGTCCTTGCGCGGCATTGATCTCATTATCGCCGAAGGGCTCAACGTGAAGGTGGTCGTCTTCACCGACGGCGACGACCCGGACAGCTTTGCACGCAAGCATTCCAGCAGCGAGATCACGGCATACCTCGAAGAGACCGCCAAGGATTTCCTGGTCTTCAAGACGGACCTTTTGGTGAAGGAGGTCGGCGATGACCCCGTGCGGAAGGCCGCCGCCATCCATGAGCTGGTGGAGAGCATCGCGCTCGTGCCGGACCATGTGCTGCGCTCCCTCTACCTCAAGCAGTGCGCGCGCATGCTCGATGTGTCGGAGCAGGCGCTGGTGAGCGAGATGAACAAGGTGCTGCGGAAGGGATACCGCAAGCACTTGGGAGGTGATGCCCCGCCCATCGAGGAATTGGTGGATCCAGCGATCGCTACGCCACAACCCCAGGTGGAGGAGCTGGGCACCACGCCGCAGGAACGTGACCTGTTGCGCATGCTGATCTCCTACGGCCACGAACGCATTACGGTGCCCATGCAGGACGCTGACGGCATCGCTTCCGACGAGGAGCTTTCCGTGGCGGAGTTCATGTTCCAGTCCTTGGCCATGGACGACATCACCTTTGATGAACCCGTGTTCCAGGCCATCTACCGTGATTACAGCTTTGCCCATAAGATGGGCGAGGACGTAGCGCCTTCACGCTACGTGGCCAATGTGAACGAGGAGTGGCGCAGCCTGAGCATCGATCTGCTCACCGATCGCTACACACTCAGCCCGAACTGGGAGGCCAAGCACAAGATCCATGTGAACCACGAGCGCGAGAAGCTGTTGGATGCCGTGGAGCAGGCCATGAATATGCTGAAGGAACGCCGCGTGGACCGCATGTTGAAGGAGAAGCAGGGGCAGCTGAAGGAGCTCACCGACGAGGCCGACATCGAGATGGCCTTGCGGACGCTTGTGGCGCTGCAAGAGGCGAAGAAGGCCTTCGCGAAGTTCACCGGACGGGTGGTGGTGGGTTAGCCTTCTACCTTCGCCCCATGGCCCACGAACACACGGACGACCATGGGCAAGGCGGGCACAGCCATGCCAGCGGAGCGAGCAACCAGCGGTTGGCGTTCTTCTTCAATCTGGCCTTTACGCTTTGCCACCATCGAACTGGAACGGCCACAGGATGAATGCGCCCTGCAACACCATTGAAAGATGACCTTACGCAAACGCGCTTTCAGGCTGCTCGCCACCATCAACAGGAACGTATTGCCCAAGCAATGGCAGCGTGATCTTACGCGCTTGAGCAAGCCGCGCTTGGCCTTGGCGGCCTATCGGTATTGGGTGACGCGCAACGCGCTGTGATCAGCGGACCATCAACCGTTGCGTCACTTCACCTTGGCTACCGGCCAATTTGAGTGTGTAGGCGCCGGGTGCCAGTGGGGAAATGTCCAGCACCTCGCGCACCGAACCGCCGCTGTTGTTCAACGCCCGGTGTAGGACCACCTTGCCGTTCACATCGGAAAGCTCGATGAACTGCCCTGCGCCGGGATGCGTGCGTTCGATCTCCACCACCACCTTGTCCGTGGCCGGATTCGGGGCGAGCAGCATTCGGTCACCGCTGCCTTTTTCAGCGGAGATGCCAAGTGTACAGGGTGGGCCGTTCAAAGTGACGATCACAGCGGCGGTGTCGGCAGGGCAAGGCGGCGCTTCGACCACGTAGTTGTATACACCCGCACCGACCGCGGAGACATTGATCTGGCCATTGTAAAAGGTGATGCCCGTGCCGTCCGGTGTGTACCAGATGCCCGTGATGCCCTCACCGGTGACGTAGTCATTGAGGTTGGCGGCTGTTTCGTCAAAGCAGAAGACGGCAGGGCTTCCGACACCGGCGTTGGAAGCAGGTGCACCGATCACGGTAATGGTGGCGGACGGGTCCGTGCAAGGTGGGAGACCGGTCACATGGTACACGTATTGGCCGGGCGAACTGCTACCCGGCGTGAAGATGCCCGTGGTGTTCTGTCCGGTCCATGTCCCACCGGTGGCCGGGGTTCCGCCCAGCTGTGTGAACAGGTTCACCGGGGGTGCTCCTGGAGCGGTACAGAGCGTAACCGTCGCATTCGCACCCGCCGAGGTATTGGGGATGTAGGAGACCATCATGGATTGATAATCCGTAGTGCACGGAGGGGGCACATCGAAGTAGTACTGATATTCACCCTCCAAGCTTGTTCCGGGAATGAACATGCCGTTGGGTACGGGTTGGAGAACGGGGTTGAGCCACTGGCCCCCGGCATCCGGGTTGCCTTGCAAGCGGGAGAAAAGCGCGAAGGGCGCGGCATTCGGGCATACCGAGGTCTCGGTGAAGTCCCCCACGGCGCCCGGGTCTTCGGCGATCACCGTTAAGCTTCCGGTCCAAGTGGAAGTGATCGTGCCGTTGCGCTTCAAGCTGACGGTCAAGGCATAGGTACCCTCGTCATAGGAACCCAAAGGCCCGATGGGCTGGTTGAAGGGCGCGGAACCACTGCCGACACTGGTGGTGGCGACCAAGGAGATGCTGTTGGCTGTGCTGGTGGTCTGTACCGTGCTGAAGGTCAAGTTGGGCGCGCCTGTTCCTGTCACATGGAAGGTGGCCCATTTGCAGACCCGCATCGGTACGGGGGTAATGGTCACGTTGCTGATCTGCTGGGCATGGACGAAGCAGGACGAAAGGAAAAAGGAGGAAAGGAGCACTATATGACGCATGGACTGTGTTTATGTCCCAAATGTAGCAGCATTCAGTGTGAACCCTCTAATTTGCCGCGATGCGCTTTCCGACCGTTACGCTGTTCATGTTGTTGGCCACAGCGCTCGCTGCTCAAGTGCGCATCAACGAGCTGCAATGCACGCGGTCGCCGAACAGCGATGGACGGGGAATAGCAGGGGATTGGGTGGAGCTCTACAACGCCGGGGCCCGAACGGTGGACCTCAACGGATACCGGCTTGTGCTCAACGGCTTTACGCAACGGCTGAAGCCAGGCCTGTCCATCGCGCCGAAGGGTATATGCGTGCTTTGGTGCGATCGGATGCCGGAGCCGGACGTTCATCATATCGACCTGCGGCTTCCCCGGAGCGGGGGCACCTTGCTCTTGATCGCACCTAATGGTTCGAGCGTACTGGACGTCTTCAATTGGCCCCCATTGCCTCCCGGGGTTTCCATCGGAAGGCGAACGGACGGGGGCCAAGAGTGGGGCTTTTTTCAGGAACCAACACCGGGCCTGCCCAATGGCGGTTCCGCAATGGCGTCGCGCGTTCTAAATAAGCCATCGATCACAGCGGATCAAGGCGAACTTCGGATCACTTCCGAAGACTTGGGGACCGACCTGCGTTATTCCGTGGATGGCAGCCTTCCGGGTCCGGCTTCCGCCCGTTATGATCGGCCTCTGCAGCTTCCCAAAGGCACGGTGGTGTGTGCGCGCTCCTTCCATGCGGGAGCTGTGCCGAGCACTGCGGCCGTGTTCACCACCGGTGTGCCGGACACGGCATGGGCGCTGGTCGTGGCCCCAACGGACTTCCTCGGTCCGCGGGGCATTGCGGATGTGCCCTCCGGGAATCATGCACGCAAGGGACCGGAATGGCAGCGTCAGGCTTGGTCGTCCCAAGGCAAGAAAAGCATGGCCGTGGGGATAGCCATCGCTGGTAGCGGTTCACGCAGCCTGCCCAAGCGGAATTTCAAGTTGATGGCTAGGGATCGGTTCTCCGGTGATGGCCTGATGACGTTGCCCGACGGAACGGCCTGGAAGGATGTGATCTTGCGCGCCGATGGCTCTCCCCATGCATTCCTGCGAAACCTGTTCATGGAGGAAGCGACGAAGCGGAGCGGCTCGCGTGTGGACGTGCAGCCCAGTTCTCCCTTGCCGCTCTATCTCAATGGGCGGTATGAAGGCCTGTACCGCGCGATGCCCGCCAAGGGAAAAGAATGGGTGCACAGCTTGAACGCGGGCGAAAACGCTGAGATCATCGAAGGGCCGGGTGCGCGTGCTATTTCAGGGCAGCCCGAAAACTATTTGCGGATGCTGAAGGCCCTCGCTGATGGCCAAAACGGTGATAGCCTGGCCCGCATCCTGGACTTGGAGAGCTTGGTGGAGCTGGCGTGCTTCGATCTGTGGACCGGCCGTGCGGACCATGACCTCAATGTGCGTTGCTGGCGTCCCCGGACCGGCGATGGGCGCTGGCGTTGGGTGATGTTCGACATGGATCAATGGGCGCCCCCGGAGGACCGCACCGTGCAACGCATGTGCAGTGCGGCTGCGCCCGAAACCCCTTTCCTACCACAACTGCTCGCGGAAAGTGGGCTCCGCGACCGGTTGCTGGCGCGCCTTTCCGCTTTGGCTGCCACCACCTTGAGCCCGGATCGTGCCAAGCTTCTGGCCGACTCCCTCTATGCCCGTTACCATGATGCCATGGACCTGGACCATGCCCGATGGAGCGGCGAAATGGAGCAGCCTGCACCGGAAGCCTCTTATGCCGATCTGCTCACGCACATCGCAGGAAGGAATACGGCGTTGTTCGACCAGTTGGCTCGGTACACCGGTCTTCCGCAGCGCTCGGTGACAGTGCGCGTGGAGCCGGCGGGAATGGGGGCCGTTGAAATGGAGGGCTTGACCCTCCCTGGATCACAGCGGGAGCTGACGGTCTTCTCCGGTGTTCCGCTGCACTTCCGCGCAACGGCCATGCCCGGGATGGAATTCGCCGGTTGGAAAGGTGCGGAAGGCGAAGGTCAAGAACTTGTCGTTGCGCCACAGCGGAACCTGCGCATCACGGCGTTATTCCGCCCTGTGGGCGTATCACGCCATGGCGGCCTGCAGCAGGGACTCGAATAGCTGCCTGCCTGCCGTGTTGCCGAGGCGTTCGTCCGCCGCCCGCTCCGGGTGCGGCATCATGCCGAACACGTTGCGCCCTTCATTGCATACGCCGGCGATGTTCTCCACGCTGCCGTTGGGGTTGGACTCCTCTTTCAGCCAGCCTTCAGCATCGCAATAATGGAAAAGCACGCGGTCCTCTTCGTTCAGGGCTTTCAGCGTTTCGCTGTTCGCGTGGTAGCGGCCTTCGCCATGGGCGATCGGGATCTGCATGGGCTTGGACTTCAGGCCTGCGGTCAATGGTGTGTTGAACGTGGCCGGGCGGATCCAGGTATTACGGCATACGAACTTGCGGCCTTCATTGTGGAGCAACGCTCCGGGCAGTAGGCCGGCCTCGCAAAGCACTTGGAAACCGTTGCAGACGCCGAACACGAGCCCGCCCTTTTTGGCGTGTTGCGCCACCTCCTGCATGATGGGCGAGAAGCGTGCGATCGCACCGCTGCGCAGATAGTCGCCATAGGAGAAGCCGCCCGGAAGCAGCACCATGTCGCAACCGCGCAGATCGTGGTCCTTGTGCCAGAGACGTTCCACGGGGCGTTGCGTCAAGGATCCCACGGCCAAGGCCATGTCCTCATCACAATTGGAACCGGGGAAGGTGACGACGCCGAATTTCATGGGTGCTTGTTGCTTGCGCGGCCAGGCCGCATGGGTGCTGCAAAGTTAGCTCAACCCGCCCATCTGGCCCAGCAAGCCAGAAGGAACAGGCTCCAGACCGCGGCGTCCGCCCACGCGGTGCGCTTTGCCTGCAACAGCGGATAGCTGAGCAAGAGCGCGGCCGGCAAGGCCAGTAGCACCGGTGGCACCCGCTTATCCAACCACCAAGCGAAAAGTGCCAGCAGGCCCATGGCGAAGGCGAATGCCAGGAACGAGGCGCGGATGTTCTTCTCCCTCATCACGCTGTGCGTATAGACCGCGGCGAAGGAGATCATCACGCTCACCGCGAGGATCAAGAGCACGGCCACCAGGATCACAATATACATCCAGTGTGCCTTCGGCACTGCAGGAGTTTCCGGGGCGAAATGCATCGAAGCCATCGGCTGCCAGGTCGCCGGAGCGATGAAGTGGACCGCGCCCCATCCGAGAAGGAGCATCACCGCCATGCCGAGCAAGGGGAGGATGTATTCCCGCCAGTGCACCGGGCGGGTCACCGATAGGGTCGCCCAGATCACCACCACCAAGAAGGTATAGGGGAGGTAGAAAAGGCCGGCGATGCCCAGCAGAAGCCCACTATCAAACAAGGCGGACAGGACGTTCTTGCGGGCCATGGAGGTCCAGGTCCGGCCCAACGCCCATACCACGGCCCAAGCCCCGAGAAAGGCGGGGCCGGGTATAAGGCCGAAAGGGTTGATCGCCAGGAGCAGTGGGAAGAGCAATACCGGCAGATGATTGCGGCGGTCAAAGAGCTCGGCATCGTTCGCCATGCGGTTCAGGCCGTGGGAAACGCCCAGTAAAAGCAGCAGGCTGACGCCGAAAGCAGCCCAAGGTCCCAGGGCGATAACCCAGCGCACAGGGGCATACAGCGGCATGCCCGTCACCACTTGGTCAGCCACGCCCACGGCGGCATTCCATGGCCAGCCACCGCCGGTCCCGGCGCCGGGCCAAAGCAAAAGCACCAGCACGGGGAAGAGGAAATAAGCGGTAGGCTGGTCCTGCCGGAAAAAGCGTGTCAGCATGGCTGGCTCGAAGGGTGGCCGGGCAGCCGATCCCGGTCGTTATCTTTGCCGCTCCACAATAGGGGACAGATCATGACCAACTTATTCTTCGGTATCGGCCATTTCCTGCAATGGAGCTTCCAGCTCATCGTAGCGGCGAACTGGATCATCCCAGTGATCTTCATCGCCATACTGCTTTTCGGCATGGCGTACTGGTTGTGGACACAGACGGTGCTCACGCGCAAGGCGAAGGACCGCGACGCGTTCATTTGATCGCCACCTTGGCCCCGCCGCCCTTGCCTATCGTGGCACGCAAGAGGTCGTGTCCGATGTCCGAGCGGTTCGTTTTACCCTCGAAGTCGATCAATGAGGCGCTGGCGTAGGCATTGAGTATGGCATGTTCGGTGTCCTTGCCAAAGGCCGTCACGCTGAGCACACGCCCGCCCGCCGTCACCAGTTCCTCGCCCTTCATGGCCGTGGCGGATTGGAAGATGTGCGCGGCCTGCACCCGCTCAAGCCCAACGATGGGCTTTCCTATTTCCACATTTCCGGGATAACCTTCCGAGGCCAGCACGATGGTGGTGCTCGTGCGGTCGTCCACATCCACATGCCGTTCGCTCAGGGTGCCTGTGGCGATGCCCTCGAACAGGTCCATCAGGTCGCTGCGCAGGCGCGGTAGAATGGCTTGTGCCTCCGGATCGCCTAAGCGCACATTGTATTCGATCACGTAAGGTTCGCCGCCCACGCTCATCAGGCCGATGAACAGAAAGCCTTGGTAGGGGATACCCTCGCTGCGCAGGCCGCGTATGGTGGGTACCGCGATGCGGTCGTTCACCTTGCCCATGAATTCCTTGTCCGCGAATGGAACAGGCGATACCGCGCCCATGCCGCCGGTGTTCGGGCCGGTGTCGCCATCGCCGATGCGCTTGTAGTCCTTCGCCACGGGCAGCATCTTGAACGCCTCACCATCGGTGATGAGGAAGGCGGAGACCTCCACGCCCGTGAGGTGCTGTTCGATGAGCACGCGCTCCGCCGCAGCCCCGAAACTATTGCCGCCGAGCATTTCCTTCAGCGTCTCTTCGGCCTCTTTGCGGTCCGCGCAGATCACTACGCCTTTGCCTTGTGCAAGCCCGTCGGCCTTGATCACGTAAGGTGCCTCCATGCGACCGATGTGAGCGATCGCCTCCGCCAACTGGTCCTTGCCGAAAGCACGGAACGCGGCCGTGGGGATGTTGTGCCGGAACATGAATTCCTTGGCGAACTCCTTGCTGCCTTCCAGCCGCGCACCGGCCGCCTTCGGGCCGATCACCGTCACCAGGCCCTTGAGCTGCGGGTCCGCTGCGATGCGGTCGTGCAGCCCGTCCACCAAGGGACCTTCGGGGCCCACCACCACCATGCGGATGCGCTTGTCGATGATGAGCTGCCGCACCGCGCGCTGGTCCTTCAGGTCCAGCTTCACATTGCGGCCATGCCGCACCGTGCCGGGGTTCCCGGGCGTCACGTAAAGCTCGTCCAGCATGGAGCTCTGCGCCAGTTTCCAAGCCAAGGCATGTTCCCTACCTCCGCCGCCGATCAACAATACATTCATGGTCCTGTGGCTTTCGCACAAAGGAAGAACCCTTCCCCTTGGAAAGGAAATGAAGTTTCCAACAATTCAACAACGCGTGGGCAGCAACCCCGGCGCACGGCATCGCGAGCCCGCATTTCTCCTCCCGCCGGGTCTCCGCCTCGGGACCCTGCGTCAACCGCTCAATGATGTCCTTGTATTCCCGCCGGGTGAACACATCCACCCTCGCTCCCGCAAGTCTTCCCGGCCAACGAAGCTTTGCGCTCCAGCATGCTCAGCCGGGGTGACTTGTGGTTTATGTATGATGCTTTCATCCATGCTAATCGGTGAAGTCTTCGGACTTCACCACGAAGTCCTCAAGACGGCTCCAATTTAAGTAGACCCGGTTTCCCTGCAATGCCCGGTGCCGAACAGTAGACATACTCCTCCGCCTGTTCCACGTAACCCTCCACCACTGGATTATCGTGCAAGTAGTTCAACTTCTGCATGATCACCTCTGCAGTGATCAACTGTATCGGTCGGTTGTCCTGGCGCCAAAACTGGTAATGCGTGTTGTTTGGGTTGGCCGCACCGGCCTTGGCGAAGATCGGCAGCATCCAATCCTTGCGGCTCTCTTGGGTGTTATCTGCAATGGCCTTCAAGATCTGCGAGGATGTGAATTTCTTGAGGTCCCGCAGGATGTCCTGCAAGGCATGACCTTCCGCCGCCGCTGCGATCAAATGCACATGGTTGCTCATGATCACCCAAGCATACAGCAGTAGTCCTTTCTTTTCCTGGCAATGCCTCAGACTGTCCACAACGATGTCCTTGTATTCACGCCGCGTGAACACATCCACCCACTCCACCGTGGCGAAGGAGATGAAGTAGGTGCCTTCCGGATCGTGGAACTTATAGCTGCGGCTCATGCAGCTCCGAAGGTAGTTCCGTGCAGCAGTCTGAAGACTGCTGGGAGCTTCAGTGCCTTGACCAGATCCGGAGGACACACCCACCAGTCGCCCGGGCCTGTTTTGTTAAGGAGCTCACTTTATCGTTGGCCCGGAAGACTGGCGGGAGCGTGGGGTTATGGCTGCAACTCAACAATGAAGCGGGCCTCCCTATATGCCGAGAGCGTATTCAGTGTGAGCGCAATCTCCTGACTCCAACGAGCTTGTTCCTTAGGGATGGTTCCGTGCGCGGTTTCCAAATCGTAGCGCTTTTGGATGTCAAGCCAAGAAACGTTTACTGAGTCCCTTACTACTTGTACCCTATTGATGCACTCATCATAGGATGTTAGAGCATGTAATGCTCGTCGTAATTCTCTGGCATTACATTCGGCGATATCAAAATGCAGCCGTTCATCCCGGATTATGCAATTGAAAACTTGAACGGCGGCTTCAGGATCTCAACTTGATCGAAAAAGTGCTCTAAGAAATGCCTTCGTTTGCCCTCAGCTGAGAGCTTCATGACCTTGTTCCGGCCGTTGCGCACCAGGTAGGAT
>JBBSUV010000023.1:0-61621 GCA_038234075.1 Flavobacteriales bacterium | reverse complement strand
TGCTTTCAATTCTTTCCTTTGTGGCTGGTTGATCCAACGGTCGTATTGACTGCGCATTATGGTGGAGGGTTGTGATCTGCTTTCAATTCTTTCCTTTGTGGCTGGTTGATCCAACGCCTCAGCGTGGCATGGGTTTCACGCGGTTGTTGTGATCTGCTTTCAATTCTTTCCTTTGTGGCTGGTTGATCCAACTACTCTCATCCATCCACCCCGACCTGCGGAGTTGTGATCTGCTTTCAATTCTTTCCTTTGTGGCTGGTTGATCCAACTCGATGCCCTGAAGGCCAGCAGGGACAGGGGATTCAGAAGGTCTGAGTCCGGAAAAATTCTGAAAGGAAAAGCGGCTGGAGCATTGTGCTCCGGCTGCTTTTTCAGAACAACTCCAACTGTTGGGGCGTCTCGATCTCGTCCACTTGCTTGGTGTTGAGGAAGATCTCCATGGTGCCGAACTGCTTGTCGGTAACAGCGAGTATGTTCACCATGCCGTGTGGCGGGAGCAGGGCAAGCACACGCTTGTGGTGTACCTCCGCGTTCTCCTTGCTGGAACAATGCCGTAGGTAGATGGAAAACTGCATCATGGTGAAGCCGCTCTCGATCAGTTTCTTGCGGAACTGCGAGGCGTTCTTGCGGTCCCGCTTGGTCTCGGTGGGCAGGTCGAACATTACGAACAGCCACATCACACGGTAGGCGCTGTAGCGGTCATGGCTCATACGGGACCAGGCAGTGCGAGATTGCTATCATCGCTTAGGAAGGCCCTTGCCAGCGACGCACTGGTTTCGCTGACAGCCACCAGTAGCGGTCGTTTCTTCCCACTGATCAGAACATCAAGTGTAGGAATACGCAAGAGGTTGATCTTGGCCTCCTGGTCCAGTTCCTCCCGGTCCCGGGGGCGGTCGTACACCATACCGGCCACCACTTGGTCCACCAAGGGTCGGTAGGGTTCCATCATATCGTCCGCGAGACAAAAGGCGTTGTAGCGGTTGCGGTGAAAGAGCCCGAGGGTAGGGTGGAGCCCGCTTCCCGCCAGTGCCCGGGCCATGGTAGCCCGCAGGATGGCATAGCCGTAGTTGAGCAGGTTGTTGGGATAGGCACCGTCCCGGCCACGAAGGAAATCGGGGTGGTCCTTGAACAGTCGCGGCCAATAGAACACAGCGGCCACGCCCTCTCGATTGTCAACATCACCACTGCGCACCTCCTGCACCAGTTTGTGTAGCCTGCCGCCATCTTGGCCCGTAGCCTCTAATACCATGGCTTGGTTGCGCACCTTGGCCTTCACCACCTGCTGCCACAATTGCTTCTTCAAAGGCTTGGCGGCTTCCGCTTGGGCGATGAAGGTTTCCGTCTGGGTGCTGTTGCCTTCAAAGTTCAGCAGCATGCCAATGGGGTGGTGCTGCTCATTGCAGTTCACCACCGCCACGTTGTGCTCCATCAGCTTCGCCAACAGTCCTTGGGTCACCGTCACTTGCGCGTGTTCCATCAGCAGCAGGCCCATGTCCTCAACAGGTACGGTCCTGCCCGCATCGCCCTCGATCAGCTTGCTGCGCACCAACATCTGTTCCTGCCGCAGCGACAAGTGGCAAGGAGTGGTGATGGCAATGGTGCGCTTGATCATTGCTCAGTATTCACCTACGTGTACGATGCGGCCCAAATGGTCGATCCGGACCTTCTGGATCCCTTCAAGGTCTTTCAGGCTCTTGATCTTGTAGTAAGTGGTGTTCTGTAGCTCCTTGGCATTGAGCAGTTGTGATTCCAAGTGATGGCGGAACTGGTAGTCGCGAATGACGTTGTTACCATACTCGCTTCTGGAAAGGGATTGGACCCGGAACAACTGTGGGGCAATGATTGCAGCATTCTTCGGCTCCAAAAGGTCGATGGTGGTCGGGTCGAATCCAGCGGTCTTGTTCGGTATTACGAACATTTCGTTCTGCTTCATGGTGTACAGGAATATCCAGCCTAAACCTGCATTGTAGGTGCGGTCCACCACATGCCCGTCCTGGAGTCGTCGCGCAACGGCTTCGTAGAACGAGACCACCTTCTCCTGTAGGTACCCTTGTGCGTCGCGGTAGATGGCTACATGGTGGTTGCTGCCGGTCTGCACGTAGCTGCTAGGGATCTCTTTACCATCGCGGTCCAAGATCACTTTCCCGAGGTGGTCATGTTTCGTGTGAAGCGGCTCAGCGTTCTTCACACCGTCCAGAGACACGGTCCTTACCCGGATCCCTTTCGCCTTGTTCAGCCAAATGGGCTTGTCTTCCAAGTTCGAGAATGCGGTATCAAGTACCTTCTTCATTTCCTTCTTGGAGCTAACGGTCTGGTTGAACGCTTCAACGTCCAAGCGCGTGGTTTCATAGTGGTCTTTCAATGCCTTCACCACCGCCTTGTCCTTCACACTATCGACCCGGTTCAGGAAGTCATCGTTCTTACTCGAGTCTTTAAACAGGTCGGGCGTAATGTCCTTCCGAATGGTGAATTGTGACCCCAGTTCCACCAGCTTCACCTTCTCAGGCACGTGTTCCTTGTGGTGCTCATCCAGCCAGATGGGGTTCTTAGCGAGGGCGTTCTTACCACCGAAGGCTTTTGCGGGGTCACCAACCGAAGCGTGCAATCGGAGTAGCAGTGCTTGGCGGTGACTCTTCTTGGCCACTTGTGCAATGGTAGCTTGGTCGAAGCTGGGGCCCACCTTCACCACTTTGGTCACGTAGACCTGCTGCTGGCCGTACACGGTCTCTTTGTGCAATTGGCCGCGTGGTGTCTGCACTCTTTGCTTGTGGAACCCTTTGGCCTTCTTACTCTTGTTCACGTTCCATGTGGTCACCTTGTTCTTGGCCTTGAAGCTGATGAGAGTGGCTTCCAAGTGCTGTTTCACTTGGGCGCGCAAAAGGTTGATCTCCATGGGCGGCTTGAAGTAGCGCTTTCCTTTGCTGTCGATATCAGTCTCCTTCTTCTCTATGTTGGTGATCACCACGTGCTTCTTGTGTTCCTCATCGCGTCGGGCATTCAGGTGGTTGAGGTATTGGATGTGGCTGGGTCGCGTGAAAGCGACGGCGATGGCATCCATGGCGTGGTGGCGGTGGTCGTTACGCTTGGTCCAACCCTTGATCTTTCTGATCTGGTCACCATCCTTGTTCTGCTCCGTGTATGTCAATCCGACCTTTTGGTACTTCTCCCAGTTGAGTTCCTGCAACACATTGATCAACTGCCAGTCCCGTCGTAGTCGATCCGTTACGCTGCCAGTGGTAGCCGTCACGGTGCGGGTCACTTGCCGTAGCATGCCCAAGCTCATCCTAGCGATGTATTGCGTATTCCGAAGATCTCGCTCGATAAAGCCGTCCGGAATGTCCGCCTCTTTCATCATTAATTTCTTGAACTTCGATGGGCTGGTCTTTTTGAAGAAGCGCTCCACGCGCGCCCTGTATTGAACCGCATTTTCACTGTCCACCCCATATTTTGTCTCCATATAATCCATCGCGGTCGAATTGTCCTTCTCGCGATTGGCCGTTGCCAGTTCGATTGTCTTATTGCTGAAGCTGTCATCGAATAGGCGGGCTTTGGGAATGATGTGTTCGATGTCATACTTCTTACCAAAGAGCTCTTCTGGCACAACGTGAGTGTCTGTGTACAGGGTCCTGTATCCGTTCTCTTTCAGCTCCTCGTACAGCTTGTATTTGATGACATCGTTGCGGGTAATGCGCACCCCGGTGTTGAAGGGGTACAGCTTGGCGATCTCCTTGCGGATCGCATCATGCGCATTGGTCGCTGCGCTGATAGAGGTGGTCATCTCCGCACGTTCCTTGGCGCTTTTCTTCAGCTCGCGGGCCAGTTCCACGCGGATCTCATCCGGCCTGCCGTATACCTCGATCACCTTGTTCACCACATGCACCATCTGGTTGAGGATCTTCTCCACCACCGGGTTGCGCAAGCTGTTCTTGGGCAGGATCTCCAGTGCGTCCGCCAGTACCCGTGTTTCGTTTTCTTCGGCAGTGACCGAATGGGAATGGTCGTATCCGGCCTCCATACAGGCTTGGTCGTAGATGAGCCCTTCCTTCAGGTGCGGCAGTATCTTCTTGATCGCTTTGGTGCTAAGGCTGCCGTGGTCCTCTTCGAAGTGGACCTTGCAGAGCAGTTCGGCACATTCCCGATTGAATCCGTATTTCTCACAGAGCTGCTTGATCAACCGCTCATTTCCCGACCGGGACTTTTTATCGCTCTCGTAGGAATAGAGCAGGTGCCACAGGGCATAAGCAGGCTGCTGCTCGAATTCCTTGCCGGGGAGCGTGGCATCGAAGTATAGGATGTCAGTATCAACGCCCAATTCACCCAGCACGGCTTCCACGGTCTTCATCCGTTGCTCCGCAGGGAGCTTGGTCAAGTCCACATCGTCATGCCCGGTCACCTCAAGCATGGCACCGAATGCGTCTAAGTATTTTTGGTTGGTGCGGTTCCCTTCGATCGCCTTGAAGTTCATCTTCCACTCCTTGGGATTGAGCTTCAGGGATTTCAATACGTCCGTGGCGGATAGATCCTTTGCCCAGCTCAGCTCCGCGAATAGTTGCGCCTTGTATGCCGGTCCGAGACACCATGCCTTTCCCTTACGAAGGATGCCGTTCTCCGAGGGTCCATCGTCAGTACCGAGGTCCCCTTCGTAGATCAGTTCGACATTGTTGAGCACGTGCCAGATCCGGAATTCTTGGAACAGGGGAGAGGACTTGGGGCAAACTTTGGGTCCTACGCTCCGCATCTTGGGCTTGCCGTCCTTGGTCAACGCCGGTTTCCCGTTCTCATCTTTCACCGGTTCCTTCTTACCCTCGAATTCACAAACGGCAAGCAAGCCTTTCTGGGACTTCAGGCGACGTTGGTAGAAGATGACCGTGTCGCGTACCTCATGCTTCAATTCGGGTGTGAGCTGCGGATGGAATTCCTTCTGCATCTCCCAGATCCGCTCGAACTCGTCGAGGTAATCCTGCCGGTAGAAGGCTTGGCCCTTTACGCGCGAGTGCGGCTCCCGCTGGATCTGTGCATACAGGTATTGGCCCACGGTAAGGTCGTGGATCATCAACTGCTTGCTCCGGTCGCTGATGGCGCCGAGCAGACCGCTGGATGAAGAAATGGCCCCGTTGACCTGTTGCATCACCACCGCCAACTGTTCGAGGTCCAGTTTCCTGGTTAATGCATCCACCCGCCATTGGTAGTCTTCCAGCTTTTTTTCAAAGCCCTTGGTGGTCCGCTTCACGCCTACAAGGCACCAAGGCTCTTTCAGTATGGCCCAGGTGGCTTTTTGGTTCTTGCCCGCGATCTTCTCCTTCAACTCATGGCTCAGTAGTTCGCCGTGAAACTCCCGTTGTTTGCCCCAGATGCGGTCCAGTTCGGCTTGTATGTCGGAGCGATAGAAATCCGGAATGTGGCGCTTGCCCTCTTCCAGCCTCCGCAGACCATATTGGCCGCAGGTGAGGTCGTTGTCATACAACTCCTTGGCCACAGACATGCCGTCGATGGCTTGCCCTTCATCCTCGTCCTTGGCTTTGCGGTTGCTCTTGTAGCCACGCTTCTTATTGATGGTGAGCAATACGCGAGCGAATTCTTCCAGCCCGATCTTTTCGTTCGCGGCATTGGCCCGTAAAGCCCACAAGGAATGGGTACTGCCCTTTCCGGTTTCGGCAAGTGAAGTGTACTCGTTGATCAGCCCCCCTTTCTTTAGCAAGTCGAGTAAGTGCTTCCTTCGATCTTGGTACCGGTCCAGATTGCGACGCATGCCACGCTTCAGCGTTCGGTCGGCATTGGTGGAAAGCGGATTCCCTTTTTCAAAGTCCGTTTGCTCATCCACCGATAGCGGCACGACCCGGACGCCGGTTCGGATGATCTCCGCCTGTTCCTGTTCATTGTCCACCTCATTGATCACGGCCCATCCGATGGAAGTGGTGCCCAGGTCCAAACCCAATATCTTTTTCATGTTGTTCCGGTGTGTCTATATTTGTCCCAAGAATTGAAGCAGATCACAATAAGGGTTTATCCCGTTGTGTGAACATTTACTCGGCCCCGTATGCATTGCATGCGGGGTCGCTTTATTCTGGCCCCACATGCCGGTCTAATATATACAAGACCGTAAAACCCAATTGCACAATTTCGAGGGGTAGAGTTTTATTCCTGCATCATACCATCGTTTCTAGTGCCTGTATCCGCGCTCGTGCCATGTACCAGCGCTCACGCGTTCTCCTCCTCCGCACCCAGTATCTGCTTCACCAATTCCCCCTGCTCCACGGCCCATTCCCGCCCTTCCCGCGCGCCTTCCACCTTATAGATAAAGGTGCCCTGCTCGAAGCTCCACTTGCGGCCCAGGATGCAGCGCCTACCGTTGCGGCCCAGCTTCACGTACTGGTGTTTCTTGAAGGTGGCGAAGCCTTCCATGGCCTTCACGATATCCTGTTGGCTCACGTTGTAATGGATGCAGAGGTGGCGGTCGGGCGCTTTCTCCTGTATGGTATAGAGCCAGCCGAACACGGGGTGCGGGCTGCGGTGGATAATGGGCCATACGCCGCCTTGCCAGGGTACGAGGCCTTGGAGCGGGCAGGGTTGTTTGGGGATTGATGGCATTTTCGTCAAGGTCGGGCTAGAAGGTAGGGGTCAGTTGTCCGTTGTCCGTTGTTAGTTGTCAGGCGATCGGGCGATGGCCTGAAGCCTTGAATACCTTGAGCCGCTGAGCCGGAATGCGCTTGAAAGGCCTGAAGCCGCGAGCACCTGCCGGAGGCCAACGCCAGCAAGCCGAATGCGCCTGAATGCGCCGAACGCCAAAAGGCCGAGAGCCGAAAGCTTTTGAGCCCAACATCGGCCGAAGCCTACCACCAACCACCGGCCTATGGGCAGGAGCCTTCCGGGTGCTCATCGCCCCCGGGCGGCTCACCCACCTCCACCAACGGTAGGAAACTGGAGCGCACGCGCACACAGCAGCCGCAGGGGCTTTCCTCCCGCTGGTGCTCCACGCGGACATACTGTTGCGCGGTGCTCCACTGGCGGTGGGCCACCCATTGGAGGCGATCGCCGAAGGGATGGTGCCGGGGGTCACTGCCTTTGAGGTGGTAGATCACATCGTGGTGGTACAGCGGCTGCCGGGCTTCCACGTAGAGTTCCACCTCGATCGCGCCGTGGAGTTCGCCTTGGGGGAGGTGAAGCCCTCCGTAGGGCAGCTTGGCGCAGAAGAAGTGGTAGGGGTCGCGGAGGAAGCGGCCTTGGTGGAGTCGCTTGGGTCGGCGTTCGCCACGGCCCCGGCGGTCCAGGTCGAGCAGGGCCTTCATCTCGGCACACAGGAAAGCGGCTACAGGCAGGTGGGCAAGACGAAGGGTGAGGTGCAGCACGCGGGCACCATAGAGGTAGAGGTAGGCATGCACGTGGGGATGGCTCCGCAGCATCAGGGGCAGTTCCACACCGAACTCCTTGAGGCACATGAAGACGAAGTTGCCGTGCGGCGAGGGATGCTACAATACCCAGAAATAGGGATTTTAGAGAGGTGCGGTCGGCTGCATTCATACCATACTATATAAGGGGTGATGGTTGATGGGGGAAAGGCGAAGGAAGGAGGGTAACGGCTATGGACGAAGGGGTAAGGGGGATGGGTGAAGGGTGGGGTATGGAGTGGCTTCCGGCTGCCGTGCATGTGGACTAGCCGTCCGCTAGTGAGCATGCGGTCATGCCAAAGGGGAACGCGGAAAAGACGGAGGAGCATGTGGCAAAGACAGAGGAGCATGCCGCAAAGACAGAGGAGAATGCCGCAAGGACAGAGGAGAATGCCGCAAGGACAGAGGCGAATGCGGCAAAGACAGAGGAGCATGCGGCAAAGACAGAGGAGCATGCGGAAAAGACAAGGGAGAATGCCGCAAGGACAGAGGAGAATGCGGCAAAGACAAAGGAGAATGCCGCAAGGACTGAGGTGAATGCGGCAAAGACAGAGGAGAATGCCGCAAAGGCAGAGGAGAAAATGATCCGGACCTTGTTAAAATGGCGGGCGATGATGGCCTTGGCGGCGGACCCGGGAACGGCCCGTTACGCCCCGAAGTGTTAAAGTTGAAAATTCTTCATCCTGCTGTATCCCTCTGCCAACAAGGGTTGCAGCGCGTTTTCGGGTTATGAACATCAAATGGGGCCGGAACACGACAAGGGGCCTTCCCGCTACCAAACCCCGGCCAGCGACAACCCACTAACGGACCGCCGAGGCCACAGTCAACTGAAGGACTTGAAACCCGAGGAGAACGAACAACGAAAACCATGAGGATCATAAAAGCAGGACTCAAAGGCCAGAAGCCTTCCCAGCTGATCAGCAAGTGTGCGCACGTGGTAAGTGAAATGACCGGCAACGCGAATTTCACTACCCCTTCGCCCGACTTGGTCACGATCACCGCGGCTCGCACCACACTTGAAGCCGCCCTTGAGGCCGCCGAAAGTGGTGCACATGCGGAGATCGCCAAGAAGAACGTAGCTGTAAAGTCACGCTCCGAGCTTCTCGTCAAACTAGCGCGCTATGTGAATAGCGTAGCCGGGGGCGACGTGAACAAGGCAGTGAGCAGCGGCTTCGATCCGGCCAAGATCCCTCAACCGGCCGATAAGTTGGCCGCTCCCGTGAAATTCGAGTGCAACCCCGGCGCCTACCAAGGCCAAGTGGACCTGCGCTGGAAGGGGGTGGAACATGCACGGATGTACCAAGTGTACATGTGTGAAGGCGACCCCGCCACGGACGGTAACTGGATCGCGGCCGGGACCAGCAGCAAGAGCAAACTGGCGGTGAAGGGCCTCAAGCGCCACCAGCTGTATTTGTTACGAGCAGCCGCACTGGGTGCGGCCGGCGAAGGACCTCTCAGCGAGATCGCATCCGCAGAGGCAGCGTAGCCCAACAGGCATACCAACATCCTTCTTCACGCAAGAGCCCCTGGGAGACCGGGGGTTTTTGCGTTGGGGTGTGGGGAGTTCCAAGGGATCCAAGCAACAACGGGAACACCGGGATGCCTTGGACCACGTGGTAGCACATCCCGAAGTGATGAAGCTTTCAGCATGCACCGCACGCTTCCTTTTTTCCCATTTTCCGGACCTTGGGTCTTCCGTCGTTCGTCTTTGACCAAAAGCCCGGGATCACTAAACTTGTACCTTCTTTCACGCGACATGGAAGCCACCACCGAAAAGAGCGAAGACCGCGGACCTTTCCTGTCCCTCACCGAAGCGGCTTCCCTGTTGAAATGCCACCACAACACGGTGCGTGCCTGGGTGCGCCAAGGCCGGTTGGAAGCGGTGCCCATGGGTGCTGAGCAGGTGCCCATGTACCGCAAGCGCGATGTGCAGGCCCTGAGACGGCCCCTGGAGAAAGCGGGCGTGATCGTCCGGGAGAACAAACATGCGTTCCCTATCGTGGGCATCGGCGCCTCTGCCGGTGGCTTGGATGCGGTATCGAAGATGCTCTCCGCGATGCCCACCGATCTGGGTTTGGCGTATGTGATCGTGCAACACTTTGAAGCCGGGCGCGAGCCGGTGTTCGCGGAGCTGGTGCGAAAGAAGACCGCTATGCCCGTGTACGTTGCGGAGAACGGCATGCGGTTGGATCGGGACGTGGTGTACGTGATCCCCGGCGGGACTTATGCGGCCGTGGTGAACACCACCTTCACGCTGCGTACGCCGGATGTGGCGGACGGCCCCATCGATGCCTTCTTCACGCAGTTGGCCGAGGAGTACCAGAACAATGCGATCGGCATCGTGCTCTCCGGCAACGGCTCGGATGGCACCGAAGGGTTGCGTGCGATACGTGCGGAGGATGGATTGACGATCACACAGGACAGCAGCGCATTGGAACAGGGCATGCCGCAGAGCGCTCTGGAGGCCGAAGTGGTGGAGCTGGTGTTGAAGCCTGAAGCGATAGGGCCCGAGCTCGACAGCCTGGTAAAGCAGTTGTACGGTGGCGGTGCAGCCCGCATACCCGGTAAGCAGGAGAACGAGATGCGCCGCATCCTGCAATACCTCCATGCGCAACGGGGCATCGACTTCACACAGTACAAGGAGGCTACCATCCACCGCCGTATCATCCGGCGCATGGTGCTGAGCAAGTGCCGCAAGCTCTCCGACTATTCCGCGCTCTTGCACGGTACGCCCAGCGAGGTGGACACGTTGTGCAACGACATGCTCATCAATGTCACCAGCTTCTTCCGTGATCCGCTCTTCATTAAAGCGCTGGAGCAACGGGTGTTCCCCGCACTCCTGACCGACCGGATGCTGAACGATCCACTACGCATCTGGGTGCCTGCCTGCGCCGGGGGTGAAGAGGTGGTGAGCATCGCCATCGCCTTGCTCGAGCACATGGCCGATCGTAACATCACGGTGCCGGTGCAGTTCTTCTGCACGGACCTCAACGAGCGCACCATCGAGAAGGCACGCCTGGGCATTTACAAGAAGCAGGCCTTGCAACACCTGGACCCCAAGCTGGTGGAGAAGTACTTCCAGCATGTGGATGGGCATTACCAAGTGATCAAGACGATACGCGACATGTGCGTGTTCGCGAAACATGATCTGTTGAAGGATCCCCCTTTCAGCCGGGTGGACCTGATCAGTTGCCAGAACGTGCTGATCTACTTCGAGATCGAGGCCCAGGCACGCGTCATCCGATCCTTCCACTATGCGCTCAGGCCAACAGGCTTTCTCGCCCTTGGCAAGTCCGAAAGCGTGTCGGTGGCGGACGGGATCTTCGATCAGCCGGACCGTACGTTCAAAGTGTACACCAAGAAGACCACCGGGGATGAGCGACTGGATATGGACATGCGCTACAAGCCTTCGGTGCTTCAAGCGGAGCCCCGCGTGAACGGCCTTTCGATGCAGCTTGCCGCCATGCCCGCGGATCTGGACCGCGATACCGAGAAACTCCTGCTCGACCGCTACATGCCGGCCTGCATACTGGTGAATAACGACCTCGCCATCGTACGCTTCCGTGGCCAGACCGCGCCCTATCTCGGGCCTGCTGCCGGTAAGGCCACCTTGAAGCTGTTGAAGATGGTGCGGGAAGACCTCGTCTTCGATCTGCGCGGCCTGCTCCAGAAGGCGAAGCGGGAAAAAAGCACCACGCGCAAGAGCGGTGTGCCCATGCGCATGGACGATGCGTTGAAGTCCGTTACGCTGGAAGTGGTGCCCGTGGGCGATGCCAGGGACCCCCATTATCTCGTGCTCTTCAAGGACGACGTGCCTGCCGGAAACTCAGCAGCGCCCCTTGCGGGAAAGCGGAAGTACCTCCGCGATGAACGCGAGCGACGCATCATCCAGCTGGAACAGGAACTGGCCCAGGCCCGCGAACAGATGCGTAGCGCAGCTGAAGAGGCCGAGAATTACAGCCAGGAGCTGCAGGCCGCCAATGAAGAGGTGGTCAGCAGCAATGAGGAGTTGCAGAGCATCAATGAAGAGCTGGAGACCAGCAAGGAGGAGCTTCAATCGATCAACGAGGAATTCGCCACGATCAACGAGGAATTGCGCGTGCGCAACGAAGCGCTCTTTGAAAGCGAGGAACGCTTCCGTTTGTTGGCCGAGAACATGGACCAACTGGCGTGGATGGCCGAAGCGGACGGAAGTAAGGTGTGGTTCAATGATCGGTGGGAACAGTTCAGCGGCATCCCCGTCGCCGAGATGCGCGAACGCACGTCCGAGCTCCATCGCCCGGATCAATACGAACGGATCACCGCTTCCTTGCAAGCCTCCGCAGCGAAGGGCGAAAGCTGGGAGGAGACCTTCCAGCTGAAAGCCGCCGACGGCAGCTGGCATTGGTTCCTATCGCGGGCCATCCCCGTGCGAGACAGCGACGGCTTGGTCTATCGCTGGTTCGGCACCAGTACCGACATCACCGAGCGCAAGACCGCGGAGGAGCTGCTGCGCCAGCGCACCAGTGCGTTGGAATCCATCAATACATTGGGCGATACGCTCATCGCTGAACTGGATGTACAGAAGATCGTGCAAGCGGTGACCGATACCGGTCGTGAGGTCACCGGCGCATCCTTCGGGGCCTTCTTCCATAATGTGGAGGGCGACAAGGGGGAGTCCTATATGTTGTATACGCTCTCGGGCATGCCACGCGAAGCGTTCGCGTCTTTCCCGATGCCGCGCGCGACCGAATTATTCGGTCCCATCTTCCGGGGTGAGGGTCCCATGCGCATCGCCGACGTGGTCAAGGATCCGCGCTATGGTAGAACGGGGCCCCACCACGGCCTGCCCCCAGGTCATCCCACCGTGCGCAGTTTCCTCGCGGTCCCGGTCACCTCGCGCGATGGGAAGGTGCTCGGCGGGCTTTTCTATGCCCACTTCGAACCGGACAGGTTCACGGAACAGGACGAGGCGATATTGAGCGGATTGGCCGCACAGGCAGCGCTGGCCTTGGACAATGCCGGGTTGCACAGTGCATTGCAGGACGAACTGGAACAGCAACGCGTGGCCCAAGTGGCATTGCGCGAAAGCGAAGAGCGCTACCGCAAGTTGATCGACCTGATGCCCGTGGCCGTATATACCTGCGACATCGACGGGCATATCCAACTCTTCAACGAAGCCGCAGTGCGGCTGTGGGGACGCACCCCGGTGGTGGGTGAGACCCGCTGGTGCGGTTCGATAAGCATGTGCACCCCGGACGGCAATGACCTGCCCTTGGACCAATGCCCCATGGCCATCGCCATCACGGAGCAACGCGCCATGACGGACGTGGACACCGTGGTGGTGCGGCCGGACGGCGAGCAACGCGCCGTACTGGCCAACCCCACACCACTCTACGACAACCACGGGAAGCTGAACGGGGCCATCAACGTACTGGTGGACATCACCGAGCGGAAACAGGCGGAGGCGGACAGGCAGCAACTATCCGGCATGCTGGAAAGAAGCCTGAACGAGATCTTCATCTTCGATCTGGAAACCTTTCAATTCGACTACGTGAACCAAGGTGCCTTGGGCAACCTCGGGTACACGCTCGAGCAGATGCGCGGCATGACGCCGCTGGACATCAAGCCCGAATTCACCGCCCGGAAATTCAAGGCCTTGGTGAAACCGCTTATCAGCGGCGAAAAGGACAAGCTCATGTTCCATACCGTACACCGCCGTGCCGATGGCAGTGATTACCCGGTGGAAATACACCTTCAGATCGTGAGCCGCGGGCCCAAGCGCATGTTCATGGCCATGATCCTCGACATCACGGAAAGGAGACTGGACGAAGAGCGCCTTCGCGTGATCACGCGCACCGGTAAGGTCGGCATTTGGGACTGGGACATTACCACTGATGCCCTTGCGTGGACCGATCCGGTGTATGCCATCCTCGGCGTGGAAAAAGGATCCTTCGAACTTACCATGGCAGGCTACCATGAGCTGATCCACCCGGGAGACCGGGATCGCGTGGACGTTGCGCTCAAGGCCACTATGGAAAAGGACGTGCCTTTTGAGATCGAGTTCCGCACGTTGAACGGGGAAGGCACGGTGAACTGGGTCTATACCAACGCGGTGGTGATCCGGGAGCACGGCCGCCCTGTCCGCATCCTCGGCGGTACGATGAACATCACCGCACGGCGGGGGACCGAAGATGCCCTGCGCTCAAGCGAACAACGCATCAATGCATTGGTGGCCAACCTGCCGCAGTTGATCTACATCGTGGACAACACGGGCAAGACCAGTTGGGTGAACGACAAATGGGCCGCGTACTTCGGTCTTTCGGTCAACGAGGTGGTGGACGAGAAATGGGTCTCGGCGGTCCACCCGGACGACATGGGGCCGATGGTGGAGAGTTGGAGGGCCGCCTTCGCCGAAGGACATGATTGGGAACACACCTTCCGGATCAAGAACAAAGAAGGTGAATACCGCTGGTTCCTGTCCCGCGCCACGCCCTTGCGCGGTCCGGAGGGAAAAGTGCTGCGCTGGTTCGGCTCCCATACGGATGTGACCGATCAGCGGGAAGCGGATTCACGGATACGCGAAAGCGAAGAGCGTTTCCGCCTCTTGGCCGACAACATGGACCAGCTTGCCTGGATGGCCACCCCCGACGGCAGCACGCTCTGGTTCAACCAGCGCTGGGAGGAGTTCAGCGGCATCCCACTGGATCAGATCCGCGAAAAAGCGCCCACCGACCTGCACCATCCGGACCACTACGAGCGCGTTACCACCTCCTTGAACGCGGCAGCCGCCAAAGGGGAGAACTGGGAAAGTACGTTCCCGCTGAAGGGCAAGGATGGCAAGTGGCATTGGTTCCTTTCGCGCGTGATGCCGCATAAGGACGAGGCGGGCCATATAACACGTTGGTTCGGTACCAGCACGGACATCACCGAACAGAAAGAGGCCGAAGAGGCGTTGGAGGAAAGCGCGAAACACAAGGACCATTTTCTGGCCACGCTCTCCCATGAGCTGCGCAATCCATTGGCGCCGATCAAGAATGGACTGCAACTGTTGGCGATGACCGGGGATGACCCGGAAATGAGCGGGATCACCTTGGGCATGATGACGCGCCAGGTAGAGCATCTGGTGCGCCTGGTGGACGACCTGATGGACCTGAGCCGGATCAGCCGGGACACGATAGGATTGGAGATGGAACGCGTGGATCTTGGTCAAGTGATCGCCACCGCCATAGAGGCCAGCGATCCACTGATAAAGCAACGCGAGCATCACCTGTCCCTCATTTTGCCCCAACGACCTTGGATCGTACAGGGTGACATGGTGCGGCTCACCCAAGTTGTGGCCAACCTGCTGAACAACTCCGCCAAATACACCGATCCTGGTGGTCGCATCGAACTTCGCGTGGAGGCGGAAGGAAATGAAGTGGCGATCCATGTGAAGGATAATGGCATTGGCATTGAGGCGCAAGCGCTGCCACGGGTCTTCGACATGTTCTCCCAAGTGTCATCCGCGGAGAAGAAGGTGGAAGGAGGCCTCGGCATCGGCCTCCACATCGTCAAGCGTTTGGTGGATCTGCATGCCGGCAGGATCGAGGCCCACAGTGAAGGTCTGGACCATGGAAGTGAATTCATCGTGCGGCTACCATTGCGGGAGTACGTACCGGGACCCAAACGCACACTGGACACTGAGCCGGGACCGGCCACCACCCCGAGCACACGGCGTGTACTGGTAGTGGACGACAATGAGGATGCCGCATACACCATGGCCCTGATCCTGAAGAAACGCGGCCACATGGTGGAGACGGTGCATGATGGTCTGGAAGCCCTGAAGCGTGTGCCCGCCTTCAGGCCGCAGATCGTCTTCATGGACATCGGCATGCCGCGCATGAACGGTTATGAGGCCTGCGCTGCAATGCGGGCAATACCCGAAGGATCGGACATGACGATCATTGCCCTTTCGGGTTGGGGACAGGAGGATGATAAGCGCAGATCGAAGGAAGCGGGCTTCGACAAGCACTTGGTGAAACCCATTGATGGGGTCACGCTCATGGCGGTGCTCAGTGAGAATGACTGACCCAGGAGGTGATGCGAGTGCTTGAGTTGTCGTGAAGACCACGACAGTGGCAGGGGGCGTGTTGGTAACAGGAAGTGACGGTGTTGGGCAGTCGTAATTTGATCCGTGCCTACTCACCTCCGCGTAGCGCTTGGGCGAAGGGGGGCCGTGTTGATCCGTGGTTCACGGAAGTGGCTACGAAGGCCGAGTCAGCAGAGCACGGTTCTTATTCACGCACGAGCGCCATCAGGAGCGGGAGGAAGACCCGATACCCTGCGGAAGTGGCAAGGTTCTTCTGTTCTCCGCAGCGCTCATGCCTTATTGGCGTGTTGGTGGTCCGGTCTGTTGAACAACCCCGGCCGAAATTGGAAGACAAGATCCTTCTGTATGTTCGCGCCTTTGTTCTCCGCTTCACTCAACCTATCACATGCTTCGTACTTTTTTCCTTTCCTCCCTGTTCGCAGGGAGCGCCTTCACCTGTCTTCATGCCCAAACGCCGGGCACTACCGAGTGGTCCAACGTACCCTTCACGGAGAAGGGCACCATCCCCATGAGCGTGCTCACCAGCCCCTGCGTGGACGGTGTCAGCTATGCCTTCGCGACCATGGCGCTGGGCAAGAATGAGTACGTGGGCTACATCTTCCCCAAGAACGGGCAGGCGATGAGCACCCCGGTGGACCTGCCCGACGAGAAAGGCCGCACCAGCTTCAGCGGGTTCGGTATGCTGGGCAACACCCCCTGCGTGGTCTATAATACCTGGGACAAAAAGTCGGGTGACGTAACGCTGTTCGCGCAGGGCTATACCTCTTCCAGCTTCGCGCCCATTGGCCAGGCGGTGAAGCTTGGCGACATCCCCTTGTCAAAGTCATACCAAGGCTCGGCCCTGAACATCCGCACCACGCCTTCGCCGGACGGTTCCAAGATGCTCTTCCTCTTCGACGATCTGCAGATGGGCGGCATCAAGCTCGCCCTGTGCTGGGTGGTGGACAGCGGACTGAACCTGCTCTGGAGCGGGCAATACCGCATCCCCATGCAGTCCCACGGCAGTAAGACCACCAGCTACCTCATGGACAATGGCCACATGTACCTGAGCGTTACCGGTGTGGCACTCACCGAGGACGATGTGAAGGAGAAGAAGGACGGCAGCCTGGTGGCCGACACCAAAGCGAACTATTGGAAGCATAGCGATGAGAAGTGGTATGCCATGTTCGGCGAAGAGTTCCACGAGTGGGATTGCACGGTACCGGGCATGCCCGGCGTGTTCGAAGGCACGCCTCTGATGCGCAATGGTGGGATCGTGATGGCCGGCATGCTGCTACCCGAAGTGAGGAAAGGGCAGCAGGCACAGGGCAACTACGTGCTGCTCAAGATCAACGAGGACTTTACTCCGGAAGTGATCAAGAGCGGCCCCACGCGCAGCAGTTCCAGCAAGGGCGTGAAGGCCATGCAGGATGAAGCAGGCAACATCTTCCTGGCCGTGTACCAAGAAAAGGACATGACCATGCTGAAGCTGGACGCTGCCGGCGACCTGCTCTGGGAGCGCACCGGTGCCCAAGCATCGAAGTTGGCAAAGGTCGTAGGCGACCGCGTCGTCTTCAGCACCTTTCGCTCCCAAGGTGCCCTGAAAGTCCTGAACGAAGGCAGAACGCCGACGCCCAGCGCCAATGGCAACTTCTTCCCCATCATGTACGTGTGGGACGCCAATGGCAACACCACCGCACAGCGCACCTTCCCCGAAGATGCCAAGGTGCAGCGCCTGCACGACTGGGATACCACCTTCGATGACTGTGGCTGCTACACCGCCCTTAGCGCCGATAGGAAACGCCCTGGGCTGGTGCGGATGTGCGTAGCGGATTGAGGGGCTCCCGTTGCGCGCGAACAGAAGGAATGAACACGGACGCTTGCGCCAGTTGCGGGGGCGGTACCAGCAACTATGCCGCGCGGACCGTATATCCTTACCTAAGCAAGGGTCAGGAGCACCGGGTAACGACAGGGGAAGGATGCAGTACTGGAAAAACGGCGCCCAGTGCCTGACCATCCTTATTTCTGCGGCGGCAGATCGATGGTCGCGCTATCGGGCGGGACGCACAACGCGCGCGAACGTCCACGATCGTGTGCTTCCCTTCATTCACGCATCACAATTCGCGCGACTCTATACTGCCGCCCTGCTCGCGCCAGTTGAGGAAGACACGATAGCCGTGGCAACTGAGCGTCTGGTAACGCGTAGTGTAAGCAGGTCTGGCATCGTTGGGGTTCAGTCGCATGGCCCCCGGCAAACTTGTAGTATTCACTCCTGGAGCGATAGTGATCGTTCACGAACAAAGGGCGCGAGCAGGGACAGTCGCGCCAGTTGAAGGTTGGCGATAGCCCACCATGACGGAAGCCATGCCGCAGATGCGTCGTCACTGCGGGCCCGATCCGCAGTCCCGGTCATCCAAGCCCGCTTTCATCAGGATATCCGTTTGGGCATCCGAGCCCAGCATGAAGATGTGCTTGCCGAATTCCACGAAGCCGTTCTTCGCGTAGAAGCGGATCGCCCTGGCGTTGGCTTCCCATACGCCCAGCCAGACCTGATCGGCACCCTTCGCGCGGGCAATGGCGAAGGCTTTGTCCAAGAGCACCTGCCCGACCTTGTGGCCGTGGAGTTCCTTCAGGACATAGATCCGTTCGATCTCCAAGGTGTTCTGGTCCCGCAGTCCGGTCTGCGCGGATCCACCCTTCACTTTGAGATAGCCCACCACCTTTTTCCCGAGCAAGGCGAAGTGGAACTCGGAGTTGGGATCGGCCAACTCACGCTTCAGCTTAGCCGCGTCGAATTCATGCGCCAAGTAGGCGCGCATGTTGGCGGCGGTATTCATCGCAGCGAAGGTCTCCGAGAAGGTTAGTTCAGAAAGCTCCTTCAGTTCGGCAAGGTCCTTCGTGGTGACCCGTGCTAATTCGATGTCGTGCATGGCTGTGCCTCTTGATCTCACCCCACTCGCGCGACAGTTGAACATTCCGCAGTAAGGGCGTGGACCACAACAACGACCTGTTCACTTCCGCTCGATCCATGCCCCCGCCTCCTTGAGGCTATCGCAATATTTCACCTCTATGGTAGGGGGGTGGTAGGCGAAGTAAAGGCGTATCAAGTGAAGCAGCCCATGCTCGTGGCAAACGATAACGAGCGCCTTGATGGTGCCGGGCGCTTCGAACGCGTCGGAATGGTCCACCGCGATCGCAGCAGAGGTGAAATCGGTATGCTCGGGTATCGCCACCACCACAGCACGGGGCTCGAACCCGGTCCTGCTGCAATTGTGGATCACGTTGCGGATCACCTCCGTGGTCAGTTTCACCTCGTTGCGGATGCGTACCAATATGGCGCTGGGGGAGAACTGTTCGATGGTTGCGGATAGTAGTTCAATGGAGCGTTGCATGATGGGAACGATGCGAAAGAGAATACTCGCGATGGCTGTTCATCCGTGCACAGAACGCGATCCCTCAATGCATCAGAGCAACCGATGGGGCGCTATAAGCGGGCCATGCCGCAAACTGCCGGTATTCAGTCTTTCCACACCTTATAGGGACTATTGGTCCTGTTCAATTGCCCGGATCGGGGCAGGAGGTGCACGGGCTATCAAGATGAATGCCAGTAAGTGTTGTGCCAATGCGCTTTTCTAAGTGGCACGCTGGGAGTTGACCGTTGTTCTGACCCTTTTTTGCGCTCGCGCTAGGGAGGGGTTAGGATTACAAGATCAGCCACACAAGTGGTGTAACACGCTTGTGTTAGATCGTTCGATCTTCTTATACTTGTACCAGTTCTTTGAGTACAAGAAACGAAACACCCGGCCTTTGCGGGACCGGGTGCTCGTCAGTGATGTTAGGGAGGTTCAGGTCTTTACCCTATGCCTATGTTCCATCTGATGGATTTTGCGGCTAATGAGACCGACTTCGGCTCCCGCCCTTCCTTCACTGCTGCAAATGGAGCTACGTGCATGGCGGAAGTTGGTCCGAAGACCTCCTTCTCGCAGGGCGTTTTGTAGCTTGGGTCCTTCTGCATTCTCTTGAAATATTGTCTCCCGGCTGGAATCGAACCAGCAACCTCCATCCCGGCTGCCGCTAAGCTATGCCCGAGGATATGGTGCTCTATCCATTGAGCTACGGGAGTTGCGTTTGAGGGCTGTCTATCGGACGGCCTTCTTCGTTTTGTTCTTGTTTGCTTTTTAGTGTCCAGTGAATTTCACGGCCCCTGCCCGGTATTCCTTCGGCCGGGACCACCATTGGATGTGCATTCCTATGCATGGCAGACACCGCGACAATAACACGGCGTTTGAACAGGTCTTTACTGACGTCGGGATGCGGAACATAAAGAGCGTCGGCCAATTGCGCTGAGGTGAGCGGCAGATCCCGAGTCTGTAAGACCCTTATGATTTTGCCGCGTAGGTCATTTGTAATGCCATCCTCGTCGAAAAGCATGGCTTGTTTTGATCGCGGCAGCGGTAGCGAAACTCCTGTTTCCATACCAGCAAGCTCCTTCTTGATAGTATGGATTTCATGTAATCCTTGAGAAAGGATGGCCTCTAATTTTTCCAGCCGTCTGTCCAGGCGCTCCCGCACAGGTCCTTCGACACTCCCAAGAGTCAGCCAGTTGATTGAAATCGACATCGAGCGCAAACCTAAGCTTGATCTGCCTAAATCTGCTGATCGTTAATGGATTGTTGATAAATACACGGCCTCGTGCCTTTATCAACAACTGGTAGGTACTTTGTAGGCACATTTGAAATCAGCCTGTGCTTCTATTGAATTGCTGCCGCTGATTTAAGGGGCAAAATTGCATGTTCCTGCCTATAGCGGGCACATAGCACCCTATAGCGTATTTGACACGTAACACTTGGACGGCTATCGCGGGCCTGTCCCAACTGGTATGTAAATGCCAACCGCAAATGCGAGTTGGCACTGCTCCACATATACGCCCGCTCATCATTGACCAGGCCGGCTAGCAATGGGTTCTCACACAGATAGCGAGCCCGCTGATCGTATAGCTCGGGCGTGTTCAAGATGATCGGCTTGCCCCCGGCCAAAGTTGGTCGGGGTCTTTTCGTTCCCAGTCAGGTGTAGGGTCGCGCGAGGGCAGGCCGTCCATCACAGCACAACAATGCGGCTCACGTACGGATAGTCCTTCCGGTCATTGAACAGGAGGGTATAGGCCCCGGGCCGCAAGTTCCCGAGCGGCACGATGATCACTCCATTGCGCACAGGCCCGATCATGACCTCCGCAGCTTTGCGGCCATCCGCTGTATAGAACAACAGGGAGACATCCCCTGTGTTACCGCTCACGGCCGTTGCAGGAAGGGTGAGTGTGAGGGTTCCTCCAGCGCCCACGGGGTTGGGTGAACAGCCCATGCGGTCGGTGGCGACCTCTTCCACGGCCACGGGCGCAGCGATCTCCGGCGGGCCGCAATCCGGGAAAAGGCACTCCGCGGCACCTAGGCCATAGATCCACAGGTCGTCCTCCGTGTCCCAGCCTTGCCATGGCCAGCTCTTGGTCCAGCCCACCGCCAACAGTCGGCCATCGGGGGTCACCTGTATGCCTTGGAACACGCCGAGGTAGGCCAAGCTATCCACATCGAACACATGGCTCACCTTCAAGGCTGCGAGGCTATCGCCTTGCGCGTTCAAGGCCACGAGATAGCCTTGTTGCTGGGGACAGAACACCCCCGGGTGGTCTTCCCGGCCGTGGCCATAACCAAGGATCCCTTGGCCGGGCACGCATTCAATTCCGGTGAAGGCCTCCCATCCATCAAAGCGGCCCACCGGGGTCAACCAATCCAACGCACCGCTGCTGTCGATCATGGCGAATAGGGACCGATAGGATTCGTAGCCTCTCTTTTCCGATCCCAACAAGGCATAGGCATTGGGGCCG
This sequence comes from Flavobacteriales bacterium, assembly GCA_038234075.1. GTDB lineage: Bacteria > Bacteroidota > Bacteroidia > Flavobacteriales_F > PHOS-HE28 > PHOS-HE28. The sequence goes on along the minus strand of JBBSUV010000023.1, from coordinate 40,308 downwards.
TAGAACTTGATCTGGAAGAACTCGCTGGAGTGCTCCGCCTGCGGAAGCGCATGTTCCCAGAGCGGATCGCCATCGGCGTCGAAACGGCCGTACCACGGGGTGTAAGCGTCGCCGACCCCCTGCTTTCCGCAGAGCATGAAGCCTCCATCCGGAAGGGCCATCAAACCTTGCGCAATGCCTCCTTCGGCCGGCAATATCATCCGGTTCCAGAGCACATTGCCGGAAGCATCCAGTCGCACCACCACCGAGCGGTAACCCACACTGACGAAATAGGTGCCGATGACCAGGGATCCACCATCCGGCGTGAAGTGGGCGCTATTGAAATAGGTGGAATGCGTGCCGTAGGTGATATCCCGCCTCCACATTTCATTCCCTTGTTCATCGATCCGCATCACGCAGCCGCGATAATTCCCCGATCCCGGAAGCGTAGAGAGCCCTGCGGCCACGTAACCCGCTGCCGGGGAATAATCCACACCATCCCATCCCGAGAACTGGAGGCCATTCTGCGAGCTGTCCGGCAGGTAGATGCGGTTCCAGTCCGCGTTTCCGGTATCGTCCAAGTGCACAACCATGGGTCGGCCGGCGTTCACGAAGGCGAGGTAGCCGCCGCTCGCATAAGGCTTGATGGCGACTCCGTACTCAAGTCCATGGGCCGCCCACAGGTCGAGGGCATTGTCGAGGGACTGTGCGGTGCAAGCCCCACTGCAAAGGAGCAGCGCGGCCGAGAGCGGAATGATGTTCTTCATGCTCTTCTGGATATGGGCATAGAACGACCGAGGTGGATGACAATTGCCCCAAGCTTTGAAGGACCGGCAAGGCTATCGGGTCTTATGCGCCCTTTGGGCGGCCTTCGTAGCCACTTCGGCGAAGTGGGCAGAGGCTACGCCCGACCGAGTGGACACGGAACACACGGATAGCCGGTATCCGTGTTGCCTTGATGCGATCCGTGCCCATCCGTGTGCATCCGTGGTTCCCTTGTATTCATACACAAGCGCCGTATGGCGCGGGTTCTAAATACACACGGATAGCCAGTATCCGCGTTGGTCACAGAATCGTGGTGGTGTATGTCGTCAGAATCTCATCCGTGCCCATCCGTGTGCATCCGTGGTTCCCTTGTATTCATACACAAGCGCCGTATGGCGCGGGATCCAAAGAATGCTGTTACCACGGGTGTGGCGCTGCCATTCGTTGATAGCTCAGGGACGGATCAGCCAAAATGCTTGCCCACGAAGGTGAGCAGCTGCTCATCACTCATCTTGTTCGAGGTGCTTTCGGTGGCCACGGCGTTCTTGTACTGTGGTGTATTGGACAGGAAGCGGATGAATTGTTCCTGCACTTGGCCGGTGCCTGTTACATGGATCTCGTCCACATTGGGCATGATCGCGGCGATCTCCTTGAAATACTTCTGCGTCAACGCGATGGCCTGGTTGTTCGCGGCGTTCTCGTTGGAGTTATTGTCAGCGCCTGCATGCTTTACGTGGCCCAGGATCTCGAACCCATCACCTTCCGAGGCTGACCGCCCGGAGATCGTGGCGTGCTGTCCATCCATCCATACACCGAACTGTTTCTTTTTCTGCGTGCTCATGTTCCAATTGTTTTGGTAAGGGTAGGGTAGCGCATTATCGTACCGGAAGCCAAACGCTTGGTCCTTAACCGAACATCTTTGAGCAGGATGTTTCTCATCGGCATCCACGTGCTCAAAGGGGGGTGCAACTACCTCAACCTGCTTTTAGTACGGATCCTTCCTCTAGGGAACTGGGCGGCCTCCATGAGCGGACTCCTTTCACAGCCCGACCCCAACGCTCCTGTTAGCGCTTTTCGGAGCACTTGCACTTTTTAATTATCAGCCCTTTACCGAGCAATAACATTATGCGATAGACTTGCCTTCGGACACCCTCGGTCGATCAGTTCGCAGCGGGCATGTACGTCCTCTTTGTACCGACATTGAACATTCACCCAAGCACCTGATCGGAACCCGAATGGAGCAGAACCGTACCCCCGTCGTCCAGCCTCTTTATCAGCGGCTCAGCCTGATCACCTTGGGCATTACCGCGTTCTTCTTCGTGCTCTGGGCAGGCCAGTCGATCGTTGTGCCCTTGCTTTTCGCCATGCTGCTGGCGATGCTGCTCGATCGCTTCGTGAACAAGCTTTCGACGTGGCACATTCCCCGGACGGTGGGGATCGGTATCGCCGTATTGCTCGCCATGGCGGCGATCATCGGGCTGGGCTATTTTATCGTGACGCAGGCCACGCATTTCAGGGAGATGATGCCCGAACTGAAGGAGAAGGGTGCCCAAGTGATGAAGCAAGGTGAGCGCTGGTTGCTGAATACCACTGACATAGAGCACAAGGACGTGGATAATGCGGTGGAGAAAGTGAAGGAGAAGAGCATGGAGAACGGCGGCTCGGTGGTGGGCAAGACCTTGGCCACGGTGGGCACTTTATTCGGCTTTTTGTTCCTGCTCCCGGTGTTCACGTTCTTGCTGCTCTTCTACAAGGACCTCTTCCATGGCTTCCTTTCCAGGCTTTTCCGCAAAAGCGAACATGAGACGCTGGACGACGTGCTCGGGCAGACCAAGGGCGTGGTGGAGAGCTACTTGATCGGCCTGCTCTTCGAGGCCGCAATAGTAACAGCGCTGAATTGGGTGGGCCTCATGGTGATCGGCGTGAAGTTCGCGCTGCTGTTGGCGGTGCTGGCCGCACTCTTGAACCTGATCCCCTACATCGGCATCATCATAGGTACCATCCTGCCCATGGTGGTGGCAGCCGCCACGCAGGACATGTCAGCGGCGTTCTGGGTGCTTGCCTTGTTCCTGGCGATCCAGTTCATCGACAACAATTTCATCGTGCCGCTGGTGGTGGCATCGCGGGTGGAGGTGAACGCGTTCATGAGCATTCTCGTGGTATTGATGGGTGGTGCCCTCTGGGGCATACCCGGCATGTTCCTCTCCCTGCCCCTCACCGCGATGCTGAAAGTGATCTTCGACCGGGTGCCTGCCTTGGAGCCGTTCGGATACCTGCTCGGCCCGGGGGATAAGGGCAGGAGTAGAGGGAAGAGCAGGAAGGATAAGAAGGAGGAGGATCACCCGGAACGGAGCGTGGCGTAGGGACGCACTCCTGGTCCACTTGGCGTTAGGCGTGCTTTCGGCCTGGCCGTATAGGTACTGGGGGACCGGCTCGCCGATAATGTGCGTTGATCGGTCGCTGCGCTCGCACCAACAGCAAATGTCCACAAGCGCCCATCAAGAACTAAATTCGCGCCGCCGTTCAGCGTGCATCCCAGCACGGAGCGGGCGTTCCTTCCAGCCTCATAGTTCAACGGATAGAATAGGAGTTTCCTAAACTCTAGATCCAGGTTCGATTCCTGGTGAGGCTACTTTTTTTGTGTCGGGGAGTTGTGACTCTTGAGTCTTGAGTCTTGAGTCTTGAGTCTGGAGTCTGGAGTCGCGATTTGTTTGATATGAACAAGCATCCCTCTTCCCAAGGCCTTGTGAAACTCTTCGCCTATTACAAGGAGCTGGCTGAAAAGTCTTTGGCACAGGTGAAGGACGAGGACCTTCATTGCGTGTTCGGTGATGATGGCAACAGCATCGCGGTGCTGATGCAGCACATCGCGGGCAACCTGCGTTCGCGCTTTACGGACTTCCTTGCTTCCGACGGTGAAAAGCCTTGGCGCGATCGGGACGGGGAGTTCAGTGAGAAGCAGCTTTCCCGTGCCGCATTGCTGGAGGAGTGGGAGCGCGCTTGGGCCGTGTTCTTCAAGGAAGTGGGCCCGTTGGGCGATAGCGATATGGGTCGCACAGTGCTGATCCGCAATGAGCCGCATACGGTGCTTGACGCGCTACACCGACAGTTGGCGCATTACGCTTACCACGTCGGCCAGATCGTTCTGCTGGCGCGTGCCTTCACCGGCGCGGAGTGGGTCTCGCTCTCCATACCCCGGGGTGGGTCCGGTCGCTTCAACGCGGAGCGGGGTCTTTGATCCTTCGGGTTCCGTTCCTTCAACGCCTAACAGCGGCGTGTGTGAAACTGCGACCCGCGTGGGGAACACGGGGGATGCACCGGCCTACCTTCGGCGCAACCCGCAACGTGCCCATGTCCGATCCACGCCTTGTCGTAACGGCCCTGCTGCTTTTCGTCGCCGGACGCCTGTTGGCACAGCCTGCCAACAGCAATTGTTCCGGTGCGGCGGACCTGTGCGCACAACAGGCCATTGCCGGCGATAATACCGGTGCCTTGAACAGCATCCCGGCTTTCTGCCAGCCCGGCGGAAGTGCGGTGTGGTACACCTTCACCACCAACAGCGTGGGCGGTGCCGTCTCGGTCACGGTGGATGGCATCAATTGCCCCGATGTGGCCGGAATGGACAACGAGATGAGCGCGGTGATCCTGAGCGGTAACGGCAGCTGCACGCCGGCCAGCTTCACCGCGGCCTCTGCCTGCGCATTCGACTCAGTGGCTTTCACGGCAAGCACCAGCGTGGCGCTGCAACCCCTCACACAGTACTGGATCGTCGTAAGCGGTATGCGGAACAACGGTGCCACCATCGCGGCCCAATGCGCCTTCAATGTGGCGGTGAGCGGACCCGGGGCCGACATCGTGAATGTGGATTTCGATGCCGGCCCGGATGCCACCATCGCCGCCGGGGCCAGCACACAGCTCAATGCCACGGGGGGTACCACCTACGAATGGAGCCCCACCTCGGGCCTCAGCGGCAACACCGTTCCCAACCCTGTGGCACAGCCGAATGAGACCACCATTTACACGGTGACCACCGTGATCGATGGTTGCACCTATGAGGATGCTTTGACCGTGGAGGTGAAGCAGCTCATCCTCCCGGTGAACACGTTCACCCCGAACGGTGACGGCATCAATGACACGTGGACGATCCCGGGCATACGCGAATATCCCCAAGCCGACGTGAGCATCTACGACCGCTGGGGCCAACGGGTCTATCACAACATCGGCTATCGCGAACCTTTCGACGGCGCAGGATTGCCAACGGCCACCTACTACTGGTACATCCAGGTCAATGATCTCAAGGGCAAGTCCGACCCTTACACCGGTTACGTCACCATCGTCCGCTGATGCGCATCCTCGTCCCCGTTCTCCTGCTTGCCTGCACCCCGGTGTGGGCACAGCAGACCGCGCAATACACGCAGAACGTGTTCAACATGTTCGCGATCAACCCCGCGGTGGCAGGCAGCAAGGACTGCATCGATGTGCGCTTGGGCTATCGCCAGCAGTGGGTGGGCTTCGCCGGTGCGCCCACCACGGGTTGGGCCACGGTGAGCGGGGCCATCAAGTCCAAGAAAAGAGGCTTCCACGCCAACCGGCATGGCATCGGCGCTTTCGTGGAGGCCGACAATACCGGCCCGCTCGGTTATACCTCCCTGCAACTGGCATATGCCTATCACATCCAGATGAAGAAGGACTTCTACATGTCCTTGGGATTGTTCGCCGGGCTGAAGCAGGAGAAGTTTTCTCTAGGCGACGTGTATGCCGATGATAACAGTGATCCCGCGCTCGCGAACAACGGCAGCTCCTTCGTCTATCCCGACATCACGCCGGGGATATGGATCTACAGCAAGACCACGTGGGCAGGGCTTTCCATCCAGCAGATGTTGGGCAACAAAGTGAAGGACATCGGCGTGGAGACGCGGCTCACGCGGAACTACATCGCCAGCTTCGGCCACCGCTTCAAGGTGAACAAGAACTTTAGCGTGGTGCCCAGCGGTCTGTTCAAGCTTTCCCCCGGTTCACCCTTGGCGATGGACCTCAATGTGATGATGGAGTACCGCCGGAAACTGGGCCTGGGTGTCACCTACAGGAACCAGGACGCCGTGGCCGTCATGATCAAAGTGCCCTTCCTGAAGTTCTTCACGCTCGGTTACAGTTATGACATCACCACGAGCAAGTTGCGCGTGGGCGGTGCGAACACATATGAGCTCATCCTCGGGATCTATCCCTGTGCGGCCCTGGACCCGGCCAAAGCGATCGTACGATGCCCCATCTTCGAATGAGCAAAAACCGGCCCCGGCGATCTTACGCGCCAGCTCTTGTTGCACTGTTGTGCGGCATCCTGTTTTCCGGTGTTGCTTGGGCGCAGCAGGAGCGGCACTGGGTAGGCGGAAGCGGCCAGTGGAACGACCGTGCGCACTGGTCCCTCGTCGCCAACGGCCAAGGGGGTGAAAGCGTGCCGCGCGGGAATGACAATGTGGTGATCGCACCGGTGAACGGCGAGATCGCTGTCCGGATGGATAAGGCTGCCGAGGTGCGCAGCCTGTTGGTGGACGGTACACAGGGCGGTGTGGTATTGCAAGGCGGTAATGATCGCATGCGCGTTGGAGGTGATCTCGTCCTGCGGGGAAGCGTTACCTGGTCAAGCACGGCCACGGTGGAACTGACGAACAGGGAATTGGCCCAGCTCGATCTGCATGGCATTCCCTTGGGCGGGGACCTACGCTTCACCGGTGGTGGCACGTGGTCCATGCGCAGTGACCTTGTCCTTGGTGATGGCGCCGACATGGAATTGCGGTCGGGGACCTTGGTATCGAACGGGAATATGGTGAAGGCGGGCACGTTGGTCATCGCCGACAGGGGTGCGAAGCTGATGGCCGGCAGTTCGGTGGTCCTGCTCGCTCAGGAATTCAGATCAGGCACAGGCCGTGATGCCGTGGATCCCGGAAGCTCCAGGTTGTTGGTCAATGGGAATTCCGTGGAATGGAACGCAGGTTCCGCACAGCAGGAGGAGCGGGCCATGAACGTGTGCGCTACGGGCGTGGGCCAAACGCCCTTCACCATCGATGCGCAATTGATGAGCAACTACAACGGCTTTGGCGTGAGCTGCCACGGCGTGTGCAATGGCAAGGTGCGCGTAACGGTGACGGGCGGCGTCGGCCCGTTCATCTACAGTTGGATAGGAGGTCCGGCCACGGCCATCTGGAACAACGTCTGCCCTGGCAACCAGATCGTAATCGTAACGGACCAAGGGCAGGGCGTGAGCTGTGCGACCACGGTGCAGGTCACCGATCCCGCCTTGTTGAGCGTGATCTTCGCCGGAACGCAACCGCCCACCTGTGCGGGTGTCTGTAACGGATCCTCCTCGGTGTTCGCGGTAGGCGGCGTACCGATCTACACGTATTCATGGAACAACGGTGCCGGGACGGGATCGAGCTTCAACCAGCTCTGCGCGGGAACCAATAACCTGCACGTCACCGATGCCAACGGCTGCGCTTTCGACACCACCTTCAACTTCCCGATCCAGCCCATCCAGCCGCACCTCACGAAGACGGATGTGAATTGTGCGAACGCTTGCGACGGGACGGCCCAAGTTGCCCCGGTAGGCGGCACCGGCAACTTCACCTACAACTGGAACCCCGGCACTCCTTCCGGCGATGGCTCCAACGCGGTGACCGGGCTTTGTGCAGGGGACTATACGGTCACCATCAGCGATGCGAATGGTTGTGATACCACGCTGCTGTTCACCATCATCCAACCACCGCCGATCCTGCCCAACGCCACGCATGTGGACGCCACCTGCGGCAATGCCTGCGACGGAACCGCCACCGTGGCTCCCTCGGGAAGTGCGGGCCCGTTCGGTTACAGCTGGTCGCCAGCACCCGGTGGAGGCCAGAACAGCGCGACTGCCACAGGCCTGTGTGAAGGTGTGTACACGGTCACCATCGTGGACACCGACACAGGTTGCGATACGGTGGTAGCGATCACCATCGACGCACCACCGGCCATTGTGCCGAACCCGAGCAGTACCGATGCCACTTGCGCCAACAGGTGCGATGGCACGGCCACCGTGGCCCCGACAGGAGGGACACCGGCATACGGATACCTCTGGACACCGGCACCACCTGCAGGCCAGAACACGGCGACGGCCTCCCAGCTCTGCCCGGGTAACTGGAGCGTCACCATCACCGACGGTGCCGGTTGCGATACCACCGTGCAATTCACCATCGCCGCACCTCCGCCCATCGTTCCCAATGCATCGCGGACGGACGTTACTTGCGCCGGTGCCTGCGATGGCACCGCCACCGCTCCTGCCACGGGGGGCACGGGTGCCTTCACCTACAACTGGCAACCCGGCAACCCTGCGGGGGACGGTACCTCAGCGGTCTCGGGCCTTTGCGCCGGTAACTGGAGCGTCATCATTACCGATGGCAACGGTTGTGATACCACGGTGCAGTTCCTCATCATCGAGCCTTTGCCATTGTCGTTGACCGGAAGCCAGACGAACGTTACCTGCGGAGCCACCTGCGACGGTAGCGCCACGGTAGTGGTGGCCGGAGGCACACTGGGCTATACCTATGTATGGTCGCCCGCACCGCCGCAAGGGCAGGGGAGTGCGACGGCTTCCCAGCTCTGCGCGGGAACTTGGAGCGTTACGATCACGGATGCCAATGGATGTGAGCTGGTGCGGAACTTCACCATCCTGCCCGCGATCCCCATCGTGGCCACTGTACAGATCACACCGATCAGTTGCGCGAACGTGTGCGATGGGACCGCTACGGGCGTGGTTTCCGGAGGCGCTCCCCCATACACCTATCTGTGGGCACCGGCACCTGCAGGAGGGCAGGGCAGCTTGACCGCATCGGGCCTGTGCGAAGGCCCGGGCACCTTCACCATTAGCGACTCTTTGGGCTGCGACACGACGATCGCTTTCAACATCACTGCGCCACCGCCCATCCAAGTGGCATCCACGGTGACCGACGCCAGCTGCTCCGGCAATTGCGATGGCTCCATCGTATTGGTCGCCACCGGCGGAACAGGGCCCTTCACCTATGCGTGGACACCTGCATCGGCTGGTACCGCAGCTTCCGCGGTGAACCTCTGTCCGGGGCCTTATCAAGTGGTGGTCTCCAGCGGCGGATGTGACACCACGCTGAATTTCACCATCGCCCAACCGACCGCCATTGATGTGAACCTGGCTTTCACAGCGGCGAACTGTGCGAATGCCTGCGATGGGACGGCAACGTTGACGGGCGACCTCGCCGTTCTGTCCTTTGTTTGGACCCCCCAGCCGGGTGCAGGCCAAGGCACCGCAAGCGTTACAGGCCTGTGCCCGGGCTCGAACACCGTGACCGTCACCAATGCGGCCGGATGCGACACTTTGATCGCTTTCACCATCAATGCGCCTGATCCCCTATTGCCTGACCTGCAGATCACGGATGCCTCGTGCGGTACCGCTTGTGATGGCGCGGCCGTGCTGAACGTTTCCGGAGGTACGCCGGGCTACACTTATCTCTGGACACCTGAACCCGGAACGGGCCAAGGCTCCTCCACGGCAGGTGCACTCTGCCCCGGTGACTACGAAGTGACCATCACGGACGCTGCCGGTTGCGACACCACCGTGCAGTTCACCACTGCAAGGCCTTCGGGGATCGTGGCATCTGGATCGGTGACGCCTGCGGGTTGCGCGGATCTCTGTGACGGCAAGGTCGTGATCACGGCCACAGGCGGCGTGGAACCTTACACGTATAGCTGGACACCCCAACCCGGCCTGGGCCAAGGCACAGGGATCGTCACTGAGCTATGCCCAGGCACTTGGACGGTGACCATAGGCGATCAGGCTGGTTGCGATACCACGTTGGTCTTTAATGTGGGATCGCCTGATGCGATCGATCCGCACGGTGTGTTCACCAATGAAAGCTGCAACGGCCCTTGCGATGGTAGAGCCACCGTTGCTCCCACTGGCGGGAGTGGAGCGTTCACCTATGCATGGTCCCCAGTACCTCCGATCGGTGCTGGCACGGCCTCGGTCACTGGTCTTTGCGCCGGCGATTGGTGCGTGACGGTGACCGATCTCTCAGGCTGTGATACGACATGGTGCTTCACCATCCTGCCCAGTTCTCCCATTACTGCCACCTTGTCCACCGTGGACGGTGGTTGCTGGAATGAATGCACGGGCCTGGCCACGGTGACGGCTTCCGGAGGTGTGGGGAACTTCAGCTATCTCTGGATCCCTGAACCTGCCACCGGACAAGGCACGGCCAACGCCACGGGACTGTGCCAAGGGCCCGGCACCGTTACTGTAACGGATCAAGCCGGTTGCGACACAACGCTGACATTCTTGATCTTCAAGAACCCACCGATACAGCCGAACCTCACCGTGTATCCGGAAAGCTGCACAGCGCCCTGTACAGGTGAAGCAGGGGTGGCCCCGGTCGGTGGTAGCGGCACCTATAGCTATCTCTGGCAGCCTGAACCAGGTAGCGGAACGGCCACAATATCGGATGCCGTTGGACTCTGTGCCGGCGTGAATTACACCGTCACCATCACCGATGGTAACGGTTGCGATACCACGGTGGCGTTCACCGTGCCCGTGTTCGTTCCGATCGGGCCCGTGCTCGTTCTTTCACCGGCCAACTGCTCGAATACCTGCGACGGCTCGGCCACCGTGTCCAGTGTCGCGGGAGGCATTGCGCCTTACTCGTATTTCTGGGAACCTACACCTGCGAACGGACAAGGTTCCTCCCAGGCCACCGGATTGTGCCCCGGAAGCTATGAGGTCACCGTCGGGGATGCCAATGGCTGCGACACCACATTGACTTTTGTGATCACGGCACCCGCGCCGATCGATCCGGATGCGACCATTACGCCGATCGGTTGCGGGGGCCAATGTACCGGAGCCATTACACTGGCCCCTCAAGGGGGTAACGGAGGATTCACCTACACCTGGACCCCTGCACCACTTCAAGGCCAAGGCACCGCGACGGCGAGCCAGCTCTGCGCCGGTGATTGGACCGTGGTGATCGCGGATGTCAACGGATGCGATACCACGGTGACCTTCACCTTGCTCCAACCGCTGCCCATTGATGCAAGTGCTGATGTGACGCCCAGCCATTGCGGCGTCTGTGACGGTGCTGCGCAGTTGCATGTTTCCGGGGGGAACGCGCCGTACTCTTTCTTCTGGGGACCGCCGCTGAACATCAACACAACTGATAGCCTGCAGATCGGATTGTGCGCTGGCGTTTATCCCGTTGTGGTCACGGATGCTTCCGGATGTGGCGTGCAGTTGGTGGTAGCCGTGGGAGATGATGACGGCGAGGTGATCACCATGACCGATGGCGTCACGAGCTGTCCTGCTGTCTGCGACGGAACGGTATCCGTGGCCTTCAACTGCAGCGCCGGGCCCTGCACCGTGGACTGGTTCGATCTGCAAGGCAATGGTGTCGGCCAGAACGATGTCGTCACCGGACTTTGTGCCGGCAGCTACCTCGCCGTGGTGACCAATGCCAACGGATGCATCACCATCGATACGGCTTTCGTAACGGAACCAGCACCGCTGACGGCGAACATCAGCAGCACGCCTGCCAGCTGTCCGAACCTCTGCGACGGAACGGCGACCATCGGTGTTGTCGGCGGCGTAGGTCCGTTCGATTACGCATGGAGCCCGCTTCCCGGCGGAGGTCCGAATGCGCCCCAAGCCACGGGATTGTGCCCCGGACCCTACGAGATCTTCGTGCATGACCAAGGCGGTTGCGATGCCACCTTCAACGTGCTCATCACCGCGCCGCCGCCCATCACGGCAGGTGCGACCGTTACCGATATCTTATGCAGCGGCCAGTGCGACGGTGCGATCACCGTAAGCGGCCAAGGCGGCACAGGCGCCTTCAACTATACGTGGTCTCCCGCCCCTCCCTTCGGGCAGAACACGGCCACGGCCAGCGGGCTTTGTCCCGGGACGTGGACCGTGACCGTGGCGGATGCCAACGGGTGCGACACCACCTTCAGCTACACGTTGACCGATCCACAGCCCTTGACGCTTTCCGGCTCCAGTACCCAGAGCCATTGCGCGGTCTGTGATGGCACGGCCACGATGATGGTGACCGGCGGCTCCGGCACGTTCGATATCCAATGGACCCAGAGTGGTGCAACGGTAGGCACCGGGGAAACATTGACCGGACTTTGCGCCGGTGTGTATGTGGCCGTCGTCACCGATGCGCGCGGTTGCACCGCGATGCGGACCGTGGTGGTGCCGGATGCCAACGGGGAGTCGATCACGGCGATCGATGGGCAGACCTTCTGTGCCAATTCCTGCGACGGTGAAGTGGGCGTTTCCTACAACTGCGTGGATGCTCCTTGCGTGGTCACTTGGTTCAGCATGGCCGGGATCCAGCTGGCACAGGGTCAGGATACGCTGGCCGGTCTGTGCTTCGGAAACTACTTGGTGCAGGTGATGAACGCGGCCGGATGTGCCACCGTCGATACGGCCCGTGTGGTCCCTTCGCAGGTGATCGTCGCGAACCTTACCACCACGCCCGTGAGCTGCAGGAACCTGTGTGATGGAACGGCCACCGTGGGACCCACAGGCGGCACCGCGCCATACACCTACACGTGGAACCCGGCACCGGCCGGAGGGCAGAACACGCCCCAGGCCACCGGACTCTGTGCAGGTGTTCACCAAGTGACCATCACAGATGCCAGCGGATGTGAGATCGTGGTGAATGTGTTGATCATCGCGCCTCCGCCGTTGACCGTCAATGCACAGTTGACGCAGGTTTCTTGCAATGGGGCCTGCGATGGCAGCATCGTGCTTTCGCCTGTAGGCGGAAACGGCTTCTACTCCTATGTGTGGTCCCCGATGCCTCCCAACGGTCCCGGAAGCAACGGCGCGTTCGACCTCTGCCCGGGTGATTGGTCCGTGACCGTGGCGGACATCAACGGTTGCGACACCACCCTCACTTTCACCATCGCCGAACCGGATCCGCTGACCGCCATGACGAGCTCGACCTTGAGCACCTGCAACATCTGCAATGGAACGGCTTCCGTGATCCCTGCGGGCGGAACGGCCCCGTATGTGATCACTTGGCTGCAAGGCGGTGTCACGGTCGGTACGGACAGCACCATCACGGATCTCTGCGCGGGATTGTATGCGGTACAAGTGACGGATGCCCATGGATGCATGGTGGAATTCCCCGTGCCTGTGAGCGATGTGGGAGGGGAGACGGTGACCACGACCGACTTCAACCTCACCTGCCCGAACAACTGCGACGGCGAAGTGACAGCGATCTTCAATTGCACCGTGCCCACGTGCAGCATCGCTTGGTTCAGCGCTGGAGGCATCAACCTCAACCAGCCGGGCAATACGCTATCCAACCTCTGTGCAGGATCGTATTTCGTGCAGGTGACGAATGGGGACGGATGCATTACCATCGACACCGCGAGCGTGATCGCACCCGCTCCCATCGTGGCTAACCTGAGCACCACGCCCGTGACCTGTGCCGGTGATTGCGACGGCACGGCCACGGTAGGTCCCACAGGCGGTGCTGGTGGCTATGAATACGACTGGGTGCTGGGTACGGGCACCGCGCAAGGCACACCGACCGTGGTCGGCCTGTGCGCCGGCACGTATTCAGTGACGATCACTGACGTGGCGGGATGTTCGATCACACAGGAAGTGCTGATCCTTTCGCCAGCGCCGATCACTGCAACGGCCGTGGTGGTGCCCATTACTTGCAACGGCGCCAACAATGGAAGCATCACCGTGATGGGCCAAGGCGGTACCGGTGCAATACAGTATCAATGGTCGCCGGAACCGGGAACAGGACAAGGCACCAATACCGCCACAGGTCTTTACGCCGGCGCTTGGAGCGTGACGCTCACCGACACGCACGGCTGCGATACCACCTTCACGCTCACCCTTACGGAACCACCTGTGCTCGCGGTGGATCTGACGCACACGGACAACGTCTGCTTCAATGATTGCGTGGCCACGGCCCATGTGGATGTGGCCGGCGGCGTATCGCCGTATACCATCACATGGACAGGACCCGGTGGTAACGTGATCGATCAGAACGTGCTGGATGTTTTCGGGCTTTGCGGCGGTGATCACATCCTGACGGTGACCGACTCGCGCGGTTGTTCCGTGACGACACCGTTCACTGTGGCGACGGGCGCACCGATCGAAGCGAACCTCACCTTCCTCGGCGAAAGCTGCAACGGCCCTTGTGATGGCAGCGCCTCGGTGGCGCCCACCGGCGGAACGGGTTCCGGCTACTCCTACAACTGGCAACCGGGCAACCCGACAGGCCAAGGAACCCCGGAGGTGAGCGGGCTCTGTCCCGGTAACTGGACGGTGACGATCTCCGACGGCGCTGGATGTGACACCACCTACGCATTCACCATCGCTCCGTTCATGCCGATCACAGCCGTGGCAACAGTGCAGCAAGTGGTCTGCAACGGAGCTTGTGATGGTAGCATCGACCTGGCCGCGAGCGGCGGTGTGGGCAACCTCACCTACGTCTGGACGCCCGAACCCGGCACCGGACAAGGCACAGCGTCGGTCGGTCAGCTTTGCCCGGACAACTGGTCCGTCACCATCACCGATGCCGCGGGCTGCGATACGACCATCAGCTACAGCATCACCGAGCCGCCGGCGTTGACCGTGATCACGGACAACATCGTAGCGGCCAGCTGCAACACGGCGAACGATGCTGCGATCTCCATCTCGATCACCGGCGGTGTTCCGGGCTACACCTTTGAGTGGAGCGGTCCCGATGGATTTTCTTCCAGCGATGAGGACATCAATGCCCTGCTGCCAGGGACCTACGAAGTGACGGTGACGGACGTCAATAACTGCCAGGCCACCACGCCGATCATGGTCGGAACGCTGAACGCGGTAGTGGCTGATGCCGGTGCGGACCGCGTGGAATGCTCCGGCGTGATGATCACCTTGGATGCGACCGCCAGCCAAGGAGCGAGCAGCTATCAATGGATCAATGACCAAGGAGCGGTCATCGGAACGGACCCGGTCATCGATCTGGGGGTGCTGTCCGATGGCACATACACCTACGTGCTCAATGTGGCGGACGGCGTATGCTCCGATGCCGATACGCTGGTGATCACCGTGCTGCCCACACCGATCGCCGATGCCGGTGCTGACCGGAGCATCTACGTGCAAGGCACCACGGTGCTGGGCGGTTCGCCTTCCGGTCCTCCGGGAAGTACGTTCACCTGGCAGCCGGACAGCTTGCTTGATCATGCCGATATGCCGAACCCCACCGCCACGGTCCACAACACTACTTGGTTCATCCTTACGGTGGTGGGTCCGGATGGCTGTGTCAGCATCGATTCCGTGCTGGTTACCGTCGTTCCCGAGGTGAAGGTCCCCAGCGGCTTCACGCCAAATGGTGATGGCCACAACGATGTCTGGGTGCTGGACTTCGCGACGCTGTTCCCGGGTATCGAGGTACAGGTGTTCAGCCGATGGGGTGAACCCCTGTTCCGCAGCGTGGGCTATAACGTGCCATGGGATGGTAAGTACGACGGCAAGGTCGTCCCGATCGGCACCTATTACTACGTGATCGATCTGCACGATCCGCGCTTCCCCGATGCGCTCACCGGACCATTGACCGTGATCCGATAACCGATGGACACCATGCGACACCTCCTTCTCCTCCTGATCGCCGGTTCGTCCCTGCAAGCCGCGCGGGCACAACAGCTACCGCAGTTCAGCCAGTATAACAGCCAGGATTACCTGTACGATCCAGCGGTGGCAGGCAGCCGGCCCTGGTTCGAGATCCGGAGCGCCCACCGGAACCAATGGGTGGGCATCCAGGACGCGCCGCGCACTTTCGTCCTCAGTGCCACCACCCCGGTGGGCAAAAGCATGGGGCTGGGCGGATACATCTTCACGGACAACGTGGGGCCTTCACGCCGGACCGGCATGCAGATCAGCTACGCGTATCACTTGAAGATCAACGACAAGATCAAGCTCGGAATGGGTCTGTCCTTCGGCATGCTCCAGTTCCTGATCGATGGCTCCAAGATCCAATTCCACGATGCCGATGAGCCCTTGATGGATGATCAACTGCGCGGTTCGCTGATGCCCGACGCCACCTTCGGCCTCTACCTGTACCATGAAAAATGGTGGTTCGGGGCCACGGCACCGCAGCTCCTCCGGAACAGGGTGTGGTTCTATGATGAAAATGATCAGAGCCTAAGCAAGTTGGCGGCGCATTATTATGCCATGGGCGGTTACCGCATCCCGCTTGGTGATGACCTCAAACTGGAGCCTTCCTTCCTGCTGAAATACGTGGACCCCGTTCCGCCGAAGATGGACCTCACCGCCACGTTGAGGTACCGGGACATGGTCTGGATCGGTGCTACATACCGGACAGAGGACGCCATCAGCCTCATGGTCGGATATTGGATGAAGAAAACATTCCAGTTCGGCTACAGCTACGACCTGACCACCACCGGTTTGAGGAATTATACCTCCGGCACCCACGAGGTGATGCTGGCGGTGACCTTTGGAAAGGAGCCGACCGCGCCAGAGGCCGGAAAAGCCTTGGCCCCAACACCCTGAGCGGCCGAAGAAAGGGTTTTTATACAACGGGCAGAAAGGAGCCTTGGTCGGCATAAGTAAGCGACCGGCCTGCGGGCTCCCCGCGTTCATTGCGCATATTCTATCTTGCGGCACCAAAAAGTGTCCGGAAAACTTCCGGTCGCCGGGTGCGCTATGACCGTGAACAGGCCTTTTCTGAACCTTTTGCCAGTGTTGTTCGCGCTGGCCATGGGTATGCATGCCCCGGCACGCGCTGAGGTGCGTACCTTGAAAACGCCCGTGGAAGCCCTCGGTGCAGCGGGTCCTGGATCCAATGGTACCGCTAAGCTTTGCATTAATGGAGCCGTGATCCAGTTGGTCGACAGCTTGAACGGAACACCCGACGCTGGAGGAACATGGAGCGGACCAGCGGTCCATCCAGGGACTTTCGACCCCGCAACGGATACGCCCGGGGTCTTCACGTACACGGTAGGCGGGGCAAGTGCCACTGTGACCGTTACGGTCCAGGCCCTTCCATCCGCGGGGACGGCAGGCACGCTCACATCGTGTATCAATGGCCCTCCGGTCAACCTCTTCACACGTCTTGGTGATTCGCCACAAACGGGCGGGACCTGGAAGTTCTTAGGAAATCCGACCAGCAATACGTTCACTCCGGGTACGTCGGTCCCTGGGACATACACCTACACGGTTGCAGGAACGCCTCCCTGCCCGAGCGCCTCCGCGAATGTGGTGGTGACGGTGATCCCGCTCTCCAATGCCGGCACCTCCGGCACGTTGAGCACCTGTAGCAACGGATCCGCGGTCGACCTCTTCACCCGCCTTGGTGGAAGCCCGGCTAACGGCGGCGCATGGACTTTGGCGGGGAACCCGGTCAGTAACATGTTCACCCCCGGCACATCCGTCGCGGGCACTTACGTGTACACCGTGAACGGAACACCACCGTGCCCGAATGCCACCGCGAATGTGGTGGTAACCGTGGTGACAGCACCGAATGCGGGCAGCAGCCGCAGCATCACGGTGTGCAGCGATGATGCCCCGTTCAGCATGCGATCACAATTGGGTGGTACGCCCGATGCGGGAGGCACCTGGTCACCCGGCGGAAGTGACACCTTCACGCCAGGTACTTCAGCCGCTGGGCCATACACCTATACAGTAGCGGGTACCGCGCCCTGCGCCAGTGCCAGCGCAACGCTCACCATCACAGTGCGCACCGCACCCAATGCGGGTTCAAATCGCTCGGTGACCGTGTGCAGCGATGGCGCCGTTTTCAACCTGCTGGACTCCTTGGGAGGGACCCCCGATGTAGGAGGTACATGGACCGGTCCGGGCGGAGCGCATTCCGGCCAGTTCCAGCCGGCTACTGATCAGGGCGGGCCTTACGTCTATCTCGTTTCCGGGCAATCCCCGTGCGATCCCGCCACAGCCACCGTTACCGTAACAGTGCGGCCTGCGCCGAATGCGGGCACGAGCGTGAGCGTGGTGAAATGTTCCAACGCCACCTCTTTTACGCTCCGTTCGCAACTGGGAGGAACACCCGCTGCCACGGGCACATGGAAAGGCCCGGATAACCTGCCTTTCCCTTCCGGCACGTTCTTGCCCGGAACCACCACGCCAGGTACTTACACCTATACGGTCACCGGCCTGTCCCCATGCGTACCCGCCACCTCCACGGTGAACGTGTCGGTGATCCCGGCGCCGAACGCCGGGCTCGACAGCACGTTCAGCATCTGCAGCAGTGAAGGCAGCTTCGCCCTGTTCACCCGGTTGAAGGGTAACCCCGACGTAGGTGGCACGTGGACAGGCCCCGGCGGACCGGTGCCTTCCGGTATGTTCAATCCGGCCGCTTCCCCTTCCGGGGTGTATACATACCTCGTTACGGGCACATCGCCTTGTGCGAATGCCACGGCGAATGTCACCGTAACGTTGGTGCAAGCAGCGAATGCCGGAAGCAACGGCTCCGTGACGTTGTGCAGTACAAGCGCCAATGAGAACCTGTTCGGCCACCTGGGTGGAACTCCCAACACGGGTGGGGTTTGGACGAAACCGCTGCCCGATGGCGGCGTATTGGCCGGTGGCATTTACCAGCCCTCGAACCCTGCACATCCGGCCGGGGTTTACACCTATACCGTTACAGGGCTAGCGCCATGTCCGAATGTATCCGCTACCGTTCAAGTGGTGGAGAACCCAATACCCAATGCGGGCGTGGATGGGATCACCACCCAGTGCAGCACCAATCCTCCGTTCGATCTGGCCACCATACTAGGCGGCTCGCCGGATCCGGGAGGAACGTGGAAGAACGCAGCCAATGCGACCGTGCCCGCGACATTCACGCCCGGCACCACCCCCACAGGGGTTTATCGCTATGTGGTGGGCGGTCTTACTCCTTGCCCGAGCGATACCGGCAAGGTGACAGTGAACGTGAACACGGCCCCGGTCGCCGGGACCAACGGTTCGATAATCGTGTGCAGTGATAATGCCCCCGTGGACCTGTTCACCCTGCTCGGTGGGAGCCCGAATACCGGAGGTACATGGAAGAACCCGAACAACCAGAGCAACAACGGATCCTATGTTCCAGGACCCGGGGCGGTGCAAGGCGGCTATACCTATACAGTGATCGGCCTGAGCCCCTGCGCCAATGCCTCCGCCGTGGTAACGGTGACCCAGAACCGCAGGCCCGTTGCAGGCACGAACGGCACCTTGCCACTCTGCAGCACCGCTCCACCGGTGAACCTTTTCAATAGCTTGGGTGGCACGCCGGATGCCGGTGGTACATGGACCGGTCCGGGTGGAACGACCAGCAATGGCGTCTTCATCCCTTCCGCTGCAGGAACCTTCGTGTACAAGTACAAAGTGACAGGCACCGCGCCCTGCATTCCCGATAGTGCAACGGTCACCGTGACCGTGACCCAAGCTCCCAATGCCGGGACCAGCGGCACGTTGACCATCTGTTCCGGCCAGGCCACGGTGGACCTTTTCGATGGACTGACGGGCTCGCCCGATCTGAACGGCACATGGAGCGAGATCACCGTAACGAACAGGCTCAGTACCCACTTCTTCAGTCCCGGCGTCCCCACGCAGCTCCCTCCGGGGAATTATGACTTCCGTTACGTTGTTGCGGCCAGTGGGCTTTGTGTGTCGGATACCGCAACGTTGCGCGTGACGATCGTGCCGATGCTCGTCGCCGGCAACAATGGCACGAAGACCGTTTGTAGCACCGAGACCCAAGTGAACCTCTTCACCGGCCTGAGCGGAACACCCCAACCCGGTGGTGTTTGGCTGGACTTGGATGCGACGGGCTTCCTCACGGGCCAATTCTTCAATGCGAACGGAACAGGTGCCGGCACCTATCATTTCAGGTACAGGCTTACAGGTGCAATGGGGTGCAACTCGGATTCAGCCACGGTCACGGTGAACGTGATCGCCGCGCCGAACGCCGGACATGAAGGGTTTGCGACCTTCTGCTCGGAAGGACCTGCGGTGAGCCTCTTTCCCTATATCAGTCCTGCCGCCGCCGGAGGTACTTGGCGCAGACCGGCACCGGACAACCAGATCTTCAGCGGGTCCTATGACCCGTCCACCTTCGAACCCGGTGACTACACCTACACCGTGAGCGGAACAGCGCCATGCAGCGCGGCCGTTGCCGTAGTGCATGTGAGCGAGACCCTTGCTCCGAATGCAGGCACCTCGGCTGTGACGACCAAGTGCGCCAATGCTTCCTCTTTCAATATGACCAGTGCGCTGGGAGGTACCCCGGCCACGAACGGCACTTGGGCGGGTCCCGGTGGGGCTGGCCATTCCAACATTTTCGTGCCCGGCCTTGATCCCCCCGGGGTCTATCTGTATACCGTGACGGGCACATTCCCCTGCGGGAACAAGACGGTGTCACTCACGGTGAACATCAATGCGGTACCGAATGCTGGTGGTGCCAATGCCATCACGGTATGCAGCAATACGACCGGTTTCCCGCTCTTCGGCCTGCTCACAGGCGCATCAACGGGAGGGACTTGGTATAACCCGGGCATGGTGGTGTTCCCCAGTGGTTACTACACGCCCGGACAGAGCACTCCAGGGACCTATACCTACCGGGTAACGGGTGTTGCGCCCTGTGGCGTGGCCGAGGGCACGGTAACTGTTTTTGAGACCGATCCGCCGGAAGCCGGACGCGATACCAGCGTGGTCTTTTGCTTGGACGGTCCATCCGTGCAATTGGTGAACGTGATCGGCGGGCCGCATAACATGACCGGCACTTGGACCGGACCGGCCCCATCCCAAGCCTATTTCAGCGGCACCTTCCAACCCGGTATCAACAGCCCCGGGACCTATACCTACCACGTGAGCGGTGTGCCGCCTTGCGGGGATGACAGCAGCACGGTGACCGTCTCGGTCGCCACGCCACCGAACCCCGGCACAAGCAGGAACATCAATGTCTGCCAGTCGAACATCCCGATCGTGATGGTGGACAGCCTCGGTGGTAACCCCGACCAGAATGGTTCATGGGTGTCGCTGCCCTCGCTGACCCCTCATAGCCCGGTCTTCATCCCGAACACGCCGGGTACCTTCAGTTTCAGGTACATCGTGCCAGGCGCGCCCAATTCTCCTTGCGGACCGCGGCACGCCGCCATCACCTTCATCGTGACAGCCGCACCCAATGCCGGTGGTGATGGGAATCTGACGCTCTGCTCCACAAGCGGGAACACACCGCTGCCCCCCTCATTGACAGGTAACCCGCAGACCGGAGGAACTTGGAGTTACGCTGGCCTCAGCCACGGAAGCAGCTTCAATCCGCTTGTTGATATCCCCGGCATATACACCTACACTGTTCCCGGAGGGGGTGGTACGGGCTGCGCCAATGCTACGGCGAATGTCACTGTGGCGGTGAACCAAGCTCCGAACGCGGGTAGTAACAAGGTCACCACCATCTGTGCGCCTCCGCAAGTAGCCATTGTGCTTCGCGAGGCGCTGAACGGAAACCCGGATGTGGGAGGAACTTGGACATTGAACGGCCTTCCGGTGAGCGAGATCTATCAATCGAATGTCTACGGTCCGGGCGTGCACACATTCACTTATACCGTCCCCGGGCAGTTACCCTGTCCCGCCGCCACCGCGCAAGCCACCATCATTCAGAACAAGAAACCCAGTGCCGGTAATTCCGCGGCGTTGCCTGTATGTACCGATGGCCCGAATGTGGACATGTTCAGTCTGCTGGGGCCGGGCGCCGACTCCTCCGGGAACTGGATCAATGCGGCCGGAGGAGTCTTTGTGCCACATGACCACACGGCTGGCCTGTATGTGTACCAATATGTCGTTCATGGGGATGCTCCCTGCGTGAACGACACCGCCGTAGTGTCCATTACCGTGAACAGGAAGCCACAGGCCGGGATCAGTACGGCGCCGCAGATCTGCAAGAATTCCGCGGTCTTGTCGCTGTTGAACTTATTGGGTGGCACGCCGGACGTCAATGGAAGCTGGACCTATCAGCCTCCCACCGGGCCTGCTGTGCCCCATGGTCCCACTTACGATCCGGCGACGGAGCCTGGAGGTTCCTACGTCTATACCGTGACCGGTTCAGCTCCCTGCACCAATTCCACCGCCACCGTGCAGATCACGTTGGTCAACCCACCGGATGCGGGCCTGTTCGGTACCATGAGCGTGTGTGTGAGCGAATGTGCCGTCGCGCTCATAGATGGTCTGCATGGCACTCCGCAGACCGGGGGGACATGGACCGATATCAACGCCTCTGGCCACTTGAGCAATGGCGTATTCAATGCTTGTCTCGTAACAGCGGGGGTATATCGCTTCCGTTATACGGTGGCGGGTATAGGGCCTTGTGCTCAGGATACAGCATCAGTCGCGGTCACTGTGACACCGGCGCTCAATGCAGGACAGGATGCCAGCGTTATCTTCTGTGCAAGTGAGTTCGTATGCCTTACTCCCCAACTCGGCGGTGCTCCGCAACCTGGAGGGACTTGGACCGGTGTGGAAAGTCAGGCGGGATTGTTCAATGGATGCCTGAGTGCAAGCCAAGCCGGCGTGGGTGTACATCACTACCGGTATGTGCTCAACGGATCATCCAATTGCCAGCCGGACACGGCGATCCTCACCGTGAACATCCTGACCGGACCACAGGCGGGTACCGATGGGAACACAACGACCTGCTCCACCAGTGACAACCTAAACTTGGCCCTGCTGATCGGCTTCCCGCACGACATGAACGGCACTTGGTATTATCCCAACGGTGGTGGACCGTTGTCCGGTTCCATGGTTGATCCGTCGACCGACCCGTCCGGGGCTTATCGCTATATCGTGCCCGCCATCGGTGATTGCGCCTCCGATACGTCCTTCGTGAACGTAACGATCGTTCCAGCCGTGAGCGCGGGTACGGACGGAACGCTCAGCTTCTGCTCGAACGGCGCTTCACAATACCTGAAGACCGGTCTTGGAGGAACGTTTGATACCACGGGCTTTTGGGCATTGAACGGAGTGGCCCACGGTCCGGTCTATAATCCGGCCACCGATGTACCGGGCAACTACCTCTACACGGTGGTCGGGCAGACTCCCTGCGCCAATGCACAGGCATTCGTCCAAGTGTCGGAACTCCCCGCTCCTTTTGCCGGGGATGATGATAGCTATACCTTTTGTTCCAGTGCAGGCGCTTTCAACATGCGGGATCAGTTGGCCGGCAATCCGCAGAGCGGCGGAACCTGGCGGAGGGACGGTTCGCCGCCCATCGCTCATGGAGCCATATACAACCCGGCAACGGACAGCAGCGGCGTGTTCCTTTACATCCGCAACGGCACTGCGCCATGTCCAAATGACACGGCAAGGCTCACGGTCACGGAGGTGCGAGCGCCCCAGCCTGGTCTAAGTGTCAGCCTGAACGTGTGCCCTACGGATACCGCAGTGAACCTCTTTGCAGCGCTGGGTGCGACCGCGGACTCGAACGGCGTATGGAGGGACAGCAATAACGTGGTGTTCACGGATAGTCTCTTTGATGCATCGGTGGGCACCATCGGTACCTATGTGTTCACGTACACGGTGGCCGGCACGTCGCCGTGCAACGATTCCACTGCTACAGTGACGGTGAATGTTGGTGCGGGCCTCAATGCGGGCATCGGGGGCACTGACACTATCTGCGGCGCACAAACCGCCTATAACCTCTTTGGGTCCTTGGGCGGCAGCCCGGATACCGGGGGCACTTGGAGCCAACAGACCGGAGTGGGCGCCATCAACGGGAACCTGCTGAATGCCACACTGCTCGTACCGGGATCGTCCTATCCGCTCGTCTATACCCTGAATGATGTCGCCTGCGGACAGGTGGAAAGCGTGGTCCTGATGTTCATCGCTCCTTTCCCGGACCCCGGTGCGGACACCACGGTGATCGTCTGCGCGACCTCCGCCACCTTCACCTTATATCCCTTGCTGGGCCATGCGGATGCCGGTGGCACATGGACGGCACCGGACGGAACGCCCACGGACAACGTCTTCGATCCCGCCACGGATCCGGCCGGTGTGTACAGTTATCATTTAACCGGCAGCGCCTATTGCGCAGACACCGTAGCCCGTCTCACCGTGGTGGTGAACCCCCCCGCAGATGCAGGGATTAATGGAACTGCCCAAGTGTGCAACGACGAGCAGGTTGTTCTGTTCCCGTTGTTGAGCGGTGGAGCACAAAGCGGCGGGATCTGGACCGATCTCGATGGCAGTAACGCCTTGACCGGCGGCACCGTGAACGCAACCCAATTGAACGCCGGACAATACCGGTTCCGCTATACGGTGAATGTGCAGGGCTGCCCATCGGACAGCAGTGAAGTGGCCCTGATGGTGGTGGATGGCGTCACCGTGAGCGATGTTCAACGCATCTGCATTGAACAGGACCGCACCTACGTGGTGAGCTTTACCCTTACAGGAGGTTCGCCTTCCACCTATGAAGTAACGGGCGGACCGGGCACGCTATCCAGTACAGCACCGTACGTCTTCACCAGCGCTCCGATCTTCACCAGCCAACCATTCTCCTTCCAAGCGGACGATGCTAACCACTGCACTCCGCGCACCGTCGAAGGCACCACGCCTTGTAACTTCCAGGACGGCGTGTTCGTTCCCGAATCCTTCACTCCGAACGGCGATGGCGTCAATGACAACTTCACTATCCCGGGGATAGAAGGCTATCCGGAAAACAACATCGTCATCTTCAACCGTTGGGGCGGTGAGGTGTATAAGGCGGCGGGATATGACAACGTCCGCACCGTGTGGGACGGCAGCTCACCGAAAGCACTGGTGCCGGGTGATGCCTCCACAGGTACCTATTACTATGTCCTCGACCTGGGCAACGGCTCCGATGCGCTGAAGGGTTTCATCTACCTGAACCGATGAGGAGCGTGCGACAGATATTCCTTGCGGTGACCACATTGATCATGGTGGGCATGGCCCCCTCGGCCAAGGCCCAGCAGGACCCCATGTACAGCCAGTACATGTTCAACAGCTTGGCTTTCAACCCGGCCTACGCGGGCAGCGCGGACGTTTTCAGCGCCATGGCACTCAGCCGGCACCAGTGGGTGGGCTTCGCCGGTGCGCCCTCCACACAGACCTTGTCGGTGAACTCCCCACTACCCGGTGACAAACTGGCCTTGGGCGGTAATCTGATCCATGATGTGGCCGGCCCCGCTAAGCAGAACAGCGTCTTCGTGGATGTGGCCTACCGCATCCGCACAGGTGCCGATACCCGCCTTTCATTCGGCCTTAGCGGAGGCATCAACTTCTTCCAAGCCGATCTTGCATCACTGAGCACTGTGGAAGCGGACCCGCACAATGGCAACATCAGTGGTAAAGTGCTGCCCAACTTCGGGTTCGGCCTCTACTGGCATTCGCCGCGCTACTATGTGGGGGTCAGTGCGCCGAAATTGCTGGAGAACAAGATCGGCGACGATGGCACGGTGGTGACCAGCCAGGAGTACCGTCACTATTTCCTGACGGCAGGTTATGTGATGGACATCAACTTGGACCTTAAGTTCAAGCCATCCATCATGCTCCGGGCCGTGGAGGGCGCACCGCTCTCATTGGACGTGAATGCGAACTTCCTGCTGCGTGACCGCGTGTGGTTCGGGGCCATGTACCGCTACGGGAACGGTTTTGGGGTGATGGCCCAGTACCAGGTGAACGAGCAGTTGCGCTTGGGCTATGCGTTCGACATGACCACCACCAAGTTGGGGGCATACAACGCGGGCACCCACGAGATCATGATCGGCTACGATTTCAAATTCACCAAGGGACGGACCATTTCGCCGCGTTATTTCTGATGGGACAGACGCTGTGCCGCCTCCTTTTACTACTTGTGCTGATGGCACCGGCGGTGACGGTGCATGCCCAGAGCGCAGAGGCACACACGCGCATTGCTGACCGCTACTATCAGCGGATGGCATACGCCCAAGCGAAGGAAGAATACAAATTGGCCGCGGACCTGGGCGCGGTGAACGAACACGTGGTCAAACGCCTTGCCGAGTGCTCCATGAAACTCGGCGACACCGAGGACGGTGAGATGTGGTATGGACAAGTGGTCAAATTCCTGAACCGGGAACCATTGGACCTTTACATGTATGCCCAGGCCCTGAAGGGGAACGGGAAATATGCCCAGGCAGAAGAATGGATGGACCGCTATCTGGAAATGGCGCAGCCTGAAGGGCAGATGAAAAAGAGCAACATCGTTGATTTTGCGAAGAAGTTCACAGCCAACATGGACCGCTTCACGGTGACGCGGGTCACGGCCAATTCCCACTTGGACGATATGGGTGCCACATGGTATGGCAAGGACCGCATCATCTTCTCCTCCAACCGGGATACTACCGTAGGCATGAAGTGGCGCTCGGCATGGAACGATGAACCCTTCTTGGATCTCTATGTGGCCGATAGACAGCCGGGTGGCGACCTGATCGGAGCGCGCAGATTGCCCGGTAACGTGAACTCCAAGCTGCATGAAGGTCCCGCGGTGGTGGCCCCTGACGGCTCGCTGTGGTACACGCGCACCAATGCATCGCGAAGCGCGAACGGCATCCACCGCCTGAGCATCCTTCACGCCCAGCCGGATGGGGAGGGGTTCAGCGGCGACGAACCCTTTCTCTATAACAACCCCGAGTGCTCCGTGGGCCATCCCGCCATTTCCGCGGACGGCCAATCGTTCTTCTTTGTAAGCGATATGCCCGGTGGCTATGGTGGTACGGACATTTATGTATGCCGTAACATGGGCGGACAATGGGGCGAGCCCCGCAACCTGGGTCCGGGCGTGAACACGTCGCGTAATGAACTCTTCCCATTTATGGCGGACGACGGTGTGCTTTACTTCTCCAGCACCGGCCTGCCCGGTCTGGGAGGTTTGGACGTGTTCGCCTCGAAGCGTGGTACAGGCGGGGATTTCTCCTTCTCCGTGAACGTGGGCGCACCGGTGAACGGCCCTAAGGACGACTTTGCTTTCGTGATCGACAAGGCTAATGCTAGCGGCTATTTCAGCAGTGACAGGCCTGGTGGAGCAGGGGGCGACGACATCTACGCTTTCCAGATGCACTACCCGCTCGAACAGCGGTTCCTCTGCACGGGTACCGTGATCGACGATGAGAATGCACAGCCTGTGGCCGATGTCGAGGTGTCGTTGTTGGACACGGACGGCATCGTGGTGGAAAGCGCGAGGACCGACGCGGAGGGCCGGTATTCCTTCCCGGTGAAGGAGAACCGCGAATACGCTGTGCGCGCCCGTTTACCCGGTCACTACGATGGCTTGGTACACTTGAGCACGGAGGACATCGGCCAGCGCCAGATCGTGGCGCGTGACGTCCATCTCCTCCCGGATGCGGGCATTTGGCTGCGGGGCGCCGCGCAGTACAAGGACAAGCTCGGCTTCGTGGAAGGCGTGAAGGTGAGCGTGGTGAACCTGAGCAGCTTCTTCAGCGAGGTGCGTACCACCGATGTCGGCGGTGACTTCCTCTTCCGCATGCAGCCCAATGAGCAGTTCGAGGTGTTGCTCGAGAAGCCCGGGTTCTTCGCCATAAGCGTATTGGTGAACACCGCCGGCGTAAAGCAAGGCATCATCGAACTCGGCGAGGTGAAGGAGCTGACCATGGAACAGATGGAGCTCGGTAGGACGATACCGCTGAAGTACGTTGTTTGGTCCGGTGATGCGATCATCCTGACGCCCACGGCCAAAGCGGAGTTGGACCAACTCGCCGATCGCATGCAGGTGAATCCTACACTGGATATCGAAGTAGGTGTGCATGCCAGCACCAAGCGGGCAGCGGCGCCGGCATTGAAATTGACCCAGGACCGGGCCAAAGTGATCGAGACCTACCTGCGTTCCAAAGGGATCCCCAAGGACCGCCTCACGGTGAAGGGATACGGCATCAACAAGCCGGCAAATCCATGTGGTCCCGGAGTTGAGTGCACGGACCGCCAGCACGCAGAGAATGAGCGGGTGGAATATGCCGTCACCGGTGTCACCGGTTCGTGATCGGCTTTTCGTCCAATTTCAGAAGGCGGTATTCCTTCGCTTTTACGCCCTCCAGGATCAGGGGGAGTGCCACCCTTAGGCATGCAGCACTTTTCAGGTTGTCGTGGACCACAACGATGCTTCCCGGCCTTATCCGGTCCAGGACATGCCGGGCGCAAGCCTCACCGCTCATGCCCTTTTTGAAGTCCCCGCCCATCACGTCCCACAGCACTACTTGGTAACGCTTGCCCAATGTGTGCGCCCGACCGATGCCAAGCCGACCGTAGGGAGGGCGGAACAAGCTGCCACCGATCGGCTCTGCACCGCGCAGCACATCGCGGTAGTACGCCCGCACCGGGGTCCGCCAGCCATTGGGGTGATCCCAGGTATGATGCCCTACCGCATGGCCTTCATTCCGCAGGCGCTTGAAGAGTTCAGGATGGCGTTGCACATTACTGCCCAAGCAGAAGAAGGTCGCTTTCACGCCATGCTCCGCCAGTATGTCCAGCACCCAAGGCGTCACCTCGGGTTCCGGCCCGTCATCGAAGGTGAGGTACACCTCCTTCGCCGTGGCGGGCATCCGCCAACGTATGCGGCGGTCCAGCATGGCGAGCATGAGCAGCACCAGGCCGCGCGGCATTAGAACCGCGCGTTGGTGGTCCGCATGCCTTGCGTGGCGATGTCCTCCAGCTTCATCTGGTAGAGCGTGTCCACTTCCGCAGAGCGGGCGTTGAGGCTTTCGCCCAGTGCCTTCTGCCCGTTGATCGTCGCTGTACGTGCCAGACGCTCCATCACCAGTTTGGCCATGCCCATGTCATCGCTAACCTTGTTGGCGAACGCGGGGGAAAGGCTCAGGTACCAGGTCATGTTCTCGTCCATGATGGTGAAGAGGCGCTGATTGAGGCGGTTCGCCGAAGCCGTATCGCCCGCCTGATAGTAGGCCTCGATGATCGGAAGCATGATGCGGTCGTATGGCACGTTCTTTTCCGGCATCTTGGCTTGGGCGAGATCCAGCACTTGCTTGGCCTCCTCCTTACGCCCTTCGCTCGCCAACTCGGTGGCCAAGGTGGCGATCTGCAGTCGCAAGTTGGTGGTCATCCGCAGCACGTTCTCATCCAGGTATACGCCTGGCTGGTAGTCCATGCCGCCCCATTTGAACTTGTTCATCACGTTGTCCAACATGATGTCCGTGGCCACGCTGCCGTAGGTGTTCGGGTTCGCGGATTTCTCCGAGACGGGGACCAGACGATAGGTGAGGCCTTCCAAGCGGAAGTAGTCCTGTAGGTTCAGGTAGCTGTCCGGCCCGGTGGTGACGGCGAAATAGATCGGCCGTTTCCAATCGTTGTTGGCCAGAAGGGCCATCATCATGAAGTGGTTCTTCAGCACATACTGCTTCTTGATGCTCCAACGCACGTCGCCGGTGAAGTTGGTGGTGTCCTTCGCGGTGAGCATGCCTTCGGGACCGAAGACGAATGCGCTGTCCGCAGGGATGCGGAAATTCTGCGTGGGGATGTAGGCGTCCTTCACGCCTTGCTGGAAGATCTGTTGCAGGTTCCGGTCGTCCGTGGCGAAGTCGATCGCACGCTTCAGGTCCAGATAGCCTTTCACCTTGTCGTTCGGGATCAGGGCCACCACGTCCCGCGTGCCCTGTCGGTACTTCGAGGGGTCGATGTTGAAGGGCACCGGCTCACTCTCGTAGGCCTTGCGTCGCATCTGGTCGATGTACCAGTCGGTGTTCAACAGGCTCAGGTTCACCACGCGTACGTCGGTGCGGATGCCTTCCACCTCCTGAGCATACCAAAGCGGGAAGGTGTCGTTGTCGCCGTTGGTGAAGAGGATCGCGTTGGGGGCGCAGCTGTTCAGGTAGTCGGCCGCGAGGTCCCGTGCGGGGAAGCGGTGGCTGCGGTCATGATCATCCCATTCAGCGCGCACCATCACCACGGGCACCACAAGGCCGATCAGTGTGGCGACCACTGCAGTGGCCCGGTCGTTCCGAAGGGTGCGTAACAGGTACATGATCGCCAACGCCACACCGCTCACAATGCCGATGTAGAAGAAGCAGTAGGAGATCGAATGGTCCGTACCGGATACCATCTCGGTGAGGTATTTGAGCACACCGATGCCGAGTGTCCCGCCCACGCCGTAGAGCAATTCCTTTTGGCTGATCGAACGCGCCGCGTCGAAAAGGGCATACACGCCCAGTCCGATCCAGAAGGCAAAGGCATAGAACGAACCCACGTAGGCATAGTCACGCTCACGGGGCTGGAACGGGTACTGGTTGAGGTAGACCACGATGGCCATACCGGTGAAGAGGAACAGCAGCATCACTACGCTCCAGTTGCGTATGTCGCGGGTGAGCTGGTAGATCAACCCGATCAGGCCAAGGATGAACGGCAGCAGGAAGAGCTTGTTCATGCCCTTGTTCTCCGTCATGCTGGGCGGCAGGTGGTCCTGGTTGCCCAAGCGCTGCGCATCGATGGCCTTGATGCCCGTATACCAGTTGCCTTCGGTGATGTTCCCGTTGCCTTGGATATCATTCTGTCGACCGGCGAAATTCCAGAGGAAATAACGCCAGTACATCCAATTCGTCTGGTAGTTGACGAAGAAGCGCATATTCTCCATCTGGGTGGGCTTCTGGATCACGGTGGGCTTGCCCTCGCGGTCCGTGGTCCGGACGGGGTAGCCCGTGAAGTCGCTCCAATCCTTGTAGGCTTGGATGTGATTGCTCTGCGAACTGTACATCCGCGGGAACATCATGGTGGTGGATGGATCGTACTCCGGCTCCGTGCCTTTCCGGGCATCGGTGATCACGTACTCATTGTCAACGGAGGTGCCGGGATTTTGCGTCACATAATGGTCCGCCATCCAGCCGTCGTAGAACAGCTTTTCGACGCGCGCCCCCTTCATCACTTTGTAAGTGGCGGTGTAAACGGGGTTGCCGTCGCCGCGTTCGTTGGTCATCGTGCTGCCCCAGAACTGGCCCATCAGCAACGGTCGGTCGCCGTATTGTTCGCGGTTGAGGTAACTCAGCAGGTTGAATACGTTCTCCGGGTTGTTCTCGTCGATCGGTGGGTTGGCGCTGCTGCGCACGGTGATCATCGCGAAGGTGCTGTAGCCGAGCAGGATCACGCTCACGCTCAGGATCACGGTGTTCAGCAGGGCCTTGCCCCGGCGCTGTGTCCACATGAGGCCCCAAACGATCAGGCCGATGATGATCACCGCGTAGACGAGGTTACCGGTATTGAAAGGAAGCCCGAAGTCGTTCACGAAGAGCAGCTCGAACTTGCCTGCCACCTTTATGATGCCCGGGATGATCACCGCCTGGATCGCACCGAGGATCAGGGCCGAAATGATGAAGGTGTAGACCACGCCCTTGCGGGTCACCGTGTATTTTTTGAAGTAGTACACGAAGGCGATGGCAGGGATACAGAGCAGGTTCAGCAAGTGGACGCCGATGCTGAGGCCCATGAGGTAGGCGATCAGGATCAACCAGCGGGTGTTGTGCGGCTTGTCGGCCTCGCTTTCCCACTTCAGAATGGCCCAGAACACGATGGCTGTGAAGAACGACGACATGCCGTAGACCTCGCCTTCCACGGCGCTGAACCAGAACGAATCGCTCCAAGCGTAGGCCAAGGCGCCCACGATGCCGCTACCCAGAACGGCGATGATCTTGCCGGAAGTGAGTTCCTCGTCCCCTTTACGGATGGAGAGGCGAAGGGCCATGTGCGTAATGCTCCAGAAGAGGAAGAGGATGGTGAAGGCACTGGCCAAGGCACTTAGGCAGTTCACGGCCACCGGAACGTACTCGGTGGATACGAAGGCACTGGCCACACGGGCCAGCAGCATGAACAAAGGCGCTCCGGGCGGGTGGCCGACTTCCAGCTTATAGGCCGTGGCGATGAATTCCCCGCAATCCCAGAAGCTCGCCGTCGGCTCGATGGTGGAGAGGTAAGTGAAGGCGGCCACCAGGAAAATTATCCATCCGGTGATGACGTTCAGTTTCTTGAAATTCATAGGGGTGGCGGGCTTCTATAAGCGGCGAATGTACCGAAAGTCACAAGCTCGTTAACTTTTCCTGCCTTTGTATTGTGGAACTTTCTAAATTTGCCGCGCTTCCGGGGTAGGTGCAAGCTGATCTTGGAAGCGGTAGTGGCCGATGGTGTAACTGGCAACACGTCTGATTTTGGTTCAGAAGAGTCCAGGTTCGAGCCCTGGTCGGCCAACAGTGAAAACCCCGCGAGAGCGGGGTTTTTTGTTGGCCGGCGGGCGAGAAGTTCATCCTGCGCGGAGCGAAGCGCAGACGCGGGAAGCCCTGGTCGGCCAACCAAGGAAAGCCCCGCGAAAGAGGGGCTTCCTGTTTGAACAGGGATTCCGTTCACAGATGTTCTGGAAGATCGGGTATACGTGCCGGAGCGGTCAGCTCATTCTCGCCGCGAGGTCCTGCCGAAGGAGAGCGCTGAGGGTGTCATAAATCTTCGGCAACGCTTTTTTGAACTCCACGGGTTGCTCAAAAAAGTATTCCACGGCCACGGCGAAGAATTCCGCCGGGTTGGAACCGGCATATTCCCGGAAGAAACGGCCGTTCCCTTCGTTCATCCGGGAGATCTCCGCATGGGCCTGCACATTCCACTGCTGGAGCAACTCGCCTTCCAAGAAATGGTCCTCACCGTTCTCAATGGTGTTCTCGAACCAAAGCGCGTGCGCGAACTCGTGCAGCCCCACGTTGTAGGCATTCCGGGGATCCGCATAGCCCTTGACGAAGTCGCTCCAGGAGATGATGATCACCCCGGGCCCGGGTCGTACTTCGCCAAGATGTATCCGACCGTCCCGCTCGGAGCGATATGGGCCTGACGTCACCATGATGTACTTGAAATGGCGCAGGCGCACTTCCGGAAAGCCAAGAAGCAACTGCGCCGCACAGGATCCGATCATCACCTTCATCTCGTCCATCACGGTGATGCCGGAACCCTGCCATTGCTTGTCATTCACGAAGTCGGCCACGATCCGTTCGAAGCTGCCCTTTGAGGGAGCATCCAGGTGGCCGTAATAGCTGGCATAGGTGGTCATCACCCGCCTTTGCTTGCGGGTCAACGTGCGTCGGCGGTACCGGAAGTAAAAGCGCAAAAAGACGCTCAGAGCCATCAACCCGGCAAGCAGCGCCTCCTTGTAATTCATGCCGTGCTCTTCAGTGCGAGGAAAGGGACGATCCCTCAGTAGCGCACCTTGCCCGCCAGCTTCGCCCAATCCCGGAACACCTCAACGCCTTCATTCTGCAGCGCTTGCTGCGTGGGAATGCGCCGCTCGGAGACCGGCAAGGGGAGTTCGTCGTAGATCAACTGGTCATCAAAGCCCACCTCCGCCGCATCCATGCGGTTGGCGGCAAAGACGATGCGGTCCGGCCGCGCCCAGTATATGGCGCCGAGGCACATGGGACAAGGCTCGCAGCTGGTGTAGATGGTGCAGCCGATCAACTGGAAATCGCCGAGATTCTTGCAGGCATCGCGGATCGCAACCACTTCCGCATGAGCGGTGGGGTCGTTCGTACTGGTCACCCGGTTGTTACCGGCCCCCACCACCTTGCCATCCTTCACCACCACGCATCCGAAGGGGCCGCCGTCACCGCGTTCCATGCCAGCGCGCGAGGCCTCAATGGCCATGCGCAGAAAGCGTTCGTCCTGTTCGTTCATCGCTGGAAAGATAATGTGTCGCCCCATGATCGATGGTTCTCGATCGAGCTCTGGCTCCCGTGCGGCACTCTGCAGGGTGAGTTGGCATGCTCCGTGAGCTCCCTGTCGCAAGACAGGTCACCCCGTTCGCAGTTCAAGCATTTCTCCGCGCGCTTTGCGCTCTCTGCGGTTGGGCCTTCTCTGCGTCTCCGCGCCTTAGCGGCCTTGCCCCTCACTCTTTCACCTCCAGCCCCAATTCCTTCAACTGTATCGCATCGATGGTCGAAGGTGCATCGATCATCACATCGCGCCCGGCGTTGTTCTTCGGGAAGGCAATGAACTCGCGAATGTCGCTGCGCCCGCCGAAGAGCGCCACCCAGCGGTCGAAGCCGAAGGCAGCACCACCATGGGGAGGGGCGCCGTATTCAAAAGCTTCCAGCAGGAAGCCGAATTTGTGACGGGCCTCCTCATCGGTGAAACCGAGCACGCGGAACATCGCTTCCTGCATTGCGCGGTCATGGATGCGGATGCTGCCACCGCCGATCTCCGTGCCGTTGATCACCAGGTCATAGGCGTTGGCCTTCACGCTGCCGGGGTCGCTTTCCAACTTGTGCGCATCCTCCGGAACAGGCGAGGTGAAGGGATGGTGCATGGCATGCCAGCGACCACTTTCCTCATCCTTCTCCAGCAGTGGGAAGTCCACTACCCACAAAGGTTTGAAGACCTTCGGGTCGCGGAGATTAAGCAGATCGCCGAGGTGAAGGCGCAGTTCGTTCAAGGCCTTACGCGTCTTTTCAGCAGGACCGGCCATGATGCAGAGCAGGTCGCCCTTCTTCATGTCGAAGCGATCCGCCCAGCGTTCCAGGTCCTCGGCTCCGTAGAACTTGTCCACCGTGCTTTTCAGTCCCTCTGCACCCCAGCGGACGAAGATGATCCCGGTGGCACCCACTTGCGGACGCTTTACGAATTCGATGAGCGCATCGGTCTGTTTGCGGCTCCACGCGGCACAGCCTTCAGCCTTGATGCCCACCACAAGTTCCGCATCATCGAACACCTTGAAGTCCTTGCCTTTTGTGATGTCACTCAGCTCATGGAAACGCATGTCGAAGCGCAGGTCCGGCTTATCACAGCCGTAGTTGCGCATGGACTCATCGTACGGCATCCGCAGGAAAGGCTCGTTCATGTCCTTCCCCAGAATGGACTTGAACAGGTGCTTCGCCAAGCCTTCGAACGTGTTCAAAATATCCTCGCGCTCCACGAATGCCATCTCGCAATCGATCTGGGTGAACTCCGGCTGACGGTCGGCGCGGAGGTCCTCATCGCGGAAGCATTTCACGATCTGGAAATAGCGGTCCATGCCGGCCACCATCAGCAGTTGCTTGAAGGTCTGGGGGCTTTGTGGCAGCGCATAGAACTCACCTTGGTTCATGCGGCTGGGCACCACGAAATCGCGGGCACCTTCCGGTGTGCTCTTGATCAGCACGGGCGTTTCCACTTCCAGAAAATCCTGTGCGCTGAGGTAGTTGCGCACCTCGATCGCCATGCGGTGGCGCAGTTCGAAATTCTTACGCACGTTGGCCCGGCGCAGATCCAAGTAGCGGTACTTCATCCGCAGTTCATCACCGCCATCGGTCTCCTCCTCAATGGTGAAGGGCGGCGTCTTGGCGCTGTTCATCACCTTCAATTCCGTGGCGAAGATCTCCACGTCGCCGGTAGGCATGTTGGAGTTCTTGCTCTGGCGCTCCGTCACCGTTCCGGTCACCTGCACCACGTACTCGCGGCCGAGGCTTCTTGCCGTTTCACGCAGCGTAGTATCGCTGTCCGCATTGAAGGTTAGCTGCGTGATGCCATAGCGGTCGCGGAGGTCCACGAAGGTCATGCCCCCGAGGTCGCGCGTGCGCTGGACCCAGCCAGCGAGGGTAACGGTCTTGCCAGCGTCGGCGAGGCGGAGTTCGCCACAGGTATGGGTGCGGTACATGGAGGAAATGAATAAGCCTTCTGAAAGGAGGCGCGAAGGTATCGAAGCGGAGCAAGTACCTACTGTGTCGTGAACGTCAGGTACTGCTGGCTGCGGTCGCCGTTCCCTTCCACGGCGATGAAGGTCCAGCGCTCCACACCGGGCTGGCCCCGGAGCACGATCGTGGTGTCATAGTGGAAGGGGGAACCGGGGATGCGCAGGCTGTCCATGCGCTGGGGCTGCGCGGCATCGTAGGTGCGGTTCACCAGAAAGGTATAGATGCGCCTCGAACCCTCTTCCACGGTAACGCCGATACGGATGGTGTCGCCGACCGGAAGCGTGTCGTCCAAGTAGGTATATCCGCTATCGCTCTTGAACGTGAAGGAAACGGCCCGGTAGTTCTGATCATCCTGGTCCTTTTTGCATCCGCTGGAAAGGAACAGTAGAACGATGATGCTGAATAACGGAATGAGAATGCGCATGGTCGCAAAATTAAGCGGTCCACAGTTGCTTAGGAGGGTCAAACAGAGAAGGGCGCTCCGGATGGGAGCGCCCTTCGACTTGATATCGTTTTACACGGAGGATCTACAGTGTCCCCCGGCTCTCCTGTTCGCGCTCGATCGCTTCGAACAGCGCCTTGAAGTTGCCTTTGCCGAAGCTCTTGGCCCCCTTGCGCTGGATGATCTCGTAGAACAGCGTAGGACGATCTTCCACAGGCTTGCTGAAGAGCTGCAGCAGGTAACCCTCGTCGTCAACATCCACGAGAATGCCGAGTTCCGCAAGCGGCGCGAGATCTTCGTCGATCGGGCCTGTGCGTTCCAAGAGACCTTCGTAGTAGCTCGAGGGCACCTTGAGGAATTCCACACCACGGCTCATCAGGTCGCGCACGGTCTTCACGATATCGTCCGTGGCCACGGCGATATGCTGCACGCCCTCGCCGTTGTAGAAGTCGAGGTACTCTTCGATCTGGCTTCGTTTCTTGCCCTTGGCCGGTTCGTTGATCGGGAACTTGATGCGGCCGTTGCCGTTGCTCATCACCTTGCTCATCAGCGCGCTGTACTCGGTGCTGATGTCCTTGTCGTCGAAGCTCAGCAGGTTCGCGAAGCCCATCACCTTCTCATAGAACCCCACCCACTTGTTCATCTGGTTCCAGCCCACGTTCGCCACCATGTGGTCCACGTACTTCAGGCCGGTGGGCGGTGGGTTGTAAGCGCTCTTCCAAGGCTTGTAACCGGGCAGGAAAGTGCCGTGGTAGTTCTTGCGTTCCACGAAGATGTGTACGGTGTCGCCGTAAAGCTTGATGCCGCTCTTCACCACTTCGCCATCGGCATCCTTTTCCACGGTCGGTTCCATGAAGCTGACCGCGCCGCGCTTGATCGTCTCTTCGTAGGCTTTGCGCGCATCGTCCACCCAAAGGGCGATCACCTTCACGCCGTCGCCGTGCTGGCGCAGGTGGTCGTTGATCGGGTCGTCCTTCGTCATCGGCGTTGTCAACACCAGGCGGATCTTGTCCTGCACGATCACATAGCTCGTGCGGTCCTTCACGCCGGTCTCGAGGCCCGCATAGGCGAGGCTCTGGAAACCGAAGGCGGTCTTGTAGTAATGTGCGGCCTGCTTGGCGTTGCCGACGTAGAATTCGATGTAGTCGGTACCAAGAAGAGGGAGGAAGTCAGCCGCTGCGGGGTTGATCTTCTCGAGTTCGGGAGTTGCGGATTCGATGGCCATGTTTTGATCGGTCGATCAGATGATCAGATGATCAGATGATGAATGCCTGTAGGACGACACAGCTCATCTGATCGATAGTCATCGGACCTTTTTGGTTTCTTTCAGTCGTGTTTTACTTGTTGCAGTGATCTTGTTCAGTACCCGGATGATGGGACGGAGTTCCTCTATACAGGCGTTGGCACTACTAATGTCACGAGAAATGCACAGGAGTAACCAGTATTCGGTTTCATCAGCCTCCTTCAATGCGATCTTCATCTTGTGAATAAAGTCCGCAAGGCTTTCTCCGTTCTGGGCTTCTCGCACTAACGCACCGATCGCTGTTCCTGACCGGAAGATCTGATTCGCGACAACGAACTTCTTCTTTTCTTGGAGTTCTTCTGCAAGATCCCAGATCCGCTGCGCAAAGCGGAAGGTGAGCGTGACGATCATGTTGTCGTTATAGCGCGGGTTATATGATACCGGACTATCCGCGACGACCAGAGGGTCGAAGAGTTCATCCTCAGCAAGGGCATTTTGCCACTCCTTCAGATCAATTTCTTTCAGTTCATTCATCGCTTCACAGGCTTTCATCGCGGCAAAGGCATTCATCATCTGATCATCTGATCGACAAATCATCTGATCCTCACTCGAGCCAACTCTTCCAGTACTTCCCGTCGTCGATCTTCATCGCCTCTTCCGTCACCATCAGTGGCTTGAAGGTATCCAACATCACGGCGAGTTCATCCGTCTTCGTCTTGCCGATGCTGCGTTCCATGGCGCCGGGCTGCGGGCCGTGCGGGATGCCCGCGACGTGCAGCGTGATGTCGCCTACATTGATGTCGTTACGGCTCATGAAGTCGCCGTCCACGTAGTAGAGGATCTCGTCGCTGTCGATGTTGCTGTGGTTGTATGGCGCCGGGACGGCCTGTGGATGGTAGTCGTACAGCCGTGGGCAGAAGCTGCACACCACGAAGGCGCTCGTCTCGAAGGTCTGGTGGACGGGCGGCGGTTGGTGAACGCGGCCTGTGATCGGCTCGAAGTCGTGGATGCTGAGCGCATAGGGATAGTTGTAGCCGTCCCAGCCCACCACGTCGAAGGGGTGCGTGGCGTAAATGAACTCGTGGATGATGTTCTGCTTTTTCACCAAAACGCGGAAGTCGCCTTTTTCATCATGCGTTTCCAAGTCTTTCGGCCTACGGATGTCGCGTTCGCAGAATGGGCTGCTCTCCAGCATCTGGCCGAACCAGTTGCGGTAGCGTTTCGGCGTGTAAAGCGGATGGTGGCTCTCCAGCACCAGGTGGCGGTTGTCGGCGGTGTCGAACTCCATCGTGTAGATCATGCCGCGTGGAACGACCAAGTAATCGCCATACTTGAATTCCAGCGTGCCTACCAAGCTGCGCAACTTGCCGCTGCCTCTGTGGATGAAGATCAGTTCGTCACAATCCGCATTCTTGTAGAAATAATCCACCTTCAACGCCTTCGGCGCAGCGAGCGCCATGGAGACGTCATTGTTGAACAGGAGTGTCTTCCGCGCTTTGAGGTGGTCCTCTTCAGGGGCAACGTTGAAGCCGGTGAGCCTCATACAACGCAGGTTCTTTTCGATGGCGACCTT
This sequence comes from Flavobacteriales bacterium, assembly GCA_038234075.1. Classification (GTDB taxonomy): domain Bacteria; phylum Bacteroidota; class Bacteroidia; order Flavobacteriales_F; family PHOS-HE28; genus PHOS-HE28. The sequence goes on along the minus strand of JBBSUV010000023.1, from coordinate 1,602 downwards.
CGGAGTAACATCCGTTGCACTGACGATCTCCTTCACCTGCGTAGGACGATGTGTATGGTAGAGCAACGTGCTCATGCCATCGAAGCCGACGGTGCCGAAAAGTTGTTCGTCGTAAAAGCGGTCCTCTCCGTTCTTGAAGATGGTATGCCGCTTGTGCGGGATCTTTCCGAGGGTGTGATAAAAAGGCATTTTAGGGCTGCGGATTAAGTGGTTGCGCGTTACGTGTTAGCGGCTTGCGATCGTTGGTCCAACAAGCCTACGCGCTTTTTGTTGCGTTGTGCATGATCTCCATCAGTTCGGGATGCAGTGTTCCGTTCCGTGTGAAAAGTTCCTCCTCTTCACGGATGCGTTGCCGCAAGCCTTCCGGATCGTTGACCGCTTTGGTCTTGCTGCTGCGCGTGCTGCGGCCTTTGCGCCATGCGCGTTGCTCATCAATGGGCAGCTGATTTATCTCGCGGCAGCTCGGTGAGCAGCAGTCCGCATATTTCTCTGCGCAGGCTTCGCATTGCACCAATAGCATGTTGCAGGTGGCCTCGTGGCAGTTGCTGATGCGATCGCTCACCGCGCCGCATTGCATGCACTGGCTCACCACATCATCGGTAATACGTTCCGCAAGGCGTTCATCGAACACGAAGTTCTGACCCTTGTAGCGGCTTTCCAGCCCTTGGGCCTTGATCTGCCGCGCATAGTCGATGATGCCGCCGTGCAGTTGGTTCACATTGGAGAAGCCGTGATGCTTCAGGTAGGCGCTCGCCTTTTCGCAACGGATGCCACCGGTGCAGTACAACAGGATCTCCGGCAATTCTTCACCCTGAGCCTGCCGAAGGGTCATCACTTCCTTCACCTCGTCGATGGCTCCACGGAAGGTATCCGCCTTCGGCAAGTAGGCACCCTCGAAGTGCCCGATAAGGCACTCGTAGTTGTTGCGCATGTCGATCACCAACGCGCCTTCCTCCATCTTCCGATTGAAGCGCTCCGCGTCCAAATGCTCGCCCACGTTGGTCACATCGAAGGCATCGTCGGCCAAGCCGTCGGCCACGATCTTCGGCCGCACCTTGATCTTCAGCTTGAGGAAGCTCTTTCCGTCGTCCTCAACAGCGATCTTCCAAGGAACGTCCTTGAAAGCCTTACGTGCATCCAAGGACGAACGGAACGCTTCCAAGTTTGCTGATGGCAGACTCACTTGTGCATTGATGCCTTCCTGGGAGATGTAAATGCGCCCCAGTACGCCGAGTGCATCCCATTCAGAATAGAGTTCGTGCCGCAGGGCCTCCACTTCAGTAAGGCGCACGTAGCGGTAGAAACTGAGGGTAGTGCGCTCACGCCCTTCACGTTCGATCCGGGAGCGGAGCTCCTCCGGACTGTGAAGGTTGCGAAGGCGGTGCGTTTCCATGGTTGCGAAGGTACGAATGGACGGATGGTGTTTGGTCTATGGATCTGGCGGTTCAAAGCGGGAATACCGGTGTAATGGACAAAACGAATGGCTTTTTGGAGACGTTGGTCTCTAATGGACAAAACGAATGGCGAGTTATCAACGGTGTTTGTTGCTGCTCTTCGTTGTCCAGAACTTTGGGCGTCAGGCCAAACGGAAGTAGGCTTTGC
>JBBSUV010000022.1:0-63903 GCA_038234075.1 Flavobacteriales bacterium | reverse complement strand
GGTGTAGCGGAGTGCTCACCTAGGGTCCCATGGCCTTACACGCCGAGGCGGCACATCATGTATGAACATCAATGTAACCACCCCGATCGGACTGAACGGAGAACTCCGTCGTCTTCACTGCGGCAAACATAAAAGGGTCCGATTTGTATCGGACCTGCGGGAACGGAGGATCCGCTTGAGCGCCGTTACGCAACAGGCTTCCGCGCCGTGCCCATCAATCCGGTGATCATCGAATTGGTCATGAGGCCCGGAATGTGATCGCGCTTTAGCAAGTAGGCGACGACCGGTCGGGTGAGAAAAGTGAACACCTTGCGGCCTCTCGGTGACATCGGGCTCCTAACCGACCAAAGTGCAAGCATTTGCGCAAGTCTGGCGTTCCAACCGCCTAAGGGGGTCAACACCACATCGCCGAACCCGGCGCTTTTCAACAAACGCTCCATTGCGAAGGGCGTATACCGGTATTCGTCGTACGGCACATCGTGCAAAGGCCATAGGAATGGAACGGTGAGGAAGAGAAAACCGCCTGGGCGCAATACGCGGAAGGCCTCACGGAGCACAGACGCCGGGTCCGGGCAATGTTCCAGCACCTCCGTGGCCATCGTGCTGTCCACACTGCCATCCTCCAAGGGAATATGCAGCCCATTCCAGAAGAGGTCGGGTCGCACCTGCTGGTAGCCGGCCACGGGGTTCGCGTCAAAGTCCATGCCCACGTAACGCTCCACGCGCGAAGGGGCTGCCGTGATAAGCGACCGGTAAGGTTGCACCCCGCAACCGATGTCCAAGAAAGTGCCGTGGAAATGCGGGAGCTGTGAGGTCAGTGCATGCAGTATGCTTTTCCGGACGATAAAGAGGTCTTGCGTTTTCCGAGTAAGCTGCGGGTCCAGAAAAGCATTGTGATCCACCATGGCTGTTCGTTGTTCGCGAAAGTACCCAGTTCCACTGCTGGTTCACCATTATCTTCGCAGGCATTCCCGTAAGCGCGCCATCGTGAATGTGGGATGGCGGAGGAACCAGCCGGGGTTTTTTCGGAACAAGCCCCTAATAGAGCGCAACCGCTGCCTCGGGGTGTTCTCACATAGGATTTTCTGCCAATGATCGAGGAAAAGTTCTTGGCACCTAACCGTATATTGGTAGTTGAGGTGGCGGTCAATGAAAAGCCAAAGGAGGATCCTGTGCAAGTGGTAAGAGGATCCATTGTTGATCGAAGTATTGGTGATGCCGCCGGGATGTTTGCGATAGGAGCTCATGACCCCTTCCACTTTGCGCAACAGACCTTCCCCCGTGAACAGAGTGAACAAGGCCATGTCCAAACTTGCCACATGCAATAGCCATACCGGCAACGCATGCATGATCGGGGATGCTCTGAAGAGGAAGGAGGAAGTGTGAAAAGGTGAATGCTTCAACATGAGCCCTTCCAAAGTGAGCTTATCCGGTAGATCCTCACGGAACAATCGCCCAGTAGACTCACCGGCCTCCGTGATCATTCGCGTTTCATGATAAGTGCCCGTGCAAGTGGCATCCGTTTCCAATAACATCACCTGCTTGGCCAGTTTGAACGGATCGGTCCATACGTCATCGCCTTCGCAAAAGGCGACATATTTGCCCCGACACTTGTCCAATGCCTGCTCCAGATTCCTTGTCATCCCTAAGTTCTTCTTTGGTAGAAGCAACCGGATCTTTTCAGGATGGCGCTTCTGCAGCTCAATGCATATGGCCCGTGTGCTGTCAGGACTCATGTCGTCACTGATCACTAATTCGAAAGAACCTTCGAGTTCTTGTGACAACACCCCTTGAATGGCCTCCTCAACGAAGGCTTCATGCCGAAAGGTGATCATACAAATGGAGACCATTAACCGCTCTGGGTGCGGGATCTGGTCAATTTCCTCCACAACACTCATTTTGAGATCGGCCTCGCTGGAACGCCAACGACCGTTGACCGCGGCAGAACATCGCGGTCAACTACCGCTCCCGCACCAACTATGGCATGGTCACCAACCCTCACACCGGGCAGGATCGTCGCTCCTGTTCCAATTCGGGCAAGGGAACCCACCCATGCACCTCCTAACACTGAAACGCGTGGCGAGATCTCACTGAATGCACCAATGGAGGCATCGTGATGAATATGCACACCGCTATTGATGAGGACACCATCGCTGAGTACCACATGGGGCCCTATCACTGCCAAGGCCATTAGATTCAATCCATTGCCCAAGAAAGTGGCAAGCGTACTCACTTGTGCGCTGCGCGCCACCAACGAGAACGCATGATGGCCTGCCGCTTTGAAACGTTCAAATAATTCCTGTCGTAATTCGGGGTTGCCGACCGCTATGATGAACCGGTCATGCCCGATACAGTCCTCTATTCGGCCCATGACAGGTCTTCCCAACACCGTTCTTCCCGGGTCGATCTCATCGAAGAACACAAGGTCATCCAAGGTGCCGCCAGCTTTAAGCCACTCGTCGACCAGTTCCTTGGCGTGGCCGCCTGCCCCTGCAATGATCATCTATCACAAGTCTAGTGAAGCAAGGACAATGGATGCAATGCGTTCAACCTGTATCGAACCGAGATCCGGATAAAGTGGTAGGCAAATGGTCCGGGCACTTGCATGTTCACTGGTGGGACAAGACCTACTGGCCACATATGGCAGCAAGTTCAAGGACGGGAAAAAATATCTTCTGGCTTGGATGCCTTCCAAGCCAAGCATGGTTATTAGTCGTTCCAGCTCGGCTGTGCTTTTCAGTAGGATGGGGTAATAGCCATAGTTGAACACGGTGCTTTCGGGAATGGTCGGTCGTTCCACGCGATCGCCCAATAAGACATCGTATAATTCGGCAAGCGATCTTCGTTCGCTGATCAATCGGGGCACATGCGGTAGCACCGCCATGCCCATAGCGGCATGCACCTCGCTCATTTTGGCATTGATGCCTAAGCAAAGATGCTCGTCATAAATATGCCCGAAACTTCTAAGGAGCCCAATTTGTTTGTCGAACGACCCATTATGGACCACAACTGCACCGCCTTCCACAGTATGGAACAGTTTCGTTGCGTGAAAGCTGAGCGTGCTGGCATCGCCGTATGCTAGGATGCTTTTGCCGTTGTATTCCACATCAAAGGCATGGGCGGCATCATAGATCACCTTCAGGCCGTGCTTCTTGGCGATCGCGTCTATGGCCTCCACATCACAGGGGATGCCATAGACATGCGTGGCGAGGATCGCGGTGGTGTCCGCGTCGATCAACTCCTCGATACGGGCGGGATCGATGCACAACGTATCTGCCTTGATGTCCGCGAAGACCGGTGTGCAGCCTTCCCAGAGGATGGCGCTGGTGGTGGCCACATAGCTGAACGGGGTGGTGATCACCTTGCCAGTGATACCCAAGGCGCGGATGGCCAGCTGCAATGCCAAGGTGCCATTGGCCACCAGGCGGAGGTGCGGCACGTTGAACCGGGTGCGCAGGTTCTCTTCCAATTCCTGGTGGATGGGTCCGTTATTGGTCAGATGGTGGCTGGTATAGGCTTTGTCCAACCAGTAGAGGTATTCTTCACGGGGCGGAAGGAAAGTCCGGGTGACGAATATGGAACTACGGGCAGTGCCGTCCCCAGCTTCCGATCTTCCGTTGCGCTCATCCATAGGCTTTTGGGGTGTCGACTCCATCATCCGTTCTTTTTCGCAGACACGCCCAACCGGTCGCATGGATCGAACGCTAACTTAGGGGTTGTTGGAGAAAGCATGTCGGAACCGCCCGTTCAAGGTTTCACGGGAATGACCACAGGAGTGGACCAAGCATGCTTTGCGCTGCCCGCGACATTCATCAGTTTCTTCCAAGAAGGATACAACGCCATCTTCGCTTTATCCCCGGTCCTGACCGCCCACCAACCCGGCTCGGCATATCCAAGCGATCGGAGGAGGTCGCCCACCATCCGGTCCATGGTCCAGCGCTCCTCCAGACTGAGTTTGGTCTTCCAGATGGCATCGGGGATACCCCTCAATGTGTTCACTTCCGCGTTGCCGCTGCTGACCTGTTTGTTGTTGATGCTGTTCTCACGTGCGATCCGATCAATTTCGTTAGCGGCCAAGGGGAGACCGGCGAATTCGAAGATCATTTTCAGAAGAGGGCCTGGCCGGGCCATCAGGTCCTCATATCGCACCTCCATATAGCGGCCCGGGCCCAGTGCAACTCCTGACGCGGAGGCCGCTCTTACATGCTGTGCCCAATCACGGCTGGCCCCTTTGATCTCCCCGGACCCAAAGCCGATGCGCTTTTTTGCACTGATCATGCTGACGGCCACTTCGCGACCATCGCGAATGATATGCAGGACCTTGCAGCGGGGAAAAAGACGGCATATTAAAGGAAGCCGCAAGGCATAGGCCGGATGCTTGTCTATGATGTGCGTCGCCTCCGGGTGGGAGGCAAATAGCCGTCCATAAGCATCATGCGCTATGATCCGTAATCCCTGGTCAAACTCCTCCTCGCTGTATAGGAGCGGTGCGCCCTGCTTCCAGTGTCCTTGGTCCGAGTGGGATTTTTCCCGTTTGAACCGCGCCTCCCAAAGGTGCAGGTAGCTGAAAACGGTCAATTCGTTGTCCATGCCCACAATGCTCGGATGTTCCGAAAGCATATGATGCAACCACGTGGTGCCACTCCGCGGTGCGCCCACCACGAACAGGAATTCCTTGTCACCGATATTATTCATCTTTGGATGCTTCATCCTCAGGTCTTGAGCTGTTGCCAAGGAATATCCAAGTGGAACAGCCCTTTCCGTCTACCGTGCCATGAACCCATGCGCGTGGGTTCCACCACGGAGAACGAGACCGCATGTTCGGCCTGGAAGCTCATGCGTCCCTTATGGACCACCCCGATGGTGAGCCGCAGATCGCCGGCATTGAAAAGATGTGCCGGGAATTGACAGCCCACCACTTGTAATCCGGTACCCAGCATAACGCCTGGAAGTCCTTCGCTGAGGTTCGTGGCAAAGATCACCAGTTCATCCCCATTGAGTACCTGGATGTTCACCGATATAAGCTCCGGGGTGTGTTTGTCCAGACTGATCTCCACATCCACCGGATCCTCCCACTGGAACACCTCGCCTCGCGAAGCGGGCGATACTTTCACATGGCGCAGATGGGCAATGTTATTACCGGGGGCCTCGTGTTCGGCCCAGTGCCGCTCACTCGTGCTGTTGTTGTAGTTGTTCAAATAGGCGTTCACCACGTCCTCGGTAGGTCCGTTCATGCGTACCCGTCCGTCCTCCAGCCAGAGCACCCGGCTACACAGCGAGCGCATGGCGGTCATGTTATGGCTGACAAAGAGAACGGTGCGTCCACTGGCGGCGCTGTCCTTCATCTTGCCCATGCTTTTGCGCTGGAACTCGGCATCGCCCACGGAGAGCACTTCGTCCACGATCAGGATCTCCGGCTCCAGGTGTGCAGCCACGGCAAAGCCGAGGCGTACGCGCATGCCACTGCTGTAGCGCTTCACCGGCGTATCGATGTGGTGTTGGATGCCACTGAAGGCGATGATCTCGTCCAATTTGGCATTCACCTCCGCCTTGCGCATGCCGAGGATGGCACCGTTGAGGTAGATGTTCTCCCGTCCGGTAAGCTCCTGATGAAAGCCGGTTCCGACCTCCAGTAGGCTGCTCACTTTGCCGCGCATACGGATGGTCCCTTCTGTGGGCTGGGTGATGCGGGAGAGGAGTTTGAGCATGGTGCTTTTGCCGGCGCCATTCTTACCCACAATGCCGAGCACCTCACCCCGGCGAACCTCAAAGGAGACATCGCGCAGGGCCCAAAAATCCTCCCCGATGCGCTGGGGATCCACCTGCTTGCCGATGGGGATCGTGGGGTCGGGGCGGCCGAGCAGTTTGGCGGTCCAAGCCTTCACATCATCAGAGAGCTGCTGGCGGTTGGTGGTGCCCAAGCGGTAGCGCTTGCCAACGCCTTGCACCTGCACCATCAGGGGTTCCTGTTCCATACGAGGCGAAGATAGGGAGATGGGTCAGTTGGCAGTTGGTAGTGGCAGTGGGCAGAGGCAGTTGGCAGAGGCAGTGGGCAGAGGCAGTTGGCAGGTCGCAGTAGCAGTTGGCAGTAGCAGGTGGCAGTGGCAGTCGGCAATGGTCAAGACTCAAGACTCAGGACTCCAGACTCATGACTCAAGACTCTCGACTCAAGACTCCCGACTCTAAACAACGTCCGCATACGACCTTTCCGCCCGCTGATAAAGCGTGAGACCTGCAAGTAGCAAAACCAGTGCGCAGATGGCGGAATACCAGAGCGTGCTCCAATCCATGGGTGTACCCAACAAGGCACCGCGGAAACCTTCGATCACCGGAGTGATCGGGTTGGCCTCCAGCACGGGGCGCACGGGACTGTCCGGAGCCACCTTGGCCAAGGGGAAGATTACCGGGCTCATGTACATCAGCAATTGCACGGCAAAGCCGATGAGGAAGCCCAGGTCCTTGTACTTCGTGGTGAGCGCGGCTACGATCAGGCCTGCGCCCAAGGCCAAGCCCATTTCCAACAGGACCAGCACGGGGAGCATCAACAGGGCGATACCGGGTGACCATGCATATTTGCCCGATAGCAGATAGAAAGCGGCGAAGATGAAGAAGAGCGTGAGCTGTACCAGAAAGGTGAAGGACGAGGAGAGCATGGTGGACAGCGGCGGGATGAGCCGGGGGAAGTACACCTTGGTCATCAGGGGGGCATTGGCCGTGAGGGTGGCGGAGGTCTTGTTGATCACCCCGGCGAAGAAGGACCAAGGCACCACGGCGGACATATAGAAAAGTAGCGTGGGAATGCCGGGAAGTGCCATACGGGCCACCAAGCCGAAGATCACCGCGAACATGATCGAGGTGATTAGCGGCTGCAGTAGCACCCAGATGGGGCCGAGGATGGTCTGCTTGTAGATGGCGGTAAGGTCCCGCTTCACCATCTCCGTAAGCAGATCCCGGTACCGCCAGATCTCCCCGAGGTCCAGTTTCCACCATGGGGAGGAAGGCGCGATCACCACGTCCCACGATCCCTCATGGCCAAGGCTCTTAGACTCTGAGGATGCGACTTTGTGGTTCACCTCCTAGGAGTTCTGATTGTTGTTATCCGTGGCATCCTTCCTGCCCCCATCCCGTTCCTGGGGTTCTCCGCCCACTTCGCCCGCGCCCTTCTTGCGCTTACTGCCATAGCCGTATCCGTAGCCGCCGTAGCCGTAGGCATAGCGGTAGCCGTAGCCATAGTTCGTGTTGTAATAATATTTGCTCTTCTTCATCCGCACGCCGTTGAGGATGAAGCCGAAATTCTTCGCCGGGTTCGCGGCATGGATCTCCATGGCGTTGCGGATGTGGTCCTTGTTGGCGAAGCGGGTATTGATCACGAAGAGCGTGGCGTCCACATGGCGCATCATCAGCAGGGCATCCGTGATGAGGCCCACCGGGGGCGTGTCGATCATCACGTAATCGTAATGCTCTCGGCCATAATTGAAGATCTCGGGCAGCATCTTGCTGAGCACCAGTTCGGAGGCGTTGGGCGGGGTGGCCCCTGCGAGGATCACGTCAAAGTTCTCGATCTGGGTGTGCTGCACGCATTCCTCGATGCTGTTCCGGCCCGATAGGATGGTGCTGAGCCCGATGTTGTTGGTCATGCCAAGGCCAGTGCCCACCTTGGGCTTGTGCAGGTCGAGCTCCAGCAGCAGCACCTTTTTGCCGGCCTTGGCCAGGATGGCGCTCAGGTTCACCGAGCAGAAGGTCTTGCCTTCGTTGGGGCGATAGCTCGTCACCATCACGGCCCTGCCCTTGTCGGTGGCCGGGAGATACTCCAGGTTGGTCCGGATGGTGCGGAAGCTCTCGGTGATGGCGGCCTTGGGGTCACTGTCCACCACCACGTAGTTCTCGTTCGCCTTGTCGCTGGCGATCACCTCTCCGAACACCGGCACGTTCGTAGCGCTCCGCAGCTGGTCCGCATTGTCCACCCGGTCATAGAACAGCACCCGGATAAAGACCAGCAGCAGGGAGATCAGGCCGCCGCCCACGAGGAACGTGTAGAGTATCTTGGTTTTGTTGGGCCGCACCACGCCGATGGACCGCGCCGCCTCGATCACTTTGGTCTGGGGGATGATGCCGGCCCGGGCGATCACCGTATTTGCGCGTTTCTCCAAAAGGAACTCATAGAGCTTTTGGTTCACAGCCACCTTGCGCTGGTAGTTCTCCACGTCGCGCTGGTTCTGGGGCACGGCCTGGATCAACCCGGTGTAATCGTTGATCTGCTTGCTCACGTCGCCGATCTTCTGCTGGATCGCGATCCGGGTGTTCTTCAGATAGATGAGCAAGTTGGCACGCGTGAGCTGGATGGTGTTCTTAGCCTCCTCGATCGCGGGGTTCACAGACTCCGCGGTATAGAGATTCCGGTTCATCCCCATCTGCATATCGTAGAGCGCAGTGAGCGTCTTCCTCAGGAAATCATCGCCTTCAAGGATATAGAAGGACGGAGGTAGCAGCTTAGCATCTCCGATGTTCAGTACATAGTCGTTCAGCTGATCCACGCTCTCCACCATCAATTCATATTTCTTCTTCTGAGCATCGAGTGCTACCAGCTGATCGAAATATTGGGTGTTCTCCTTGTTCAGATCGAGGATGTTCTTGCTCCTCAGAAAACGTTGCAGGTCGTCCTCGTATTGGGTCAGGATACCCGAGACTTCGCCCAATTGCTTGTCGATGTAACCAAGGGTGTTCTCATTGATGTCGAAATCCCCCTGCAGCGTGTATTTGATGTATTCCCCGCTGAGGGTGTCCAGGAACATTTTCGCTCGCTCCGGGATCTCATCCTCCACGTTCACTTGGAGGATGGTGGTGTAGGGTAAGTTCTCCACCTGCAAGCTACCTGCGTATTTGGCCACTTGGCGGGACCGCTCGTGCCGGACGAAGCGGTAGTCACTAGCAGCATACCGGTCGATGGTGGAGGGCTTCAGGTCAACATTAGGGTCCACGCGCAAGGTGAAGTCGCTGTCGGCGATGTCCTTGCTGAAGGGGAAATTCTTGGTCACGATCCCTTGGCCCGCGTCATAGCTGACGGAAAAATTCGCAGGGTCGATGATGTGCAGGTCGATGGGCCGCTCATACAGGCTGCTGTTCAGCACCTGGATCTGCACCGTGAAGGGCAGGCTGCCGTAGACCTCGGTGGTCTTGAAGCGACCGATGATGTAATAGGAGACCTCGAAGTCCAATCGGCTAAGGGTCCGGTCGATCAGGTCATAGCTCGTGAGCACGCGCTTTTGGTTCACGATGTCCCCGTAGGCACTGATGTAGCCAATGTTCTTGAAGACCTGCGTCTGGTAATCGTAGGATTCTTTGTCCTTGATCAAGATCTGCGTACTGGCCCCGTAAACGTTGGGGATCTTGTAGGAGTAGAGGTAGGAGAGCACCGCGGACAAAACGAGCGCCACCGCCACGAAGTACCAGTTCTTGGAGAAGATACGGAGCACGGTCCGCAGGTCGTTCACCTCGATGATACCCCCTTTGGGGCTTGGGGCTGCTGCCATGGTTGATCACTGCTACCGGCCCTTGCCCGCCGGGGGCGGGATGGCGGCTTTTGAAGGGCGGCAAATATAGCCAAACGGGGCGGTGTGCCGACCGGTGTCACACGGGCCACCGCCGCCTCCGATCATGAACTCAATAGGTTTTCCCCTCCTTGGTTCAAGGAGGGGCAGGGGCAATGTCATTAAGTTAAGGAACCGGTGGAAGTAGGATCGTCATGCCGGGCTGTCATCCCGGCCTACGAGCCGGGACGGTATCACACCAGCACGCGTCGGAGAACGCACTGCGAATGCCGTTCGGGTGTGACCCCGGGTCTTCGCCCGGGGTGACAGCACATTCAGCAATAAGCAGCGTGCCTGGATCCGTGTGTAAACCGAGCAGCCTAGCCTTAACCTAATGTCATTGGGGGCAGGGGTGGTGCATTACTTACGGGTCATGCTTATGAGTTCCCTCGGCCCAACACCTGATTCGGCCTGTCATCTTCACCCTGTCAAGTAAGGCAACCCTTCATTGACCGGAACGTTCTATATTTGGCCACTCTTTTCGCTTGACGACCCATTATGAAAATACCACTTCGCCTTGTACTTCTCTGCTTTCTGCTGGTGGTGCCGATGATCGGTGCGTTGATGGCACAGCCCGGCCCGGGCGGCGGACCTCCCTGCTGGCCGCCACCCTGCATCCCCATCGATGGTGGGCTTTCCTTGTTGATCGGTGCCGGTGCGTTGCTCGGCGGTAAGAAAGCCTTGGACGCCCGCAAGGCCCGCAAGACGACGATCTGATGCCTTTTGGCGTGCCGTCCAGAACGGCTGCCCGTGATCCGCTTTTCCGATTCCTTCTTGTTGCCGGGTCCCTCTATGCGGCTTGGTACCTCCTTTACGCCTTTGTCCTTCACCCGTGGGGTTGGCTGGACCATGCGGTGATCGATAATTTGATCACGGTTTCCGGTGGCATCCTCACATTGCTGGGTTATGATCTGATACCCGAGCCGATGAACGCGGACCATATCCGCACCATCGGCGTGGAAGGTGGGCATCTCCTGTGGATCGGTGATCCCTGCAACGGCGTGGGCCTCTTCGCGGTCTTCCTCATTTTCCTGGTCGCTTACGGCGGGCCGTGGCGGCACAAGGCCTGGTTCGGCATCGTTGGCATCCTCTCGATCCACCTCGTGAACGCCATGCGGGTAGCCGCGCTGTGCGTGGTGGTAAGCATCAACTATGAATGGCTCAACTTCAACCATGATTATACCTTCTATGTCATTGTTTATGGCTGGGTATTCTTCCTCTGGTTTGTCTGGGTGAAGCGGTTCGCTTCGCGTACTGGTGCACCGATGCCATGAGGGCGACCGGTATCCTCATTAATCGTCGCCTGGAGGTCATCGCGGTGTTGGTGGCAGGTATCGCTTTCGGGGCATGGCGTGAATTCGCCTTCATCAACCTCAATTACCAGATCGACCATGTGGAGCACCATACGACCTTCTCCTATGCCCATTCGATGGTGCAGGGATGGACGCGCGGTATCGGCTTGGATGGCCTGCTTGTGTTGAAATGGTCCTTGACCCTGCTCTCCATGGCGGTAATGGCGGGGCTTTGCATCCTGCTGGCGCGTATCCTCTTCGGATCTTGGCGGCAGGCGGTCCCCATTTTGGCCGGCTTTGCGGGTTTTGCGCTGCTCTCCGTGGCCATGCACGGCTTGGCCCGGTGGGCTCCGCCTTTCGAACTGGTATCCGTGCGTCTTTCGCACATGCTCCAATATCCGGTGCCCCTGCTCTTCGTGCTCATCGCCGCCACGTTGCCCCGAGGTCGCAGACCTTCCGGGCAGGAAGTGGACTAAGTCGGATCCTTCTTAACTGTCGCCAACACTTTCGCGACCCCGGCTCGGGGTCAAGGTGACAACAACGGTAGGAGTGGCTGCACACGGTGCAAGATCTCTGCGAACACGAACAGCACTCCGCGACATCCGCTCTACTTTCGCAGCTTGTTGGAAGATGGTCAACCTCTTCCCCGCTAAGCCCGCCCTGTTGCCAGACCGCTCATCCATGGGTGAAAGAACACCGGACCTTCCATATCCACGCCTTGCATGTGCGGCATAGCGGGCGCCATCACGTGGGGGAATGGTCCCGATTCGGATATGGATGGTTACGATATCCGCCGATTAGCCTATCGCGGGCCGGATGCGCTCTGCACCACCCGCTCGGCTGAGATCACCGACCCGCCGAACGGTATCCGCTGGAAGCTCTCCCATGCGCGGCTCTCCATCGTGGACCTCGCCACTACCGCGAACCAGCCGATGTCCTCCGCCGATGAGCGCTATTGGCTCGTGTTCAATGGGGAGATCTACAACCACGCGCCGCTGCGCAAGGAGCTCGAGGGCTTGGGCTTCGCCTTCCGGACGGACCATTCGGACAGCGAGGTGCTGCTGAATGCCTGCATCGCTTGGGGAAAGGACGCTCTCTCCCGATTGAACGGGATGTTCGCCTTCGTGCTGGTGGATAACCACACGGGGCGCGCTTGGGGAGCGCGGGACCGCATGGGCATCAAGCCCCTCTATTATCGCATGGCCGGCGGAACATTCACTTTCGCCAGTGAGCCGAAGGGCATTCTCGGCGAACGGACCGTGAACCGCGAGGTGTTGCTCCAATACTTCAGCTTTTTGCAAGTGGAGGGGGAGCGGACCTTCTACGAGGGCATCAACAAACTCTCCGCCGCCCACTATTTCCAGATCGATGAACAGGGAAGCATGCAGGTCCACCGCTATTGGCACCCCTTACAAGGGAACCAACAGCGTGACCTGGTGGATGTGGATGCCTGCTTTGATCTGCTGAAGGACGCTGTGGACCTGCAGATGGAGGCCGACGTGGAGGTGGGCACCTACCTCTCGGGCGGCCTCGATTCCTCCGTGATCACAGCGCTGGCTTCCCGCGGAAGGCGGGTGAATGCATTCAGCATCGGCTTCGATGATTCCGTCCCCGGCTATGTCAGCGAGCTGCCCCATGCCAAGCTGGTAGCAGAACATGTGGGAGCACGTCATTTTCCCATCACCATCTCCCCGGCAGAATATCTGGCCGCTCAGGAAAGGGCGTTCAAAGTGCTGGACGAACCCATTGCGGATACCGCGTGCGGCCCCTTGCTGTTGCTGTCCGAACTGGCCCGGGCCAACGGCGTTACCGTATGCTTGAGCGGTGAAGGCTCGGACGAGCTCTTCATCGGTTACCGCCACTGGCATGATGCGTATCTGGTGGACCGCTGGCTCCACAAGATGCCCAAGGCCACGGTGAAGGCTTACCTCGCCATGGGGGCGCCCGCGCTTGCCAACCGCAAGCCGGATTGGATCCGATGGGCAGGACGCAGCCAACAGGGCCGCTTCATCCTTTGGGGAGGCACCGACGTTACGGTCAACGATAACCTCAATGAGGTGTTTGATGCCGATTTCCTGGCCCAAGCGTTGGACCCCTATGGGACGGTACAAAAGCACCTGGACCTGCCCGCTATGCCGTATGGGGACTTCCTCCAGCGCGTCAGCGGTTTCGACCTGCAGTTCCGTTTGCCGGAAAACCTCCTGGCCCGTGTGGACCGCATGAGCATGGCCGCATCCTTGGAAGCACGCGTTCCCTTCCTCGATCATCGGGTGGTGGAAAAAGCGATGCGCATCCCGGTGGAGAAGCTCGTATCCGCGCAAGGGGAGAAGGTGGCGCTGAAGAATTTCGCCAAGCAGTTCCTGCCGGCCTCCATCATCGAACGGAAGAAGGACGGCTTCACCATTCCCTTGCACGAGATCCTCAACACCTCGGAAGCCATGCGACAACGGGATCTGATCCTGGGGATGGACGATGAACTGCGCATTTACTCCAAGGCCTTCCGCACGCGCATTGAGGGTGGTGAGGTCACGGGCAAGAACCTTTGGCCGCATTACGCACTGGCCAAGTGGTGGTCCATTCATGTGCGGTGAGTGGTAGGCTTGCATTGAGCCTGTACGTTTTCGATGTCCCCGCTTTTCGATCAATAGAATGCCGGACGCGTGCGACCCCGGCTCAAGGCCGGGGTGACAACCATGGTATGGGCTGCTAGAATAGCCTCGCCCAGCGCGGCTATTCTAGCAGCCCCTCCAAGAACGAATGTCATTCCGGGCTTGACCCGGCCCCGGCATGTGCCGGGGGCGAAAGTGTCTGATCACCATTCTTCCGAACGTCCATGATCCTGCTATGCACATGGGTAGAAGTCAGGAGCGCTTGACTCACGCCTGAGCCCATCCGGGCCGTCCGCTCTACTTTCGCGGCGACAGGAACGGCGACGCAACAAAGGCGCTGCCAGTAGAGCAGAGCAATGATGAAGAAGTTGATGGTAGTGGTGGGCACGCGCCCGAATTTCATCAAGGTGACCCGCTTCAAGGCGGTGGCCGCCGAACGCGGCATGGCCGTGCAACTGGTACATACCGGCCAGCACTATGATGAGAAGATGAGCACGGTCTTCTTCGATCAGTTCGGGCTGACGCCGGACCGTTTCCTGAACACGCCCCATGCCAGCCCCGCCGCACAGATGGGCCACATCATGATCGCCCTCGAAGCGGCGGCTGCCGAACTGAAACCGGACCTGATGATCGTGCCGGGTGATGTGAACAGCACGTTGGCCGGCGCGCTGGTGGCCAACAAGATGGGCATCCCGCTCGGGCACTTGGAGAGCGGCCTCCGAAGCGGCGACCTCGGCATGCCGGAGGAGATCAACCGCATTCTCACCGACCGTATTACGGACCATTTTTTCGTCACCGAGCAAAGCGGTCTCGACCACCTGAAGGCCGAAGGTCGATCGGCAGAAAGCATCCACTTCACCGGCAACACCATGATCGACACCTTGGTGGCTTATGATGCGCAGGTGCAGGCAGCGCCTGTGCTACAGGACCTCGGGCTGAAGGAAGGAGGCCATGTGCTGATGACCATCCATCGTCCGGCCACCGTGGATTCCGCGGAAGGTCTGGCCAAGCTCGTGGAGCTGATCGCTTTCGTGGCCAAGGACCGCCCCGTGATCTTCCCGGTGCATCCGCGCACCACGGCAATGCTGGAGGCCACCGGCCTGATGCAACCCCTGAAAGCCCTGAAGCACCTCGTGATGACGGGGCCGATGGACTATTTCAACTTCCAGAAGCTGATCGCCACCTGTGCCTTCGTGATCACCGACAGCGGCGGCATCCAGGAGGAGACCACCTATCGCCGCGTGCCCTGCCTTACCCTGCGCCCGAACACCGAGCGGCCCATCACCATCACCATGGGCTCCAACCGCCTCATCGGCTTCGACCTGCCGCTGCTGCAAGAGGCCATCGCGGACATTACCGAAGGCCGCGCCACGAAAGGGGAGGTGCCGCCCCTGTGGGATGGCCACGCCACCGAACGGGTCTTTGATGTGATCCAAAAGCTGTGATCCTCTACCTCACCTATAACGACCAGCCCTCGGGCGTCTACTGGAGCCAGGTGACGGACGTGGTGGCGCACCTGAACACCTTGGGCGGCCCACGCGTGCGGCTGCTGGCCTTGGTGAGCATCCGCGACCTGCGCACCACGCGACGGAAGATCCGGGCGCATAGCCCCGATGCTATCGTGCTGCCCATGGTGCCGCAGATGAAACGCTGGCGCAGCAACGCTTTTATCGTGAACACCATGTGCCGTTTGCTGCGGCCCACCGGTATAATGGTCCGCGGTGCCTTGGGTACATGGATGGCCCTGCGTGCGCGGGAAAAGGACTTGGTGAAGAAGGTCTGCTACGATGCTCGTGGCGCATACGCCGCCGAATGGGAGGAGTACCGCATCATCGACGACGACGCGCTGATCGCCCAGTTCCGGCCCGTGGAGAAGGAAGCGGTGGAACAAAGTGACTTCCGTTTGGCTGTGAGCCAGGCCTTGGTGGAACACTGGCGGGAACGTTATGGGTATATCGGAGAAGCCCACGTGGTGATCCCCTGCACATTAGGCGAGGATCATTTGAAGGAAGTAATAAGACCAACTGCGAAGCGGGCAGGAGGGGACGTCGTGCTGGTCTATTCGGGTTCCACGGCCGGATGGCAATCATTCGAGCTGCTGGAGACCTTGCTGAGAGAGGCGCTGACCGCACAATCCCAAGTGAAGGTCCTGTTCCTGAGCCGCCCGGACCCACGCATCGATGCCTTGGGTCAAGCCTTTCCCGGCAGGGTGGATAGGAAATGGGTGACGCCGGATGAAGTGGCATCGATCCTTGCTGAATGCGATCACGGAGTGCTGGTACGTGAGGACAGCATTACGAACCGGGTAGCCTCGCCAACGAAATTCGCCGAGTACCTCCGCGCCGGCCTGAAGGTGGTGGCCCCGGAACACCTTGGGGATGTCTCCGCCCAAGTGGAACGCGATGATCTCGGGTGTGTATGGCATCCCGGCCAGCCCTTGGCATCGTTCGATCGTGTAACCCCGGAGGACAGGCTCCGTCTTGAACAACTCGCCCTGAGCACGTTGACGAAGCGGGCGTTCGATCGCGAGTACCGCCAAATACTGGGGGCACTGTGTTGAGTTCCGGGAAGCTGGTGCCTCCCTAGCCTCCCTAGCCTCCCTAGCCTCCCTAGCCTCCCTAGCCTCCCTAGCCTCCCTTACCTTCCTTACCTCCCTTACCTCCCTTACCTCCCTTACCTCCTTTACCTCCCTTACCTTCCTTACCTCCTTTACCTCCCTTACACACCCTGCCCGCCAAAGGGCTATTTTCGCGGCCCATGGCCAGAAAA
This sequence comes from Flavobacteriales bacterium, assembly GCA_038234075.1. Taxonomy (GTDB): domain Bacteria; phylum Bacteroidota; class Bacteroidia; order Flavobacteriales_F; family PHOS-HE28; genus PHOS-HE28. Next base: position 47,646 of record JBBSUV010000022.1, on the reverse strand, counting down.
ACATTGATCACCGGCGGTGCAGGCTTCATCGGCTCCGCCTTGAGCAAGCATTTGCAGGCAGCGGGCGATGAGGTATCCGTGGTGGACGACCTCTCCTTCGGGCGCCGCCAGCTGGCCGGTGTGCCGGACGAACGCTTCTTCAAGGCCGACATCCGCGACGGCGCCGCGATGCGCCGCATCCTGGCCGAGGTGCGCCCACAGCGCGTGCTCCATCTGGCCGCCGTCCATTTCATCCCTTATTGCAACGCACACCCTACAGTGGCTGCGGACATCAACATCAACGGCACCATACAGGTCCTTGATGCCGTGGAGAGCTGCCCGGCCGTGGAACAGGTGTTCGTGGCCAGCACGGCGGCGGTCTATCCCATCGCTGATGGCGCCATGGCCGAGGACCATCCGCTGGGGCCGATGGACATCTACGGCACCACCAAACTTGCCACGGAGAAGATCGCACGGGAATTCAACTATCGGGTCGGTACACCCTTAGTGATCGGGCGCTTTTTCAATGCCTTCGGCCCGAACGAGACCAATCCGCACCTCTTCCCGGAGATCCAACGGCAGGTGCTGGAAGGTGCGCGCACCTTGCACCTCGGCAACCTCGACCCCAAGCGGGACTATATCCATACGGAGGACATGAGCCGCGCCATAGAGGCCTTGCTGGACCGCGCGCCGAAGGGTTGCGGGACCTACAACATCGGGCGTGGCATCGAATACAGCGTGCGTGAAGTGGTGCAGGCCTTTGAACGGCAGCTCGGTGAAACACTCTCCATTGAAGTGGATCCGGCACGGGTCCGGCGCGTGGAGCGGATGCACCTGTTGGCCGACGTGGCGAAGCTGAAGGAAGCCACCGGCTGGGAGCCCCGTTGGGGCATCGACGAAGGCGTGGCCACCTTGCTGAAAGAGAACGTCGGCTCCTGATCCACAGGGCACTGCTGCTCTGTAAGAGATGAGGGATCTTCCAAACACGCCGACACGCCCGGAATGATATTCGCTCCTCCCATGGTTATCACCCCGGCCCTTGCGCCGGGGTCACACATGCAAGCTTTCATGAATTTCCATAGATGCCAATGATCCACGGATGAAGGTCGCGATCGCCACGGACGGTGTTTTTCCCGAGGCCATGGGCGGTATGCAGCGCCATTCGCGGCTGTTGGCGGAGCATTTGGCCCGCACTGGAGAGGTCGAACTCACGGTGCTTCATCCGCATCCCATCGGCATTTTCAGCGCGGAACTTGGCATCCGGGAAGTCCATGTGCCGCCGATCGACACGGAGAAATTCTATCTGCGTGAACTCTGGCGCTACAGCAAGCGCATGGGGGAGGCGCTGGAGCAAGCAGCGCCGGACGTGATACTGTCCCAAGGGTTCTGCGTTTGGTTTGGCATCAAACGGTTCAGCGAAAAGCTCATCACGCATCCACACGGGCTGGAGATGTTCCAAGGCGTTACGAAAAAGGAACGTGCATTCGGTGCGCCCTTCAGGATGGCATTGCGCCATATCGTGCGCCGCAGCCATGTCGTGGTCTCCTTGGGTGGAAAGCTCACCGGGATCCTGCAAGGCGTTGCCGAAGGTTCATCGTGCAAAGTCGTGGTGATCCCCAATGCGGTGGACGTGCCCACAACGCCCCGCGCCACGCACCGCGTCCCCGGGCCGCTGGCCCTGCTCTTCGTGGGTCGCTTCGCCTTCAACAAGGGCATCGACGTGCTGTTGGAAGTGGCACGCCGACTGGTCGCGGAAGGAAAGGGGAACGAGGTCCGCTTCGATCTGGCAGGCACGGGCCCTTTGTACCAGCAGATCAAGGAGGAGGGCGTACCAGCGAACGTGCGGTTGCTCGGTCGCGTGGACGATGCTGAACTGGCGTCTCTTTATTCCTCTTGCGATGCCTTCCTATTGCCCACCCGTTTCGAGGGCATGCCTACCGTTGTGCTTGAGGCCATGGCACAGGCCAAGCCCATCTTCGTGAGCGATGTGGGCGCCACAGCAGAGCAGGTGGACGCGACCAATGGCTACCTGCTGCCTCCAGGCGATGCGGAGGCACTCTATCAGTCCGTTCAGGCCTTTGGCTCATTATCCCCGGAAAGCCGCGACAGGATGGGACGCCACAGTTTCGTCCGTGTAACCGAGCTGTTCAGCTGGCCTGCGGCGACCAGGCAATTCCTACGGATCTTCCAAGAAACCGCTAAACCAGCACCTCACTGATCAGCCGGTCCGTGATCTTGGACAACAGCTGTTCACTGTGATCGGCCGTCATGTCCATTTCGATCAGGCGCTCCCCGCTGATGATGCGCGGCAACTCGGTCACCAGCTCATCCACCCGCAGTGAATCGCCCAGCTTGCGCTCTACGATGGTGCGGCTCACCAAGCCCGGCTCGCCGACATGCAGGATCGGACGTCGTAAATGGAAGATCTCGTTGAACTTCGTCACCATGATGTCCTTTTTATTCTCCGGAAGAAAGGCGATCACAAGATCCGATCGCGCAATGCGTCCTAGGATCTCCTTGGGAGGCAGCGGTCCGTGGAAAAGGATCTGTTTCTCCAGACCTTGGTCCTTTATCAGTTGCTCGTACCTATTGGTCCCATGTCCAGTGACGTACAGGTCGAACCGGCAGTTGGCGGATACGGCCGGGTGCTTCTCCCGGAGTACCACGAAAGCCTCCACCAGGACCTTGAGGTAGCGCTCCGCCTCTAGGCTGCTGTAGAGGCTGCCCGCATAGATCATCCTGAATATTCCGTCATCTTCCCGAGAAGTGGCTGAATGAAGGTCGTCCGGGTCTATCGCGTGTGGGATGGTGACATAACGTTCAACGGCTCCGCCATAGGTTGAGCGAAGATGTTCCGTGATGGAGGTGGCCGTTGCGATGAGCTTGTCATAGGTCCGGGCAACTAAGGCTTCCCGTTCCTTCTCAACATGCATGCGGTTGGAGGACAGTGCGCTGAATCCATAATCCGTTCCCCAAGTCCAAGGGTCCCGCAGATCGGCCACCATGTGGAGGTTCGGGAACGGCTTTTTCAGCGATGCTGTGAAGGCCATCAGACTGAAAGGAGCGCCTGTGACGATCACGTTGCGGATCTCATGCTTACGGATCAGTCGGCTGCTTTCCGCCAAGAGTTGGTGTCTCCAGAACACGCCGGGATCGTAGATGTTCCCCGGTACCAGGATCGGCAATGTCTTGGACCAGAACCGGTACATCACCTTCTCAAAGAAGGTAGTGAGCGGCCGTATGGATAGTACCGTAGGATACAAGCGAGGAAGTGGATGCTGGATGATCCCAGGATGGAGCGTATCCTCCGTCCATAGCGAATCCAGAACATCAGTGCGGGCCTTACTGCGGATCACATGCACGACATAGCCGCGCCGGGCGAGCTCCTTCGCAAACTTGGCCCATCGTCGACCGCCGATCCCTCGCACAGGTGGAAAACCATGGCAGATGAGAAGTATCGGTCCGGTCTGTGACATGTTGCGGATCAAAGGTCGGAGACGCGCTTCTCACTGCAACACCTCTTTCACCAAAAGATCGGTGAGATTCGCCAATAGATAGTCGCTGTGATCCGCGTTCCGGTCGATCACGATCGGCCGTTCCCCGCTGATGATCCGTGGCAACTCGCGCACTAATTCCTCCACGCGCAATGAATCCCCCATGCGTTGAGCGACGATCGTCCTGCTCACCAAGCCGGCGTCACCGATGTGCAGCACGGGGCAACCCAAATAGAAGATCTCCGCGAATTTCGTGACCATCGTGTCCTTCTTATCCCGGGGCAGGAAAGCCAGTTCCAGGTCCGAGGCCGCGATGCGCTTCATGATCTCCTTGGGAGGTAATGGCACATGGAAGTGGACCACGGCGTCCAAGCCCTGGTCCTTCACTTGTTGTTGCAATGCTTCCGTGCCATGGTCGGTGATGTACAGGTCGAACCGGCATTTGGCGAATGCTTCCGGACGGGTATCCTTCAACGACCTCAATGCTTCAAGCACCAGCGCGAAGTATCCATTCGTCTCCTTCGTGCCATACATGCTGCCTGCATAGATCATCCGGAACAGGCCATCCGGCACTTTTGTGAACGTCATGTCAAGATCATCCGGATCGATCGCATGGGCGATCACCGACATGCGATCCTGGAGTACCCCATGCGCTTGGTGCAAGTGATCCAGCACAGCGGGATGCGGGGAGATGAGCTTATCACTGACCCTGGCGACCATGGCTTCCAATTGTCGCTCATGTTGCAGGCGATCATCCCCGATGGTCTGGTAGCCGTAGTAGTTGCCCCAGGTCCACATGTCGCGGAAGTCGGATACCAGATGGATCCCGGAATATCGTTTCTTCAGTTCCGTGGCGTAGGCGAGCAAGCTGAATGGCGCGCCGGTAACGATCACATTGCGGATGCCGTGCTCGCTGATGAGCTTGCCGGCCAATTCCAACATCGGCTTCCTCCAGAACAACCCACGGTCATACCAGTTCCCTTTGGTGCACAGGGGCAATATGCGTTTCCAAAGCCCGTAGCTCAATTTATCCCATAAGCTAGTGGCGGGCCAGCGGATCATTGCCCTGGGATAACGATCGGGCAGGGGATGTGCGATGATCAGCGGATCCGTTACGTCGTCCGTCCACAGGGAGGTGCTGGCACCCGGCGCAACGGAATTCCGGATCACATGAACCGGATAACCCCGGTGGGCGAGCTCCTTGGCGAACTTCGCCCATCTTCTTCCGCCGATCCCATAATTCGGGGGGAACGAATGGCAGATGATCAGGATCGGTTCTCCAGGTCGCATCAGCTGGCGAAGGTAGAGGAGTGGTGGCGAAGTTGAGGTTGGCTCTTTGTGGTTAGTTTAGCGCACCCGGAAATGGATGAGAAAATGACCATGGCCGGGCGTCTCCGAACATTTCGACCACCATTGCTTACCGCGGTCATGTTCACGAAATTTTCACGAAGGGCGTCGGTACGATCCGCCCCGTTGGTAAAGACCTGAGAATGCGGATCATCGGTATCAGTCATAAGACGCGCTATTGGCAGCACTACTGTTTCTCCAATCCTCCCGCTGGCTATCGCTATGAGCGGAAGTTGGACATCCCATGGCATTTGGCCGGGATCGACCTGGAGATCCTCGCGCAGACCAAGTTCTTCATGCCGTTCGCCAAGGCGGACCTTTTGCATACATATAACGGGGTCGTTGTCAATCATAGACCATGGGTGATCGAGGTGGAGGATTACCTCCCCCGATACGAGAACATGAACCCCACGCATCCGCTCTATCGTTGGGCGTTGCGCCGCTTGGCAGGCAAGGATTGCAAGGCCCTGATCTTCACCAGTGAACGCACCATGGAACGCAACCGGGGGCACTTGATGGCAGCGGGTGTGGATCCAGGGAAGATGTCAGTGATCTATCGGGCAGTGGAGCAGTTCGCACCGGAGGGTCGTGATGAGCGCTTTTTCACCTTGATCTTCACCGGGAACGGGTTCTACCGGAAAGGAGGCGTTGAACTGCTGAAGGCTTTTCAACGATTGAACAGGCCGGAAATGCGGCTGATCATCATCAGTACGTTGGAGGTGGATTGGGGTGTGTTTCCCGAGAAGGATGTGATCGAATGGGCGGAAAAGCTCATCGCCGAGGATCCCCGCATCACGCTGCACCGCAAATTACCTCATCAGCAGGTCATCGAGCAGATGCGTGCAGCGGACCTCTTTGTCAGCACCACTTTTCAGGATCCCTTCAACAATACCACCTTGGAGGCCATGGGCACAGGCCTGCCTGTGATCTGCTCCGATGCTGGCGCTTTGCCGGAAGTGGCACAGGATGGGCGCAACGGTTGGGTGATCCCCGTGTCCGAGCGCTCCAGTGATGATATTGCCGAGGAGATCGCCTCGCGTATCCTGCAATTGATCGAAGATCCGGTATTGCGTAGGGAAATGGGCGAAGCCAACCGGACCATCATTGATGGCCGGTTCAGCTTGGCTGTGCGCAATGCCGCGATCACCAGAGTGTATGACAGGGCTTTGGGTGGTCGAGGGTAGGTCACCCTGTAACATCGGTAGGTAAAATGCAGGAACACATGGTTCCGCACCTTGGGCATGAGGGCCATCTGCTCGGGATGCAGCGGGGCCACCTTTTTGGACCGGTTACATTTGTCGCCCAAGATCCAACCAGAAGGCCGATATGAGGCAATTCTTGAGAGAGCATTACCAGCTGTTGCTGTTCATCTTCGTTTGGATCATGTTGGCGGCGCATGCGGGGTTGCTTCTTTATGCAGCTCTCCCACTCAGTGTTTTTCTACTCCGGCGAAGGGAAATGTGGCAGGAGATCGTGTTCGGCTTCCTCATCTGCCTTATTTTTTCGGATATGAGCTACGACGTCGGCCAGATGGTGGTGATGAAGACGGCGAAGTATGCTTACATCCTCTCCATGGCCCTTATCGTTGTGGTGGATGAGGCGAGGATCCGTCCGATGGCAAAGGTGTTCGGCGTATTCCTGCCTTTCTTCATCTATGCGTTCCTCCCCATCCTTGCCTCGCCGGTACCCATCATCGCCGTTGAGAAAACCGTTTCATACGCGCTCATCTATCTCGTAGTACCCAATTTCGTGCTGTTCAGTTTCCGGCTTTATGGATGGGATTTTTTCCGGAACCTGATGTGGTTCATTGTGCTCATTCTTCTTACACAGCACGTACTGCCGTACATCGGCCCAGAGAAGTGGGCTTATATCGATGGTCGCTTCCGAGGCTACTTCGGGAATCCGAACGGACTCGCCATTTTCACCTATCTGGGATTCGTTCTTTTCACGGTGATCAACCACTTGCGGAAGGACCTTTTCTCCACTCCTGCCAAGATTTTCATCTATGCGCTGCTCGTCTACTACGTGATCACCTGCGGAGCGCGCACCTCCTTGATGTCCACATTGATGTTCGTCCTCTTCATCCAGTTCTTCCGCATCTCCACCTTCCTGGGGATCATCTCATTCATAGCCTTTATCGCCATTGGCGAACTGGTCTCCAGCAACCTGCCCGTCATCATTACCGCCATTGGCCTGCAGGACTATTTGCGCGTGGAGACCTTGGCGGACGGGTCCGGGAGGTATTTCGCTTGGAACTTCGCATGGCAAGAGCTGAATAATAAAGGTTTCTTCCTTTTCGGGGGAGGGTTTGAGAATGAGGCTTGGGTGATGTCCAGAGCTCGCGCTTACCTGGAAAGCATGGGTCACCAAGGTGGCGTACACAACACCTACCTGGCATTCTGGCTCAATACGGGCATCGTAGGGTTGATCCTCTTCCTGCGGAGTTTCGCGCTGATCTTCATCAAGGCCGGCAAGCACACCTCCATCTCCTTGGCGATCATGTTCTCGGTGCTCTTTTCCATCCTGTATGAAAGCTGGCTGGCCGGTTCGCTCAGCCCCTATACCACCATGCTACTCATCATCCTTACGATCGTCTCGGAGGATGAGATCATGAGCTCGGTCACACAAGGGGATGTAGTTGAAGAAGCACCGGAGGAACCCGACCCGGCCCCGGAGCCATTGCTCCTCCCTGCACGCTAACTGTTAGCTTCACGCGCCAAAATCCATTGTAGATGCCAAGAATATTAGTGACCGGCGGTGCTGGCTTCATTCCCAGCGCACTGGCCATCCGCCTTGCCGGCCTGCCGGATACCGATGTAGTTGCCGTGGACAACCTGACCACCGGGGACCTCGGGAAATTGGAACTGGAAAAGCATCCCGGCATCCATTTCATCAAGTGCGATGCGAACCGTTTCGAGGATATCAGCGGTGTCTTCTATGCCTATCGCTTTGACTATGTCTTCCACTATGCAGCCGTGGTGGGAGTGAAGCGTACCACGGACAATCCTGTGAGCGTATTGCACGACATTGATGGCATCCGGAATGTATTGGACCTGTGCAAGAACACCGGCGTAAAGCGCGTCTTCTTCAGCAGCAGCAGCGAGGTGTACGGTGAGCCCGTGGAGTTCCCGCAGAATGAGCACACCACCCCGCTGAACAGCAAGCTGCCCTACGCCATCGTGAAGAACATCGGGGAGGCCTTCCTGCGCAGCTATTACAAGGAGTATGGGCTGGAATACACCACCTTCCGCTTCTTCAATACCTACGGCCCCAAGCAAAGCAAGGACTTTGTCGTCAGCAAGTTCATCCGTGCCGCGCTGAAAGGACAGGACATCCCGATCTACGGTGATGGGGGCCAGACCCGCACCTTCTGCTTCATCGACGATAACATTGACGCCACCGTGTCCGCCTACCGGAATAACCAGGTGATCAATGATGTGGCGAACATAGGCAATGACCTGGAGACCACCATCCTGGACCTCGCCAAACTGGTGGTGGAGATCACCGGCAGTTCCTCCCGCATCATGCACCTTCCCCCCTTGGAGGAAGGGGACATGACACGCAGGATGCCCGACATCGCCCGCATGCGCACACTGCTTGGCCGTGACCTCCTGCCGCTGCGCAAAGGGTTGGAGCGGGTGCTGGCGGATACATCTTTCATCCTGGGCTAGGCGCGGACCATGTGCGGTATTGCCGGTATCGCGTCATTGGACCTTGATGGAGCGGTCCCGGGTTCCGGTGCGGCGGCGGTGCAGCGCATGACCGATGCATTGGCCCATCGCGGGCCGGACGCGCAGGGTGTTTGGCAGGGCACACAGGTGGTGCTCGGCCATCGGCGGCTCAGCATCATCGATCCGGAACCGGCCAGCCACCAGCCCTTCCACAGTGCGGACGGCAGGTACGTGATCATTTTCAACGGGGAGATCTACAACTTCCGCCAGCTGCGTGAAAGCCTTGACGGCCATCAGTTCAGGACCAAGAGCGATACGGAGGTGCTGCTGGCCGCATGGACGGAATGGGGAGAGGATTGCCTGCACAGGCTGGAAGGCATGTTCGCCTTTGCGGTCTGGGATGTGCAACAGGAAAAGCTCTTCATTGCCCGGGACCGTTTCGGGATCAAGCCGCTTTACCACTGTTCCCTGGGAGGAAGGCTTCTTTTCTCCAGTGAAGTGAGGTCCATACTCGCGTCGGGGCTGGTACCCCGGAAACTCGACGAGGCCGCGCTGTGCGACCATCTGCGTCACGGGGCTGTTCATGCGCCGGCAACGATCGTCAAGGATGTGCGCATGTTGTTGCCGGGCCATGTGCTCCGGTGGTCCAAGTCCGGAACGGAGATCAAGCCATGGTGGAACATCGTGGCCAGCGCCAGCAATGCGGCAGCCGACCTTTCCCACGAAGAAGTGCTGCGCGAAGTGCGGGAACGGTTCTCCCGTGCAGTGGAGAAGCGGATGGTGGCCGATGTGCCTTTCGGGGCGTTTCTCAGCGGCGGCATCGACAGCAGTGCGGTAGTGGGGGCGATGGCCCAAGCCACACAGGCCCGGGTACACACCTTCACCGTCACCTTCGATGAGGCGGAATTCAGCGAGGCGCGCTTTGCGAAGCTCATCGCCCAGAAGTTCGGGACCAAGCATACGGAGATCCGCCTGCGGCCGGAGGATATGTTGCGCTTCCTGCCCGAAGCCTTGGCGGACATGGACCACCCCAGCGCTGACGGCCCCAATACTTGGGTAGTGAGCAAGATGACCAAGGAGGCCGGCATCACCATGGCCTTGAGCGGCCTTGGCGGTGACGAGGTCTTTGCGGGATATGAGGTCTTCAAGCGCTCCGTGGCCTTGTTGCAGAAGAAGGGCATCATGGTGGTGCCGCGACCGCTGCGGGCGTTGATCGGCATGGCGTTGAAAAGCAGGAAACCCGGTGCAGCAGGTTGGAAAGCGGCCGAACTGCTCAAGCTTTCCGCATGGAATGTGAAGGATACCTATCCACTGGCCCGGCTGGCGTATAGCGACCAGGAGCTGCGCAAGAAGTTGCTTGCCGTTGAGCTCCGCCCGGATGCCGTGGCCGCGGACGTGCGCCACTTATTGGGCGCCATGGGCGGTTCCCGGCTTGAGCCGTTGAGCCAGGTGAGCGTCGCGGAACTGAGCACCTATTTGCCTGATGTACTGCTGCGCGATACCGACCAGATGTCCATGGCGCATGCCTTGGAGGTCCGGGTGCCGTTCCTGGACCATGACCTCACGGATTTTGTGCTGGGCGTTCCGGATGAACTGAAGTACCCGCACACACCGAAGAAGTTGCTCACGGATGCATTGGGGGAACTCTTGCCCCGCGAGGTGACCCACCGTCCAAAAATGGGCTTCACCCTGCCATGGGACCAATGGATGCGCGACCAGCTCCGCTCATTCTGCGAGGCGCGAATGAATGCTTTGGCGGAGAGGCCCCAGTTCAATGCGGAGGGTGTGAAAGGACTGTGGCACCGCTTTCTCGCAGGAGATCCAGCGGTGACCTGGAGCCGGGTCTGGATGCTGGTGGTGCTGGAGGAGTGGATGCACGCCCACCAAGTGGAGTAGGGTGTATGCCCTTTCACTGGCGTCCCTGGAAATATTCTCCAAACTTTTTCGCGACCCCGGCTCGGTGGCCGGGGTGACAACCATGGGAGGGCCGGGTGTTCGAATAGCCGCGCCCAGCGCCGCTATTCGAACACCCGGCCCAAAAGCAAGTGTCATTCCCGGCCTGCCCCGGAATCGCGGAAGTGTTCGGCTATGATCATCCCGGACACCAGCGATAAAAAAGAAAAAGGGGCCAAAGCCCCTCTTCCCTTAAATCTTGTCCGTGGTCAGAATTTCGCGCGGCTCTTACGGCCGATGCGCTTCTTGCCCCGCATCCAATTGTATTTCTGACGGTAGAAGTTGGACTGGCCCCTGAGCACATAGCTGTACGTGAGGGTCATGGTCAGGTAGCTGTCGTTATGCGTGGGGTCGCCTCGCTTGGTCCCGGCGGAATACTGGATCGCGGCAGGGATGGTTCCGTTGCCTGCATCCACGTATCGGGTCTGGTTGGCGAGTGCGGCGGATGTGCCACTGGCACCGCCTGGGAGTGCGTTGGGGTCCGCATAGACCGTGCTGGCATCATCCAAATAATCGCTGAAGGTGGTGCGCCAGCCGAAATCCCAACCGATGCGATGGCGACGCTTGAACGTGAAGTGGAAGCCCATGCCCGCAGGGATGGCGAAGCCCAAGGCGGAATAGCTGTTCATCTCCGTTTGCAGGTCGCGCAGCTTGTAGTATTCACCAGAGCGATCGATCTGCGCCTTTGGATTGCTGTAGTACAGCGCACCGCCCACGTAGATGAACAGGCGGAAGTCGGTACGGTAACGGCCCCGGCCACCGAGGTCATTGTCCTGGAAGACGGTGAACTCGGGACGGGCGTAAAGCTCGAACATGTCGTTGCGGAAGCTCAGGTTGCGGCCTACGCGTTCGGGGTTGGTGCTCTTGTCGTCCCCACCTTGGATGCGGTAGTACATGAGGCCTGCGCTCACCGAGAAGCTGCGGTTGAGCTTGCGGCGTGCAAAGCCACCAATGGCCCAGCGGGTCTGTGCCAGCTTCATGTCCCAGATGAAATCCTGACGCGTCTTCTCCTTGCCGCCGAACTCGCCCAAGTAGTTGGCACCACCCAAGTGAGCACCGATGTCCCAATCGTACTGGGCACGGGCCTCACCAGCGAGGGCGACCGTCATTAGCACAACCAGTGCCGCGTGTATAATTCCTGCCTTCATGCGATGGGTTCTCGGATTGACTGGCAAACTTAATAAAAACAAGCTTCCATCAACGGAATGGGTATATCATTGGATATCAACGATCTTGATGAATGGGGTCGTCCTACCTTCGCAGCCCGTTCCCATTAAGACCCCTCGGCTCCTTGTCCAACCGTGTCACATCCCTGTTCAGCATCCGCTATCCCTTGGTACAGGCGGGCATGATCTGGAATTCGGGTTGGCGCTTGGCCGCTGCGGTGAGCAATTCAGGAGGGCTTGGGGTCATCGGTTCCGGGTCCATGTATCCGGATGTCCTGTTGGAACATGTTCGTAAGTGCAAGGCGGCAACCTCGCTTCCGTTCGCTGTGAATATCCCAATGCTCTACCCTGATGTGGACAAGCACATCAACACAGTGATCGAAGAGGGCGTGGGGATCGTGTTCACCAGCGCGGGGAATCCGGGGACCTGGACACGGAAGTTGAAGGATGCGGGGATCACGGTCGTCCACGTCACCGCGAGCGTGAAGTTCGCCCGCAAGGCGGAGGATGCCGGTGTGGATGCCGTGGTGGCCGAAGGTTTTGAAGCCGGTGGACATAATGGGCGGGAGGAAACGACAACGATGGTGCTGGTGCCGATGGTGCGCGATGCCGTGCAGGTGCCGGTGATCGCCGCTGGCGGCATAGGTGATGGCCGCGCCATGCTGGCGGCCATGGCGCTCGGTGCCGATGGCGTGCAAATGGGCAGTCGCTTTGTCTGCTCGGACGAGTCCAGCGGCCATGCTGCGTTCAAGCAACACGTGCTGGATAGCAAGGAAGGCGATACCCTGCTCACCTTGAAGGAGTTGGCTCCCGTTCGCATGATGCGGAACGCCTTCTTCGAGGAAGTACGACAAGCCTATGCACGCTGCGCCACGCCCGAGGAACTCAAAGTATTGCTCGGCCGGGCACGTTCCAAACGGGGCATGTTCGAGGGCGACCTGGAACAGGGTGAACTGGAGATCGGACAGGTGGGGGCGACTTTCAAGGATGTGCTTCCCGCCGCGACGATCGTGGAGCATGTAATGAACGAGTTCCGCTTAGCGCAGCAGGAACTGGGATCGCTTCGTTTCGCCTGAACAGCGAAAATGACAGGTACCGATGAACCGATCGAAGATCAGCAACGTCTATTACCCGATACCGATCCATATGGAACCGCGTTGGAGGTGTGTGCGTGAACTGGGCTTGATCCTGCTCCTGCTTTTTCCGGTCGTCCTGAGAGCCACCGTGCTGGACCCGCCGTCCTTGCGCTGCGCCTCAGTAGGGGCGGGTGGTAGCGCCGTGCTCACATGGACCGTCCCTCCGGACCCCACAGCCGAGTTCCAACGTTACGAGCTGTACCACGCCACCTCCTTTGCCGGACCTTATACGCTGGTGGCGCCGGTGCCCGTTTATGCCCAGACCACATATACCCATTTGGGAGCGGGGGCGAACGCTGCGGCGCAGTACTACTATCTCCTCACGGTGTCCTCCTCAGGCAGTCCGAACACCTCTATTTCGAGCGATACGCTGGCCACGATCTTTGTCCAGGTATCGCAGAGCGTTCCGCTGGGAAGTTCCGTGGTGGACTGGAACTTCCCCCACACGCCGCCCTTGGCCACAGCCGGAAGCCAGACCCGGATCGACAGGGAATATCCCCTCGGCACGTGGGCATTGATCGACAGCGTGGCGAACACCGTCCACCACTGGTCCAAGGAGGTCACCATCTGCAAGGATTCCCTGAACTTCCGTGTGCATATTCCTGATGCCTCAGGCTGCATTTCCACTAGCAACGCGGCCGGTGCCATGTTCCAGGACATCACCCCGCCTTCGATACCTAATATTTTGAATGTCACGGTGGATACGACCACCAACCAGACCGTGGTCCACTGGGAACCCAGCCCGGAACTGGATACGGACGGCTATATCATCGTGCTCTCCACGCCGTCCGGGAATATGATCCTCGATACGCTCTATGGGCGGTTGAATACCACTTTTACTTGGCTGTTCAGCGATGCCGGGGCGGGACCGGAATCGTATACCATAGCCGCGATAGATACCTGCTGGAAGGGAACGCCGCCAAGTCCGAACACCAGTGCCGCCCATGCTCCCCACACCACGGTTTACCTGTCCACCGTCTATGATCGTTGCGCAGGGACCATTCTTGTGCAGCGCACACCATACGTGGGTTGGCCCGTGGACCACTATGAACTCTATGCTCAGCTCGACCATTCGGGGCCGGTGAACCTCGTGGCCACGTTGGATCCGTCCACGGGCCAGTACCTGATCCCCAATGTGATAGCAAGCCATACCTACTGCTTTGTCCTGAAGGCGATCGGTACGGATACGGGCAAGACCTCCCTGTCGAACATGGCGTGCCGTACCACCTCCTATCCACCGGTACCCCAGTGGAACTACCTGCGCACTGCAACGCTTCTCGGTAAGGACCATGTGCAAGTGACGGACAGCGTGGACCTTGTCGCCTATACCAAGCGGCTCGTGCTCCAGCGGAGCTATAACGGCCTGCCATGGATGGATGTGGCAAGCATACCGGGAGGGACAGGCCCTATGGTCACCTTCGATGACCTGGACGTGCTGACCTCAGAGCGCAGTTATACCTATCGCGTATTGGTGGAGGACAGCTGCGGGAACTCCGTGGTCACCAGCAACAAGGGCACCAGCATCCTGCTGGCAGTGTCCCCGGACCTCGACGGGTTCAACCGGTTGCGCTGGAACGGCTATGTGCAATGGGCGGGTACCGTGGCGGGCTATGAGGTATACCGCAGCATCGCGGATGGACCTTTTGAACTGATCGGCATCACGGCCATGGGGATGTGGGAGTTCGCGGACGACGTGCAAGGCTTCGCTTCCACACCGGGTAAGTTCTGCTACTATGTGGTCGCTAACGAAACGGGCAACGCCTCCGGCATCAATGCGGTCTCGGTGAGCAACATCGCTTGCGCCATACAGCAGGAAGAAGTATGGATCCCGAATGCCTTCATCGAGGGTGGCTACAACAACACCTTCCAACCGGTGCTTTCCTATGCCGACGTGGACCGCTACGAGTTCACCATCTTCAACCGCTGGGGCCAACAGATCTGGACCACCACGGACCGCTACCAGGCATGGGATGGCCGCGTCGACGGCAGGCTCGTGCCACAGGGCGTATATGCCTACTACTGCTCTTTCCTGAACGGTAACGGGAAGACCGTGGAGCGCCGCGGTACGGTCACCTTCCTGCCGGGCAATTGAGCGGTTGTCAACGCTATGTTGACAAAAGTCGGGGCCGTGGAGCCCGGGAAGATCGCCCAAGGAGTGTACTTTTGTGCATGGAACGATCTACCTCCGCTCTCGCTCCCGAACGGGGCGAACGCCCAGCCACAGGGGCCAATTCCTTTTCCGATCGCTTTGCTGCACAGGGCTTCACCTATGATGATGTCCTGCTTGTACCGGCCTATTCCGAAGTCCTGCCCCGCGCAGTTGACATCCGCACCCGGTTCAGCCGGAACATCACGTTGAACCTTCCCATCGTCTCCGCCGCCATGGACACGGTGACGGGCGCCGACCTCGCGATCGCCATCGCCCAGCAAGGGGGCATCGGCGTGATCCACAAGAACCAATCGATCGCCGAACAGGCCAACGAAGTGCGACGGGTGAAGCGCAGTGAAAGCGGCATGATCACCGATCCGGTGAAGCTGCTCGAAGGTGCCACCGTGGGCGATGCGCTCCGCCTGATGGCAGAGCACGGCATCGGAGGAATTCCCGTGGTGGACAAGGCCGATAAGCTCGTGGGCATTGTTACCAACCGCGACCTCCGTTTCGAGAAGGGAATGGCCAAGCCCGTGGCTGAGGTGATGACCAGTGATCACGTCATCACCGCCAAGCCGGATGTCACCATGGCCCAAGCCGCCGACATCCTGCAGGAATTCAAGATCGAAAAGCTTCCTGTGGTGGATGCTCAGGGCAAGCTCGTGGGCTTGATCACCTACAAGGACATTATCAAGCTGAAGCAAAGTCCCAATGCTTGCAAGGATCACCTCGGTCGCCTGCGCGTCGCAGCTGCTATCGGCGTTACCGGTGACAGCATCGAGCGCGCCACCGCATTGGTGGCAGCAGGCGTCGACGCTTTGGTGATCGATACCGCCCACGGCCACCATATCGGCGTTCAGGACACGTTACGGAGCATCCGGAAGGCATTCCCGAAGGTGGACCTCGTGGTGGGCAACGTGGCCACCGGCGCAGCTGCCAAAGCCTTGGTGGACGCAGGTGCTGATGCCGTTAAGGTGGGCATCGGGCCGGGCAGCATCTGCACCACCCGCGTGATCGCGGGCGTGGGCGTGCCGCAGCTGACCGCCGTGCATGATTGCGCGCAGGCCATCGCCGGAAGCGGCGTTCCCGTCATCGCCGATGGCGGCATCCGCTATACCGGCGATATGGTGAAGGCCATCGCGGCCGGTGCGGACAGCGTGATGATCGGATCACTTTTCGCCGGCGTGGAGGAAAGCCCCGGTGAAACGGTGATCTATGAAGGCCGTCGTTTCAAGACCTATCGAGGCATGGGCAGCCTCGAGGCCATGCAGCGAGGCAGTAAGGACCGCTACTTCCAGGACATGGAGGACGACATCAAGAAGCTCGTGCCGGAAGGCATCAGCGGTCGGGTTCCTTTCAAAGGGCCTCTGCACGAAGTGGTCCACCAGATGGAAGGTGGTCTACGTGCCGGGATGGGCTATTGCGGAGCCGCCGACATTGCGGCGTTGCAGCAAGCCACCTTCATGCGCATCACCACCGCGGGCATGAAGGAAAGCCATCCGCACGATGTGTTCATCACACGGGAGGCACCGAACTATAGCGTGGGGTAGGCAGGGTCCGCTACGTTTCGGAGATGCTAGTTGGCGTGACCCTGCGGGAACGTAAGAACGAACTGCGGGAACGTTAGAACGATCTCCATCCAAAGGATCATCGTTTGCAGCCTTTTCTCGACCCCGGCTCGGAGCCGGGGTGACATTACATACACTATTGTCATTCCGGGCTTGACCCGGAATCGCGAAAGTGCATAGCTAGGATTTCCTGGACGCCAAGAAGCTCAAAAAACCATGGATCTGCTCAAGCATGAGCATACATGAAGTCCTTCAAGCTGCCGTGAACTCAGTCGGGTAACAACCCGTCCGGCGTGATCACCGGATGTTCTCCAACTTCCGCTGCAGGGCGTCCACCGTGCGCTGAACCTCGGTCTGCGTGGCTGCTTTGGCCTGTTCGGTTTTCTGTGCATCGGGGAGGGCCTCAGTGTATTTGGAGAGGTCCTTCTGCTCACTGGCCTCTTCCTTCATTGCACTGGCCATCTTCGATTCGTTCTTGGTGATCTTGCTCCTGGCCTTTGTCAGCTTCTTCAGGTCCTTAGGGTCTTGACTGAGCGTCCATTTCTCGTTCTGCAGATCGATCTCCTTCTGCAGCACCGCGTGCTCACCTTGCAATTTGCTTCTTTCCTTGCTGGCCTTGGCCAACTTGGCTTGGCTCTTGTTCAATTTGCCCTGCGTTCTGTCACTGGCCTTGCTGGCGCTCTCGGCCTTGTTTCCGGCCTTGTTCAGCTGCTTTTTCCAGCCGTCCAGCTGGTCCTGCACCACGGCTTTGTTCAATTGCACACCGAGCTGACGCACGGCCTCGTTCAAGTTTGCGTCGTCCCCTGTCAATGCTCTCCCGCCTTGCAGGAACGCCAATTTCAACATGCTGAGGTTGGCTTTCTTGTTCCTCTCGATGCTCGCCAGCAGTTGCACGGGTCTGTCCGATGCTGACGGGAACATCACATCGGCAGCGCTCAACAGCTTGCCCTGCTTCTTGAAGGAAGCGCCGGGAATAACCTTCTCCAGCAGCTTCGCCACTTGTGGATCGTCGGCCTCATAGACCGGCACTGTGCGGGCAGGGACCTTCATGGTGTCGTTCATCAAAAAGTCCTGACCCACACCGATCGTGTTGTCCCAGGTGAGGGACGTGCCGTCCTTCAGTTTGTCCTGTGCGTGAAGGGCGGCGCTGAGGGTGACAGTGGCGCAGAGCAGGGTAAGGGTCCGTTGGATGGTATGCATGGGGCTTGAGTTGCTTTGCCAAAGGTACGGGCGCCGCAAGAAGGGAACCTGATCAAAGTCGTGTGCGACCGGTTTCCACGCCGAGCGCGAAAAGCGCGATGTCATACTTAACGGGATCATCCGCATCGAACTGGCGCAAGGCTTCCGTGAGTTCCACCACGCTCTTCCAATCGTCCTGCTTCCGTTGGAGCAGCCGCAACTCGCGCCCCACGCGCCCGGTGTGTACGTCCAACGGTACATGCAATGCACCTGTCGGAATGCGCTTCCACAGACCGAGGTCCACGCCACGGTCGTTGGGCCGCACCATCCACCGCAGGAACATGTTGATGCGCTTGGCATTGCTGCCGCGGGAGGGATCAGCGACGTGCTTGCGGGTGCGCGTTTCGTGCAGCGGTTCGAAGAAACGATCACGGAACGTGGCGATCATTTCGGCCATGGGCGGAAGAGACGCACCGGCTTCCTGCGGAAGGAACGCAGCTTCCAAACCGCCGTGGACTTCGTTCAAATGTCGGAGCCCCATGATAAAGTGGCGAAGGTCCGTAGCGTTGAAGGTGCGATGTACGAATCGTTCCAGCTGGTCCAGTTCCGCTTCCGACGCATTCATCACGAAGTCGAACGGTTGCTCGTCCATCATGCGAACCAGCTTCCACGCGTTGGCGATGATCGTCCTGCGCTGTCCCCAAGCAATGGTGGCCGTGATGAAGCCGATGGTCTCCGCATCCTCCCGCTTGAGGAATGAGCGCGGCACTTGGATGGGGTCGTCGGCTATGAACGCGGGTGTGGCGAAACGCTCGTAGGCCTCATCCAGCAGGTCACGGATCTCCGAGGGTGTAAGCTTGCTGGAACGTGGACGGGCCATGGTGCAAAGGTCATCCATGGCAGGGAAGGCTTTTTTCTTCGTTCATGCGGGATCCCGATATGCGTACCGATGATCGGTTTATTTTAGCAAGCACCCAACCTGAAGCGATGTCCTTGCGTGTAGTGGTATGAAAGACCTACCCGAACCCCATCGACCATGAAAAGCACAGGAACATTGATCGCACTCATCATCGCCATGGCGGTGGCGGGAGGATGCAAGAAAGATGAGACGAACACGATCGCACCGACGTCCACCGCACCAGCGGGGAATCCGTTGCAGCAGGTCTTCGAAAACAACCTCGCCGATGCCACGCAGCATTTCACGGTGAATGCGGGTGCCGAGAATATGCAGGTGCAAGGAGCCCAAGGCACCCTTGCCTACTTCGGTCCGCACTCCTTCCTCCATGCGGACGGCTCAGTCGTGTCCGGGGCTGTGGATATCGACTTGGTGGAGGCATTGAAGCTGGGGGACATGCTCTGGCTGAACAAGCAGACCTTGGCCGATGATGCCGGGCAGATGCGGCTATTGGTGAGTGGAGGTCAATTCCGATTGAGGGCTTTTCAAGCCGGTGTAGCCTTGAAATTGGCACCGGGCGCTTCGGTTATCCTGGTGCCGACAACCACACCGCCCGACCCGCTCATGAATGTTTTCAGCGGTAATGTGAATGAGGTCGGCACGATGACATGGACCGCTTGGCCAACCAACCCGATCGTTCCCATTGAGAGCTTAGGGTTGGATACGATCCCGGAGACCAGCCCGTTTTGGTACGGCTTCCCCACGGATTCCCTGAATTGGATCAATTGCGATCATTACTACGGCAGTGCAGCGCCGCTGACCGCAGTGGAAGTGACCTGTCCGGATGCCTATTCGTATGACAATACGATGGTCTGGGTCCTGGTCCCTTCTGAGACTTCCTTCGTCAGACTGGGGGCTCTTCCGGACCATGTTTTCGGGACCGGGGGCGTATACGAATTGCCCATTGGCCTGAGCGTGGTAGTGGTGGCCCTTTCGGACATTGGCGGAACGTACTATTCGTCGTTCACCAATACCACGGTGACCCAAGACCTCAATTTGCCGATCACACTTCAACCAACAACCTTGGCGCAGTTCCATGCAACTGCACAAGCCTTGTGATACTGATCGGAGGCATGAATTCCATGGCTGATCAAAGTATGGTCAGATCAAGAAGAGCCTTTCGAAGTAAGCCATGGGTCGCTGAACAATTGTAGCTGATCTACAAGGAGGATCAGCCCCGATCCCTCACCGGATCTCTGTTCACTTCGTCCGGTGCTTCTGAACCGCGCTGTTCCCGGTCGTCCGGCTTGGCTGGCCCCCCATGCTTTTAGGAGCACTTCCCGTTCCCACCACCGGGCTTTTTGACGAAGGAAGAACAGTGTTGCGGTCCACTGGTGGAGGATGGTTCGGTCCTGTGGTGGTGCTTGGCGTGCGACGATCGAGTTGCTTGGCGGTTTTCGACGTCCCAGGATCCACAGGAGGATCCACGCTGGGAAGAGGCGTTCTCACGGGCGGCACATAAGCGTCAACGGGGACGCGCTCGACCACTGGCTTTCTGCCCGGTTGGGTTTTCCAAGCGGACCTGGCCATGTCGGTGGAGTCGTTCGGAACCAGCCCGAAGGTGCCATCGTCCAAGGTCTCGTCGTTCCCGGAACAATTCACGGCCAGTTGCTCTTGCTGTACGCCGATCACGCCACAACCTGTGGCCATCGTTCCCTCAGCATCCATCACCGTGATGCATCCGCCGGACATGGTCCGCATTTCGTTCATCACGATCGTATAGGGTGCTACACCGCCCGTCACGTGCCAGTTGTAGCCGCCAGTGGACTTTATGCAGCTACCGAGCACCGGGTTGTCCGCTTCGTTGACCGTTTTATTCAAACAGACATAATTCAAGATCACCATGTCCGAGGTATGCACTACCACGATCATTTTTCCCGGTTCGGATGCGGTCGCGGTGAGCGCGGCCATGAGCAGGGGGAGGGTCAACGTGCGCATGGGTGTATGGTGTTGATTCCCACACAAGATAAGCACACGGAAAAGCGAAATGCAAATCACGCCTGAAATCCTTGCAAGGACGGGATGAGGGGACGGATACTTAGTCCTGCCGCTGCCAATTCTTCTCGATCACCTCCAGCAGCTCATCATGAATGGCGCTGTTGCTGGCGACGATCTCCTCGTCGAACACCGGATCCTTGCTGGGATGGAAGCCGCTCACCTTGCCGCCCGCCTCGCGCACGAGGATCACGCCGGCCGCGACGTCCCAGCTGTTAAGCCCGTATTCATAGAAGGCCTCGAAGCGGCCACACGCCACATAGGCGAGGTCGGCAGCCGCGCTGCCGAGCCGGCGTATCCCGCGCGTGCGGTGCATCAGTTCGCGGAGCAGGTCCATGTACTCGCTCTCAAAGCCGAAGTCATCATAGGGAAAGCCAGTGGCCAATAGGCTATCCTGCAGGCTTGCGCGGGTGGAAACATTGACCGGCTTGCCGTTCATGGTGGTGCCGCCACCGCGGTATGCGGCGAAGCATTCATCGCGGTTCACCTCCAGCACCACGCCCAGCTGGATCTCGCCGTCCTTGATCAAGGCAACGCTGGTGCAGTAACAAGGCACGCCGTGTACGAAGTTCGTCGTGCCATCCAACGGGTCGATCACCCAGTTGATGCCCTCAACCATTTCCCCGGTGCCCTCTTCGGCGATGAATCCCGCTTCCGGAAGCAGGTCCCTCAGGCCGTCAACGAAACGTTGCTCCGCCTGTTTGTCCACATAGCTTACCAGGTTGTTGAGGCTTTTGCTTTCCACGCTGGCCTCGGTGAAGCTGGGGCTCTCCGCGCGGATGAAGCCCGCGATCTCCTTGCTCAGTAAAGCGACCCGTTCAGTGAGCTCTTTCAGGTTGTCCATTGCTGTTGCGTTTGCGAAGCCAGAGGATGCCCCCGACCCCGGTGATGACCAAGCCAAGGCTGATGATCTCGGCCTGCGTCCATGTTCCAAGGAACAAATTGTTGACCCGGATGTGTTCGATGAGGAAGCGCTCCACGCCGTTCATGATCAAGTAGATACAGAAGAGCACCCCGGGAAGTGCGATGCGCTTGCGGATGGACCAGAGCACGGCGAAGAGCAGCAGGCACATGATCACTTCATAGAGAGAAGTGGGGTATACACCCGGGACCAAGTGCGTGCCATAGCCCGGGAAGATGGTGCCGCTGGTCATGTGCTCGCCAATGTACCCGCCCCGGTGCGGGCCGAGCACGCCGTTCACGTTGTTCGGATAGTCGTAGCTCCATAGCCATTGCGGGATCCAACCCGGTTTGGGGGCGGTGTTCGCGATGCCCCAGTCGCCATCGCCGGACACTTGGCAACCCAGCCTGCCGATGGCGTAGGCCAGCATCAGGCCCGGTGCGGCCGCATCCATTGAGGGCAGTACAGCCATGCCGTTCTTCTTGAAATAACGGATCACCATGATGCCTGCGACGATGAGTCCGCCGTACATCGTGAGACCGGAGATCAGGTCGCGGATGTTGCCGGTGTTGATCAGGTCAATGAAGTCGCGCGGACTTTCGAGCCAGTGGAACACCTTGGCGCCGATGAAGCCCCAGAGCGCGGCCGTGAGCGTGATGTTGCCGCCGTGCTGCGCGGGATGCACGATCACCGTTTCCTTCTTCGGTTCCTTCAGCTTGTGCTTTTCCTTATCGCGCCAGAGCAGCCAAACGAAGAGCGCCGCCACGGCGATGCCACCGATGAAGCTGCCTCTACCGCTGAGCAGGAAGCCGGGAGGGTCCGCGGTGACCTCTGCCGTGTTGAGCAGGATGTAAAGTCCTTTCCAGCCCACGATGAAGCCTACGAGACCCTGCATCATGAGCTCGGCGGGCTTGGCGCCTTCGCCCACCATCACCGTGCGGGTGGTGGACTTGATGAGGCCGATGCCCTCCTTGCGCTTCAGCTCCAGTACGAGCGTCCAGTAGGCGCACATGAAGGCGATGGCCACGAAGAAGCCAAAGCTGTTCAGGAATTTCAGGACGGGCCAATCCAGACCGGTAAGATCGAGGAGGACGTGATAGAGGGTGGGATACATGTTGGGGCAGTTGCCAGTTGTTAGTTGGCCGTTGTCAGGTCGTAGAAACGATGGGGTTCAGTGGCGAATCCGGTGCTCGTGCCCTCCACATGTCCGTCGCCGTTGAGGTGTCCCAATTGCACGGTGGCAATGGAGTTCGCGAGGGTCGGGTCGTACGGCATGGCAACACGGATGTAGTTGTCTGTGTAACCGAAGATCTGGGCGATGGAGCCTTCGGAAGTTTCATCGCCATACTCGAAAAGCACCGGGCGTATGCTTCCGATGTGCTTCTCGTAGAAGGCGCGTTGCAGTTTGCTGCTGAGGATCCGCAGCTGCTTGGTGCGCTCACGGCGGATGTTCATCGGAATGCTGTCGTCCATACGTACCGCCGTGGTGTTGGCACGTTCGCTGTAGGTGAAGACGTGCAGGTAGTTCACCCCGGATGAAGCTCCGGGGCAGGCTGAAATGGAACGCAGGAACTCATGGGTCTTCAGAAACTCCTCTTCCGTCTCGCCCGGCGTGCCGGTGATCACATCCACGCCGATGCAGGCGTGGGGCATCACGCGGCGGATGTGCGCCACGCGGTCGGCATAGAGGGCCGTGTCGTAGCGGCGACGCATGCGCTCCAGGATCACGTCGCTGCCGCTTTGCAAGGGCATGTGCAGGTGGGGCATGAAGCGTTGGCTGCCGGCCACGAAGTCGATCACGGCATCGCTGCAGAGGTTGGGCTCTATGCTGCTGATGCGGAAACGGTCGATCCCTTCCACACGGTCCAATGCTTGTATCAATTGTAGGAAGTCCTCGCCATGTCCCTTGCCGAAGTCCCCCGTATTAACGCCCGTGAGGACGATCTCCTTCACCCCGTTCGCGGCAATGGCCCGCGTGTGTTGCAGCGTTTCAGCGATGGTGGCACTGCGGCTTCTTCCCCGCGCCAAGGGAATGGTGCAGAAGGAACAGAAGTAATCGCAACCGTCCTGCACTTTCAGGAAGGTGCGGGTGCGGTCGTTGGCGTTGTATGAAGGGACGAACGTCTTCACATCCTTGATCGCACCATAGTGCGCTTGGCCGATGGCTTGCTTGCCGTCCAACGCCTCGATGTGCGCGGCGAGGTCGAATTTCTCATTGGCGCCCAGCACCAGGTCCACACCTTCGATCTTCACGATCTCCTCGGGCTTCAATTGCGCGTAGCAACCCACTACGGCGATAAAGGCCTCCGGGTTGATCGCCCGGAAGCGGCGCACATGGCGGCGGCATTCACGATCCGCATTCTCCGTGACACTGCAGGTGTTCAGTACGAAGATGTCCGGCCTTTCCTCCACGCGTACCCGTGCATAGCCAGCCTCTTCCAGCGAACGGGCCAAGGTGCTCGTTTCGGCGAAATTCAGCTTGCAGCCCAGCGTATGGAAAGCGGCTTTTTTCGGGGAACTCATGTGGATCCAAGGGCGCTTCCGGAACAGATGACAGACCGACGGGGGCATTCGACCCTATAGCCTGATTTCCGTGCAGCGGGCTGCGAAGGTATCTACCTGCAGATGAACCGTTGCGCGTCGCCCCCTTTCGAAGTCCTCCCACCCGTGATCCTTACTGGACAAGGGGGGGGTCTTGGTCCCGTTCCGCGAGACATGGCTCTCTGTATTTTTTCATACGGCCCGGCAACCCTCCCGGGGGGCCTCCGTCTAATGGGTCCGAACCATCATTCCGATGCAGCAGAATCCCTCCATCGACCGTAGCCAAGTGATCTTCATGGGTGGACTTATCAGTGCAGTGCTCGCCGTGGTGCTGCTCATGTTGGCCTACGTGCCTTTATAGAAGGTGCTCCCTAAGATCAGGTGCAGCGGCTAACTTTCGGCCGTGCGCAGCCTTTCACTTTCCCTCTTTCTGCTTCCCTTGCTGGGCTGGTCCCAGCCTCCCAAGGCCTTATTGTGGAAGATCAGCGGTCAAGGCCTGAGCCGGCCCAGCTACATTGTAGGCACCATACATAGCCGCGATGCCCGCGCTTTCGGTCAAGTGCCGCAGTTGTTGGAGATCATCAAAGGGCAGGATGCCGTGGCCGGGGAGCTGGACCTTACCTCCGCCTTCGGGGCCTCGTTGGACCTTGCCATGGCCATGATGATGCCCGAGGGAAAGGAACTGGAGGACCTCTACTCAAAGTCGAGGTATAAGCGGGTGCAGGAGGCTGTGCAGCAGGAACTTGGGCCCATGGCGATGATGGCGGGGCGCATCAAGCCGTTCTTCCTCATGGCCATGCTCAGTGAGACAGCGATGCGCGAGGACAGTGCAATGGTGCTGGACCAGTATCTGGAGCAGAAGGCCAAAGCAATGGGTAAGGACGTGCTGGGCATTGAGACGGCCGAGGAGCAGATGGCCGCAGTGAACGACCTGCCTTTGCAGGAACAGGCGGACATGCTGTACGAATTGGTGGAGCACGACCTCTACCGTGCGGACATGGAGCGCATGATGGACGCCTATGCTGCCCAGGATCTGGATCGCCTCACCAGGATCGCCACGTTGGGTGGCCTGTCGGATAAATTCAGCGCTCGCTTGCTCACCGACCGGAACAAGGTGATGACACAACGCGTGGACAGCCTGATGCAGGGAGGACGCACCTTCCTTTTTGCGGTGGGCGCGGCACATTTGCCGGAGGACCAAGGCCTCTTGGAACAATTGCGGCGGATGGGCTACACGGTGGACCCTGTGCTGAAGCAGGTGAGCCCACGCCCTTGAAGACATTGTGCGGGGTTATGGCCCGGTCAACCCCAAGGAGCAGGTTATGGCCCGGTGGTCGCTGAGCTCATCGGGCAAGGTCCTGAAATTCCAAGAACAGAACCGGGGCCCATGCAGGATATGGTCGATCCGGAAGCTGGGGAGATCGCCGATGTAGGTGTGACCGAATCCTTTTCCACCTTCCACGAAAGCATCCGATAGCCCGGATCGCAGCAACTGGTGATAGCTGTAGCTCAGCGGAGTATCGTTCAAGTCCCCGCAATACACCACGGGCCATGGGCTTTTCTTCATGTGCGCAAGGATCAAGGACACTTCCCCCGACCGCCGGAGGAATGCGTTCTTCACGCGGCCCAGGATGCGACCGCCTGCGGTGCTTATGGAATCGCTCCCTCCGCCCTGTTCGATGGTCCGGATGAAGTCATAGTCCTGATCCCCGAAGCGCAGGCTGGCCAAATGGGCGGTATAGACCCGTATCGTATCCTGCCCCACAGCGATGTCCGCCCAGAGGCTCAGGTTGTTCAGGTCGTTCGGGAAGCGAATGGTGCCTTGCGCCAGGATGGGCCAGGTGCTGAAGATGGCGATGCCGATGTCCAGGTCGCCGCGGGCATGGACCGTATATGCATCGGCGCAGGCCACGAAGCGATAGCTGGACAGCAGGGAATCCTTGACCATTATTGGATTGCCGGGTGCCACGTTCAGGAACTCCTGCATGCACAGGATGTCCGGATCCTCCACGCGGATCAGCTCCATCATCTCATCCCGCGTCTGCTGGTTGTGCGTCCAGTTATACAGGTCGAAAAGGCGCACGTTCCAGCTCATCAAGGTGAAAGGGGTCCGCACTTCCTTGGCCGGCTTCGAGGCGCCGAAGAATTGCACGTATTCACCCATATACCCCCAGCCGAGGAGGATGGCAATGAGCGAGGGCCAGATCCGCTTCCGGCGGAACACCAGCCACCACCCGATGAAGAGGATGTTGGCCATGAGCAGGTAGGGATAGGCCATGCCGAAGAGTGCCAGCGGCCAGAAAACGGCGGGGTCCACCCGGGAGCTCAAGTAGGAGAGGAGGAGTGCCAGCACTGCTAAGCCATTGGCCCACCAAGCGGGCAGGTGCCATCGCGAGGCCCGCTTTTTAGGGGCCTTGGTGGTAGCAGGCTCAGTGGTCATTGCCGCTTTGGAAGAGAAAGTCGCGCTCGGCCTTGCTCAAGCTGTCATAGCCGGAGCGTGAGATCTTGTCGAGAATGGCGTCGATGCGCTCTTGCTTCTGGTTTTTGGTCGCGTTAAATTCGGCGTCGGTCAATGTCCCGTTGGGACGGCGGGGGCCTTTCTCAACCCGCATGCGCGTTTTCCTCTTCCGGACGAAGAACAAGCGGATCCGGTCCAAGCGATCAACGAACGCACCCGACAAGTCGGTTCCCTTGGCCAGTAGGCGTGCGGCCAGGAAGCCGTAAAGTGCGCCGCCCAAGTGGGCCAAGTGACCGCCGGTATTTCCGCCCTCCCGGATGCCGATGAGGTCCAGCACCAGGATGGCTATCCCAATGTACTTCAGGCGTACAGGCCCGATCAGGAACAGGCTCACCATCATGTCCGGGCGGTAGCGGGCGATGCCGATCAACACGCTCATCACCGCTGCGGATGCGCCGAGGATGGGACCGTTGCTGCCCAAGGCCAAATGCGCGGGAGCAAAGGAGCCCAAGGCATAGAAGAGGAAGCCGGCCAAGCCCCCGAGCAGGTAGTTCCCCAGCAAGCGCTTCTCGCCCAAGATGCTCTGAAAGAGCTGCGCGCTGAACCAGAACATGATCATGTTCCAGAACAGGTGCATCGGTGCCTGGTGGGTGAACATGTACGTCACCGGCGACCAGGGCTTGCGGAGCAGGGAAGCGTCGTTGCTGGCCATCAGCTGGTCCAACAGATACGCGCTGGCGCCCTTGATGCCGAAGAGCCAGCCCACCAGCTCCACCGCCCACACGGTGAGGAAGACGCCGATGTTGATGATCAGCAGCTTCTTGAGCATCCCGCCGGTGCCCCATTGTTGCTTGATATCGTCAGTAATGGACATGAGGAAGAGAGGGGGAATGGACGCGGAGGCGCAGAGGCGCGGAGATGAATATAGGGACGCGGAGGCGCAGAGACGCGAAGATGGTTATGGTGCTTGGTGACTGGTGATAGGTGACTCGGCGGTCGGACTCAAGACTCACGACTCAAGACTCAAGACTAAGGACTAAGGACTCAACACTAAGGACTCTCGACCACATTCTCTGCGCCTCCGCGCCTCTGCGTCCAAACTCATAACAACCCCTTCTTCCGCCAATACCGGATAAGGAAGAAACCGAAGATCAAGCCGCCCAAGTGTGCATAGTGCGCCACGTTGTCGCCAGCCTGTTGCCTTACTCCGGAGAAGAGTTCCCAGAGGCCATACATCGCCACGAAGTATTTGGCCTTGATGGGGATCGGCAGGAAGAGCAGGAACAGCTCCACGTTGGGGAAGAGCATTCCGAAGGCGATGAGGATGCCGAAGATGGCGCCGCTGGCACCGATCATCACGCCGGAGTAGTCCCAGAACATGGCCTCCACGGCTGGGCCGCTGCCGGGATGCTGCTGCACGATGTCATTCATCACTGCGTTGGCATCGTCCATGGAAATGTGGCTGGCCACCACCATCCGCCGCACATCACCCGTGGTAGCGCCAGCGGCCTCCAGGTCCGCGACGGTCTTTTGCGTCTCCACGTAGCTCACGCTCATCTGCAGCGCCGCCGCACCAAGCCCGCAGAGCAGATAGTAGTTCAAGAAGCGCTTCGAACCCATCACCCGCTCGATGGGTGCACCGAACATGAAAACGGCGAACATGTTGGAAACGATGTGCCAGTACCAGCCGCTTCCGCTGTTGGGCCCGGCGTGCATGAAGATGTGGGTAAGGATCTGCCACGGCTTGAAATCCGGAGAGCCGATGGCGTGCAGGCCCAGCCAAGTATCCAGCACGCTCCGGCCCAGCGAGTCGCTGCCCATGGCGATCTTCAACAGCAGCATCAGCCCGTTGATGATCAAGAGGTTTTTCACGACGACGGGTAACCGGGATGCGGGGTTTCCGAACATGTTGCTCAGCGTTCAAAACGTTCATCGAGCTCCTTGAGCCCGTAAGTGATCAGGACCGGTTTTCCGCCCGGCGCGAAGTAAGGCATTTCGCAGGCGAAGAGGCGGTCGATAAGGTCGTGCATCTCCACGCTGCCCAGCGCCTTCACCGGCTGGTTCATCGCGCTGCGGGCCATGCCCCGGGCCAAGGTGGCGTGCCGCTCGGCCTTCAGCGATCCGCGTTCGTTGTGGACCTGTTCCAGCAGTTGGCCAAGGAGTTCCGCCGGGTCGTCCGCGCCACTTTCCGCCGGCATGCCGTTCACCGCCACGCTGCGCCCGCTCAAGGGTTCAAGCTGGAAGCCCAAGGCGTGCAATTCCGGCAGGATCGCCAAGAGCAAGGCATGGTCGGGCGCGCTCAGTTCCATCGTCACAGGGAAAAGCTGGGCTTGGCTGGTGCCGCCACCTTTCTCCAAACTGCGCATCGCGCGCTCGTACATGATGCGCTCCTGCGCCCGTTGCTGGTCCACCACCACGAAGCCGCTCTTCAACTGCGCCAAAATGTAGCGGCCCAGTAGCTGGAACACCGGACGGTGGTTGTTCCATTCACCAAGCTCTCGGGAGGGAAGTACTTCTTCCGTAGGCGTGGTACCCGGCAGATGTTCGTCATGCTGCGTAACACGGTCATCACCCAAGTCGAACAATTGTTGCCAGCCTGCGGAAGCTGTTTGCGGAGGAAGATCCGTGGGTCGCCAACGTCCGGAGGAGACCGGCGGTTCGCCCTGCACGGGGCCGCTGCTCGTGGCGCCCATGAGCAGCGCCGGCTCCGGTTCAAAATCGATGCTCGGTGTTAGGTTGTGCCGCCCCAAGGCCCTCCGCACCGCCGCATGCACGATGGCATAAACAGCACGGTCGTCGCGGAACTTGATCTCGGTCTTGGTAGGGTGGATGTTGATGTCGATCCAAGAGGGGTCCAGCTCCAGAAAGAGGAACCAGCCGGGGTAGTTGTCCCGTGCGATCAGCTCTTCGTAAGCGCGGCGGACGGCATGCTCCAAGTAGGGGCTGCGGATGAAGCGGTGGTTCACGAAGAAGTACTGCTCCCCGCGGCTGCGCTTGGCGAATTCAGGCTTGGTGATGAAGCCTTCCACCCGCAGGAACTCGGTGGCCTCTTCCACGGGTACCAAGCGCTCGTCATGCTTGCGGCCGAAGATGTGGACGATGCGCTGCCGCTCGTTACCCGGCTCCAGGTGGAACAGCTCCTGGTCGTTGTGCAGCAGGCGGAAGCGGATGCCCGGATGCGCCAACGCCACGCGCTGGAACTCCTCGATCACATGCTTCATCTCCACCGGGTCGCTCTTCAGGAATTGGCGCCGCGCAGGCACGTTGTAGAACAGGCTTCGTACGTGGATCGATGTGCCCACCGGGCAAGCCACAGCCTCTTGCGCCTGTACGCGGCTGCCCTCGATCAGCACCCGTGTGCCCAGCTCTTGATCGGCTTGCCGCGTCCTCAGTTCCACTTGTGCAATGGCCGCGATACTGGCTAAAGCCTCGCCGCGGAAGCCTTTGGTGCGGATGGTCTGCAACTCATTCGCCTCGCGGATCTTGCTGGTGGCATGGCGCTCGAAGCTGGTGCGGGCATCGGTGGGGCTCATGCCCTGTCCGTCGTCCGTCACCTGGATCAGGGTGCGCCCGGCGTCCTTCACTACCACGGTGATCTGCGTCGCACCGGCATCCACGCTGTTCTCCAGCAGTTCCTTCACCACGCTGGCCGGGCGCTGCACCACTTCTCCCGCAGCGATCTGGTTCGCCACATGGTCGGGGAGGAGTCGGATGATGTCGCTCATGCCAAGGCCGGCACGTCTTCAGTTGTGCGCGGCAAGTCCGCAAAGATGCGGGCCAAAGCGGAAAGGGCCTGAGGATGTTGGCATTCTTTCCGGGCTGAGGCTTTGGCATCGCACCCTACGTGTCCATTATGGAGCGCAAAGGCAACAAGCGGAGGCGGCCGACAGGATCTGCCGGTAGCCCTCTTGCCAGGACAGTCTTGGTCCTTGTTCCTGACGATCAATGTTGTCAGTAAGCGCGATCGCCTGCTATTCCTTCACGAAGCTGGAGTGCCGGACGCTTGTGCCGTTGGTCAATACCAGCACGTAGCTCCCGGATGCCAAGTTCCCGATCTCCAGCTGCTGGTCTTTTGCGAGACTGAGGATGCCCCTTCTTACCATACGACCTTGACCGTCCATGATGCTCCAAGTACTGCCTGCGGTCGCATCGACCAAAGTGATCCGGTCGTGGCACGGATTGGGATAAATCCGCATCGAGGTGGTGCCTTGCTCAGCGATACCCACGTCGTTCTGAATGAAGAAGAGTGTGTTGTCCCCATCATCGATCAAGATGGGATAGAGCGGGCTGGTGTTCCAGAGCAGGAGTTGGCCCTGGCTGCTCATCAGCTTCGCCACATTCTCATAGGTGCCCAACGGGGTGATGGCGGCACCGTGGCCTGAGTATGCCCAGGTCACGGTCCCACTTCCAGCGGTGCTCACATAGGGATCGGAAAATGCCTGCTCATAGGCCATCGGGAAGCGGATCACTCCGGTGGGGTCGGAGTAATCCAGGGTGTTGAAGGGCACGTTCCGCGCTACCACGTCGATGCCGCTGGAAGAGATGGTGAGGTAGGTGTAGGAGGTGCCGAGCCCAGTGACATTCTGCGCCCACACCCAATTCGCGGTCGGATACGTGCTGGCATACGGGGTGCCTGCGGAAGTATTGAAGTTCAAGGTGCCGACGTTCTGGAGCGTGATGCCGCTGAGGTCCCAGGTCTGGTTGATCCCATCACTGAGTGCTGGCAACGCGGCCGGTGCCGTCATCTGGTACATATCGGATTCTACACCGAACTGGCTCAGGGCGGAGTACTGGATGGTTACTTGTGCGGAGAGGGAGGAAAGGACCAAGAAGGCAAGAGGAGTAGTGAATGCTTTCATGCGGCTGTTGGTGTTTACGATGGGATCGGTGGAGAGAAGTAGCGGTTTGTTGGAGAGGCCGTATCAAACATAGAACAGATCGCTCTTCATTCTGGGATCCAGGCCCAACGAGTAGGCCAACAGTTGAATGAGGGGTGTTCGCTGACTTGGTTTGTTGGGTTCCGGGATCCAGGGAAGCTGGAAAGTTCCGGCCCATCACGAGAACAGAGCAGTGCATCCGGGTGTTCCATATCCAGCCAAAATACCATCACGGCTTGAACTTCAGATCGTCAGCATTCATCCCGTCAACAATGAAAAACTTGCATCTCACCTTTGTTCTGGCCTTGGCCTTGCCACTGGTCGCAACTACCGGTTGCCAGAATTCGGAGACCCATTACGAGGACCGGGTGCCGGAAACCACTGAATTCTCCCCCACTGATCCGAAAGTGAAGGAGAACAACAAGCTGGATTCCGCGCAGCGTGATATCGCACGGGATCGTGATACCACTACTGTCCGCGTCGGGAAGTAGGTTTTCGTTGCAGGTTTTGTGCTCAGGGTCCGCTTCGCGAGACCCTGAGTGGGGAGGTCACCAGATCTTCACCCGCACGCTGTCCGCGCGCCACATGGGCTGGCCTTCCTTAATGTTGAAGGCCTCGTAGAATTCCGGCACGTTCGCGAAGGGGCCGTTGACACGCCATTTACCTGGGCTGTGTACATCGCTGAGGAGGCGACTGCGGAGGCTTTCCTCTTTTTGGTGCCCCAGCCAACCCAGCGCGTAGCCAAGGAAGTAGCGTTGCAGCGGCGTGTAGCCCGCGATCTTCTTTCCGCTCTTGTACTCGTCAGTCTTCTTGAAGGTGTCCAAGCCCAACTCGATGCCGCCGAAGTCCGCGATGTTCTCACCCAAGGTGGCGTGCCCATTGATGGGGATGCCAGCGATCGGCTCATAAGCATTGAACTGCTTGGCCATCACCTCCGCACGCGTAGTGAAGTGCGCACTGTCCTCCGGGGTCCACCACGGTGCGAGGTTGCCTTTGGCATCGAACTGGCGGCCTTCATCGTCGAAGCCGTGGGTGATCTCGTGCCCGATGGTGCTGGCGGCCGCATAGCCGTAAACCATGGCATCGTCCGCAAGGGAATCCGGCAGGCCGGGCAGCATGAAGATGCCGGCGGGCAGCACGATCTCGTTGTTGCTGGGGTTGTAATAGGCGTTGTAGGTCTGGGGCGTCATGTCCCATTCGGTGCGGTCCACGGGTTTGCCCCATTTGCTCACCTCATCATCGAAGTGCCAACGGTTGGAGGCCAGCACATTGGCGGCATAGCTTACTGTGTCCACCTTCAGCGTGCTGTAGTCTTTCCACTTGTCAGGATAGCCCACTTTCTTGGTCATGGTGTTGAGCTTTTCCAAGGCCTTCTCCTTGGTCGCTTCGCTCATCCAGTCCAGGTTCTTGATCCGATCCCGGTAGGCGCTTCGGATGGCTTCCACCAAACCGTCGTACCGCTTTTTGGAGCGCTCCGGGAAGTAGTCCTTCACGAAGACCTTGCCCACGATCATGCCGATGGACCCGCCTTCCTCACTGATCACTCGCTTCCAACGTGGACGCTGCAGTTCCTGTCCGTAGAGTTGCTTGGCGTAGAAGTTGAAATCCTCTTCGTCGATGGGGCTGCTCAGGTTGCCGGCATATGCGGAAAGAAGATGATAGCGGAAGTAATCCTTCAGGGTGGCCACGGGCGTGGTCTGCAATAGGTCATCCACGGCGGTGAGGTACTCCGGCTGACCGATGATCACCGTGTCGCATTGCTGGAGTCCGTAGCTGTCCAGGAGGGCACGCCAGTCCATGTGCGGTGTGGTCTTCCCGAGCTTTCCGTCCACGGCCATCTTGTTGTAATTGGCATAAGGGTCACGCTGCTGGTCCAAGGTGCGGCTCTTCTTGGCGAGCGCTGTTTCGAAGGCCATGACGGAGGCACCGCCTTTGGCGGCAGTGACGCTATCGTGTCCGAGAAAGCCGAGCATGCGGGCGATGTGCGCCGGATAGGCGGCACGGTTCTTTGCCACGCCCGCCTCGGTGTTGAAGTAGTAGTCACGGTCCGGCAGTCCCAGGCCTCCCTGCCAAAGGCTCACGGCCATCTTCTCGCTGTTCTTGCTGTCTTGGCCTACGCTTCCGCTGAAAAGCACATCCGCCCCGGCACGGTTCAGAACGCCGGCAACGGCGAAGGCCTCTTTCGCATTGGTGATGCCATCGATCTGTTTGAACAGGTCATTCAGCGGAGCGGTACCCAGGCGGTCAGCCTTCGCGCTATCCATGCCGGTGACCCAGAAGTCGCCGATCTTCTGTTGGTCGGAGCCATTGGGTGCGTTAGCCTTGGCGGCTTCCTCGTTAATGGTGCGGATCTTCTCCCGCAGTTCGTCTATGATCAAGTTGCCGATGCCCCAGGCGGATTCGGTGCCGGGGATGGGATTGGCCTTGATCCAGCCGCCGTTCGCGAAGTCGAAGAAGTCATCACCGGGGTTCACCGTGCTGTCTATGTGGGAGGCGAGGAGATCCGGGCGCGGCGGAGCCTCCGGCTGCTTACTGTCATTAGTGGTGCCGCAAGCCGCTAAAAGCAGAAGGGCGAAGAGGAGGAGGGAGTGGCGCATGGGGCGAAATTATTCCACGTTCCACTCAGTGTCTCGCGCAGCGGACACTGAGCAGTGTATGATGTATGGATCTCATGGGGCGAAAGTATTCCACGTTCCACTCAGTGTCTCGCGCAGCGGACACTGAGCAGTGTATGATGTATGGATCTCCCTCGCGGGCACTGAGCACAGAGCATTTCATTGAATGTCTTATTTTTCCCACATGGCCACACACAAGGACCAAGGTTCACATGGCGGACACTTCTTCTGCACGTTTTCCTGCTGGCGGTGGTTGCCATTGATCGAAGAAACAGGCCTGTACGACCACCTGTATGCGTGGATGCACCGGATACGTGAGAAGGGCTGCCTCATCACCGGTTTCGTTTTTATGCCGGACCATGTGCATCTCCTGGTCTTCGTTCCCCCAGGGTTGAGGATCAATACCATCCTGTCAAATTTGAAACGCTTTGCGGCTTATGGGTGTTGAAGCGGTTGAGGACGGCAAAGTCGGAACCCATCTTGGATAACCTGACCGGTGGGACGCGCTTCACTGAAAACGAACGCGGGAATGTCCACAAAGTCTGGAACCTCTCATCAGACATCAAGCCATGCTACGGGATCCCGTTCACACTTCAAAAGTTGGACTACATTCATCGGAATCCTGTGCGTGGACGGTGGAAATTGGTTGATGCCCCTGTTGACTACCTGCATTCAAGTGCGGCCTTTTATGAGAATGAGACCTCATCACAAGCTCCGCTTGTTCACTATTTGGAAGTGCTCCCCATTACCTGAGTGTTTCGTGTAGCGGGGACTCGTTCTGAAACTGAGAACCATGTGCTCAGTGTCCGCTTCGCGAGACACTAAGAGTAATTAACTTCGCGAAACTGAGAACCATGTGCTCAGTGTCCGCTTTTCGAGACCCGGATCAGAATTATCTTCGCGAACCCAAAAACCTCCCATGAAGCACCTTCTTTTCCTCCTTCTCGCACCAGCGGCATTCACCGCTTACGCTCAGGAGCCCGCAAGCCCTGTTGTAAAGACAGGCGATTACGTCAGCTATGGCGATGCCATCAACGCTGAAGGTGCTCTTACCATGGCTGAATTCGAAAAGGGGGCGACCGACAAGGATTCCCTGCAGGTGAAGATCTCGACCGAGATCCTCCACAGCTGCGGCAAGAAGGGCTGCTGGATGGACGTGAAGATGGCCGATGGGTCCTCCATGAAAGTGCGCTTCCGTGACTATGGATTCTTTGTGCCCACCAATGGATTGGAAGGAAAGAAAGTGGTGATGCAGGGCCGCGCCAAGAAGGACGTGACCGACGTTGCCATGCTTCAGCACTATGCTGAGGACGCGGGCAAGAGCAAGGAGGAGATCGCTGAGATCACCGAGCCGGAGACGAGCTGGACCTTCGAAGCGGACGGCGTGCTGATCAAGGAATAACTGGCGCCAAGCGTGCGACCTCCGTTCCTTTCCGCGCTGCGGACGATCACTGTTGCGCTGCTTTTTGGCATGGTCGCGGCCCCCGCTGCGGCGCAATCACCATCACCGTACACGTTCAGCACTGGCCGGGAGCTGGCCATCATCTTGCCGGGACTTGCTTTTGAAGGTGCTTCACACTTGGTGGAACCGGACGTTGCAAACCTCTGGCTGAAGGCACAGGCCACCGACCGCAGCACGCTGTGGGCCTTCGACAGGCAGGCCGCATTCAACTGGAACCTTACTGCCGCACACACCAGTGACCTGCTGCTGGTCGCCGGCATCGGAGGTGCTTTCGCCATGGCGGTGATCCACCGGCCCACGCCGGGCATTGGTGCGCCTTTGGCCATCATGGGGGAATCCGCCTTGTTGTCCATCGGTCTTACCGACCTGGTGAAGAACGCCGCACACCGCGCCAGGCCCTATGCGTATAACCCGGACGTGCCCGACGAAGTGCGCATGGCCAGCGGGGCCTACACATCCTTCTGGAGCGGCCATACCGCCAACACCGCCGCTATCACCTTCGCCTGTGCCCAGCTTGTGCAACAGAGCGATGCCAGCAGTACCGCCAAGACCATCACTTGGACCGCGGCCGCTGTGTGGCCAATGGCGGTCGGCTTCTACCGGGTGAAGTCCGGCAAGCATTTCCCCACGGACGTCATCACCGGCTATGTCGTGGGCGCCGGCATCGGACTTTTGGTACCCTACCTTCATCAAACAAGCCGAAAGCCTCCGGCACCTTGACATGGAAAAGATCGCAATTGCCATTCACGGTGGCGCAGGAACATTGGACCCAGCGGCCCTGACACCGGAGAAGGAGGCGGCCTACCGGGCTGCCCTGTCCACCGCTGTTCAAAGAGGATATGCCGTGCTTACCGCCCGTGGCGCAGCCATTGATGCCGTGGAATCCGCCGTGCGGGTGCTGGAGGACTCACCGCTCTTCAATGCCGGGCGTGGTTCGGTCTTCACAGCGGAAGGCACGCACGAGATGGATGCCGCGATCATGCAGGGCAGCGACCTGCGCGCAGGCGGCGTAGCAGGTGTGCAGAACGTGAAGAACCCCGTAGGTCTCGCACGTTTGGTGATGGAGAAGAGCGGCCATGTATTGCTCAGCGGGCGCGGCGCGTTCGAGTTCGCCCACAAGCAGCGGGTCGAGCTGGAGGATGACGAATACTTTTTCGTGCAGCTCCGCCACGATCAATGGCAGGAGGTCCGCGGGAGTGCGGAAGTGCGCTTGGATCATAGCACCGGCGAGAAGAAATTCGGGACGGTGGGTGCTGTGGCGCTGGATGCCCATGGCCACTTAGCCGCCGCCACCAGCACTGGTGGCATGACGAACAAGCGCTGGCAACGCATCGGCGACAGTCCGGTGATCGGTGCGGGCACCTATGCCAATGACGAGACCTGCGCCATCAGTTGCACCGGCAATGGCGAAGCTTTCCTGCGTGCCGTGGCCGCGCACGACGTTCACACGCTGATGGCCTACAAGGGCCTTTCGCTGGAAGAGGCGGTGCGCATCGTGGTGCATGAGAAGCTGCCTCCGCTGGACGGTGAGGGCGGCATGATCGCGGTGGACAAGAACGGACACATCGTGCTGGACTTCAACTGCACGGGTATGTATCGGGCACGGATGGACGGGCGCGGGGAGGAGGTGGGGATATTCCGGTAGCGTCGGACGCTTTTCCCGGGCGGCCACGTCGGAGACGTGGCCGAATGGCTTCGGTCCGCGTCTCCGACGCGACCGGGTGAGCAGGCTATCTCCGATCGGGATTATGTATTTAATTTCCGTCCATGGGCACAGCTTACCGCATCCATCATCAGAACGACCTCGATTTCCTCACGTTCACCGTGATCGATCGGATGGATGTATTCACACGCAAGGAACATATGGCAATTGTCGTGGAGTCGCTCAACTTCTGCGTGGCCAACAAGGGGTTTACGATCAATGCTTGGGTGCTTATGTCCAATCACCTGCACCTATTGGGCTATGCGCGCGAGGGTTTTCGGCTGAGCGACATTACACGGGACCTGAAGAAGTTCACCTCACGTTCCATCCGCGAACACATTCAGACCGGGAAAGAAAGCAGACGCCACTGGCTTCTTGACCGGATGGCTTTCCGGGCTCGGCAAGTAGCTCGTTCCGATGAGTTCAAGCTTTGGGAGGATGACAGCCATGCCGTGCTGATCGAAGATGTTGAGCACAGGACCAATGTGGTCGATCATATCCATAACAACCCGGTGAAAGCTCGAATAGTAGGCGTTCCCGAGCATTACTTGCACAGTTCCGCGATCGATTACTTCAATGGAAACGGATCGGTGAAAGTGGAGATGGTTTGATCGACCAAGGCTCCTTCTGTTTCCCGGAAATATGAGGCGTGCATCGGCCGCTATTCACTGCCCGCGACCGTTCAGCCGGATCCTTTTGGCTGGTTCCGGCAGGCCATGCATCTTTGTACGAACATTCAACCCTGCAATCCAAGACCATGAAACGTTCCACCATCATCATCATCGCGGTCATTGCCGCCATCGCTCTCTGGGCCATCAGCTTCCAGCGGGGCATGGTAGGTATGAACGAAGGCGTCGCAGCCCAATGGAGCAACGTGGAGAACGCCTACCAGCTCCGTGCCGATAAGACGAAGAACATCGTCGAGATCATCAAGGGTTCGGCGGATTTCGAAAAGACCACCCTGACCGATGTGGTCAACGCTCGTGCCAAGGCCACGAGTATCCAGCTGAACGCGAATGATCTTACGCCGGAGAAGATGGCACAGTTCGAACAGGCGCAGGCGCAGCTCACCGGTGCACTGAGCCGACTGATGGTTACTGTGGAACGTTACCCTGACCTGAAAACGACGACAGCCTTCCGCGATTTCCAAGCCCAGTACGAGGGCATGGAGAACCGTATCGGTGTGGAGCGGCGCAAGTTCAATGACCTGGCCCGGGCCTATAATTCCAAGATCAAGCAGATCCCGAACAATTTCCTCGCGGGCCTGTTCGGCTTTACCGAGAAAGGCTACTTCAAGTCGCAGGAAGGCACCGACGTCGCTCCCGACATCAACTTCGGCAAGTGAAGCATCGGGTCGACATCGAGGAGTGGCTTACGCCGGCGGAGCTCGCGAGCGTTCGTGACGCCGTACAGACTGCGGAGAAGCGCACCAGCGGCGAGATCCGCGTACATCTCGATGTGGCCATCATGGAGAATGTCCTCGATCATGCCGCTTTCGTGTTCGACGACCTTGGCATGGCCAGAACGAAGGACCGCAATGGTGTGCTGATCTATGTGAGCATACCCGGCCGGAAGGTGGCCGTGATCGGCGATGTGGCGATCCACGCCAAGCTGGGCAATGGGTACTGGAAGGGTGTGCTGGACCTGATCCTCGTGCACTTCAAACAGGACCGGTTCGGCGATGGCCTTTGTGCAGGTGTGGAACGGCTGGGCGAGCAGCTCCGGGAACATTTCCCTTACCAGCGTGATGATGTGAACGAACTGAGCGACGACGTGAGTTTCGGAAAATGAGAGTGCTGCGCTTCCTTTTGATCTTTGCGTTCGCATCCTGCACCCTCTGGGGGATGGCAGCGGATGTGGATCCGTGCTTCCCGCCCAAGCCGAAGAACCAGGATACCTTGGTTTTCCAGTTCACCAAATTCTTGGACAAGCAGGAAGCTGAGATCCTGAACAACAAACTGACACGTTTCGCACGCGAGACCAGCAACAGGATCGCCATTGTCGCGGTGGACACGCTTTGCGGCTATCCGGCGTCCGACTTCGCCTTTGATCTGGGGGAGGCTTGGGGCTTTGGCAAAAAGGGTATCGACAACGGGGTGCTGATACTAGTGAAGCCGAACGGAACCTCCGGTGACCGCCACGTGTTCATTGCGGTGGGTTACGGCCTGGAAGGAGCGATCCCGGACCTCATCGCCAAGCGTATCGTGGATGAGGAGATCCTTCCCAGATTCCGCAACGGTGACTTCTACGGCGGCATGGACAAGGCCACCGATGTGTTGATGGCGCTGGCCAAGGGCGAGATCAACGCGAAGAGCTATGGCAAGGAGCCGGTGCCTTGGGGACCGATCCTGACGATGCTGTTGTTCTTCGCGTTCATTTTCTATTCTATGGTGCGCCGCACGAAGAA
This sequence comes from Flavobacteriales bacterium, assembly GCA_038234075.1. GTDB lineage: Bacteria > Bacteroidota > Bacteroidia > Flavobacteriales_F > PHOS-HE28 > PHOS-HE28. Next base: position 8,091 of record JBBSUV010000022.1, on the reverse strand, counting down.
GTATGCCCGTGTGAACAACCTCGATTTCTGGGCCGCCTGGGCACTGATGAACGCAGCCAGTTCTTCACACAGTGGCCGCTGGGGCGGCTTCTCCGGTGGAGGCGGCGGTGGCTTCGGAGGTGGTGGAGGTGGTGGATTCGGTGGTTTTGGCGGCGGCGGCTTCGGCGGCGGCGGGGCCGGTGGTTCCTGGTAGCGCATGGGAAGTTACAACAAGTGGATATTCGGTAGCTTGGGCTTCGCCCTTACGGGCACGCCCATTGGCGCAGTGGTGGGCTTTGCGCTCGGCGCGCTGATGGATAATGCGCAAGGCATCGTGGTGGCAAAGCCGGGCCCCGGATATCGTGCACGGCCGACCCAAGGTTCAGCCACTTCCGGAGATCTTGCCCTCAGCTTGGTGATACTCACCGCCGCGGTGATGAAGGCCGATGGCAAGCCGACCCATGGCGAACTGGGCCATGTCCGGAAGTTCTTCGTCCATCAATTCGGACCGCAACACAGTGCGGAACTGTTGCGCCTATTGCGTGATGTCCTGAAGCGCGACATTCCCCTACGCGATGTCTGTGCACAGATCCGTGGCCACCTGTCGCATCCCGAGCGCCTGCAGGTGATGCACTACCTCATCGGACTCGCCCATGCCGATGGTGTCATACATATCGCTGAACGCCGGGTGCTGGAGCAAATAGCTGCCGATCTAGGCATTAGCCAAAAGGACCTCGCGTCGCTCGATGCCATGTTCCGGGGACCGTCCGTGGGATCGGCGTATGCGATCCTGGAAGTGGACCCCAAGGCCAGCGACGAGGAGTTGAAGAAGGCTTACCGACGTGCCGCCATGAAACACCATCCGGACCGGGTAGCGCACTTGGGCGAAGAGTTCCAAAAAGCGGCTTCCGAGAAGTTCAAGAAAGTGCGGGACGCCTGGGAGCGGATCGAACGGGAGAGAGGGTTGAACTGAAGTCCCGAGTCCTGAGCCCTGAGTCTGGAAGTCGTGTTCCGGAGAGCGAATGTCGTCTGCAACAGGACCTACTCCAGGTTGCCCTGCCGCTTCATGCTCATGCGCTTCAGTGGGATCTCTCTTGGCGCTTGTAGCACTAGAGGCACTTTCTCCACGACCGTCACGTTGGGGTCCAGTCCCATGGCTTCCCGGTCGCTCAACGCCAAGTGCTTCAAGCTGTAATAAATGTCGAGAATGAAGTTGTCCCGCACGTTGAATTCGTTCTCCACCGAAAGGATCCGCTCGGTGATCACGTAGCAGATGTCCGTATGGAAATCGCCCTTCTTGATGCTTTCGTACTTGTTGCGGAATTTGAGCTCCTGATCGGCGTCCAATTCCTCCAATACCCGCCGGAACAGCAGGTTCACGCGTGGTTGCACGCGGAAGCCCAGATCGAAGTCCACCCGGATCACCTTATCGTCGATCAGCTCGGTGATGCGGTATTCCATGGTGTACGGTTCGTCCGTGTAGTTCACGTGCACGAACCAGTAGATCTCGGCCCGCTTCACCTTGCGCGCCATGATGCTGTTGATGATCTGGCTCTCCACTTGGATGGGGTTGTTCGCCTTGGTGAGATAGACCAAGTGTGTGGCGAACTTGGGGATGTCGTGATCGTCGCTCAGGTCGCGCAGCGCTTGGGCAGAGTCCATCAACGGCACGAACCGGATGAAGCGGTTGATGATCTTGCGCGCCTTGTACCAGGTGAACATCACCCCGAACACCAGGATCACCGCTACTACCAACCAGGGCCGGTGCAGGATCTTCACCGCGTTCGCCACGAAGTTGGCGAGCTCCAACGTGAAGAACATGCCGATCACCAGCAGCACCAGCGCCATGTGCCAGCGGCGCACGAAGCGCAAGTAGCCGAAGAGCAGCACGGTGGTCATCAACATGGCCACCACGATGAAGAAGCCGTATGCCGCTTCCATGTTGCCACTGCTGCCGAAGTAGAACATCACCCCCACACAACCAGCCCAGAGCAGCCAGTTGACGCTGGGGATGTAGATCTGCCCCCTCACCAGCGTGGGGAATTTCACCTTCACCCGGGGCCAGAAGTTCAGGGTGATGGCCTCGTTGATCAGGGTGAACGAGCCGCTGATCACCGCTTGACTGGCCACGACCGCCGCCAAGGTGGCGATGCCGATACCCGATAGCAGGAACCATTGCGGCATCATCTCATAGAACGGGTTGCGCCCTTCCAGCAGCATGCCCTGGTTCTCCAACAACCAAGCGCCCTGCCCCATGTAGTTGCAGACCAGCGCTGTCTTTACGAAGATCCAGGTCGTCCGGATGTTGCGGCGGCCACAATGGCCCATGTCGTTGTAAAGCCCCTCAGCGCCGGTGGTACACAGGAACACTGCCCCCAACAACCAGAAGCCGCCGGGGTATCGTGTGAGCAGATCGATCGCATACTTGGGATTGAGGCTGGCCAACACGTGCGGGGTGTGAACGATCTTTGAGAGGCCTAGTACCAAGAGCGTGCTGAACCAGATGAGCATGATGGGCCCGAATGCGAAGCCTACCACTTTGGTGCCGAAGCGCTGGAAGAAAAAGAGCAGGCTGATGATAACGATCACGATCAGCACGGTGGTGGTGTTGCCCGGTGCGATGATGCCCGAAAAAGCATCAACGCCGCCAAGGCCTTCAATGGCCGAGGCCACCGATATGGGCGGCGTGAGGATGCCGTCCGCCATCAAGGTGGCTGCACCGATTATCGCCGGGATCCAGACCCACCTGCCAAAGCGGCGCACCAGTGTGTACAAGGAGAATACGCCGCCCTCACCACGATTGTCCGCCTGTAGTGTGACAATGATGTACTTGAACGTGGTCTGGAGCGTGAGGGTCCAGAAGACGCAGCTCAAAGCACCGAGCACCAGCCGCTCATTGATGGGCGTGGTCTCACCAATGATCGCTTTGAACACATACAACGGCGAGGTGCCGATGTCGCCGAAGATGATCCCCAGCGTGACAAGCATGCCCGCCCAGGACAAGGGATGCGTGTGCGGTTTTTGCATGTGGAGCAGGATGCCGAACTTCGGCTGGGCAGCGGAAAAGGGGGGCGAATGTAGCACCTTCGGCTTGCCCGGCGAGATGCCGCATACGTCGGCGGGCAGGACGGGGTTGCAGGAAAAGGCCTACGCCACAGGCCGGTCCGGACGCCCGGTCCGCAGAAGGGGCATCTCGCGCACCGCCTGCAGCACCAATGGCACCTTTTCAACCACCGTAACGTTGGGGTCCAAGCCAAGGGATGCACGATCGCTGAGCGAGAAGCGTTTCAGGAAATAGTAGATGTCCAAGATCACATCGTCACGTATGGTGAACTCGTTCTCCACGGAAAGAAAGCGTTCCAGCAATACGTAACAGATGTCTGCATGGAAATCGCCTTTCTTAATGCTTTCATACTTGCTGCTGAAGATGAGCTCCTGATCGGCGTCCAGCTCCTCCAGAACACGCCGGAACAGCAGGTTTATCCGTGGCTGTACCCGGAAGCCCAACTGGAAGTCGATCCGGATCACCTTGTCGTCGATCATTTCGGTGACGCGGTATTCCATGGTGTAGGGTTCGTCCGTGTAGTTCACGTGGACGAACCAGTAGATCTCCGCGCGGCGCGGCTTTTTGCTGAGGATACTCTGGATCACCTGTTCCTCCACCTGGTCCATGTGATCGGCTTTGATGAGGTAGACCAAGTGCGTGGCGAACTTGGGGATGTCCTTGTCCGCGCTCAGTTCACGCAGGGCTTCGGCATGGTCCGCCAATGGCACGAACTTCAGGTAGCGGTTAGTGATCTTTCGCGCCTTGTACCACACATACATCACAGCTACCAAGCCAACGGCGAAGGCGATGAACCACACCCGATGGGTGATCTTCACCACGTTGGCCACGAAATAGGCGCTTTCCACGGTGAAGAAGAGCCCGATCACGGGTAGGACCAGCCACAGGGCCCAACGCCGCACGTAGCGCAGGTATCCGAACATCAAGGTGGTGGTCATCAGCATCGCCACGCAGATGAAGAAGCCGTAAGCCGCTTCCATCAGCGAGCTTTCACGGAAGTAAAGCATCACGCCGATGCAGCCCGCATAGAGCATCCAGTTCACGCTGGGGATATAGACCTGGCCCCGGACCTCCGTGGGGAAGCGCACCCGCACCCGGGGCCAGAAGTTCAGGGTGATCGCTTCATTGATCAGAGTGAATGCCCCGCTGATCAAGGCCTGGCTGGCAATGATGGCGGCCAAGGTGGCGATGATGATCCCGGTGAGAAGGAACCAATGCGGCATCATCTCGAAGAAGGGATTGCGCCCCAGCAGCTTGTCATCGCCCAAGCCCAAGAGCCATGCGCCTTGGCCCATGTAGTTCACCACGAGCGCGATCTTCACATAGATCCAGCTGATCTGGATGTTCTTTCTACCGCAATGGCCAAGGTCACTGTACAGGGCTTCGGCACCTGTGGTGCAGAGGAACACCGCGCCCAATAGCCAGAAGCCACCGGGGTAATGCACCAGCAGGTCATAGGCGTAATAGGGGCTCAAGCAAAGTAGCACATGCGGGAAATGGGCGATGTGCGTTACGCCCAATACAAGCAGCATGGTGAACCAGACCAACATGATGGGGCCAAAGGCGAAGCCGACCACCTTGGTGCCGAAGCGTTGGAAGAAGAAGATGCCGGAGATGATGATGAGAACCACGGTCACCGTGAGCGCGTTGCCCGGTGTGATGATGCCTTCCAGAATGGGCAACCCGCCCAAGCCTTCCACTGCGGAGCTCACCGTGATGGATGGTGTGATGATGCCGTCCACCAGCAAAGTGCCTGCACCGATGATGGCAGGCAGCCAAAGCCATTTCCCGAAACGTCGCACCAGCGCATAAAGGGAGAATATGCCGCCTTCACCGCGGTTGTCCGCTTGAAGGGTCAACAGGATGTACTTGAAGGTGGTCTGGATGGTGAGTGTCCAGAACACACAGCTGATGCCGCCCAGAACGAGTTGCTCAGTGATCGGGTGCTCCCCGATGATCGCCTTGAAAACATAAAGGGGGGAGGTGCCGATGTCCCCGTAGATGATGCCCAACGTGATCAACAGACCGGCCCACGACAGCGGGTGCGTATGCGGCTTATGCATGGTACCAGGCATGCAGGACTTAACTCCGCATCGGCCAAAGGGGGGTGCGAAAGTAGTTGCGGCGCGATTTGAACCTACAATACTGCGCCGCAGAGGAGGGCAAATGGTCCTACCCGCCTTGGTTATGCTAGATCCGAAGACCTAACGGGTAATGACAAGGGCGCATGCTCCTTTTACGCTGAACGCCGTTACAACTCGGGCTGTTACCGCATGTCGTTCACCTCCACGCCGGGGTACTTGCTCTTGTCAAAGGTGAATAGCGCGTCAACCATCTCGGCATTCGGTTTGAAGGTCTTCAGCACGTAGGTCACATCATTACCGTCCTTGTACTTCATCTCCACCTTGCGCGGCTCCATCTTTTTCTTGTCCACCGTGAGGATTACAGTGTGGAAAGGCTTTTTGGAGGGATCCAGAGGAAACAGCTTGATCGTTTCCACAGCCACGCCGTCCTCGGTGCTGGCTCCCACGTACTGGCTCTTGAACCCTTTCTCGTAGACGTTGAAGAGGTTCGCAGGGTCAAGTGTTTCATCCATCTCCTTGGGGTCGCTGATGCTCACCTCGTTGCTCTTCTTGCTGTATGTCCACAGTGCGGCCCCATCATTGATCACGATATTATCAAGCATGGCTAGGCGGAACTTGCGGCCTTTCACCTTGATGTTGCCCTCCTGCTTGACGTCCAGTTTACTGCCGGTGTTGACCAAGCGGCTGCTGAAATCCGCGTCGAAGCTCGTATAGCTCTTATTCTTCGCGATCAACGCGTCCACGATGGCCTTGCTCTTGGGGTCGTCCTGTGCGAAGGAGCTCAAGGAGATCAGGAAGGTGGCGAGTAGTAGGAGTGCTTGGTTCATGGGTAGGTGGCGAAATGCCTTTGAGGGTGCGTGAAGTTAGGTCGGAGTAGTGTTGGCAATCCGCGTGCCAAGTAGATCAGGCTCCGGTCAGCCGTAGATGGGTGCGGGGTTTTAAAAGCGTTCCGGTGCAGCTCGGCGCTCCGCAGCGACATGCCCAGATGCGCTTGAGCCTTGCTGTGTAAGGCACATCGAAACTGATGCCATAATCGTAGCTCAACTCTTCGCCTTCCTCCACATCCCGAAGTGTCTCGATGACGACACGGTCCTTGCGCCGATCGCGGGGGTGGGAGTGCAGGTAGGGAATGCAGTTCGGCTCGCAGCTGTGATTGATCCAGCGCGCGTCATTTCCGTCCACGTTCCCGTCAATGATCCACTCCTCGTTCAGCGTGAAAAGGAAGGTGTGCCCCTTGTAGATCTCGTCGTAAAGCTCATCGGCCTCGGCGATGGTGATCAGGCGGCCCGTGTACTCGATCAGCTCCGTGCCTTCAGGCAGGTCGCGCGAGGCGAAAACGCCATTGCCGTGGATGCGTGAACGGCGCACGATGATCGGGCTGGCCATGGTTCAGGCCGGCTCGGCGGTGCGCTTGCGGGACTTCTTGGCCTTGATCATCGTTCCGGTGCAGTTCGGTGAGCCACAGTGGCACGCCCACAACAGACGCTCTTCCGCCGTGATGGGCTCCCCGATCCGGATGTCGTAGTCATAGGTGAGCTCTTCGCCCGCTTCAATGTCGCGGATCGCCTCGATCACCACCTTGTCCTTGCGCGCGTCGCCGCCCTCATCCTCGATCACGAAGGCTTGACAATTAGGGGCGCAACCATGGTTGAGCCACCGCGCCACATTGCCACCGATGTTAGCGTCGATCACGTAGGTGTCGTTCAGGATGAATAGGAAGGTATGGCCGGTGTCCTTGCCTCCATATTCCTCGTCGACCTCTTTGTGCGTGCGCAACTTTCCCTTGTATTCAATGACGTCTTCTCCAGCCTTGATGGGCGCAGTGGCGAAGACGCCTTGGCCATGGATCTTGGAGTTGCGTTGAGCGATCTTGCTGGACATGGGATTCTGGAAAAGAGGTGCGAATTTACGATCAGTGTCTCCCGAAGCGGACACTGAATGGAGAACTTAATAAATGTCCAAATGCAAGGTCCCGAAGCGATGGCCCGATGGAGCTTCTCAAAGCCGTGATGCCACCACTGCATAGACCATAGGCAACTTGCCTTCCATACCTGCTATGCGGTAGAACCCGTCAGCGCCTTTGACTGTCTTTTGAAAGCAGTCATGCGGTGAGCCGTCCAGTTCCTCGAAGCGCTCGATCCGTAGGCCGGCATCCAGTAATGCGGTCATCGTTTCCCCGATCGCGTGGTTCCAACCGTGGGACTTCAAGTTGATCAGCGCAGTGCCATCGGCATAGGTCGCCATTTCTGTTTCCTCGATCACCTCCCGGTTGAAATAGGAGTACGCCACTTCGGTGAACGCGTTGTTGAAAATCCACACGGCAGGATGGAATTCCACCAGCACCAATTTGCCGCCGGGCTTCAAATACCGCGCGATGTTCTCCGCCCACCTTCCCAACTCCGGAAGCCAGCCCAGCACGCCGTAGCTGGTGAAGACGATGTCGGAACGATCCTTCAGCGCAGGTTGATATTCCAACACGTTCGCCTCAATGAAGTCGGCATTCAAACCCGCACGCAAAGCGAGTTTCCGTGCTTCTGCGATCGCAACATCCGATAGGTCCAGCCCGGTCACATCAGCCCCCATACGCGCCATCGAAAGCGTGTCCTGGCCGAAATGACATTGCAAGTGCAGGACGCTCTTCCCTGCAACATCGCCCAGCAGGACCAGCTCCTTCGCGCTCAAGGAATTCTTACCAGCCAAGAAACCTTCCACATCATAGAACTTCGAGCCGACATGATGTTCAGTACGCGCATTCCAAAGCGCGCGGTTCAATGCGAAGGATTCTTCATGGCCGGACATGCCGACAAAGTTCATGCAAACGTTCCAACGCAGGTACTGTGTTAACATGCAAGTGTCCTGTCGATTTATTTTCGACTATCTTTAGAGTTCCAAAGGAAGTTGCTGCAAAGCACTATCCTGTGTAGCCTGGGCATTGTTCCGGGCTACCTTTTTTTGGTGGTGATC
>JBBSUV010000021.1:0-65155 GCA_038234075.1 Flavobacteriales bacterium | reverse complement strand
CCCCCCCCCGCTTGCGGGGCCCCCCCCCCACCCACCCTCGCCCCCCCCGCGCCGCCGCGGCCGGCTCCACAACGGCCCCGGGGGCGCCCCCCCCCCCCCCGCCCCCGCCCCCGCACCCCCCCCCCCCCGACCAAGTGCAGTTGTCATTCCGGGCTTGACCCGGAATCGCGAAAAGGTAAGTGGACAAAAACATCACGACCCACGGTCCAACAACCATGCTATACCGTCCGTTCTGTTGACAACTGGCATGGCTGTTTACCAAAGCGCCTATAGGGTGCCGGTAATTTTGACGGCAGTTCATGAAACGTACGATCATCATATCCATCGGGGCCTTGGTGGGCCTTATCTCCCTCGGAGGTGGAGCGCCCGCATCCGTGCGGAAGACGCTGCCCCCTTTCCTCGAACGCCCTTCGCCTTGGGCTGATTCCGTGTTCGCCTCGCTGAGCATGGAACAACGCATCGCGCAGCTTATGATGGTGGCGGCCTACAGCAACAAGGACGCCAAGCACATCGCCGATATCGATAAACTGGTGCAGCAGTATGGCATCGGCGGCTTGATCTTCTTCCAAGGCGGTCCGCTGCGGCAGGCCACCCTTGTGAACCGCTACCAGGCCGAGGCCAAAACGCCGATCCTCATCGGCATGGACCTCGAATGGGGCCTCTCCATGCGCTTGGACAGCACCATCAAATTCCCGCGCCAGATGACCTTGGGCGCCACTTCCGACGAGGAGGGCATCGAGCTGATGGGCGAGGAGATCGCCCGCCAGATGAAGCGGCTCGGCGTGCAGGTGAGTTTCAGCCCCGATGTGGACGTTAACGTGAATCCCGCCAACCCCGTGATCAACGACCGCAGCTTCGGGGAGAACCCGGAGATGGTGGCCCGCAAAGGCCTTGCGTACATGAAGGGCCTGCAACGCGGCGGAGTGATCGCCACGGCGAAGCACTTCCCCGGTCATGGCGACACGGACCAGGACAGCCACAAGACCTTGCCCATGGTCACCGCTTCCCGCGAACGCTTGGACTCCGTGGAACTGCATCCCTTCCAGCGCTTGATCGACGCCGGTGTGGGCGGGGTGATGGTGGCCCATCTCGAGGTGCCCGCGCTGGACAGCACGCCGGGGCTGCCAAGCACCATGAGCAAACCCATCGTCACCGATCTGCTGAAAGAGAAGATGGGCTTCAAAGGGCTGGTCATCACCGATGCGTTGAACATGAAGGGCATCGCGAACGCGGACAAGCCCGGTGAGATCGAATTGCGTGCGCTGAAGGCCGGCAATGACATCCTGCTTTTCCCGCAGGATCCCGTGAAGGCGATCCAACGCATCAAGCAGGCCGTGGACAGCGGGGAAGTCTCGCCGGAAGTGATCGATGACGCCTGCCTGAAAGTGCTTCGTGCCAAGGATTGGGCCGAGCTGGACCATGTAAAGCGGGTACAGCGCGAGGGTCTCTTTGCGGACCTCAACACGCCCGAGGCCTTGGCCTTGCGCCGCAGGCTCTACGGCGAGTCACTCACCGTGGTCCGCAACGACGGCACACTGCCGATCCAAGGGCTCGACACCTTGCGCATCGCCTCGCTGGTGATCGGGGACGGGCTGAACAACACCTTCCAGAAAGCGTTGGGCCGCTATGCGAACATCACCTTCCTGCGTTGCGAAAAGATCCTCAACACGGCGCAGTCGCAGGCCTTGTTGGACAGCCTGAAGAAGTTCGACCTGGTGATCACCTCCGTGCACAAGACCTCGACATCGGTGACCAAGGAGTTCGGCGTGCCCCAGCTCACACTCGACTTCCTGCGCCGTTTGGCCGATCAACAGCGCATGGCCTTCGTGCTCTTCGCGAATCCTTATCGGCTGGGCATGGCCTACGGCGCCCAGCGCTGGAACGCCCTGGTGGTGGCCTACGAGGAGAATGCCGACAGCCAGGACCTGGCTGCACAACTGCTCTTCGGCGCCATTCCCGCCAGCGGTAAGCTGCCGGTCACCGCTTCGGCCTTCTTCCCGTATGGCCAAGGGTTGAAAGTGCCCGCCATTGGCCGCTTGCGCTACGGGGTCCCCGAAGAGGACAGCATGGAGACCGGTGAGCTCATGCGCATCGACACCATCGTGCGCGCAGGATTGGATGCCAAAGCTTATCCCGGCTGCCAAGTGCTGGTGGCGAAGAACGGCAACGTCGTCTGGAACAAGGCCTACGGCTCACCCACCTATGCCGGCACACGCCCGGTGAACACCGATGATATCTACGACCTCGCCAGCATCAGCAAAGTCGCCGGGACTACGCTGGCGTTGATGAAATTGGTGGATGAGGGCAAGGTGGATGTGGAGAAGACCTTGGGGGATTACATCCCGAAGGTCGTGGCGGGCCATCCGTATCACGCTTCGCTGAAGTTGAGCGAGATCCTGGCGCACCAAGCGGGTCTGAGGCCTTTCTCACCCTTCTACCTGCGGCTGCTGGACAAGGGGAAACTGAAGCCGGAGCTCGTGACCAACGTCGCCGACCCCGTGCACGATATGCGTGTGGCCGACAGCGTCTACATCAGCAGCACGTACCGGGATTCCTTGGTGCAATGGGTGCTGAACACTCCCACCATAGAGCGCGGCAAATACGTGTACAGCGACATGGGCATGTACCTCCTTATGCGCGTGGTGGAACAGGTCTCCGGCATGCCCTTCGACCGCTTCCTGAAGACCACCTACTATGCCCCCTTGGGCCTCACCACCATGGGCTACCGGCCTTGGGAGCGCTTTCCGCTGGACCGCATCATGCCCACGGAGGACGATACCAACTTCCGCCATGAACAGATCCACGGCGACGTGCATGACCCCGGCGCAGCGATGATGGGCGGCGTCGCCGGGCATGCGGGCCTGTTCTCCGATGCCAACGACCTGGCCGTCATCATGCAGATGCTGTTGAACGGCGGCACCTACGGAGGCAAGCGCTACCTGAAGGCGAAGACGATCACGGAGTTCACCGCCTGCCACTTCTGCACGGGCCACCCGAAGACGGACAACCGCCGCGGCCTAGGTTGGGACCGCCCACAGGAACGCGGAGCCCCCGGCCCCAGCAGCGACAACGTCAGCCGGAGCAGCTTCGGCCACACCGGCTTCACCGGCACCATGGTCTGGGCCGACCCCGCCAACGGCACCGTCTATGTCTTCCTCAGCAACCGCGTCTATACTGATGCGAACAACAAGAAGCTGGCCCAGATGAACATCCGCACGAAGATCCAAAGCGTGGTGGAGCGGGCGGCGTCGGAGCCGGTTAGTCAGTTGGGGGCGGGGGAGGTGGGGAATTAAGCGAGCGTGCGTTAGCCTTTATTTCGTCGGCAGTTGTTCAGCGGCTTAGGCGCATTCAGGTTCTTTAGGCGCCTTCAGGCCTGCTGGCATTGGCCTCCGGCAGATATCTCGGCTTCAGGCTTTCAGGCCTGTTTAAGCGCATTCCGGCTGTTCGGCATTTCAGGTCCTTCGGCCTCTTCAAGCGCTGCGGCCCTCGGCCTTTCATTCCAAGGCACATCCTCATTCTGCCGAAGGCACCGACGACCTGAGCCGCGTGGACGCCACCACCCGCGTCATCGCCGTGGACATGCCGAACACCCAGTACGCGAACGCCCAGCCGTGGTATGACTACCGCACCAGCGTGGACCAGATCGAAGCCGCTACCGGGCTGGACTTTCTGGATGCCCTGCCGGCGTACCTACAAGAGGTACTGGAGGGTGGGGTGGATGCGGGGGCGGTGCATTGAGGAGATCACTCCCCCGCTAGCACCCCCTCGATCCCCCGGAAACTATCCAGCGCACTCTCCAGATCAGTCACGATCTCCGCAGCCAAAATCTCCGGATCGGGAAGGTTCTCCAGGTCGGTGAGGCTTTTGTCCTTTAGCCAGAAGATGTCGAGGTTTGTCTTGTCGCGGGCGATGATCTCGGCGTAGCTGAACTTGCGCCAACGGCCTTCCGGCTCTTTTTCCGAATAGGTCTCCTTGCGCTTGTTGCGGTTGTCCGGGTTGTAGAGCGTGATGAAGTCCTGAAGGTCATCCAGCTTCATGGTCTTCTTCTTCAGCGTGTGGTGGATGTTCGTGCGGTAGTCGTAGATCCACACTTCCTTGGTCCACGCGTCCTTGGAGGCTGCCTTGTTGTCGAAGAAGAGTACGTTGGCCTTTACGCCTTGGGCGTAGAAGATACCCGTGGGCAAGCGCAGGATGGTGTGCAGCTCCGTGGTCTTCATCAATTCCTTCCGCACGGTTTCCCCGGCGCCGCCCTCGAAGAGCACGTTGTCCGGGAGGACCACTGCCGCTTCTCCGTTCACTTTCAAAAGTGTACGGATGTGCTGGAGGAAGTTGAGCTGCTTGTTGCTGGTTGTGGCCCAGAAGTCCTGCCGGTTGTAGGTGAGGTCCTCCTTCTCCTGTTCGCCATCCTCGTTGGTGATGGTCATGCTGCTCTTCTTGCCGAAGGGCGGGTTGGCCAGCACGTAGTCGTATTTCACGCCGGGGTCGGCTATGAGCGCATCGGCGCCGGAAATGAAGCTCTCGCCATCGATCTCGCCGATGTTGTGCAGGAACATGTTCATCAAGCACATCCGGCGGGTGCTTGCCACGATCTCGTTGCCGCTGAAGGTCTGGTCCTTCAGGAATTTCTTGTCCTCCTTGTCCAACTTGTTGTTGGCCACGATGTGGTCGTATGCCGCCAAGAAGAAGCCACCGGTGCCGCAGGCCGGGTCGTGGATGGTCTTCTCCGGTAGCGGACGCACGCACTCCACCATGGCGCGGATGAGGGCCCGCGGGGTGAAGTATTGCCCGGCGCCGCTCTTGGTGTCTTCCGCGTTCTTCTCGAGGAGGCCTTCGTAGATGTCGCCTTTCACATCCGCATCCATGATGGACCATTTCTCCTTGTCGATCATGTCGATCACCTTCAGGAGCTTGGCCGGGTCTTGGATCTTGTTCTGCGCCTTGGTGAAGATCTGGCCCAGCGTTCCCTTCTGCTGGCCGAGGGTGCGGAGCAATTGGGTATAGTGCGCTTCCAGTTCCGAGCCGCGCTTGGTGGTGAGGCTCTCCCAGTCGAAGCCCTCGGGTACGCCCACCTTTCGGTTGTAGGGCGGCTTGCTCTGCTCGTCCGCCATTTTCAGGAAGAGGAGGAAGGTGATCTGCTCCAGGTAGTCGCCGTAGCCTACGCCGTCGTCGCGGAGTACGTTGGCGAAGTTCCAGACTTTGGAGACGATGGCGGATTCGGTCATGATCTTTCTACTTGTGTATTCCTATTCTATTCTCTGGCGCGAGCGTCCGATGCATATCGGACCACGCTCGTGCCTTTCGTCGATCTGCCTTCTGCTATCCGCGCTGCTTGTATCCGTTGACTTGGTTGGTCAAGCGCACGAGCGTGGACGTTCGCGCGAGTTGAGGGGATCATCGTGCGCGCAGGTGGTCGATCAGGCGCTCCATGATAAGCGCGTAAGTACTTGGCGAAACCCGACCCATGACGCCTTCGACATCATAGCGTGAAACGGCGTTCAGGAATCCTAGGCGGATGACGCCCGGATGATCCAGTCGTGAAAGCGCATAGTCCGGATGTTGCTCATCCAGTACAATGTCGAGATCTGCTACCGCTATATCAATGCTCTTACTGATGCCACAGACCAGCCAATCGCCGTATGGCGGGAATTGCTTCAACAGAACGACCGGCCGGGTTTTCACCACGCGGTCCGCTTGAGGAACGCAGACGCGAACTATTTGTCCGGCTTCCATGGCCTGTAGTCCGGGTTCGGTTCCAGCAGGGTGATATGGCTGATGTCCGGTTCGTTATCGGCATAGCCCCTGTTCAATGTTTGAAGTGCGAACTCACGCCAGGAATCGTATTCCGGATCAACCGGTGGGTCGGTCTCCACGTTCACATCGTGGTCGGCCTTCAACTCTTGCTGAAGAGCCGCCACCCCCTTGTCGCTCTTCGCAAGCTCTGTAATAAGGTCATCTGCCCCAAGGACCACGTTGTTCGCCGGTTTCCTTTTCAGAAAATAGTTGGCAGCGACCATGACCAGCAGCACCAAAGCCACCCAGGCCTCTTGCGAAAGCTTGGGCCGTTTCAAGATCCGAACGGTATCTCCCGCTTTCAGCCCCTCCTTCGCGAACAGGCCAAAGGCTGCCAGGCCCGTGGTGTTGCCAGTATCGATCACGATCTGTTTCATAGCGGCAGCAAGTTAAGCGCTGTTCAGGGTACAGGGCACGGTCTGGTGGTACCTCGTCACTGCGGGCCTGGTTGATGTCGTCACTGCGGGCCTGGTTGGTGTCGTCACTGCGGGCCTGAACCGCAGTCCCGGCTCCCCAGCAACCCATGTAAGACACTCTCGGGAGTGATGGTCGTTAACGAGCCGGGATGGCGGGTCAAGCCCGCTATGACCGACACACGTCACGGACGCCACGGTCGGCAATGCGGGTCTGGTGGTACGTCGTCACTGCGGGCCTGACCCGCCATCCCGGTTCCCCAGCACTACCAATCCTCGCTCAAGTCCTTCCACTCCGGGTTAAGTTTCACCACGAGCGCATCCTTCCATGCGCGCTTCCAATTCTTCAATTGCTTTTCGCGGGCAATGGCGACCTCAATGTCGTTGTGCTCTTCATACCAAACGAGCTTCTCGCAATTGTACCGGGCGGTGAAGGAGGTCGGATACTTGTGCTGCTTGTGTTCGAGCACACGATCGGGCAACTCGCTGGTGACGCCGGTGTACAGCACGCTGTTCCATCGGTTGGCCATCATGTATACCCAGGACTGCTGCATGAAGCGAATGTAGTTGAGGATGGGCGTCGTCACTGCGGGCTCGGTTGTTCGTCGTCACTGCGGGCCGGTTGATATCGTCACTGCGGGCCTCGTGGTTCGTCGTCACTGCGGGCTCGACCCGCAGTCCCGGTTCCCCAGCAACCCATGCAAGGATCCTCTCAGGGGATGGTCGTTAAGGAGCCGGGATGGCGGGTCAGGCCCGCCATGACGGACGGCATGACGGACATGCACTCAGTCCCGGTTCCCCTTCACCCGCTCCAACAACTCCCCGGCCGGGCACCAATCCTTCTCCTTCCTACACGCCTCCAACTCGGCGGTGCTCAACAAGCGCCCTTCAAACGCCTTCTTCAGAATGCTCTGCCGCAGCGCCTCGGCTTTTTGCAGGTTGGTGGCTAGGGTCTCTTCCAGCTTATCGCAGACCGAAAGGCGGCTCTCGATGGCTTGGACGATCTGGTGTTGTTCTTCGATCGGACACAATGGTATTGGAGTGTTCTTTACATCACTGCCAGAGATACCCGATTGACCTGCGGTTGTCCTGATCCTTCTTCGTATAAATTCTCTGGACATCCCGCAGTTTGCTGCATACTCTAAGTACTTGGAGTGCATTGCATCTTCGAGTAATGGCCTACATCGAATAAGCTTATCTGGATAGTAGAGCGGTTCAGAAAGTGCTGGCACCCGAGCACACACACCCACGTAGTCTCGGCTTCCATTGTAACGGGTGAAGAGCAAATCGTTCTCAACTACTTCATCCTTTTCCTCTAATGCTTCCTCGAGGAAGCGCACATCAGAGAGGTCAAGTGCGAAGGGTCGGACGGAACTGATCCTAAGAATTCTATGGTGTCCCGAATCATCAGGCTTCTTGGAATGTCCATTGCGAACACTCGCCATCAATTCTGCCAATCTAACCACGCTCCATCCTTTCGGAAGCTCTCCGTCCTTCGGTTTATGGCCGGTCAACTCCCCCTCAAAGGCCTTCTTCAAGACCGCTTGGCGGTAGACCTTGAGTTTGGCCTGCGCGCGTTGCAGTTCGCCTATGCCGCTGTCCAGTTCACTGAAGAGCTGCTCCAGCTTGCCCACGATGGACCGCTGCTCGGGGAGGGGCGGGAGGGGTGTGACGAGCTTCTTGAGTTTCGTTCCATTTACGTTTGGCTGTCCAATTCCAACCTGGCCCTCCGTGATCTGTTTCCAATAGAAGGGCGAGTAGAAGAAATACGAAAGGAAGACTACATCGATGACGCTTTTCTCTACCCGAACTCTTATCAGATAGGAAGCGAATACAGCTTCTGGAATTGTGGACCGGATCAGAAAGCTCTTCCCAACGGTTGCTCCCGTCCTTGCAAAAAGGAGATCATCTTTTTCAAGAAGGTAGTCCGGTAGTTTTGATGGACTTATTGGGCAAAATGGAACTTCATCCCAATTGACCTGATTGTTTTGAATGTCCGTTATGCGCAGGAACTTGGGGCCGATCTCCTCCTGAGAAGAAGATTCGGTATAGCCGTATTGGATCTTACTTGAGATCTTCCCAAGTTCAACTTCCACCCAATCCACTTTCATCACGCCACCAAAGCTTCGTTCAACTCCTCAATGATCCCGTCCATGCCTTCCCCGAAGAGCTGCCACATTTTGCCGCGGCCGCCTTTGGCGTTGAAGGGCGTATAGTCCAGGTCGTCCACTTCCACATGGAAGCTGTTGGCCACATGCTCCTTGATCATGCGCAGCCAGTCCATCTGCTCGGGCGTGAACTTCAGCTCGCCGGCCTGCTTGCGGAAGATCCACTGCTGGAAATTCTTGTCCACCACGGAGCTGTAGTTGGTCAATTGCGCATCCAGCCCGCAGACCTTGCGGATCAGCGAGACCAAGGCGGTGAGTTCGCTTTCGGGGCGTTCGCTCTTCACCTCTTCCAGCGCGCTGTAGGCATCCCACACGCGGTGCGGGGCTATGTTCGGTTTGTCCAATTTCAGTTTCTCCAGCACCTCCTTGATCATCTTGAAGGTGATGGTCCTGCGCTGGTAGGGCTGGTCGTAGAAAATGCTGAGCGCGGTGATCTCGTCCTTGTTGGCCAGTAGGTATTCGGCAAACTCCTGCACCAATTCCCTGCTCTGGTCCAGCGCCTCCTTGTCCCACTCGCTGCGCGTCACCGTATCGATGTTGCGGTGATCGATGATCTGGTCGTGCATCTTGCGCACATTGTCCAGGTAGGTGTTCAGCTCACCGTTGAAGGTCTTGGAAGCCTCCAAGGCGAGTTCGGCCTGTGCTTCCTTCTCTGCCTTTTCACGCAGTAGCGGCGTGCGCTCCTCCACGGGTGTCCGCTCCACCATGGTCTTGGTCAGTTGCTCCAGCGCGTCGGGATCGTAGGCGGTAAGGAGCTCCTTGGTGATCTGCTTCAGGTTCTTTCCGCCGGAAAGCTCGAGCACTTTTTCCTTCTCCTTCCCGGTGATCTGCTTGTCCAGCCGGATCAATCGGTTGGCCAGCGAAAGGAAGAGGTCTTCTTCCTGCACGCCCATGGTGACCGCGCCCAAGAGGTCTTTCATGGGCACGTTCCGTTTGCGTTCCAGCGGGCGGCTGTCGGTCTTCTTGCTCTTGGTGGCGCCCACGGCATCCACGATCACAAAGTGGGTCTTGCTGCGTGCGGTGCTGCTCACCTCCTTCAGCTTGTCATCGGCAATGGTGCGCGTGCCGCGGCCCTTCATCTGCTCGAAGTAGTTGATGCTCTTCACATCGCGCATAAAAAGGAGCACTTCCAGCGGTTTCACATCGGTGCCTGTCGCGATCATGTCCACGGTAACGGCAATGCGCGGGTTGTAGGAATTGCGGAAGCGGTTGAGCACCGTCTTGGGGTCCTCGGTGATCTTGTAGGTCACCTTCTTGCAGAAATCGTTGCCCTCATCGAACTCCTCCCGCACGATCTTGATGATGTCGTCGGCATGGCTGTCGGTCTTGGCGAAGATGAGCGTCTTGGGCACCTCGTAGCTGCCGTCGGCATTGAAGCGATCGGGGAAGATGGTGGTGCGCAAGGCCCTGCGGTATTCCTTGATGATGTTGCGGATCTGGCTGGTGTTCACCACCTTCTTGTCCAGGTCGTTGCGCTGGTATTCGGTGTCCTCATCCTCCTGCGCCCAGCGCTTGGCGCGGGTGAGCTTGTCGCGCCGGTCCACGAACCAGCCCGCTTCGATCAATCCGCCCTTCTTCGAAACCTCCGTCTCGATCATGTACACTTCGTAGGGCACGTTCACGCCATCGGTCACCGACTCCTCGTAGGTGTACTGGCTCACCACGTTCTCGTTGAAGAAGCCGAAGGTGCGCTTGTCCGGCGTGGCGGTGAGGCCGATGAGGAAGCCATCGAAATAATCGAGCACCTGCTTCCAGAGGTTGTAGATGCTGCGGTGGCATTCATCGATGATGATGAAGTCGAACATCTCGATGGGGATGCGCTCGTTGTACACCACCGGGGCCGCTTCCTTCCTGTCGATCTGCTGCTCCATCCAAGAGGACTCGTTGGGGTTCTCCAGCTCTGCACTTTCCTCCAGCTCTTCCCCCTTCAGGATGGAATAGAGCCGCTGGATGGTGGAGATGCAGACCTGGCTGTCCGTGGCGATGTAGCTGCTGTTGAGCCGCTGCACATTGTAGAGCTCGGTGAACTTGCGGTTGTCATCCGTAGGCTGATACTTCATGAACTCCTGCTCGGCCTGTTCGCCCAGGTTCTTGGTATCCACCACAAAGAGGATGCGCTTGGCATCGGCATGCTTCAGCAAGCGGTACACGAAGGTGGCCGCCGTAAAGGTCTTGCCCGCACCCGTGGCCATCTGGATCAGGGCCTTGGGGCGTTTGTTCTTGAAAGAAGCCTCGAGGTTCTCCACGGCAATGATCTGCGCGGGCCGCAGCCCTTCGTGGTCCAGCGGGGGAAGGTCCTGCAAGCGGGCACGGAGGGAGGTTCCTTTCCGCTGCCATTCCGCCATCGTTTCCGGGCGGTGGAAGAAGAAGACGGTTCGGCCCCGTGGCACCGGATCGCTGTAGTCCGTGAAGCGGGTCACCGTGCCGGTGCTCTCATACACATAAGGCAGCGGCGCATTGTTCAGGTACTGCAAAGGCGCATCCGCATATCCCTTGGATTGCTCCTCATGCACGGTCATGCGCACACCCTCCTCTTCGCGCTTCGCCTCGATGACGCCCACGGCCTTGCGGTCCACAAAGAGGGCATAGTCCACCGGCCCCACATCCGTCTGGTACTCGCGCAGCGCAATGCCCTGGCTCTTGCTCCAATCCACCTTGTCCTTGTCCTGCACGGCCCAGCCCGCTTGGCGAAGCATGTCGTCGATGACGGTGCGGGCTTTTTGTTCTGGGGTTAGGGGCATGGTGGTGGAAGATGCGGCAAAGTAGGGAAGATCGTTTGCTTTGGGGTGTGATGGGTGGGCTTCAGTGGTTGTCACGCCTAGCCTGCCTCCCGCTGGGATGGCGAAGACCCGGTATCACACCAGCACGTGTAGGTGCATCCAACATCGAATGCTTAACAGAACAGGTGTTGGCAACGCCGGCGGGTGCTTATTGCCGCGGACCAGGAGAGTCAACAACCACTTCACTGAATAATGACTCCTCTGGCGGGAAAAGATCAGTCATGGCCGCAAGCGTTAAGCCCTTGCTCAAGAAGGCCTTCGCACTTTCATTAATAAGCGTTACCCGATTTCCATCTGTCAGGCCTAATTCCTGAACTACATGACTAAGAAATTTCGCCTTTCGCTTGCCTATGTCTTCTGGGCTGAGGTTGGACCCAAAGTAGGTTACGACCACGATCTTCTTATTCGGATCTCCCCTTAAAGCCTGTTTTAGAATTCCATTGATATGCTCATCAGAAAATCCATATCCGATTGCAATAATTAGCCGGGCCTCTAAAGACAATCGTCGCAGCTGGTATACGAGGAAAAGGAAAGGGTCAACATACTGTAGTTTGTAGGTGGTGCCAAATATCAATTCGCCCTCATCGACCTTTATTTTTGACGTGCTGTCACTGTAGGTCAAGCGCTTATGCTCATTTCGAACCCAATCTATTGAACCATGGAGCTTATAGAGATACATACTGCTATCATCAGTTTGAGCCGCATCAAAGACACCGTGGCTCCAAAGCCGATCCTTACCAAACCCCCTTTCAGGCAATTCGTTGTAAACGGATTGATAGGCCCTTTCAACGCATAAGTCATAATTCAGAGTGAACACATGAAGTGGGAAGTTCAACTCCTTCTGGAATTCGACAAGGCCTTTAAAATATTGGGCCTTCCCTTCATAATTGTCGATTTCAATCCATTGATGACGAAGTTTTTCGAGGATTTTGGTCCTAAAGTCCGTGACATCCTGAAAATCATTTCCTGCGACTTGGCTTAGTCTGGGATTCCATGCGCCAATGAATGGGTACAGAGGATGCTCTTCTCGTCTCGCGAGCTCGTCTAATGAGACCACAAGTCGTTCAATGTTGTAGTTGACGTTCGTTCCGAAAACTCCTTGTATCCCGTCAGCATAGTAGATCGCACTTCGAACATAATTGTACAGGTCCCGAAATCTTTTCCAATCACCCTTCAATTCGCTTTCTATCTCGTCCACCATTGCCGCTGAATGTGGTATTCCAGCGTCTACCGATGCGCCTGCACCGAGGAGTACAAGGACCTCATCCTTTTTGAAGGTAATTGATGGTGATTTCATAGGAACCAGGGTGGAAGGTTGTCCATATCAACTTCCTCAAGTCCGGCTTGACGGAAGTGGGAGTAGTAATCGGCAATTAGCTTAGCGTAGTAAACGGAGATAGGCATAGACTTGGCATTGAATCCGCGCCAGTTCGCTCCGGCTATGTTGATGGTATCTTGAAGTAGCCGTTTAAGGTCGCTTTCTCCTAGTGGTTCAGATGGGTAAAGTATTTGCAGGTGAACTGGCTTTTCCGGCTTTTTAGGAGCCTTTGAGTCAGATGTGCTAACGCCAGAGAACCACAGAGCAAATTCCTTTTTAGAAAGCGAAACTACTGTGCCTTCGTTTGGGATCAAGCTGTTGTGTTCGGTCGAAAAACCGAAAAAATCATTGTGGTCATTGAACTTGATCACGATGAATTCGCATTCATCTGAATCTGCAGCTTTCAACTCATCGAGAAGCTTTTTGATGGCCTCCATTTCGCCATGCCGCATTTTAAAAGTGACATGTAGCACGAACGAATGATACTGGCCCTTGTGTGATGTAAGGACACTTCGAAGGTTGGCGGTGAGCTTTGCTAAGTATTCGTCCTTGTCTGTCGAACTCCCAAGCATCCTAATGCTCTCGTAGATTCCAGATGAATCAGTAAGAACAGAGTAGGCAATATACTTCTCTACAACTTTTTGATTGACTCGATGCGCTTGGCCAATTCCAACAATGAGACAGTTCTTCGTTGACGGCTTTATTCGCCAGGGGACACCCCCCATCTTGGCGAAGACTGCAAGCGCGATGTTTGAAATAGACCACTTGAGGGCATTGTGATCGTCCATGGTTCGGGTTCGATCAACAAACTGACTTGCCATCCCACTTTTAAGAAACGTGTGTTTAGCGCGGTAGTAATCAAGCGTTTGTTCGCTAGAAACATGTTTGCTATACGGAACAATTGCGACTGGCAGAATTCGGTCACTAACAAACTGTTCCTGTATAGTTTCACATGCAATTCTGATTGTTTCCGGTTCGAAATTCGCAACTTCAGTTCCACTGACATTGTCCCTCCCAAGGGTTGTGCGAAACATTTTCTCCATTCCTGTAAAGGTTAGGTAGGTGTCACCGCGCAATGCTCGATAGAGATCCTGTGACTTGGGGCGGTCTTCAGGGAGAAAAAGGAAGGCCAGTCTCGTATTCGGGTCCGTTGTTTTAAATGGGCCGTTGTCCCGGAGCCCAAAGAACTGATTTTTTGACTCCTTGTTCCCTGAAAATACATATGTCCGCGTATCAAGTCTAAAGGAAGGCACTCTTGATAATTTGCCGCTAAGCTCTAGACGTGTGCCATCGTGCAGCTCGAGAATCTGAATTTTAGAATGAAATGCTTTTATGAACTCACCGATTTTTCCATATTGATCGTGATAGTACGCTTCATTGACTCGCCCATTCCGTTGGGTCAAACTAAGCTCAAGCCGTCTCTTCTGACTTATGGTTGAATCCAATGGGACCCGTAGGTTGAAGTTGCATAGGAATCCAAATCGACCAATTGATCTAAGCCAATATGGCCTAAGCTTAATAACCTCACGAACACCTTCCTCGTGTTCGTGGAGGTGAAACAACACCTCGCGTTTAAAGCCTTCAGCAGGTGTTTCAGTCAAACCTGTGAGATCCTGTTGAACCAAACAAGCTTTGAGTGCTTCATAAATCACTTGTTGGGTTAATGAGCCATCAATCCAAGAGGCTAATGTCACCGCCTCGAAGCCGGGAGCCTCTTCAAAGCTGACCTCATATCGAATCCGCTCAAAACGTCCAGTCCCCGAAGGAGAAGGATTTTCTGGAAGATACCTGAGGTTCGGGACAGATTGCTCCTCTGCAGACAAACGTCTGCGGTAAACGGTATATGAGAAGTCTCTGGGTTCAAGAGCTAAAAAGCTTAAGGCAACCTGATTTTTATCCGGCATCTCTTATCAATCCAATTCGTATGTATGTCGTGCGAAGTTCCTAAATTAATTCAGCCCTCATGTAATGGTACGAATGTCTCCGTTCCCTCATTTGCCGCGAGTGTTCCAGCCTAATGGAAGATATGGCCAACATTCTAACTCACACTTGGTTTACACGCTGGCGTTTAGTGCTGCACATTCTTCGGAATAAACTCAAGCACGTTGTTATTGAAAAGATGCAGGTTGCGGTGGCTAATGGTGCCGGCGTGTGACAAGGCGCCGATGATGATGCTCGGGTGGATGCCGATGGCTGCCCCGCACTCAAGCACGTTGGCTTGCGTCAGGTAAGTACCTGTGTTTTGCTCGAGCCACTTGATCGCTTCGTTGTGCTTCAGCCACTTGCTCGCAAGTTGGTTGGCCTCTTTCTCCAACTTGTCCACATCGCCGCGCTTCAGGTCGTCCAGCACGAAGGGGCAATCCGCGCCAAGATGCTTTAGCACATGCGCAATTTCGTGCACCACGGTAAACCAGAAGTTGTCAATGCGCTTGTAGCGGGCGGTATACACCACCACGGGGTTCTTGCCGTCCATGAAAGCGGCACCGTCCAAGTACGTTTTCTCCAGATGAGGCAGCACGAAGAACTTGACTCCGCAGGCACGCAACGCTTCGATGAATTCCGGAATGTGCTGCTCCTCGGGCGTGAACTTGTGTAGTCCCATTGCCAGTTGATCCAGTTTGGCCTTGTTATAGGCCGGTACCTTGTATGTGCTGGCCACCATCTTCGCTTTCTGGAACCAGGTGGCGGCATAGCTGGCGTTGAACTGGTTGTAGGCCTCGCTCTTGCGGTTGAGGCAAGGCGTAAAGTTGCTATCGATGAAGGAGAAGTCCAGCTTCTCCAGGTCCCAATAGTCCAATGCCTGCTGCTCGAGTTCCTCCACGCTCTTGCTCTTCTTCAACCATTTCTTCTTCACCATGTCCTTCACGGGCATGCGTTCGTAGATGGTGGTGCGGATCTCTGTTTCTTCGAGCGCACCATCCTCCTCCTTTTCCCATTTCAGGAAGCTCAGATACAGGTTGGTCCAGAATTGTGGACTGGTATCGAAGGTGGCCCCCAGCCTTTGTGCGAGCTCATAGGTCAGTTGGCTGGCACCGCTCATCACTTGCCCCAAGTGTTTGGGCGTGACGTCCAGCACGGTGGCCAGTTCCTGTTGTGTCCATTCCCGTTCTTCCAGCCGGTCCTTGATGAAGTGTCCCGGTGGCAGGTTCTTGAAGGGTTTGAGTTGGCTTACGTCGGCCATGGCAGTGGGGGGGTTGGGGTCAGTCGTAGTGGTTGCTCACATCTTCGACGGTGAAGTCACCGATCGTCATTTCATCGTTGGACCAGTTCACCGACAGTTCCAAGCGATACTTCCCTGTCAGTCGCATCGAATAGCGGTTCGCATGTCCTTTCAGGCGTTCAAACTTGCGCTTGGGATGCTCCTTCCAGATGTCGTAGATGGTGACAGCGGAATTCAGTTCGCGCAGGGCGGCCACGAATTCCACCGCCACGTTGGCCGGAACGCGGTACTTCCGCGATGCTCCGGTAGTGTACAGTTCAATGAGGTGTTTGTTGTCAATGCTGACCTTCACGCTCTAATGTGTGTGACGAAGATAGTACTAATAGGTTCATTGGCAACACCACGATATAACGCCCCTCCCTCTCACACGACTTCCATCGTGCTTCCAGCAACTGGCGCGTGCGTCCACGCTCGTGCCTTTTGCCGTGCGAGCAATCACCCATTCTCCTCTTCCGCACCCAATATCCGCTTCTCCAATTCCCCCTGCTCCACGGACCATTCCCGCCCTTCCCGCGCGCCTTCCACCTTATAGATGAAGGTGCCCTGCTCGAAGCTCCACTTGCGGCCAAGGATGCAGCGCCTGCCGTTCCGGCCCAGCTTCACATACTGGTGCTTCTTGAAGGTGGCGAAGCCTTCCATGGCCTTCACGATATCTTCCTGGCTCACGTTCCAGTGGATGCACAGCGGGCGGTCCTTGGCCTTCTCGTGGATGGTATAGAGCCAGCCGAACACCGGGTGCGGGCTGCGGAACAGGATGGGCCACACGCCGCCCTGCCACGGTATGAGGCCTTGTAGCGGGCAGGGTTCTTTTGGGATCGCCATCGTTTTCGTCAAGGTCGGGGCTAGAAGGTAGGAAGAGAAGTTGTCGGTTGTCCGTTGTCAGCCTGCCCCGGACTTGAGCGGGGTTGTCGGGCGTTGCCGCGATGGCCGCGATTGCCGGAACGGAAAAGGCCGAATGTGCCTTCAGCTTAAGAAGCCAAGCGCCTGAATGCGCCTGAGGCCTTCAGCCTGAGAGGCCGAATGCACTTTAGAAGCCCAGAGGCCGAGCGCCTGAATACACCAAGAGGCCTAGAGGAAGTCTTGACTGTGGGTCTTGTGCCTCTGAGCCTTGAGCCTTGAGCCTCTGAGCCGAATGCGCCTGTTCGGGAGTCGGGAGTCTGGGAGTCGTGAGTCTGTGAGCCGAATGCGCCCCCGCTCAAGTCCGGGTCAGGCTGAAGCCCCTTTCGCCTGTCGGACCCCGGTACAAAAGACCACCGCTGTAGTGCCTCCCTATATTTAAGGGATAGGGTAGGGCATTAGCCTACTTCCTATCTCTCAGGTACTGGCTTGATCCGCTGCCTCATTGATGCCCTTTCCCTGGGTAGTGAGCGTGTCCCTTCGTGCGTAGGATGTACCCAGCGCAGCAGTCCCAGCCGGGCCGGGGAGGTCCTTGAAATAGTTATTGACATCCGGGCAGGGTATGCGGACTCTATTTTACATTGCATTGAACTGCACCGGATATGGTCCACACGGCACTTCAGCTCACCATGGTACTTGTGCATGCGCAGGAACTGACGCGCATGGGCATACGCGCGGCCTTCGCGGAAGCAGGTATGGTGCAAGTGGTGCTGGAATTGGACGGGCTGGATCACTTACGCAGTTCTTGGCCGGACACCGGTGTGAAAGTGGTACTGTTACACTATTGTGGTGCGATCGCGCTGCTGCTGGACAGCCTGCTCTGGATCAAGCGCCGCGACGCGAACGCAGCGCTGATGGTGCTCGGCCCATTGACACCGCGCGTGAGTGGCCAGCTTGCGGATGCAGGGGTACGGGCGCTGTTCCAGGATACGGTCCGCACGGACGTGCTTCTTCAAGCCGTTACCATCCTTGGCGCTGGTGGTGTGCATCCTTCCGCAGTGGACGCTCGGCTGCACGCGCCACGAAAGCAGGAGCAGGGGAAGGCAAAGGGGGGCGGGCCGACGCTGACGGACAAGCAGCTGGAATGTCTACTCCTGCTGTGCGATCCGGCCGGCCTGAAGTATTGGGAGATCGCCGATCGCATGGGGATAGGCCACCGCACCGTGGAACAGCACGTCAAGTCCCTGTGTACCCTGTTCGGGGTTGGCAACCGGCCTGGCTTGGTGAATGCCGCGCATCTGTTGGGCTATGTGAAGCGTTAGGCTACGGGCGAAGCGGGTTTCTTGTCGGCATAGTGTCCCTCCCGGCCTGGGGAGCGGTCTTCCTTACGCGAACGGCGGTACCGCTCGCGGCAACGTCGGAACCGATGGCGCGGGCATCGCAACCGCCCGAGCTGTGATCGCAACCGCTCATGTGTGCATCGCAACCGCTCGCGCTGTGATCGCAACCGCTCGCTTGTGCATCGCAACCGGTCGCGCTGTGATCGCACCCGCTCGAGTGGGCATCGGAACCGCTCGCGAGGGCATCGGAACCGCTCGTGTGGACATCGGTGCCTCTCGCGCTGCGATCGCAACCGCTCGGGCGGGCATCGCAACCGCTCGCGCCGCGATCGGAACCGCTCGCGCGGGCATCGCAACCGCTCGTGTGGGCATCGGAGCCTCTCGCGCTGCGATCGCAACCGCTCGAGCGGGCGTCTGTACCGGCCGTGCGCGCATCGCAACCACTCGCGCCGCGATCGCAACCGCTCGCGCTGTGATCAGTTGCACTCGCAGGAGCATTTCCCTGCTAAAATGAAGTAGGGCCGCCGTTGACGTTACCGGAGAAAGTCCTTTTATCCTACAAATGCAAGCCGCGCGCTCGCCCGTACCCGTGCTGGTTTCCGCTGGATGAGCATACGGGGTTTTCCCGAGGCGTACACACCGGGGTATCCGCGTATACCCCTAACAAAACCACTTTTCTTTTCGGATAAGGGGTCAAACAAACTAAAGCCTGGCCAGCACCGGCCACACGAAAATGAGGAACGCATACTACACAGTGATGTTGGGGTTGGACAAGATGAGGGCGACGGTGATGCTGGTGAAAGCCCGCAACATGGTCTCGAAACTCACCGGCAACCCGAGGTACACCACCCCGGTACCAGCACTAAGCGAGGTTTCGCTGACCGCTGATGGGTTGGAGGAATCGATCAACGCCTACGAGCTGAATCCCGGCCCCGGAGAGCGCATCGACCGCGAGATCTCCATGGAGAAGATGAAGGGCACGTTGGTGGAGTTGGGGGGCTACATTCAGGCAGCCAGCAACGGCGATCTGGAGGCCATCAAGAGCGCAGGTTGCGCCGTGCGCCGCACGGGGGTGCCAATAGGTCCGCTGCCGGCACCGAAAAAGGTCGTGGCCCGCGTTACCGCCTACCCGGGTATCCTTGACGTGTACTGGGGCGGTGTTCACGGTCGCAGCATGTACGAGCTGGAGATGTGCGCCGGTGACCCCACGGTGGATAGCAACTGGAAGGTGCTGGTGGTGACGAGCAAGAACCGCTTCACGGTGGAGAAGCTCACCAGCAACGACGTGTACTTCTTCCGTGTGCGTGCCTTCGGTACGGCGGGCTACAGCCCCATGAGCGACATCGCTCAGGCCAAGGCCGCCTAAGGGTAGCGCGTAAACAACTGAGGCAGAAGCCCCGCCACCGGAAGGTGTGCGGGGCTTCTGCATTTTCAGGTGTGGGTTGTCAGTGACCTAACCACCCCCAACCCCAATGTCATTAAGTTAAGCTAGCTGTCACACCGGGCGAAGACCCGGGGTCACACGCGGCAGGCATTCGCGGCCAACGTTCTCCGGCGCTGGCGGGTGTGATACCGTCCCGGCTCGTAGGCCGGGATGACAGCCACCCTGCGGGGCGGCCCGGCATGACAATCCTACTTCCACCGGTTCCTTAACTTAATGACATTGCCCCCAACCCCTCCTTTTAGGAAGGAGGGGAGACAACCCTCTGGTCGATGCTCTGTCACGATGGCTCCGGCCATATACCATCTCGGTTCTACACCATTGATCTGCCGCATACCATCCGGATGCGCGCGCGCGGGTTTTTCCCGAGTGCGTTCCTACATAGGGCCTCCGGCCCGTCTCAAAATGTGAAGTTTAGGGAGTTAGGCGGGCCGGAGGCCCTATGGTACCGCCCCCTCGGCAAAAAGCCAAGCGGGTGCCCGCGTGGATACTTTCTTTCGTCATCGCGAGGCTCTGCGAAGCGATCTCGTTCAGAAAAGCGTCAGCGTACCCGCCCACCGAGCCGTGATCTCCTTTTCATTCTCACATGGCACCTGTGCGCCGATCCCGTTCAGTGCGAGCTAGAGAGATCGAGCGCTGTGGCCTGGGATCGCTTCGGTCCGTCCCCGGCCTGCGCCAGGGTCGGGCCTCGCGATGACGTGCGTGAAGTATGCGGGCCACGCGTTGACGTGCGTTCACACACCTCTCCTTGGAACCGTACCTTTACGGCGCAATTCAAAAGCCTTACCTAACATGCCGACTACCCAGCACAACGAGACCCGCAGCCAACGTGCCATCCGTCTTGAGGACCGCTTCGGCGCGCACAATTACCATCCGCTGCCGGTGGTGCTGGAACGCGGGGAGGGCGTCTTCCTCTGGGACGTGGAAGGCAAGCGCTACTATGACTTCCTCAGCGCCTACAGCGCGGTGAACCAAGGCCACTGCCATCCGAAGATCATTGATGCGCTCACCACGCAGGCGAAAAAGCTCACGCTCACCAGTCGTGCATTCTTCAACGATGTGCTCGGCGAATTCGAGGAGTACATCACCGGCTATTTCAAATACGACAAGGTGCTGCCGATGAACACCGGCGCCGAGGCCGTGGAGACCGCCTTGAAGTTGGCCCGCAAGTGGGGCTATGAGCGCAAGGGCATCCCGCGCGACCAGGCACGCATCATCGTGTGCGAAGGCAATTTCCACGGGCGCACCATCACCATCATCAGCGCTAGCACGGACCCGGACAGCCGAAAGAACTACGGGCCCTATACACCAGGTATCGATATCATTCCTTACGACAACATCCCTGCATTGCAAAGGGCGTTGGAGCATCCGCACGTGGCGGCGTTCATGGTGGAGCCGATCCAGGGAGAGGCGGGGGTGATGGTACCGCATGCGGGTTACCTCAAGGAAGCCTTCGAGGCCTGCAAGGCACGCAACGTGCTCTTCATGGCGGACGAGGTGCAGACGGGCATCGCACGGACGGGCAAAATGCTGGCCTGCGACCACGAAGGCGTGCGCCCCGATGTGCTGATCCTCGGCAAGGCCCTCAGCGGCGGCGTGCTCCCGTTAAGCGTGGTGTTGGCCGATGATGACATCATGCTCACCATCAAGCCGGGTGAACATGGCAGCACGTTCGGCGGTAATCCGCTGGCATGCAAGGTGGGCATCGCTGCTTTGCACGTAATAAAGGACGAGAAGCTCGCTGAGAATGCGGAGCGCCTTGGAAAGATCTTCCGTGGGGAGATGCAAAAGCTCGTGGAGGAATATGACTCCGTGAAGTTGGTGCGCGGCAAGGGCCTGCTCAATGCCGTGATCATCGAGCCCCGCAAGGATGGCCGCACGGCTTGGGACCTCTGCTTGGTACTGGCGGAGAATGGCCTATTGGCCAAGCCCACGCATGGTGACATCATCCGGTTCGCACCGCCGCTCACCATAAGCGAAGAGGAGTTGATGGCCTGCTGCGCGATCATCCGGAAGAGCGTGGCGGCTTTTCATTGAGTATACCGCTGAAGGGGGGTTAACCGCGGAGTGCGCGGAGGACGCAGAGAAGGGCGTGTTTAACGAGGAGGCCTGCCTACGGCAGCCAAGTGCGCGGAGGATGCGGAGAGATCCAGCACGGCACAAGCTCTACCGGATCCGATGTCAAACGCATCATCTGTGTCATCGGCGTCATCTGTGGACAAAAACAGTTGAGCCTACCGTCACCGGCATTCATCCCGTGGATCACTGCTTCGTGGACTTGTCCACCGTGCGGATCAGCTGGCCTTTTTCGTAGTATTTCTCCAAGTACACCTGACCGTCAGGTGCGTACTCGAGCTGCACGCCATCCTCCAAACCCTTGTCCCAGTGCTCGGTGTACTTGCGGGTGCCATCCTCGTAGAAGTAGTTCCACTCGCCTTGCTCCTTGCCATCCTCGAAGCGGCCCACATAGTCCAGCTTTCCGTTGGGGTGGTACACCTTCTCCATCACCTTCACGGCCTCCTCACCCTTCCCCTTCAGGTAGAGCACCACTTCGGGCTTTCCCGTGGGGTATTTGCTCGCGACAAAGCGGTGCGTGGAGCACCCGGCCGCTATCATGCAGCAACAGGCGAGCGGTAGAAGGATGCGTTTCATGTCGGGCAATTTACGGGAACCTCCACACTCCGCAAAGATCGGCTAAGACTTTTGCTCCCAGCAGGAACAGAATGAATGGTCATTGGGTTCCAGGAGACCGATCGCAGCCCGGTCCGATGCACATCGTTCCACAACCTCCCATTACCGTGCACCTGGTGTCACGCTTATGATCCGATCATATCCGGAATGAAAAAGGCCACCTTCCATCGGTGGCCTTTCTCATGTCAGACAGTAAGGGCTATTGCACCACGAACCGGCGCATGACCATGCCTTGCGCACCCGTGATCCGCAACTGGTATTCCCCAGCAGCGAGTGGGGAAACATCCATGTGCAGGATGCTGCCCGAGTTCGAACGTTGTTGCTTCACCGAACGCCCGGCGATATCGAGGACATCGATATCCACTGCGCTGGAAAGCCCGGTCAGGTCCACGTTCAGCAGGCCGTTCGTCGGGATGGGATAGACGTTCAGGCTGTTGAAGCCATCGGCCTCCGCGACCCCCACCGTACCGGTAGTGGTCACATCCACCTGGGTGCGTGGGCCTTCACAGGTGAACGAGGTGACGGCGATCTCCCAATCATAGAAGATCTCGAAATAGGCCGTGGCGCCTTCGCCGCTGTTGGTGGTGGAAGTGATGGCACCCACGTTGCCCAGCGGGTAAGGGTAGGTATTGCTGACGTTGTTGTAGGTAACGCCGATGTCGTTGCCATACATGCGGAGTCCGTAGGTGCCGGGCGTGATCTCCATATTCAGTTGGATGCGGGAATCACCTTCGGGAAGGTTGTAAACGGCGGAACTGATGGGGGATGCATCCGGCCAGCTGACCAAGCCGATCAAGCGTGTGCCCGCGGAGGTGGCATGCACCAGCACGCTCTTCAGGCGGAAGGGGGAATAGCACTCGAAGATGGGGAAGAAGGTGGCGCTGCCTTCGTTGTTCCAATTCGTTCCAGGGCTGCTCATTCCACCATAAAGCGTGTCCACCACCGGCTGCGAGGCCTCGGCGCACCAGTAGGTGGTGCTGGCGTTCAGCACCGGCGTGGTCCATGGGCTGCTTGTGCCCAACACGTTGCCTTGCGCTGCGGCATCATACCAGAGGATGCTATCGCCTTGTGCGGTGAGCGTGGCGGCGGTGCCGACGGGGATGGAGACGTTGGCGCTCACGGGTGCGGGCGGGGTGGGCAGCAGGGAGATGTTCACCGGGGCGGAAATGATGTCCGGGCAGATGCCGACGACCTGCACGGTATAGTTACCCGGCTCGGTCGTGGTGATGCTTTGCGTGGAGGCACCGGTATTCCACAAGTAGGAGCTGGCCTGGCTTGAGGTGAGGGTCACCGGTTGGTTCCAGCAGATCGCGGTGTCGCCATCGAGGGTGATCGTCGGAATGATGTCCGGTGTCTCCACTACAAAAGCGCTGGCGATGGCGGAGCATGTGGTTCCTGCATCAATGGTGACCGCATGGTATCCGGGCGTGGTCACGGAGATCGAAGCCGTGGTCTCACCGCTGTCCCAGAGGTAGGAGGAACCGCCGGTGGCCGTGAGCGTGATGTTGCCACCACCGGGGCACATGGTAAGCCCGTTGGAACTGCTGATCGCAGCCACCGGAGCGATGCATGATCCTTCCACCACGGTCAGCGTCTGGTCCGCGGTAATATTCTGGTAGGTGTCCACCTGTCCGCTGGGCCACTTCACTGTCATGGTCTCCACAGTGGTGTTGGCCCCCAGTCCGAAATGGCACATCCCGGTGTTGGTGAGACCATAGCTCTCGCCCGAGCGCACCTCCCGTATCTGCGTTCCCAAAGCCGTGGTCAGCGTCACCCGCGCCCCGACGGCATCGCGGTTGCTCTGCACGCCCGTCAAGCGCACGTTCAGCCAATGGTTGCTGTTGCCGTTGTTCAGCCAGAGCTTGTCGACTTTGTTGTAGTTCGGCGTGGTGTAGCCGCTGCCATAGCTACCCCACACATCCATAAAACCATCGTTGTTGAGGTCGCCCAGGGCGAAGCTGTGGAGTTGCGTGCCGCTCGTGGTCAAGGCAGCGGTGGGGTTGAAGGTGCCGTCGCCATTGCCGTGCAGGATGAACTGCGAGCCTCCTGCGATCACAATATCCAGGAAGCCGTCGTTGTCGAAGTCCTCGAAGTGGCACTGCAGCAGGAAGCCGGTGATGTTCAATCCGCCATCGCTGATCTCGGTGTAATGCCCCGTGCCGTCGTTCTCATAGAACTGCATAGGGCTGTCGTGGTTCACCACGATCGCGTCCAGGTCGCCGTCGTTGTCCCAATCCCCGAAATCCATGGACCAGCTTTGGTTATGGTTGGTCAGGCCGAATGCATCCGTCTGGTTGGTGTAATGGTTGGTGCCGTCATTCACGTACAGCGCATTCCAGCGGCGCGGGTCTGCGGGATCATTCAGACCCTGGCGACAGTGCGCCACGAAGATGTCCAGGTCGCCGTCGTTATCGAAGTCGATCATCACGCTCCCGTAGTTGCCGCTCATGTCGCTGGCAGGGTTGGTGGAGAAATCGATGTAGGGATTTGAATGCAGGGCCTGGTCCGCCGGATCGAAGAGCCAGATCACCGGTGCAGCGTTATCGTGGCAACCGAAGACGTCCAGGTGCCCATCGTTGTTGATGTCTCCCACGGAGATGTTCTGCATGAACATATTCACGTAGTTCGCCGTGCCCAGTTCACCTACGCCGGGGGAGGTTATGCGCATATAGTGGAGACCGTCGCCGCTGCCACCGGAGACCATGTCCTTGCTTCCATCGTTGTTGATGTCCGCCACGGCCATGCCCCATTGTTCCGATCCGGAGATCATACCCACGTCATAGCCGACGAAGGTGCCGTCGAGATTCTGGTATAGCACCCTCAGGAATTTGCTGTAATCCAGGACGGCGATGTCGTCCAGTCCATCGCCGTTCATGTCGGTCACCGCCATGCAGCCACCGCTATGTGTGGCGTAGGGCAGTAATTCCGGGTGTTCCGTGAATGCGATCTGCGCAACGGCGTTCCCGGAAACTGCTAAAGCGAGCGGAAGAATGAAGAGTTGGAGCTTTCCCATAAGGCGAAAATTAGTGCGATCCAGCCACGAGGGCCATACGGACCGATAAATAGGCTCGCGTGCGAAAGCAAGAATGGGATGGACTCCGTGGAAATGCCCGTAAGAGCAGGGCCGTCACCAAGCCTTCTTGCTGTGTCCTTTCACCCCGTACCAAAGGATGAAAAGGTAGCAGGGCACCATCATCCAATAGGCCTGTTGGTGGCCGATGCTTGGCTCTTCAGCGAGCTTGCCATAGATCAGCGGAAGGACGGCGCCACCGGCGATGGCCATGATAAGTAGCGCGCTGCCGGTCTTGGTGTGGCGGCCCAACCCGGAGATCGCCAAGGGCCAGATGGCGGGCCATACCAAAGCGTTAGCCAAGCCCAAGAGGGCGATGCAGAGAATGGAGGCGTGCATCGGCAGCAAGGTGGCGGCTACCGTGAGCACCACGCCCAGGACAGCGGAAGCCACGAGGGCCTTGGACTGTGAAATGAACCGGGGGATCGCTATGATGCCGATCACATAGCCGACCACCATGCCGATGAGCGTATAGCTGGTGAGGTGCTTGGTCGCGCTCAGCGGCAGCCCGAGGGATTGGCCGTAGATGCCGATGGTGTCGCCTGCCATCACCTCCACGCCGACGTAGAGGAAGAGCGCCATCACGCCGAGCATCAGGTTCGGGAAGGAGAAGATGCTGCGGCCATCGGTGGCTACGCCAGGTGCATCCACTTCAGGGTCCAATTCAGGCAGCGGGGAGAACTTGATCATCAGGCCCAAGGCGACGAGGAAGGCGGCCATCACGCCGTAGGGAAGGATCACGCGCTGGGCCAGCTCATCCAAGCGGGCCGCGAGCAATGGGCCTTGCAATGCACTGAGGTCGGCTTGCAGGGTGTCCGCATCGGAAAGGAGCAGGGCGCCCAGAACGAACGGTGCAAGTACCCCGGCCATCTTGTTGCAGATGCCCATCACGCTGATGCGCGCCGCGGCACTCTCGATCGGACCGACGACGGTGATGTAGGGATTGCTCGCCGTCTGCAGCAAGGACAGGCCAGTGCCGATGACGAACAGTCCGGCGAGGAACAGTCCATAGGAGCGCTCTTGTGCAGCCGGGATGAAGAGCAGCGCGCCCAACGCCATGGTCCAAAGGCCATACATCATCCCTTTCTTCATGCCGGTCTTGCCCAGCACCCAGGCCATCGGAAGCGCCGTGACGAAGTAGGCGATGTAGAAAGCAAACGTCACATAGAACGGCTCGGCGCCTTCCTTCAGCTCACAGACGATCTTAAGGTAGCTGATCAGCGGACCATTGATCCACGTCACGAAGCCGAAGAGAAAGAACAACGCGCCGATGATGACGACGGCGGAAGTGGTGTGGGTTTTCCCGGACATGCGCTGGTGTCTGGCGGTGAAAGTATCCGGCCACAAGCCGCGTACAGGCGATCGATCAAGCAGTTATGCGCAGGGAAGTGTGGGGAATGGTGTGGACATAATGGGGGATCTGTTGTTTGGTATAGGGTACCGCGTACCGAGTACAGGGTACCGGGTACTGCGTAACGAGTACAGGGCATCGAGGCCTATCACGACTTTTCAGATACCCTGTACTCGGTACCCGGTACCGATCAAGTAACTCTGTCCCTTCCTTACTCGCAGTCGATCAACAGCTCGTCCGTGAAGATGAACGACGCATCGCCCTTTCCGGGATGCCAATCGGGACAAGGTCCGGCGTTCTTCGCGATCACCTTGATGTAGCGCGCGTGCTTGTTCAGCAGCTCGGTGGTCATGTCCATGGTCTGCGTTCCCTCCGCCGTGCGCGGCACCGTATTCACCACTGTGGTGCTGCTCCAATCGTGGCCATTCATGCTCCATGCGAACTGCACGCTTTCCGGATACCAGATCCAGGAACGTTGGTCCTGAAGCACGCCAAGCCCGAGGTGCTTCAGCATCTTCATGCTGCCGAGGTCCACCGTCGCCAGCACATCGGTGCCCACGTAGCCCTGCCATGCGCCGGTGCGCCAGTCCTGCGCGCCACGGACGCCATCGATCAAGGCGATCTCACCCGCCGCGGCGTACTGCGAGGACCATTTGCTTTCCACCTTGATGGTACGGTCCGGATCGATCTGCGTGAAATGGGCGGTAACCACCGGGCTGGTCCGGTCCTTGTCCACAGCGATCGCTTTCACCACGGTGGTGGAAGCGATGGTGATGGGGTCCTTATAAAGCGGACTGTTGCGTGTGGGTTGGCTCCCGTCCACCGTGTAGTGGAGCTGGTCCTGGGAACGCATCGTGCTGATTGTGATCTCCAGCGGCTGCGTGAACGCTTGGCTGGATGCCGTGATGACCGGTGCGGTGGGAGGATAGCTTGTGATCGGTTCACGCGCCACGGTAGTGATGCGCGCTCCCTCCAGCGGTCGCCACATCGCGGTAAGGTCGATCCGCAGGTCCATGCCTTTCATCAGCGTGGAGTAGGGGATGGAGCTCAAGCGGCCCGCCTCGCCATTGAGCTCGGTGGAGCGGATCAAACGGTCACCGATCAGGTCACCGCCGCAGCGCACATTCACCTCTTTGCCATTCGACAGGTGGAGGCGATAAGCGTGGAACAGCGGTGCATGCAGCTCGAACACGGGATCTCCCGGAGCGATCTGATACAGGCCCAAAGCGCTCATCACGTACCACGCACTCATCTGGCCGCAATCCTCGGTGCCGATCAGACCGCCCGGCGCATCGTGGTAGAATTCCGTGAGAATGCGGTCCACCATCCGCTTGGCCTTGTCCTGCCGACCCACGCGATCGTACATCCAAGCCATGGCATGGCTGGGCTCGTTGCCATGCGCGTATTGGCCGATCAAGCCCGTGATGTCGCTCTGGTCGCGGCCCGTGGTCTTGGCGTGTGCTTCGAAGAGCTCGTCCAGTCGTTGCTCCAAGCCACCATGTCCGGTAGCCGCCAGTGCACGGTCCAAGCCGTTCACGTCCTGCGGCACGAAGGTGCTGTACTGCCAAGCGTTCGCCTCGGTGAAGTCGAAGTTCACCTCGAAGGGATCGAAAGGCCCCTTGAAACCGCCGTTGTAGCGGGCGCGGAAGAATCCACTTTCCGGGTCGAAGAGGTTCCGCCAGTTGCTTGCGCGATCGAAGAACACCGAAGCCAAGCTGTCCTTGCCCATGGCCTTCGCCATCTTCGCGATGCACCAGTCGTCGTAGGCATATTCCAGCGTGCGGCTCACGCTTTCGCTCTGATCCTCGCTGCTGATGTAGCCCTTAGCGCGCAAGGCGTTCAACCCGGCCTCATCGCGCATGGCACTGGCCACCATGGCCTTCAGCGCCAGCTCCGCATCGAAGCCACGGATGCCCTTCAGGTAGGCATCGGCGATCACGCTCACGCTGTGGTAACCGATCATGCAATCGGTCTCGTTACCCCAAAGCTCCCACACGGGCAGGCGGCCTGTTTGCGTGTAGATGTCGAGGAAGGTCTTGATGAAGTCCACGGTGCGCTCCGGCTCCAGGATGGTGAAGAGCGGATGCTCGGCGCGGAAGGTGTCCCATAGGCTGAAGACGGTGTACACATCGTGCTTCCCCGTGTGGACCTTGCCGTCGTTGCCACGGTATTTCCCGTCCACATCGTTGAAGAGGTAGGGGACGAGCAGGCTGTGATAGAGCGCCGTGTAGAAGATGCGCTGTTGCTCGGGCTCGCCGCCAAGCACTTCGATGCGGCCCAGTTCCTTGTCCCAAGCTTGTTCGGCTTGATGCTTCACGGCATCGAAGTCCCAGCCGGGCACTTCGGCCTCCAAGTTCTTTCGTGCTCCATCAATGCTCACGGCGCTGATGCCCACTTTCACCAGCACTGCACCGCCAGTGGAAGGCAGCGTGATCACGGCCACGGAGCTATCGGAAAGCGATGCCTCCATGCTCACGGGCACATCGAAACGGATGCAGTAGAACAAGTGCTGGTCCCGCGCCCACGAGCTGCTGCGGCGCTCCCCGACGATCTCGCTCGGTCCGCTTTGCTTGATGGAAGCGGCCAGCAGCCGGTCCCGGTGGCGGAGGTCCAGCACAAAGGAGCGTGCGCCTTCGCGGTTGAACCGATAGCGATGCATGCCCACACGCTTGGTGGTGGTGAGTTCAACATCAACGTTCGGGTCGTCCAGATGCACTTTGTAGAAGCCCGCATGCGCTTCCTCCCGCTTGTGCGAGAAGCGGGAACGGTACTGCTCGGGCTTCGTGGTGAGACCACCGCTCAAAGGCATCAGCATTACATCGCAGAGGTCCGAGACGCCGGTGCCGCTGAGGTGCGTATGGCTGAAGCCGTAGATCAGGCTGTCGCTGTAGTGGTAGCCGCCGCAGCCGTCCCATTCCTGCGGATCGATGCGCGTGTCCGGGCTCAGCTGCACCATGCCGAAGGGCACGCATGGGCCGGGGAAGGTGTGCCCATGGCCGCCGGTGCCGACGAAAGGGTTCACCAGTTCGGTGGCGTAGTTCGTGGCCCAAGTGGTGGTGTCCTGCGCGTTGAGGACCGCAGGGGTGAGCAGGAACAGTGAAAGAATTAGCCGGTTGAGCATGGCCGAAAATACGGGTTGCCATTTCCACCGCAACGACGCAACAGGAATGCGACAAGGACAACCGCGGAGGGCGCGGAGAACGCGGAGAGGAGCGGACTGAGCTGCCTGCGGCAGTTGAGAGCGCAAAGAAGAGCGAGCGTGTCGAAACGCAAGAAAGTAGACTCGTAAGGTATTTTGAAATCTGAAGGCTCTCGGAATTGTATGCTCCGCGTTCTCCGCGCCCTCCGCGGTTAAACACTTCTTGGAGGTTTCTACTTTCACAGCGTCGTCAGTGCTGCCGCACCCAGGATCGCCGCATCATCATCCGGCAAGGCCGAAGTCACCAGGTCCACACGGCCGTGATAGACGTTCAGCAGGAATTCCTGGAAACGTTCTTTCAGCGGGGCCATCAGCAGTTCGCCGTTCCTGGAGATCCCGCCAAAGAGCACGATGCGTTCCGGACCGGTCACCGCCACCGCGTTGGCCAAGCCCACGGCCAGCCAGCGTGCGGCATGGCGGAAGGTCTGCAACGCCGCGGTATCGCCTTCCTCCGCTGCACGGGCGATGCACCTCACACCTTCCTCCTTCAAGACCTCCGCATCGCCATCCAGTTCTAAAAAGGTCTGGCGCAAGCCGCGGATGCTCACATAGGCTTCCAAGCAGCCCTTGCGACCGCAGGTACAGTCCCGGCCATCGATCACGATCGTCATGTGGCCCAGTTCACCCGCATTGCCATAGCTGCCGAGAAGCAGTTCACCGTTCACGATGAAGCCGCTACCCACGCCCGTGCCGAGCGTAACGAGCAGCAGGTCCTTATACCCTTGGCCCGCGCCATAGCGCCATTCGCCCAGCGCCGCCGCGTTGGCATCGTTGCCCAGCACGCTGCGGATACCGGTGCGTTCCTCCAACATTTTCGCCAAGGGCACATCGTTCTTCCAAGGCAGGTTGGGCGCCATCTCGATGATGCCGGTCTGTTGGTTGGCATTGGGCGCGCCGATGCCGATGCCTTCGGCCCGTTGTCCGCTTTCAGTGGCCATCTGTCCGGCTGCTTCCGCCAAGGCATCCGCAAAGGCGAATTCATCCACATGGCCCGTGGTGGGGATGCGCGTGGTAGCGATCACGCGACCGTTGTCCACCAGACCGATCTTCGTACTGGTGCCTCCGATGTCTATTCCGATGAGCATGCTTCGAGGATTGAACCGCAGATTTCGCAGATGGACGCAGATGATTTTCCGGAGGTCATGGCTTTTCGACCACGAAGAACGCTAAGGACACAAAGGTGCGGTTCGCGACTTTAACTCCTTTAAGGCCATCGCGCGACTGATCCACCGCGTCGCGGTGTCGATCCTGTAAATCCTGAAATCCTGTCCAAACTGAGGCTAGCGCTCGCGTGCCAGCCTCCCGCAGGGACGGTCGCGAGTGCCAGCGAGCCTTTCAGCATCATCCGCGTTCCATCCCGATCGCCGGCTTGCTTCCCTCAAACCCGAACCACGCCAAGTACCCATAGCACAGCAGCGGCAGGAAGAAGCTGAGGTGCATGGCCCATTCCGGGGTGCCATGCTGCTGGAGCACATCGATCAACGCGCCTTGTGCTAGCGGGATCAACGCGCCGCCGAGGATCATCATCACCAGCAGCGAACTGCCTTGGCCGGTATCGCCTTTCAGTCCGTCGATGGAAAGGGTGAAGATGTTGCTCCACAGGATGGAGTTGAACAGGCCGATGGCGAGGATCGTCCACATCGCAACGGCGCCACTGCTCAACATGGTGGCCACCACCAAGGCCGCTGCGACGCAGGCGAACAGCCCCGTGGCCCGGCCCGGCTTGCGACCGGCGATGAGGAAGGCGCCCATGTTCGCTGCGATCAGCACGGCCAGCGGCCAGAGATGTTGCAGGTCAAGGCCGTCGCTCACGTTGTTCACGATCCAAAGCAGCAGGAACATCGCCACGCTGATCAATGCGAGAAGGCCCAACCGCCTTGCCCCGTTGAAGCGGTCGCTCAGCGCCACCGCGCCCAGGAAGCGTCCACACATGGCACCGCCCCAGTAGAGGCTGAGGTAGTTCTTGGCATCGTTGTGCGAAAGGCCCATCACACCGTCCAGCGCGAGGAAGCCGATGATCAGGCTTCCGATCGCCACCTCAGCGCCCACGTAGCAGAAGATGGCGACCATGCCATTGCGCAACTGGCGATGCCGCAACGCGTTCCTGCGCTCATGGACGGCTGTGCGCGGCGGTTCCGGCAAGGCGGTGAAATACACCCAGACCGCTTGCAACAAGAGCAGCAGGGCGAAGAAGGCATACGGCCAACGCACCGCCGCATCACCTTTGAAAAAGTCGAAGATCAGCGTGCCGCCGATCAGCGGAGCGAGCGTGGTGCCCAAGGAATTGAAGGCCTGCGCCAGGTTCAGGCGGCTGCTGGCCGTTTCCGCCGGACCGATGATGGCCACGAACGGATTGGCCGCGATCTGCAACAGCGTAAAGCCGAGGCCCAGCACGAACAGCGCCATCAGGTAAAGCCCATAGAAATTGGCATAAGTGGCCGGCACGAACAACGCGCTGCCAATAGCGCTCAGCAACAACCCGGCGATCAGCCCGCGCTTGTAGCCGATGCGCTGGATCGGATCCTCGCCGCCGCGCGAGATGAGGTAATAGGCCAGCGACCCCAGAAAGTAGGCTCCGAAGAAACAGAACTGTACCAACATGCTCTGCCACCAGCTCAGCGTGAAGACGGCCTTGAGGTGCGGGATCAACACATCGTTCATCACCGTCATGAAGCCCCACATGAAGAAGAGCGTGGTGAGCACCGCCATCGGCCACGCGATTCGGGTGGATGGTGGAGGTGGGGAAGAGGTGACAGCCATGGTTCTTCACGATCGAACAGGCACAAGATTAACCGGGAAAGGTTTCCTTTTGAACTTAAATTTTACCTTCGCGAACAAATCAACACACATGAAACACATTACACTTTTGGCCGCAATGGCCGTTTCCTTCGGCGCGACCGCCCAAATAGTCGATGGCGGCTTTGAAGCTGGCAGCGGGTCAAACAATTGGAATGAAGCTTCGACCAATTTCGGGACCCCACTCTGCACCTTTGCCGACTGTGGCAATGGTGGTGGCGCTGCGATCCCCCGCACCGGCGATGTGTTCGCTTGGTTCGGTGGCAGCGGCGATCCAGCTGAGATAGCCTCGGTCGACCAGGATGCCAACATCGCAAGTGGCACCACGGCAAATCTGATCGTGTACGTCAAGATCGCCGCAACAGGGAACGGAACCACGGGCAACTACTTGAAAGCCATGGTCGACGGAACCCAGGTGGGGATCATCACCGCAGCCGATTCCTCAGCTTATGTTGACTATACGCTCTGGAGCTTGCCGATCAATTCTTATGCGAACGGTGCAGTCCACAACATTCGCCTTGAGTCCAAAGAGGACGGCGATATCGCTTTCAACATCCTTGCGGATGATATCGTCTTAGAGGTCGATGGTACCGTCATCTCCGGTCTGTTCGAGAACGACGCACTTCCCGGCGTTCAGGTCTACCCGAATCCTGCCAATTCCACGATCACGTTAGCATTCAATGCACTGAATGGCCCAGCGCAGATCTCCATCACTGACGTTGCGGGCAAGGTGGTCGCCCATCAGCAATACAGCGAGGTGAACCGTCGCACCATTGAGTTCAATTCCAGCAACCTCCAAGAAGGCCTTTACATGGTCAGCGTGGCGCAGGACGGCAAGCGCTTCACCCAGCGCGTTGTGGTCCAGCATTGAACGATCCATTCTTCATTG
The DNA here is from genome assembly GCA_038234075.1 of Flavobacteriales bacterium. GTDB lineage: Bacteria > Bacteroidota > Bacteroidia > Flavobacteriales_F > PHOS-HE28 > PHOS-HE28. The sequence goes on along the minus strand of JBBSUV010000021.1, from coordinate 31,852 downwards.
AAAAAGGCCCCGCTTGGGGCCTTTTTCCGTTCCAGGCCCAACGCTACTGTTCTGCCTTCCGCGATCGGTCAGCCCAGCTTGGCCAAATAACCCGCGATCAAAGCCTTGCGATCCGTTTTGTGGCTGCTGCTTACGGGGAAGGGATCGACGAAGGAGATATCACCAGGGACCATGTAATCAGGTAGTTCCTTCCGGAGCCTTTCATCGATCCGCAGCCGCAGCTCTTGCTCCGTTGCGGCACCGGGCATAGGGCGAACGAAGCCGATGATCCGTTTCACCGCGCCTCCCGCTGTCAACGGCACCGCAATGGCATCGGCCACGCCGGGAACGGACAGTAGCTGCGCCGTGATGTCGCCCAGCTCGATCCGGAAACCATTCAGTTTCACCTGCTCATCCTGTCGGCCATTGAAGAACAGGAGGCCATCCTCGAACCAGCCATAGTCACCTGTACGGAAGCCGCGTTTACCGTCAGCGGTGAAGAATTTTTGTGCGTTCAGCGCGTCATTGCCAAGGTAGCCTGTGCTGACGTGGTCCCCGATGATCAATATCTCACCGGGCGCTTCTTTAGTGGCCTCTTTCCCATCCGCTGTTTCGGTGAGCAACCGTGATCCGCGCATGGGAGCGCCAACAGGCATGTCAGGATATCGGGCCAAGACATCTGCTGTCACGTCCACCAAGGAAGTTGCCACCGTGGCCTCCGTCGGGCCATAGGAATTCAGCACGCGGGATTCCGGGAACCGGTCCAAGAGGCGCTTGGCCGTCATCTTAGGCAGCGCCTCACCGCAAAAGAGAAAGGTGTGGAGCGAAGGCACATCATTCCCATTGAACCGCGGCTCAGTGAGGTAGAGATAGGCGAACGTGGGCGTGCTTATCCACACTGTGCCGCCGTAGCGCTTCAGCCGCTTCAGGAAAAGCAACGAATCCTTGGCAGTGGCGGCATCATTCAGCAGCAGCGTTCCACCGGAGTGAAGGCTCGTGAAGAGTTCATATACACTGAGATCGAAACTGAACGGGGCCTGGTTGACGAAAACATCCTGAGCGGAGAACCCGAAGTCCGAGCATGTCCACTGAAGGAACGCTTGTGCAGCAGCCCGCGGGATGCAGACGCCTTTGGGTTCGCCGGTGCTGCCACTGGTGAAGATGATGTAGCGCAACGGATCCTCGCTCCGATAGGGAATGACGTTTTCCGGTGAAGGTCCTTCGCGCAGCACGCTGCCGTCCCCCAACAGTGTCGGGCAGGAGTGGGAGAGGAGATCCCCTGAATAGTCGATGATCAATTGAGCACCGGAAATGGTTAGGATGCGCTGCACGCGCTCCTCCGGGATCATGATGTCGAGAGGAATGTACGGATGGTCCAAGGTCATGCAGGCCAACATGGCCACCACCATCCCCGCTTCTTTATGGCCCCTGATGGCCACCGGCGCTCCTTTCGGCATATTAAGCCCGACCATGCGCTCGGTCATGGCAAGCACCTCCGCCCGCAATATCACCCAGGTCAGGTCCCGGTCACTGGCGATCAAAGCCAGCTTATCCGGATCGATATCCACATCCTCGAATCGGGCGGCAACGATGTCAAAGCGCATGGTTCAATGCAAATAGGGGAAACGGCCGCTGAAAATATAAAGCGCAAAGCAGCCCAGCTGGATCATGATGAAACGGGAAGTGAACTTCACCAACCATTCCGGTGTGCGGCCCCAGAAGTCCCACTGGTTCTTCCGGCTTTTGAATTGATAGGTGTTGTACACGGCGCTGTAGATGCCGAAAAGTGCGCCACTCGCGATGTAGTGGACCTCCGGACCGTTCCAGAACCCCATGAGCAGGAAGGTGCTGAACAACGCTACGTTCTGCTTCAGCAACGGCCAGGCCTTCAATCGCTTCACCCCGCTCAAGGATTTATAGATCGGGCGGAAGAAGTAGTCCCGCAACCAATCGCCTAAGCTGATGTGCCAGCGTCGCCAGAATTCCTGGGGATTCATGGTGAGCCACGGTTTGTCGAAGTTCATGGGCAGTTCCACGCCCATCATACGGCCCAACCCGATGGCCAGTAGCGAGTATCCTGCGAAATCCAGGTACAGGTAAACAGAATACGCGTACATGTTCGAGGCCATATCCATTGCGGCGGTGCTGTCGGCATTCAGCGGTGAAAGCCAATAACGATGGACCCAGGTGCCCAGCACGAATTTGTGCAGCAGCCCGAGCATGATGAACTCCCATCCGCCGACCAGCGCGGAGCGGTTCAGCCGCACCCAGCCCATATCCGTATCCGATCTGAACCGTTCATATCGGTCAATGGGTCCAGCAAGCAGGCTCGGTGTGAAGATCAGGAAGGAAATGAAATCGCGGAAGTTGAACTTGTCGCGCAGCAGGTCACCATCCAGATAGACCTGCACACAGCGGAAGGTGATGTAACTGACCCCCGCAAACCCGATATCGTCCACATTCCAATTGAGCTTTACCAGGATCATAGGCAAAGCGAGCAGCAGGCTTCCGATCAATTTGTGCAGCCGCCCCCACTTGAACAGGAGCAACCAGGTGAACAGGCACTGATAGGCGATGAAGACCAGGATCTGCAGCGGCTTCGGGTAGTAGAACAGGGTATAGGCCAGGCTGATGCCGAGCAGCACCGAGGCTAAACTTACTCGGCCATCCAGCACCCCCTTCAGCGCATACAAGGCGACCACCACCAACAGAAAGAGCAGGTAGAAGTCGATCTCGGAGAAGGGCAGCATGGGATCAGAACTGCTGATAGACGAATGTCACCGTGCTTTCCGCCGCGTCCATGCTCACTTTGAACGGGTCGTGCAGCCAGAACATCCCCGTGATCAGGGCCACATAGATCAGCAACCACTTGGCTGTGCGGTAAAGGCTGGAGTTGGTCTTCATCGGAAATAAGCATTCATGGCACTGTCCACGCGGTACCATCCCAAAGGGCCCAAGTGCATCACATCGGTGAGCGTGCCCGGCTGGAATCGTGCGGTATCGTCCACCCACAGATCGAGATAAGGCATGTCGCGCTGGTCCAGTTCATTACGCACCCATGCTATGGCCGGGCTCACTTCTTTCAAATTGGTATAGACGTAAGGGTTGAGCGGCTGGATGACGAAGAATGGTCTTCCGTGCTTAGCCTTCACATAGTCGAGCAGGCGGACCAGGTCATGCATCTCCCGGTTCTTCCCATAGGGTGCAGCTTGAAGAAGCCGCGTCCGTCCTTTGACATATTCCGAATAATATTCGTCGTAGACGTAGACGGAATTATTGGTGCATTGGGCCAGGTGCTGGGCAACGCCCTCATCATACAGCTCCTTCCATCGTTCGGCACTGATAGGCTGCCGCGGCTTGGGCTCCCAATGACGGACCTGCTGTGCGGCCAACATCCCGGGGGCTGTGCGCCGAATGATCTCCGCATACCAAGGTTGGCTGTACAGATAAAGTGCCCGCGTCCGCCATGAGCCTTCACGGGCAAGCCATTGCACGACGGGCTGAGTAGAACCCAGTTGCTCAAGGTGTTCATACAGATACGTGGCCACCGGCGTCGCTAAAGTATCCCCGTTCTGCACAAGATATTGGATGCGATAAAGCGACGGGGAGGGCTGGTATTCCAAAAAGCTGGCGAGGTTCGTACCCCGCTTCCCGTTATCATCGAAGAACCAGGTGGGCGAGATCATGATGGCCAAACGCGCATGGGCCAGGTCCGCACCAGTCGCCAGCAGCTGCGCGTACATGCTGAAACCCTGGTTGTCCGCATGGCCGAGAGCCAGAAGTGGAACATTCAGTTCATTGTTGAAGAACCTGAACGGCTTGGAGGGATGATCCGCTGAAGTCAATTCGGAAGACCCCAAGAGCACGATGCTCGATCCATCCGTCAGCGTAGAGGCTAGTGCATCGGCCAGGAAAAGATGCTCATTGAAGTTGGACAGGTAGCCGTGCAGCGGATAGTCCAGCGTATCCTGCACACTTGCGGCCGGCGCTTCTTCATGGAGGAAAGGGAGGCCTGAGAGCAAGAGCCAAGAGGCCAACACCGCGATCGGGAGGGCGATGGCATGGTGCAATGCCCGGTATTGGCCCAGAGGGTTCATGCCAACTTCAAGCGCACGTAACCGGCCAAGGTCTCCACGCTTTGAAACTGTTGTTTGTTGATGTCCACGAAGGGGATGCTGATGCCAAAGGCACTTTCCAAGGCCACGGCCAGATCCACCGTTCCCATGCTGTCCAGGATGTTCTGTGCGATCAGATCATCGGTGTCACTCACCGATCTGAACGCTACTTCGGCTATCTCTTTCTTGATCAGGCCTTTGATCTCCTCGTCCGTCATCGGCCGAAAGTAATGTTTCGATAAGATCTTCCAGCAGATCTCACCTACCATCCACCAAAGACCCATCATGCCGAGCAGCTACCACAAAACTGCGGATGGGGATCCCACGTGGATGGATCGACCTTCTACGTGACCCTCTTCGCCAACGGCAACCCGTTGACCAAGAAGCTGGTCGTGCAGCACTGAACGTTGTGTTCTTCACTTGCGAAAAGGCTCCGGGGACGGGGCCTTTTCACATTTCAGTCCGTTTACCACGCCGCCCGCAGCAGGCCCAAAAGATCGTCCTCGGTGTATGCCTGCGTCGTTCTTGTTTCCGCCACATCGGCCATAGCCATAGGGCTGCTCGCTTGAACTGTTGCCTCCTTGAACTGCCGCTTCCTGTCAGCAGAGCCGACCGTTGCATGCTCTTCCTCCACGCGCTGTGCATATCCGGTTGCTGCTGGCTCCGCCACCGCTGTGGTCACGGGAGCTTCCGACTTGGCCTTCTCCGCCACGCCGGCCCGTTCATCCTTCGCAATACCTCCAGCTGAAGCCACGGCATCCACATCCTCCAATTGCTTGTTCGTGCTGAACGTCGAGGTGATGGCATTACGTGGAACCGCCTGCTCGTTATGCTCCTCGAGCGTGGCCGGTTCCGCCTGTTCATCCTGCAAGGTCGGCTTAGCAGGGGCGGGCTCTGCGGGCGTTTCCTGCTTCACCTCCGCCAGCACCTTGTTCCCCTTCGGCTCCATGGCATTCCAGGTCATCAACGAAGCGAAGATCAATACAGCTACCGTACCCAAGGCCAGCGCGGGCCGCCAGTACATCGAGGGGCGAGAGGGCAAGAGGAAGCCGCCCACGCTGTTCAGCCAGATGCGCCACTGGGGCTGCTGCTGCGCGCGGAACGCCGCCAGTACATGCTCCCGCACCGCAGGATCCGCATCCATGGGGGCGTGATCGCGCTTGTCCTCGCGGACGTGGTGCAGCAGGGCGCGCATCCGCTCGTATTCCGCGCGGTCCGCCAAGTGGCGCAGCGCATAGGCACGTTCCTCCGCCAGCAGCTCGTCGAAGCTTCGCTCCAGCATCAGGTGCTCCAGGTCCTCGGGGTCGTATCGTTCAGAACGTTCCATGGTATTCATCGCGTTCCCGTTGTAGAGACCGCTTGTTTAGGTCGTGGGTCGAATTCAGGCATGCTGGCGGCCAGCTTTTTCACCGTGTAGAAGAGGCGGCTTTTGACCGTGCCTTCGGAGATGCCGAACACCTCGGCGATCTCCTTGATGGCCATGTCCTCGTGGTGCCGCATCACAAAAGTGGCCTTGTGGTCCGGATCCAGCTTGTCCAGCTCCACTTCCAGCTTGGCGGAGAAGCGCTCCCGATCCACGCCGATGCCTCCCGCCGCCTCCACGCTGTGGTTGTTGGTGGCCTTCAGTTCCGGCACCGCCGCGGTGCGCGTGGCCATGCGGCGGTATTCGTTCTTGCACATGTTGTTGGCCACGCTGTACAGCCAAGTGCGGAAAGGCCGCTCGGGGTTGTAGCTGTCCGGCTTCTGCGCGATCTTGGTGAAGAGGTCCTGCAGAAAGTCCTCAGCACGCTCCCTGTCGTTCCACAGCATGCGGTGGAAGTAGGAGAGGAGCTTGCGCTGGTAGCGATCGTAGAGCACGGTAAAGGCGCGCTCGTCGCCGCGCACGGTGAGTTCCATGAGCCGCTCATCGCTCAGGTCCAAAGGGTCGGTGCGGAAAAGGCCCATGCACCTTAGTGTTGAAGGATGCCCAATTTGTACAGGTCCTGCGTAGCGCCGGTGGCTGCGGCCATTTGGCGTAGCTCATGCTCCAGCTGCGAGGCCTTGGTCTCATCACCACCGCTGCGGTACTGGTGGAGCAGGATAGCGCCCGGCAGCAGGTAGTTCCGGCTGAGCGGTCCCGCATCCATCGGCTTTTGCATGGCGGCCCAATGCTGCGCCAGCAGGGCATCATCATCCGGCCGGGCCGGCCCTACGCGGAACGCCGCGCCCACCGCATGCAACTGCCTCCGGAAGGCATCCAGCCAGCTCCGGTCCAGGCTCAGCGCGAAGTAGACCGGACGTGTGCTGGAGCTTAGCAAACCCTTCGCGAAGTCCGGGCCGGCGGTGGGCACTGGGCCGGTTGCGCCAGCCTGCTGCCATGTGCGCTGCCGGTAGCCGGGATCCGTCAACAAGCGCTGGTCCACGATGAGCACGCCCGGCTTAAGAGCGGTCTGCACATGTTGCACCACGGCGGGCTGCGTGTCCATATCCCCGTTGGTGAAGAGGATACCGTTCGCAGGCAGGCTCAGCAGCACATCCGCCGCCACGGCCTTCAACGGCGCGACGATCCCGCCACGCCGCTGCATTTCCCCGCTCCATTTTTTCAGCTCTGCGGCATCGCCGTCCAGCATGGCCTTTGAAAGCATCGGAGCCAGTAGCTCCGTGCGATCCGGCGCCAGCTTGTAGGCCGTCTCCAACTCGTTGAAGGCCGCAGCTTTCGGGAAATCCACGAAGTAATCCGCCAAGTGCTGCTCAAAGCTCCCCGGGGCGGTGGTCTTGATGTCCTCGGCGATGCGGTCCAACTGGACCCTGTCCGCCGGTTTCAGCACGCCGTTGTTGTTGCTGATCATCGCGTTCTGCTCGCTGCGCAGCCAGTTCAGCTGCATCAGCGCATTGCTCGGCGCGGTGGTGTTGGCGATCTTCCATTGCGCGGCCTGCATATTGGCCACGTTGTTGTCCCAGCCGCCTTGAAGCACATTCACCGGCGGCGGAGGCGGGGGCATTTCCGCTTTGTCCTGCGCCTGTGCAACGCCCAGCATGGGAAGCAGCAACAGCAGGAAGATCAGGGTCGGCCTGTTCATGGTTCGGGTTTCGAGGGGCTGTACACGCGGTAGGCCGTAAAGTTCATTGTATTTAGTTGGATGCAGGAGGTGGGACTTTCACTCCCGCGGGCTCATCTGAAGAGCCCCCTCCGCAAAAGGGATTGTGCTCAACGCGCCAGCGCCCACACTCGTGTGACTGGCCAGTCACACAAGTGCATCACGACGGTACTCAATGGATGGTCCGCAAATGCACCGGATAGGCGCCCGTTCGCTATGGCCCGGTGTGGTTAGCGATGGATGAACGGCACAAGCGCGGTCCGATATGCATTGGACGCGCGCGCCAAAGAGAGCCTCCGAGGGAAGCGCTCTTCAACCTGGGATCAAAACTTCTAAGGCTGGATCACCAACGTCCGGGCAAATGCACGCCCTTGGGAACGGACCTGCACTACGTATGGACCCGGGGCCAACTTGCTCCCCAGTTCCAGCGTGGCGCTTTTCCGTCCGTCCAGTGAAAGGGTGGTCGGAAGAATGTCCATGGAGCGGACGATGCGTCCGGATGCATCCGAGACCTTCACGCCGACAGCTTCATTGTCCGCACCCTGGCTGCTCCAAGTGATCTGCAACCGGTCGCCACTGTTGGGATTGGGGTAAAGCTGCAAGTCATCCTTGCTGTGCTTCCGCGCTGCGATCCCACTCCCCATGTCGTCATCCCCGTGGATGCGGGCGAGGCGATTGCGTCCGGTGCCTGCGTAGGAAGTGAAGGCCCCAGCGATGATGTATTTGCCGTCGGGTTGCGCCGCGATCGCGAAGATGCTACTGTCCGGCCCTGCTATGGGGTCGAAGTCGCTGTCCAAGCTGCCGTCCGCAAGGATGCGGGCGATGCCTTTGCGTGTGGCTCCGGAATAAGAATCAAAACCACCGACGAGCACGAAACTTCCGTCCATGCCGGGAGCTATGCCATGTATGTATGCGGTGCCTGTGCTGACCGCAGGCCCGACCCCGGGATCGAAGGAGGGATCCAAGGAGCCATCAGTCCGTATGCGCAACAGTCCGTTCCGGGATGTGCCGTCATAAGCGGTGAAGGAACCGCCCAGCACGAGCTTACCGTCCGCCTGAAGCCAGGTGCAATGTGGTGAGGGGTATGTTCCCAGTATGCCCGTCCCCGGGTTGAAATCAGAGTCGGTGCTTCCGTTCGCATTCAGCCGCCTGATGTTGTTCACTGGCATGGCATTGAAGATCTGGAAATTCCCCGCCACGATGATCTTGCCGTCAGGCTGGAGCGTGATGGCACCCACCACGTTACCTCCGAAGGATGAGCCGAACACAAAGTCTGTGGCACGCGATCCGTCCGCGTTGAGCCGCACCAGCCCTTGATAGACGATCGGCCAGGTATAGAAATTCCCGCCCACCAGCACTTTGCCATCAGGCTGTACCGCAATTGCGTTCACATAGGTGGATGACAATGTGGACAAGCTGCTCCAAAGTGAGAACCCGGGATCGACCGTCCCGTCCAAACCCAAGCGGATCAGTCGGATGTTCCCTTCGAGCAGTGTGGCTCCGGCAACGAGCACTTTACCATCCGCCTGTAGCGCAATGGCTGTGGGATGGTCCATGTCCCCGAGGTTGGAACAATGAAAAGTCGGGTCCGCACTTCCATCAGGCAGCAGTTGCGCGATCCGGTCCGCAGCCATGCCGTTCCAACTGCTGAACTGTCCAGCGATCACGATCTTCCCGTCCGGCTTTACAAGAATGTGTTCCACTGGGCCATTCGCGCCCGTTCCTATCTCCCCATATCCCGCATCGCCACTGTTGAAGGAGAGGTCGATGGTGCCGGGTTGGGCCATCAAGGGGACGCAACTCAAGATGCCGATCGTGAACGCAAGTAATGGAAGTTTCAAATTTGCCATGTTCGTAGGGTACATGGTTTCAACTGTGATCCGGGGCAGGAAGTTCCAAGGGGGCTGCGCCCGTATCATCGGCTTCCGATCAAATGTGCGGCCCATCGCTGACGTCCCGGCAAGCCAAGATTGCCACTCCGAGGCTCTACGTGCAACAGTCTGAAGACTGCCGGGAGCTTCTGTGCTTGGATCGACCGCTGAACGCAGACCCACTGATGCGGTCCATGGATGCCTTCTATCGCTTGGACTCATAGATGCCACAAGTGCTCCAGCTTTCGCAGATCCCACAAGTCGTCCGGCGTTTTCCTGACAAGAGCTCACCTTCTGTAAAGGCAGGCAAGACTAACGGGTGCGTGTGAGAAGATCCATGATGGGCTCCAAGCCATCGTTCGGCACCAAAAGCGCTTGCTCATTTCCTGTGCGCGTTCGCATAGCCTCCATCAATACGGCCAAGCGAACTTCAAATGCCGGAGTGGTATCTGTTGCCTCGGCAATCCTGCGTGAAACCGAAACCGCTACACAGGCCAAGCGCACGGCAGAGCAGGATAGCATCCTTTTCTGTGGCGTATTCCAGAGTTCATCACATGCATCCTGAAAAGCGTCTTCCGCCGAATCCCTCCCCGCCAAAACCAACACCAACCCATAAAGGACAGACGCATGGCGGTCGTACAACTCATCCAACGTGCAAGGAATCCCCATTCTGATGCAGATCTGACTGCACTGAGCGATCCGTGTGCCGGAAACGTTTTATGCTCAGCGTGCGCACGATCCACCTCAGAGCGGCGTGTATCATATCGGATCTGGCCCTGAACTCGGGCAATTTTTTGCTCAACAACACACGCCTTGAAACGCCAAAGGGTTGCTATCCGGACCATTTCGACCACTGACAACGAACAACTACACAACCCTACCTTTGCCACCATGGAGCACGAGGAAGCCCGCGACCGTATGCGCAAGGCGCTGGACCAGGTCCATAAATGGCCAGCGGTCTACATGTTCAAGTTCATCTTCGAGCCGGAGGAAGCACGATTGAACGCTGTACTGGCGCTGTTCCCGCCTGAGGCAGAGATCCTACGCAAGTACAGCAAGGCCGGCAAGTACCTGAGCATTACCGCCCGCGAGGTGATGATGAGCGCCGACGAGGTGGTGGCACGTTATGACAAGGCCGCGCAGATCGAAGGAGTGATCGTGCTCTAGCACCAGCGCAGCCTCACCACATGATAGAGAATATCCGAGCCACGTTGATCATCAGCTTGTCCATCCTGGTGGTGGTGCTGGCGGTGCGTCGTTTCCGCCAGTACGTGAAGCTCCACCACACGCCGGTACCGCAGCAGATGGAGCTTTTGGCCATTGAGGTGGCTTACCATCCGTTGATCCTGCGCGTGCAGGTGAGCGTGCCCCGGGAAGAGGAACTCTTCTTGGCCATGCTCTCCGAGGTGCACGTACCGCATTCCTCATGGCCATCCGTGCGATTGGCCAAAGGTGACCATGTGCTGGAACTGCCGATCAACGACGACGTGGACGGCATCTATTTCTTCGAACTGGCATCTCCTACACAGCGCACGGAGCGGCGCTTTATCGTCAGGAAGGCATGAAGAGGCAGTGGGGCTTTTGCGTGTTGATGGCGTTGCTTTCCATCCCCGCTGTCGCACAACGTCGCCCCGATGTGAAGCCCACTTTTCAAGGTTTCCTCTTTCTCCCTGTCGCTTTAGGCAATCCGGTCTTCGATAACCTCACCGCTGTTCTCGGCCAGGTGGAAGGTTCTTTCCAACTGCCGGTTTACAAGGGTTTCGGAGTGGGAGTGGGGGTGAATGCCACTTGGTATGAGCTGGAGGAATTCGGATTGTCCGCACAGGTGCCCACCGACGGGGATGTCCGGCGGATGCTCTACTTCGGCAAACTGAACTGGACACGCTACACCGGGGCCACTACATTTCTTGAACTCTCCACGAAGCTGGGGCATAGCACATGGGACTGGAATTGCCGATCCTGCTCTGAAAATGAACGGCAGCCCGGCTTTCACTGGGGCGTGAACGCGGCTTGGTTCATCCATGCCTCGGACAACCTGGCCTTTGGGCTTTCACTGGGCTACGAACAGGATGCCAGTAGCTTCAGCCCCGGCGTGATCGGCCTGGAGCGCTTTCCGGGGCGAACGGATACGGGTGCGCCGTACCACTTCCTCACTGTGGGTCTGGGCTTTAGCACGAGCTTCCAGAAGGTGAAGGAGGAGGGGTGGTGAATGTAGTTGTCAGATGTTAGGATGGACAGGCACTCGCGACCGTCCCTGCGGGAGGCTGGCACGCGAGCGCTTGCCTCAGTGGGCACTCGCGTGATTCCTGCACGTTGCTCCATCTAGGCTCCGCATCTCCATGAGGAAGGCCCCGAGATCCGGGGCCTTCCTCATTCGAATATATTCTGATCAGTTACCGTCGGCAGAAGTGCCGGAAGCAGTGTCGGCAGCAGCCTGACAACTAATAACGGACAACCGACAACTAAGCTTCAGGCTCCGCCGCATCACTCTCACCCTCACCCTTGCTCACCTTCTTCTTGCTCTTGGTGACCTTGATGGTGACGTCGGTCTTCTCCTTGTTGAGGCCGACGGTGATCTTGTCGCCTTCCTCCACCTTCTGGTTGATGATCTCCTCGGCCATCGGATCCTCGATGTACTTCTGGATCGCGCGTTTCAGGGGGCGGGCACCGAACTTCTCGTCGTAGCCCTTTTCACCCAGGAAGTCCTTGGCCTCATCGGTAAGCTTGATCTCGTAGCCGAGCTCGCTCACGCGCTTGTACACGTAGCCCAACTCGATGTCGATGATCTTGTGAATGTCCGCCCGCGTCAGCGAGTTGAACATGATGATGTCATCGATGCGGTTGAGGAATTCGGGGGCGAAGGCCTTCTTCAACGCCTTCTCCACGATGCCACGGTTGGCGTCGGTGGTGCCTTCCACCTTGGCCTTGGTGCCGAAGCCCACGCCGCTACCATACTCCTGCAGGTCGCGTGCGCCGATGTTGGAGGTCATGATGATAATGCTGTTCCGGAAGTCGATCCGGCGGCCCAAGCTGTCGGTCATCTGGCCGTCGTCCAGTGCTTGCAGCAATAGGTTGAAGACATCCGGGTGGGCCTTCTCGATCTCGTCCAGCAGGATGATCGAGTAAGGCCTGCGGCGCACCTTCTCGGTCAGCTGTCCGCCTTCCTCGTATCCCACATAGCCGGGGGGCGCACCGATGAGGCGGCTCACGGAGAACTTCTCCATGTACTCGCTCATGTCGATGCGGATCAGGGCGTCCTCGGTGTCGAACATATAACGAGCCAGTTCCTTGGCCAGCTGCGTCTTACCTACACCGGTGGGGCCGAGGAAGATGAAGCTACCGATAGGGCGATTGGGATCCTTCAGGCCGGCCCGGTTGCGACGGATGGCCTTCACCACCTTGGTCACAGCCTCTTCCTGCCCGATCACCTTGCCCTCCATCTCCTCCTTCATCCGCTGCAACTTGCCGCTTTCCTTCTCGGCGATACGCTGCACGGGGATGCCGCTCATCATGGCGACCACTTCGGCCACATTGTCCTCCGAGACCACGGTGCGGTTGGAGCGACTTTCCTCTTCCCACTTCTTCTTGGCGGTCTCCAGTTCCTCCAGTAGGGTGCGTTCGCGGTCGCGGAGTTTGGCAGCTTCCTCGTAACGCTGGCTACGCACCACTTTGTTCTTCTCCTCCTTCACCTCCTCGATCTTCTTCTCCACGTCCAGGATCTCCTGCGGCACCACGATGTTGCGGATGTGGACACGGCTTCCCGCCTCGTCCAACGCGTCGATGGCCTTATCCGGCAGGTGCCTGTCGGTGATGTAGCGGTTGGTGAGCTTCACGCAGGCGGAAATGGCTTCTGGCGTGTAGTCGACGTTATGGTGCTCCTCGTACTTCTCCTTGATGTTGTTGAGGATCTGGATCGTCTCATCCACGCTCGTGGGTTCCACGATCACCTTCTGGAAGCGGCGCTCGAGGGCACCGTCCTTCTCGATGTATTGGCGGTATTCGTCCAGCGTAGTGGCGCCGATGCATTGGATCTCGCCGCGCGCTAGAGCGGGCTTGAACATATTGCTGGCGTCCAATGATCCGGAGGCACCGCCCGCGCCCACGATGGTGTGGATCTCATCAATGAAGAGGATCACGTCAGGGCTGTTCTCCAGCTCATGCATCACGGCCTTCATCCGCTCTTCGAACTGGCCACGGTACTTGGTGCCCGCCACGAGGCTGGCGATGTCCAGTGCCACGATGCGCTTGCCGAAGAGCACGCGGCTCACCTTACGCTGGATAATGCGCAGGGCCAAGCCTTCCGCAATGGCCGATTTGCCCACGCCGGGTTCGCCGATCAGTACGGGGTTGTTCTTCTTCCTGCGGGAAAGGATCTGGCTCACACGCTCGATCTCCTTCTCGCGGCCCACGATGGGGTCCAGTTTGCCGTCCTCCGCCATCTTGGTGAGGTCGCGGCCGAAGTTGTCCAGCACAGGCGTCTTGCTCTTGCTGTCGCCGGGCTTCTTGGCCCCGGCACCATAGCTCGCGCCTCCGCTTTCCTCATCGTCGTCGTCTGCGCTCTGAGGGCCTTGTGCCTTGGGGCGTGGGCGTTCAGAAGGAGGGGTGGAGGTGGGACTGTCGCCGGCGAGGATGGTGTCCACCTCGTGCTTCACGTGCTCATAGTCCACATTGAATTTGTGCAGGGCGCGTGTGGCCAGGTTGTCCTGATCCTTCAGCATGCTCAGCAGCACGTGTTCCGTGTCGATCTGCGGGCTCTTGAAGAGCTTGGCCTCGAGGAAGGTGATCTTCAGCATCTTCTCGGCCTGCTTCACCAAGGTGATCTTGTCCTTCTCGGGTGGGCGTACGGCGCTTGCTGGCTCCATGCCGGCCTCAACCATTTTCCGCAGGTCCTCCAGGTTCACATCCATGTGGCGGAGGATCTTCACGGCATTGCCGTCACCTTCGCGGATGAGGCCGAGCAGGATGTGCTCGATGCCGATATGGTCGTGGCCAAGGCGTAGGGCCTCTTCCCGGCTAAAGCCGATTACCTCTCTTACTCGGGGTGAAAATTTAGCGTCCATCTTGATCGTTCGAGCGTTGTATGTGTCCTGTTCCGCGATCCATTGGATTCGATACGTACGTGCAAGTTACGTGCGGCGGTTCGGCGGCAAGCTATTGCCACCTTGTGGAACGGGCCATTCGGCTTGCTTTTCTTTTATTCACACCGAGGTGTGGGGTTGTGGAAAAAACCACGGACCCGGCATCCCTTTGAGGGGTACCTTCGGGGCCGTTTCGCAAGGCTTCTCCAATAACCGTGCGAGACCTGACAACACAACATTATGGCAGAAGCTGGAGGAGAAAAGATCATCCCGATCAATATCGAGGACGAAATGAAGACCGCCTACATCGATTATTCGATGTCGGTGATCGTAAGCCGTGCCTTGCCCGACGTGCGTGATGGCCTGAAGCCGGTGCACCGTCGCGTGCTCTTCGGCATGGAAGGGCTGGGGATGTCCAGCAGCCGTCCGTACAAGAAAAGCGCCCGTCTGGTGGGTGAAGTACTCGGTAAGTACCACCCGCACGGCGACCAGAGCGTTTATGACGCCATGGTGCGTATGGCCCAAGAGTGGAGCATGCGTTACCAGCTCGTGGACGGCCAAGGAAACTTCGGCAGCATCGATGGTGACAGTCCGGCAGCCATGCGTTACACCGAGGTGCGCATGCGGAAGATCGCCGAGGAGGTGATGGCCGACCTGGACAAGGAGACGGTGGACATGCGCCCCAACTTCGACGATACGCTCGAAGAACCGACCGTGATGCCGACGCGCATCCCGAACCTGCTGGTGAACGGCGGCTCCGGCATCGCCGTCGGTATGGCCACCAACATGCCGCCGCACAACCTCACCGAGGTCTGCAACGGCATCATCGCATACATCGAGAACAGGGACATCGACGTGGCAGGGCTGATGGAGCACATCAAGGGCCCCGACTTCCCAACGGGCGGTATCATCTACGGCACCGAAGGGATCCAACAGGCCTATGAGACCGGCAGGGGCAAAGTGGTACTGCGGGCGAAATGCCACATCGAGGAGGATCCGAAGACCGGCCGCGAGACGATCATCGTGACCGAGATCCCCTTCCAAGTGAACAAGGCCGTACAGCTTTATAAAGGCGTTGCGGACCTGGTGAACGACAAGCGGATCGAGGGCATCAGCGACGTGAATGACTATAGCGACCGCAAGGGCATTCGCTTAGCTTACGACGTGAAGCGAGAGGCCATGGGCACGGTGGTGCTCAATCAGTTATACAAGTACAGCTCATTGCAGACCAGCTTCAGCGTGAACAACATCGCGCTGGTGCATGGCCGTCCCGTACTGCTCGGCCTGAAGCCGATGATCCACCACTTTGTGGAGCACCGGCATGACGTGGTGGTACGCCGCACGAAGTTCGACCTGCGCAAGGCAGAGGAACGTGCACACATTCTGGAAGGACTGTTGATCGCCCTCGACCACTTGGACGAGGTGATCAAATTGATACGCGCCAGCCAAACGCCGGACATCGCCCGCGAAGGGTTGATGACCACCTTCGGATTGAGCGAGATCCAAGCCCGCGCCATCCTCGACATGCGCCTGCAGCGCCTCACCGGTCTGGAGCGTGACAAGATCCGCGAGGAGCACGCCGAGCTGATGAAGCTGATCGACCACCTCAAGGCCATCCTCGCCAACGAGGGCATGCGCTACGACATCATCAAGGCGGAGACCTTGGAGGTCCGCGACAAGTTCGGCGACGAGCGTCGCACACAGATCGTCCACGGCAGCGGCGACATGAGCATGGAGGACCTGATCGCCGACGAGGCCGTGGTGGTCACCATCAGTCACCTGGGCTACATCAAGCGCACCAGCCTCAACGAGTTCCGCACCCAAGGTCGCGGCGGCAAAGGCAGCCGTGGCAGTACCACGCGGGATGAGGACTTCCTCGAGCACCTCTTCGTGGCCACCAACCACAACTACCTGCTCATCTTCACCCAGAAGGGCCGCTGCTACTGGATGCGCGTCTTTGACATCCCGGAAGGCTCCCGCCAAAGCAAGGGCCGCGCCATCCAGAACATGGTTCAGTTGGAAGGCGGCGACAAGGTGCTTGCCTACATCAACGTCACTGATCTGAAGACCGAGGAATACCTCGAGAACCATTTCGTGGTGCTCGTCACCAAGAAAGGCATCATCAAGAAGACCACGTTGAAGGCCTACAGCCGTCCGCGCGCCAACGGCATCATCGCCGTGGGCATACGTGAAGGGGACGAACTGCTGGAGGCTAAGCTCACCAGCGGCAACAGCCACATCGTGATCGCGAGTAAGTCGGGCAAAGCGGTCCACTTCGAAGAGGACCGCGTACGGGCCATGGGCCGTGGTGCCAGCGGCGTGCGCGGCATGATGCTCGCCGACGAGAACGACGAGGTGGTGGGAATGGTGACCCTGGAAGGGGAGGAGACCGCCACCACACAAGTGCTCGTGGTAAGTGAAAAGGGCTACGGAAAACGTAGCCCCGTGGACGATTACCGCATCACCAACCGCGGTGGCAAAGGCGTGAAGACGATCCAGATCACGGACAAGACCGGTCCGCTGATCGCCATCAAATCCGTGAAGGACGATGACCAGTTGATGATCATCAACCGCAGCGGGATCACCATCCGGATGGACCTCTCGGAGATGCGTATCCTCGGAAGAGCAACCCAAGGGGTACGCCTGATCGACCTTAGGAAGAACGATTCCATCGCGGCCGTGGCCAAAGTGGATAGTTCGTTGGCAGAAGACCCCGAGGTCGCAGAAGGCGAAGAAGGTGTAGAAGGGGCAGCGAACGAGGGTGGTGAGAATGAGAATGGGGATAATGTCAGCGGCTCTGAGGAGAGTGGCACCGAAATTGAATGAGCACGCAAAGCATGACCCAAGGAATCCATAGCATGAAGCATCTTTTGATCTTGGCGGCACTGGCCGTACCCTTCACGCTGCACGCGCAGAACAGCAAGGTGGTGAGCGCCTTCAATTACATGGGCGACGGCGATTACGACAAAGCCGCGGAGTACATCGAGCCGGCGACCGCCAACGAAACCACTTCAGGCAAGGAGAAGACCTGGCGGTACCGTGGGGCCATCTATGCGCACATCGCCATGGGTACCGATGAGGCACTGAAAGCCAAATACCCGGATGCCTCAACAAAGGCGGTGGACAGCTACATCAAGGCCAACGAATTGGATACAAAGGGGGATTACAAGGAAGAGAACAACCAAGCGCTGCAGAACCTACAGATCACGGCACTGAATGGTGGCAACGATGCCTTCAACAAGAAGGACTACGACAAGGCCATCCAAGGGTACATGATGAGCGAAAAAATCGCCAAGGCCTTCGGCAAAGTGGACAGCAACGCGGTCTTCAACAGTGCATTGGCATACGAGGCCAAGGGCGACACCGCCATGGCCATGGACCGCTACGCTGAGTGCATCAAGATCGGCTACGACAAGCCTGAAGTCTTTCGCTACTTGGCGAGCATGAAGAAGCGGACAGGGGACCTCAACGGTGCCATTCAGGTCACGGAAGAAGGCTTGGCCAAGTACCCGGACAACAAGGAGTTGATGTTGGACCATGTGGCCTTCCTGCTGGAAGCCAACCGCATGGAAGAGGCCGAGACCAGCGTGAAGGCCGCTATCGTGAAGGACCCCAAGAACCCGGTGCTCTATTCCGTGCTGGGCAGCCTCTACGATGGTAAGGCGAACCCGAAGGAAGGCAAAGCTAGCGAGGCGGACATGGTGAAATGGTATGACATGGCCGAGCAGGCGTACAAGAAGAGCATCGAAGCAGACCCCAACTTCTTCGACAGCTACTATAACATCGGTGTGCTCTACAACAACCGCGCTGCCTACGAGTATGAGAAGTGCGCTGAGATCAAGGACGACACCAAGTATGCCGCCTGCAAGAAGGTCGCCGACGACATCTACCTGAAGACGGTGCCGTACTTCGAGAAAGCCCACGAGTTGAAGCCCGATGACAATGCCACAATGCAGCAACTGAAGAAGCTGTACGCCAAGACCGGCGATACCGAGAAGTACAATGGCATCAAGAAGGAATTGGGGGAATAAGGCCCTATTGCTCGCACATCTTGGAAGCCCTCGCACTGCGGGGGCTTCCATTTTTAACACGACGAATGCGCCGCTCACACACACCTTCGGATACCTTTGAGGGCTTAACTATTTTGCATCCTATCCTAGTCAGATGACATTCAACCTTTTCGATGCCTGGATGGGCATGAAGGCGCAACTGCCCGAGCTGAAGATCGAGAGTATCGGCCTCCTTTATGTTTATCCCGCGTTCCTCGTGCTGCTGCTGATCGAGTACTTCAGGGCCAAGGAACTTTACAACCTGAAGGAGACCTTCTCCAGCTTCATCATCCTGGTAGGGGCCACCTTGATGAGGGTCTTCACCAACGTCTTCGAGATCTCCATCTACCTGTTCCTGTTCTATCTCGCCGCACCGCTCCGCGAACATCTCCTCGGATACACCAGCTTCGGTTTCGCTTGGTACATATGGATCATCTGCATGCTCGCTGACGACCACAATTTCTACTGGCATCACCGCCTCAGTCACAGCATCCGCCTGCTCTGGGCAGCCCACCTGCCGCACCATTCCGCCAAGACCTTCAACCTCACCGTCAGCATCCGCAACGGCTGGTTCATCACCTTGTACAAGCCCATCTTCTGGCTGTGGATGCCCTTGGTCGGTTTCGAGCCCATCATGATCGCCACCTGCCTGATCATGAACTCCTTTTACCAGTTCTTCCTGCACTCCCAGTTGGTGCCGTCACTACCGCTGTATGAGAAGCTGTTCAACACGCCTTACATCCACACGGTTCACCACAGCAGCAACACGGAGTATCTGGACTACAACCATGGCGGGATCCTCACGATCTGGGACCGCATCTATGGAACGTGGCAGCCGCCTATCAAAGGAGTGGTGCCCAAATACGGGATCAACCACAACCCGGATACCGACAACCCGATCACGCACAACCTCTTTGAATTCAAGGAGATCTGGAAGGACGTGAAGAAGGCGCCCGGCTTGAGGAACAAGTTCATGTACACCTTCGGCCCTCCAGGCTGGAGCCACGACGGCAGCAGCATGACCAGCAGGCAGCTTCAGAGGGAGCTTAAGCAGGCCAAGGCAGAGGGCAGGGAAGTGCCGGAGCACACCTTCATCCGGGCGAATTGAGCGCGTAGGGATCAACCCGCTAGTAGCAAGAAGAACGCGAGCGACTCCTTTGGGAGCAGCTCGCGTTCTTCGTTCGTGTATGATCAGGTCAGCGCTTTCCGCCGCCGCCGCCGGGGCGTGGCCCGCGCCAGCGCCTGCGGTTGTTACTTCCCGTCCCTGCCGGGGTTTTGGGCTTTTCGCCGCCTCCTTCGAGGTCGTTGATCAGCTCTGCGGTGAGCGTAGCAAAATCCTTCGCCTGTCCGGTACTTCCGGAATTTCCATTGGAATGGCCACCTTGGCCGCGTCCGCCACCACTGCGCCCACCACCTTGCCGGCCTTGGCCTCTCGGCGGTTCCGGGGGAAGAGGTTTGCTAGCGTTCCCACTGGCGAGGAAGGGGTGATCCTCCACGATCGGGATCTGCCTCGCGATCAGCTTGGTGATGTCGCGCAGGAACACGCGCTCGTCCACGTCACAGAGAGAAATAGCGATCCCGCTGGCACCGGCACGACCCGTGCGGCCGATGCGGTGTACATAGGTCTCCGGTACGTTGGGAATGTCAAAGTTCACCACGTGGCTGAGGGAGTCGATGTCGATGCCACGGGCGGCGATGTCGGTGGCCACCAGTACGCGGGTCTTGCGTTCCTTGAAGTTCGTCAGGGCACGTTGACGTGCGTTCTGGGCCTTGTTACCATGGATCGCTTCGGCACGGATACCAGCTTTTTCGATGATGCGGACCAACTTGTCGGCGCCGTGCTTGGTGCGGCTGAAGACGAGTGCCTCCTTGATGTCACGCGTCTGGAGCAAATGCACCAGCAACTGGGCTTTGTTGGACTTGTCAACGAAAAACACCTCTTGTTCCACAGTCTCCGCAGTGGAGGATACAGGTGTCACTTCCACCTTCACGGGATTGAAGAGGAGCGTGGATGAAAGTCGCTGGACCTCAGGCGGCATGGTGGCACTGAAGAAGAGCGTTTGGCGCTTCTTGGGTATGGCAGCGATCACCTTCTTCACATCGTGGATAAAGCCCATGTCGAGCATGCGGTCGGCCTCGTCCAGAACGAAATATTCCAGCTCCTTCAGGTTGACGAAGCCTTGGTTCATCAGGTCCAGCAGGCGACCGGGGGTGGCCACGAGGATGTCCACGCCGCGACGCAGGGCATCGGTCTGGGGCTTTTGGCCCACGCCACCGAAGACCACGGTAGTGCGCAGATCCGTATGGCGTCCGTAGGACTTGTAGCTCTCATCGATCTGGATAGCCAGTTCCCGAGTGGGCGTGAGGATGAGCGCACGGATGGGTTTGCGGCCTCCGCGCGGAGCCTCGCCTTGTGCGTTCACCATACGCTGGATCATCGGGATGGCGAACGCGGCGGTCTTGCCGGTGCCGGTCTGTGCGCAACCCAAGAGGTCGCGCCCTTCCAGAAGGTAGGGAATGCTTTGCGCCTGTATCGGCGTCGGGTGGGTGTAGCCTTCTTGTTGAAGGGCTTTGAGAATGGGCTCGATCAGACCGAGCTGGTCAAAAGTGGTTTGATGCATGTAACTGCTTCAGTACAACGGTCCCGGTCATTGAGCCATGGACACGCGGAATGTGTGTTTAGGAAGAGCCCTCGATCGGTCCGGCGTGCAATGATCCGCTGGGGATGGCGCCTGGACGATGGATCCGATGAACGGACAAAGTGGGCGCTGTGGGCGGCGCAAATGTAGGGAACCGGATCACAAGATGAGAAGATCAGATGATCAGAAAATGGAAAATGCCTTGGCCGCGACTTGAAATTCTGTTGATGCAGATCTGTCTGATCACCGCTGATCTGGACTGGATGGGCAGGTTCAATGGACAACGTCGATCTTGGAAATAAGTTGCCCTGAGAGTAGTGGGGCGTTTCAGCAACGCGTCGTGTTGACCGACGCCTTCGTAAGATCTTGATCGTCAAGGAGAGTATGGGCTAAATTCTAGTTAACATAATATAAATTATGCGCAAATAGGATTGAATTCGAGTTCGGCTTTGAGGATGGCTCCGATACCCGGTCGGTCCGGCATGAACAGCTTTCCATTCTGCATCAGCATCCCCTCGAACGGATCGTTCTTGATCAACAGCGGGCCATCCAGATCCAGCAGATCGGCAGCTCCGGCCAAGTGTGCCATCGCAGTGCAGCCCAGCGAACTTTCGCTCATGCATCCCAGCATCACCTTCAGACCCAATTCAGCCGCTCGGTCCGCCATGGCCTTGGCCCTGTCCAGTCCTCCACATTTCATCAACTTGATGTTCACGCCGCCGAATATCCCTGACGCTCTTTCCAGATCGGCCGACCCCCAAATGGATTCATCACCATATACGCAAACGTGCAATTCCCGCTGCAATTCGGCCTGGAGTTCTTTATTCTTCACTGCGAACGGTTGTTCCAAGCCGACCAGCCGGTCACCGACCAATGTGCAAACGTCCATCACTTCCTGCACGCTCTGCATGCCTTGGTTGCCATCAATGAACACCCGACGCTGGTCATTCTTCAGCACTTCGAGCAGCATCGGAATGGATCCTTGGCCGTTCATCTTCACCTTCAGGAAATCACTTTCCGGAAGCTGCTGAAGCTGTTCGGCTACCTGCCAAACTGGCGTGATACCGATAGTCATGAGACTATTAAAAGATTTTGAAATGGATGACACAAGCATCTGATCAACAGACACTTGTTGCACCTTACTTAATAGATCGATAAAGGCCATGTGCAAGCCGGCACGGCAACCTTGCTGATCACCATTCCAAGCTTGCGGAGCGTTGAGGTACAACTCTAGTTCAGTTGCACCTTTCAACCCGGCTACTACCGTTCCGTTAAGCCGATCCAGGACTTCTTGGGTTTTCTCTTTCAAGTATGGAGGCAAGGTGACCTCCCCGTAGCCCATGACACCATTTTCTTCCAGCCGGATAAAGATGCTGTCCGTTCCCTCGCGAACGCCGTGAGCGGTTTCGAAGGGGTGCTTGAAGAGCAGTCGGTATGGGGCGTAGGAGATCCGCAGGGACATGATTTTCTACCACAAAGGACGCTAAGAACACGAAGACAGGAAAATCAACCGCGACGGCGCAACGACGCAACGGGATCGCAACGGGAAGTTCATCGCCAGTTATTTCTCCGCCTCCTCCGCGCTCTCCGCGGTTAACCTCTTCTTGGCGTTCTTTGCGGTCCTTTAACCCGATGCGCTCCTCCGAGATAGCCCACCTCCTCAAGCTCGAATGGCAGCTGGACCGCCGGCAGAAGCATGCTTGGGGCAGCATGGCGCTGTACGTGGTGAGCACGGTGTATGTGTGCTATCAAGGCGTTCGGCACTTGGCGGAGACGCCGATCTGGAATGCGTTATTCTGGATCATCCTGCTGTTCGCTGCCTTCAATGCTTTGGGCCGATCCTTTCAGCGGGAGAACGCCGGACGGCAACTATACCTCTATACACTGGCCTCGCCGCGCAGCGTGGTGCTGGCCCGAACGATCTACAACGCGGTCACCATGGCGGTGCTGAGCTTGCTGAGCCTTGCGGCCTATGCGCTCTTCATCGGCAGTGCGCCGCTGGAAGGTGCGCAGTTGGGCACCTTTATTCTGGTAGTAATGGCCGGTGGCGTTGGTTTTGCGCTGGTGCTCACGTTGATCTCCGCGTTGGCCGCACGCGCTGGTAACGGCATAGGGCTGATGGCGATCCTGGGCTTCCCAATCGTGCTGCCCATGTTGCTGAGCGTGATGAAGGCGAGCAAGCTGGCGCTGGACGGCATGGGCTGGGACGTCACCGGGAAGTATGTGATCTGGCTGCTGTTGATAGACGTGATCACTGTGGTGTTGGCGTGGTTGCTCTTCCCCTACCTTTGGCGCGACTAATGAAGGGCTGGTGGTGGAAGGGGCTTAGCGTGGTGCTCCTGCTGTACGTGGTGATCGTGGGCTTGCATACGCCCTTGGGCCCGGCGCTGGTCCATGTTTCGGCTCAACGGATCGCCCCTGGCGAAGTCAGCTTCGTAGTCACCGGCTACAATACACATTTCAAGGAGAACGTTCCGCAGTTCTGGTTGGAGAACGACGGCCAGAAAGTCTGCGCGACCGCGGTGACGCCGATCTCGGACGCCAAGGTCAACGCCACCTTCACCGTTCCACAAGGGCTTCGTGAGTCAATGACCAGCATCCGCGCATGGGATGCGGTGGACGGTCCGTTAGTGCTGCATGAAGCTTTCTTCACCGAAGGGCGCGGCACCGGGATCACAGAGACACCATGTGCCGTGCAGGAAACCGCTCGCACCAGCTTCGCCTTCCCTGATCGTGCGATCCTGAACGAGACCATCCGCAACCTCTTTTTCCACGTGCCGATGTGGTTCTCGATGATGGTGCTGATGACGATCTCCTTCTGGCAAAGCCTGCGCGTCCTTCGTACCGGCGATCTCGAGGCGGACCGCATGGCACTTTCCGCAGTGGACGTCAGTCTGCTCTTCGCCGCTTTGGGCTTGATCACCGGCAGCATCTGGGCCCGCGCCACCTGGG
Organism: Flavobacteriales bacterium; assembly: GCA_038234075.1. Lineage (GTDB taxonomy): Bacteria > Bacteroidota > Bacteroidia > Flavobacteriales_F > PHOS-HE28 > PHOS-HE28. The sequence continues at coordinate 8,092 of JBBSUV010000021.1, read as the reverse complement.
GCACTTGGTGGACCAGCGACCCGAAACTGAACGGCGCTGCCGTAACGGTGTTGATCTATGCCGCCTACCTGATCCTGCGCGGCTCCATCCCCGACGGCCACAAGCGTGCTCGGCTAGCCGCGATCTACAACATCTTCGCCTACGTGCTGATGTTCGTCTTTATCATGGTGCTTCCTCGCCTGACGGATTCACTGCACCCTGGCAATGGCGGCAACCCGGCCTTCAGTTCCTACGACCTCGACAGCAGCCTGCGCGCATTGTTCTATCCGGCGGTGACCGGTTGGATCCTGCTCGGCGTGTGGGCCTACACCTTGCACCTGCGCGTTTCACGCCTCAAAGCACATTTCGATGAAGCTTCTGAATAGTTATCCGCGGATGGCCCAGCGCGACCGGTCGTTAGGCAAGCGAACTTTACAAAGGTTGGCCCAATTGACCGCTTTCATGTCCCTCCTCCTTATGCCCGTGAGTACCTTTGCGGCAACCGAGGCACCAGGATGGTTGGAGGAGACGATGTTCGCCTCGGGCAAGATCAATACGGTGGTGATGGTGGTGAGCGTGGTGCTCATCGGACTTGCCATCTGGATGTTCAACATGGACCGGAAGATCGGTAAGCTGGAGAAGGGGATCAGAAAATCAGACGATCAGAAGATCGGATAATCCGTACCGCATGAAACGTACTCACATCATAGCTCTTGTCATCATCGCCGTGGCTATTGCGGCATTGATCGGATCGCTGAGCGACAGCAGCAGCTACGCCAGCTTGAGCGAGGCCTTGGAGCAGCCAGGTCGGGAGTTCCACGTGGTGGGCACCTTGGACCGCTCGCAGCCTATCGTGTACGAACCCAGCGTGAACGCCAGCCTCACCAAATTCTCCATGGTGGACCTCAACGGCAAAAAGTGCAACGTGAACCTCGCCATGGCAAAGCCCAACGACCTGGAGCGCTCCGAGCGCTTGGTGTTGATCGGTGAGGCCGATGCGGACGGCAACTTCCACGCCAAGGACATGCTCCTGAAGTGCCCCAGTAAGTACAACGAAGAGAACAAGGTGACCGCCGGCATTTGATCAGACAATTAGAAGATCAGACGATCAGACAATTAAATGCCCTTGCCGCGACCGTCCTCATTTTCTGATCTTCTGATCATCTGACCTTCTGATCGTGGAAAAAGTTTCTTACATCGGCGAACACGCCTGGGCCGGTGAGCTTGGGCATCTGTTGACCGTAATTTCCTTCGCAGGCGCTCTTTTGGCGCTAGTGTCCTACGTGCTTCTCACACAGACAAAGGACGTCGGTTGGCGCACGGTGGGCCGGGCCGCGTTCCGGGTCCATTCCCTCGCGATATTCGGCATTGTGGTGACCTTGTTCACCATGCTCTTCAATCATTGGTTCGCCTATGATTACGTGTGGAAGCACAGCAACACCGAGATGCCGCTGCGTTACATCGCGAGCTGCTTCTGGGAAGGTCAGGAAGGCTCGTTCCTGCTTTGGACGTTCTGGACGATGATCCTTGGCAACCTGTTGATCTGGAAAGCCAAGACGTGGGAAGGCCCGGTGCTGGCGGTGTTCGCGTTGGTGCAGATCTTCTTGGCGACCATGTTGCTGGGCATTTATGTGTTCGATGTGCGCGTGGGCAGCAGTCCCTTCCTGTTGATCCGTGATCTGCCGGAGAACATCGGCTTGGCTTGGACCCACTTGGCGAACTACCTCGCCATGATCCCGCAGTTCAAGGACGGTCGCGGCCTGAACCCATTGCTGCAGAACTATTGGATGGTGATCCACCCTCCCACCCTCTTCCTGGGTTTTGCCTCCACCCTGGTACCCTTCGCTTTCGCCATTGCGGGATTGTGGACCAAGCGTTTCAAAGAATGGATGGAGCCTGCGCTACCATGGACCTTCTTCGGCATCGCCGTGCTGGGCACAGGTATCCTTATGGGCGGTGCATGGGCTTACGAGGCGCTTAGCTTCGGCGGCTTCTGGGCTTGGGACCCGGTGGAGAACGCCTCGCTCGTCCCTTGGATCACGCTTGTCGGTGTCGGGCACCTGCTGCTGATAAACAAGCGTAAGGACACCTCGCTCTTCACCGCGTACTTCCTCGCGCTGCTCACCTTCTTGTTGGTGCTCTACAGCACCTTCCTCACCCGCAGCGGCGTGTTGGGCGATACCAGTGTACACAGCTTCACCGGCGAGGGTATGCTGGCCGGGTTACTGATCTTCATGCTCTCTTTCGTAGTGATCGCGGTCGCCGCGCTGAATACGAACCGTGCGGACCGCCTCTTCTACCTCGGGCTATCGGTCCTGATCTTCGTGCTGGGCATCACGTTGCAGGTGCAGGTGCCTGCGATCATACTCTTCGGTGCCGTCAGCTTGGTGATGACCGTGGTGGCCTACCGGAAAGGCCCCTTCCAGCGGGACGATGAGGAGCAGTTGCTGAGCCGCGAGTTCTGGCTTTTCATTGCGTCGTTGGTGCTTTTGCTGAGCGCTATGCAGATCATCTTCAGCACGTCCATACCTGTGTTCAACCTGTTGTTGGCCCCGTTCCAAAGCGCGTTTGAAAGCCTGCACAATGCGACCGGCTGGGGCTGGGCGCACACCCTTGCATTGGACAAGCTGGCCCCGCCCGTGGAAGCCAAGGCGCACTTCAACAAGTGGCAGATCCCCTTTGCCTTCATCGTAGCGATGCTGGTGGCCTTCGGGCAGTACCTGCGGTACAAAAAGACCGAAAAGAAGAAATTCCTCCGCGAGTTGCGCTGGCCACTGATCGGGGCGCTGGTGCTCACTGTCCTTGGCACGTGGTGGCTGAAATACACCTTGGTGGAAGGCAATCTCGTGGCGCTCCTGTTCGCCACCTGCTTCGCCGTGCTTTCCAATGCTTTCTACATCCCGATGATCCTGAAGGGCAAGCTGAGCAAGGCCGGCCCTTCCATCGCGCACGTAGGCTTCGCACTGGTGCTTCTCGGCGCGCTGATCAGCACCTCCCGTGAGAAGATCGTCACCCGCAACCAGACAGGGCCCGTGCTGAACTTCCTCAACAAGGACTTCAACGACAGCAAGGACATGCTGCTGTACTTGGGCGATACCCTGCCGGTGGGAGAGCATTTCGTCACCTTCAAAGGCAAGCGTCAGGTAGGCGTGAACCTGTACTACGACATGGACTGGATGAAGTCCATACCCCGCGAGTACCACGCAGGCGACACGGTGCGTGTGCGCAGCATGCTCTTCATTGCCAAGGACGACCACGTGGCGAGCGATAACTTCCTCCTCGACCAGCCCGACCATTGGACGCCCCTGGAGACGTTTACCCGGAACGAGATGTGGCGCGCATCCGACTGGACGAGCCACCGCGCCGGACCGAAGGAATTCGCGCTAGAGCCCATGGTGCAGCTGAACCCACGCTTCGGGAACGTGGCCGAGCCCAGCACCAAGCATTGGGTGGACCACGATCTCTACACGCACATCCGCTACGCGAAGCTCGACACCGCTGCTGACGGCTACATGCCTGAGCGGACCTATGAAAAAAGCGTCGGTGATACCATCGTAACACCCACCTGCGTGATCCTGATCGACAGCATCCGCACCGTGCGGGACAGCGTCACCTTGGCCCGCTTGGGACCGGACTTCACCGTGTACATCCTGAACATGCGCGTCCGCGACCTCTACGACCAGAACCGCTGGTTCGAGGCCAAGCCCGTGGTGATCTACCACGACGGCCAGAACGTGGGCAGCAAGGGCTTCGAGATACCGGAGTTGAACGTGAAGTTCGACCTGGCTACCGTGAAGGGGAACCAAGTGGGCCTGAACGTGAGCGAGCGGGAGTTCGTGATCATGCAAGGAATCGTCTTCCCGGGCATCAACATCCTTTGGATCGGTTGCATCCTGATGGCACTGGGGACACTGGTGGCGGTGCGGCAGCGGGTGCGCGGAAAAGGCGAGAAGGCGAAAGCTTGACCGCTGCGGCTGCAACGGGAAGTGAGCTTTTACCGCAAAGGACGCAAAGGGCGCAAAGGAATGCGGATCAAGGAAGGTCTGCCTTCGGCAGGTAAGAACGCCAAGGAATGCGAATAGACCTGCGGTGCTTACGAGCAAGATGATCTGTCAGCCTTAACGTCCGAAGTAGCGCCTCAGTGGCCTTTGGTGCATGTGGCGGATCCGGTGGACAACAATACAGTTTGTGCGAACCGAGTAGATCAAGTGATAGCTAAAGGTCTCTATCGGGATTGACCGATAGCTCCGATAACGCACCTGTGCCCCTTGTGGATATTGCTGAATGATCCGCAGGGAATGCTCCAAGTCGGTCCTGAAGCGAACACCGGTCCCCTCATTTGCTTGATCCAAGTAACGTTGTATCTCAATGATCTCCTTCAAGGCCCGGTCCGATACTATTACCGGCAAGCTCATTTCTCAAGGTCCTTGCGCAATCGCTCCATCACTTCCGCAATGGTGTGGAAGGTGCCTTCACCTCGGCCTGCTTGCTCGCCTTCACGATCCATTTCATCCCATTCATCCGGGGTGAATGTGCTCCCAAAGTCCTCATTCCGGTCCCTGAGCTGCATCAACTCCTCCATCAGCTTCCGCACCTCTTCCGCCGAATAGCTCCTGTCCTCCAATTTGATATAGGGTTCCTCGCCTTCCTTCACCACGCTGAGGTGGTCGTTGGGAATGCCATAGCCGCGCGGGGAATCCAGCAGACGCTTCAAGGCCATTAGACGTGTTCCGTCTTCCAGCAGGGCGATGCGTTCCAGTAGTTCGAGCTTGAGGGTCTTGAGGTCCATGGGGATGAGATCTTCTCAAAGCTAACCGCAACGCCGCTACGGCGCAACGGGAGCGCAACGATATTGGGCCGCAGAGACGCAGATGCGCGGAGGAATACAAACCTCAGATGGCGCTGATGAATGCAGATAATTCTGCACGATCCCTGGATCCCAAAGTGCTTGGCGGACATTTCTCCTTACTGCAATTCTCTGCGCCTCGGCGTCTAAACTTCCGGTTCCTCATTCCTCCCGACCTTCGCGCCTCATGCATTCCGTTCTGCTCATCGGTACTGGCCGCTTGGCGTTCCACTTGGGACATGCCTTGCGTGGTGCGGGCGTTCCAATTGCTGGTCTGGTTGGCCGGGATGAAGCGAAAGTCTCAGCACTTGCCAAGGAATTCGGCTGCCCGGCATTCGGGTTGAAGGATGCGCTTCCTCCTGCCGATCTGCGCATCCTGGCCGTGAGCGATGATGCCATCCACCCGGTGGCCGAGTTGCTTCCCAACGATGGCAGACCGATCCTTCATCTAAGCGGATCCAAAGCACTTGATCTTTTGTTGCCCCATGGACAGCGCGGTGTGCTGTGGCCCATTCAAAGCTTCAGTCCCGGAAAGCCGATCTCCTTTCACGAAGTGCCGCTGATCGTGGACGCGGACGACGAAGTAACCTTGAGCCTGCTGCAAGACCTTGCCGCCCTGCTCTCTTCTACAGTTGTACACCTCCCCTTTCCGCTTCGTCAACGCCTGCACCTCAGCGCTGTGATCGCCGCGAACTTCCCGACCTTCCTGCTGCGCGAGGCCGAGCGTTTGCTCACCGCGCACCAGATCAGTCCGGACCTGCTTCACCCCTTGTGGAAAGCGACCAACGAAAAAGCGCTGCATGGCGCGGACAACGCGGTGACCGGCCCCGCGCGGCGTGGCGACATCATGACCATTGCACAACAGATGGAACTTTTGGCGGACGAACCCGAACTTCGCAGCGCTTACGCCGCATTGAGCGACCTGATCATACACACTTATCACCCCGAAACCCGTGGTCAACAAGACATATAAGGAACTCCTCGGCGGCATCGACACCTTCCTGTTCGATGTGGACGGCGTGTTCACCGATGGCTCCGTGCAACTTGCGCCGGGCATCGACCCCATCCGCACCTTCTTCACACGCGATGCCTATGCCGTACAGCACGCATTGAAGGAAGGACTACGGATCATCGTGCTTACTGGCGGGATCTCCGATGGCGTCGGACAAAGTTTGGCCCGCTTAGGCGTGAAAGAATTCCACCACTCCGTGAAGGACAAGAACGCCAAGCTGGACGAGTTGGTGGCCAATACCGGTTTGGACCTGAAGCGCGCGGCGTGCATGGGCGACGACATTCCGGATATGCGGGTGATGCAGCGCGTGGCCCTACCCTGTTGCCCATCCGATGCTGCCGAGGAGGTCAAGTTCATCAGCAGTTACGTATCCCGCTTCCCCGGCGGTCGTGGCTGCGTGCGGGATATTTTGGAACAAGCCATGAAGGTGCAGGACAAGTGGCTCACTGAACAGGCTCACCATTGGTAGCATGGGCGCTTTCCTGCGGCTCACCCGCCCGCTGAACCTGTTTATCATCGCTTTCACGATGGTTGCCATGCGCTACGGCGTCATCGGCGGATACCTGCAGGTGAGTTCCTTGGACCTTCAGCACATGGCCCCGTCGCCGGACGTGGCCCTTTTTGAGCAGCTACCGAACAACACGTTCGTCCATGCCTTCAATGAGCTGCTGTTCTGGCTCCTGGTGCTGAGTACCGTGTTGATCGCTGCGGGGGGCAATGTGATCAACGATTATTTCGACACGCGGATCGATCGGGTGAACAAGCCCGACCAGGTGATCGTGGGGCGTACCGTGAAGCGTCGCGTAGCGATGATGGGACACTTGGTGCTCACTGCGTTGGGCATCTTGATCGGGGTCGCGGTCGCGTGGCGCAGCGGCCAGTTGCATTTGGCGATCATTCCCGTCTTCGCCGCAGGGGCCTTGTGGTACTACAGCACCAAGCTGAAACGGACCTTCCTACTGGGCAATGGGCTCGTGGCCTTCCTTGTGGCCTTGGTGCCTCTTTCTGTAGGGCTTTACGAGATCCCCGCATTGACCAGCGCCTATGGGGCCTCCGCATCGGCGAGCATCGGCGGTGGCCAGGAGATCGAAGTGGCTTTTCATTTCAAGGAGCTTTGGCCTTGGATCCTCGGCTTTGCGGCCTTTGCCTTCCTCACCACCTTGGTCCGTGAACTGCAGAAGGACATGGCCGATATCAAGGGCGATAAGGCGGACGGCTGCCGCACGGTGCCGGTCGTCCTGGGTGTTCAATGGGCGAAGGCCGTCACGTTGTTCTACCTCGCCGTGGTCATCCTTGCGCTGCTCTTGGTAAGAGCCGTGGCGCTCACCGACCAATTCTCTTACTGGTACATCGGCGCCGGCATCGTGCTACCGATGCTGGTCTCCGCGGGCTTCACCTATGGTGCGGGTGACCGAAAGGGCTTCAACACGGCGGGCCACATTTTGAAATTCGCCATGGCGGTGGCTGTGGCTTTCGCGTTCTTCATCCACAAGGTATTATGACCTCCGCCCCTCCTCTTTTCCCTTGGCGTTTAGTCCTTGCATCCGCTTCACCCCGCCGCAGGCAGTTATTGCAAGGTTTGGACCTTCCGGTGGAGATCACCCATGTGGATGTGGATGAAACACCACCTGAAGGCATGCCCGCTGAGGACGTGGCCGAATTCCTTGCCCACAAAAAGGCACAGGCATGGAAGGGATCGTTAGCCGACGACCAAGTGCTTGTGACCGCTGATACCACCGTGCTGATCGGCGATCTGCTCTTGAACAAGCCCGTGGACGCGGAGGATGCGAAGCGCATGCTCGGCATCCTCTCCGGCAAGGAACATCGCGTGATCACAGGCGTATGCCTGAAGACCGCGAAGGGTTCCACGTGCTTCAGCGACACGGCGAAGGTGCACTTCCGCGAACTTTCCCCCGAGGAGATCCATTACTACGTGGGTCGCTATTCCCCATTCGACAAGGCCGGTTCCTATGGCGTACAGGATTGGATCGGCTATACCGCGGTGGGGCGCATCGAGGGATCCTTCTACACAGTAATGGGCTTGCCGATGCACAAGTTGTATGACGAACTGAAGCGGCTGGGAGAAGAGCAGACCGGTGCTGCTGCATAGTGGCCGTCCCAACGCAGGTACTGTGTTAACATGCAAGTGTCCTGTCGATTTATTTTCGACTATCTTTAGAGTTCCAAAGGAAGTTGCTGCAAAGCACTATCCTGTGTAGCCTGGGCATTGTTCCGGGCTACCTTTTTTTGGTGGT
>JBBSUV010000020.1:0-66226 GCA_038234075.1 Flavobacteriales bacterium | reverse complement strand
TGGGTGGTTGGAAAGGCTACGACTCCCAAGGACCACCAGGAGTGATCGCTCTGCGAAGAGGCTTGGATAGATTGGCCTACATCATGGAGGGCATGGAACTGGCGAAAGATGTGTACACACAGTAGCTCCCGTAGGGATGGCTTGCCCCGGTATCACACTCAGTAGGTCGCAGCTTCGGCACCTACGGCAATGATCCTCAGGCTCCCTCCTTTCTTCAAGAGGGGCAGGGGTGGTGTATTCTTTGAGCGGGACACCCCTTTTAGGAAGGAGAGGAGACGATCTTCCTCCCGTGCGCACCTTTGCGGCATGTATGAGCCGGATACCATCGCAGCGTTGAGCACGGCACCGGGAACGGGCGCCATCGCCGTGCTGCGCATCAGCGGGCCGGCGACCCAGGCGGTGATGCACGCCGTGGCACCCTCCATGCTGCTGACGCCGGAGCCACGCGAGGCCGCATTCGTGCGCCTCCGCGATGCGGAAGGCGCGGTGGACGAGGGACTGCTCACCTGGTTCCCCGGGCCGCACAGTTACACGGGCGAGGACGTGGCGGAGATCAGCTTACACGGTTCGCCCTACATCCAGCAGCGCATGCTGGAAGCCTTGCTGGCCGCGGGCGCACGCTTGGCAAAGCCCGGCGAGTTCACCCAGCGCGCCTTCCTGAACAAGAAACTCGACCTCAGCCAAGCGGAGGCCGTCGCGGACCTCATCGCCAGCGGCTCCCAAGCAGCGCACAAGCTCGCGCTGCAGCAGCTGCGCGGCGGATACAGCCAGCAGATCGAAGGCCTCCGGGAGCAGCTCATCAGCCTCAGCGCCTTGGTGGAGCTGGAGCTGGACTTCGGGGAAGAGGATGTGCAGTTCGCGGACCGCGCTGAATTGATCAAGCTGCTGGATGGCATCGTCAGTGTGTGCGATGTACTCATCGGCAGCTTCCGCTACGGCAATGCCGTGAAGCAGGGCGTGCCCGTCGCTATCGTCGGCGCGCCCAACAGTGGGAAGAGCACCTTGCTGAACGCGCTGTTGCAGGAGGATCGCGCCATCGTCAGCGACGTGCCCGGCACCACGCGCGACACTGTGGAAGAGACCATCAGCCTCGGCGGCGTGCTCTTCCGCTTCATCGACACGGCCGGCATCCGGAATACGCAGGACGCCGTGGAGAAGCTCGGCATCGAAAGAAGCTACAAGAAGGCAGCGACGTCCACCATCGTTGTGCTCCTGGGCGATGGAACGACCTTGAGCGAAGGCGCCTTCCGCACGCAGGCCGACATGCTGCGGAAGAAGCTCGGCGAAGGCCCGGAGATCATCCCCGTGCTGAATAAGGCGGATCTGATCCAAGCAGGGCAGGTGAAGGTGGGAAGAGAGGCGAAGGGTATGAGGGAGGTCATGCACATCTCTGCGAAGAACGGCGTCGGCTTGGAGGAGCTGAAGGACCGCTTCACCGACCACGTGCGCCAGCTGAACACCGGGGAAGGCGGCATCGTGGTGACGAACGCCCGCCACGTGGAAGCCTTGACGAACGCACGGACGGCGCTGCTTTCAGCGAAACAAGGCGTGGAGAGCGGCATCAGCGGGGAACTGCTGGCCACCGACCTTCGGCAGGCGCAGTACCACTTGGGTGCCATCACGGGCAAGATCACTGTGGAAGATCTGCTGGGCAGCATCTTCTCGCGGTTCTGCATCGGGAAGTGAGGTAGCAAGGATCATCGTAACACATTTGGGCGATTCCGGGTCAAGCCCGGAATGACATTCGTTCATGGGCCGGGTACTGGAATAGCCACGCCCAGCGTGGCCATTCCAGTACCCGGCCCTACACCATGGTTGTCACCCCGGCCCGACATCCCGGCCAACGAGCCGGGACGGGGTCGCGATAGAGCGGCCTTTGCATTCTCGATCGCGCTGGTTGACGATGCTTTGGCAGTTGCCGGTCCGCGCTTGCAGCGCGGTACCTAGCGAGGTCAGCGCTTTTAGCGCTACGGTTCGATCCTCAGGCACGAGTCAACTTCCGCAACTGCTCCAACAGCACATCCACTTCCTTCTTGTGCGTGCGGAACGAGAGCACCGCGAGGCGCAGCATGAACGCCCCGTCCAGCACGGTGGTGGAGATGAACACCCGGCCGTCCTGTTGGATCGTGTGCGCGAGTTTCTTGTTGAAAGCGTCCGCATCGCCAGTGGGCGGCACGTAGCGGTATACCACCACCGAAAGGTCCGGCTCAGGGCCGACCTCAAAGCCCAAGGCTTTCACCTCGTGCCGGAAGTACCGGGCCAGTAGCAGTTTTTCCTCCAAGTTGGCGCGGAAGGGCGCAAGACCGTGCAGCTTCAGCGGAAGCCACATGCGCATGCCCCGGAAGTGCTTGCTCAGCTCGGGAGAGAGTTCGGCCGGTGAATGCTCCAAGGTCTGCTCCTTGGCGTCCTGCATGTAGTTGGCCTCGTAGCTGTTGGCCCGTAGTAAGTGGTTGATGTCCTTCACGAGCACGATGCCGCTGCCGTAGGGGAGAAAGAGGCCTTTGTGCGGGTCCAGTACCACGGAATCCGCGCGCTCAATGCCGCGCATGATCTGCTTGCCATGCTCAGTGAGAAGGAAGAACCCGCCGTAGGCCGCGTCCACATGGAACCACAGGCCTTTCTCCTGGGCCACGTCCGCCATGGCCTCGAGCGGGTCCACGGCGCCTGTGTCGGTGGAACCAGCATTAGCGATCAGCAGGAAAGGCCGCAGGCCGTCGCGCACATCCGCATCGATCTGCTTCCGCAGCGCCGCGACGTCCATGCGGTAACTCTTGTCCAAGGCGATCTTCCGCACGACGCACTCGCCCATGCAAGCCATGTTCAAGCCCTTCGCCAAGCTATGGTGGCCCTGTTGCGTCAGATAGACCACGTTCTGGGCGAGGTCTTTTCCTTTCAAGCCCTTCGCCGTCCGCGCGGTCAATATCGCAGTGAGGTTGGCAATGCTGCCGCCGGAGGTGAGGTTACCCCCGAAGCCTTCCTTGTAGCCCACGAGGCGACCGGTCCATCGGATCATCGCGTTCTCCATGCGCACCGCACCAGGAGAAGCGTAGAAGTTCCCAGCATAGCGGTTGGTGATCGCGGCCAGGTAGTCGCCCAAGGCAGAAGCGGGAATGCCGCCCCCGGGGATGTAGCCCAAGTGCCCGCCCGACGTGGGGTTCAGGCCGGTTGTATCCACACGTTGCCCGATGAAGTCCAGCATGGCGCCCATGTCCGAACCGGCTTCCCCGACCTCGAAGCCTTCGTCCGCATCGGTGCGGTCGTAGCCTGCGGCCTCGTAGGCTTTTCGCTGGACAAGCGTATCCAGGAAATGGTTCGTGTAGCGGCCTACCTGTCCGAACAGGTCGTTGCGCAACGGCGCAGGGATGTCCAGTGGTTGCCCTTTCTCCTCGTTCTCTTTCAACTGTTGAACGATGCGTTCCAATTCCTTGTCCATGATCCTTATTTCAATTCCGCCAGGAAGGCCTGACATACGATCGGCTTGGCGGAAGCGGCCGCCAAAGTAGCGGGTGCACCGGAACTCCTTCGCACGATCCCTTAGAAGTAGAGCGCTACCCGGCTTTGCTCCACGCCGACCTCCTTGAGGACATCGGCCACATCATTCACGAACGGCTCAGGACCGCACACATAGAAGGGTTGATCGAGGTCTTTCACGTGCTTTTGCACAAACCCCGGGTCGATCTCGCCAGCGGCATTCCGCGGTCGGTCCTCCAGTGAGAGGATGCTGATGAAGTCGGTGCCGAACATCTTGTACAGCTCGCCTTCAAAGCAGATGTCCTCACCTCGCTTGTTGGCATAAAGCAGCATGTTGCCGTCCAGCTTCCCATCCTTTTCCAGTTGGCGGAAAATGGCCATGAACGGCGTGATGCCGGTGCCCCCGGCGATGAAGACGCCCGGTCCGCGATAGTACACTTCGTCCTTGGGGTCGCTGATGTGCACCATGGCACCTTCCTTGAGCCTTTTGATGTGCGCGGTGATGTCCTGTTTTTCCAAGTGGGTCTTCAGTGCCACATGAAGCGTGGGATCGCTGTTGAGCCCGGTGAAGGAGAGCGGGGCTTCCTCACTCGGCTTCCCGGGCTGGTCCATCGTGAAGTCGATGTATTGGCCGGGACTGAACGCATAGCCGGTCGGCCGTTCCAAGATCAAGCCGACGACATCGTGCGTGAGCTTTTCTTTCTTGAGCAACTTCACTGTGTGGGTCATTGTAAGGTTCTTTGGTTTCCGTCAGACCGATCTACAATGAAACAGGTGCCCGAAGTGAAAGTTCACCCACATGCACCGGACCAAGATCCTGTAACACCCTTTAGCACCGGAAGGCCCAAGAACTAAGGCTTACCGCAGCGCATGCAGGAAGGCCTGCCGCTCTTCCGGGCGCTTGAAGCGGCCTCCGTAGTAGCTGGTGATCGTGGCGCTTTTCGTGTCCTCCACGCCGCGCGCTGCTACACACTGGTGGTCCGCTTCGATGTACACGGCCACATCCTCGGTGCCCAATACCTCCTGCATGCCTCTAGCGATCTGCATGGTGAGCCGCTCCTGTACCTGCGGACGTTTGCTGTAGTAGCCCACAAGCCGGTTCAATTTCGAGAGTCCCACGACCGTCTTTCCGGGGAAATAGGCCACGTGCGCCACTCCGGTGATGGGCAGGAAGTGATGCTCGCAGAAGGAGTGAAGCGTGATGTCCTTCTCCACCAACATCTCCGAGTAGCCGTAGTTGTTGTCGAAGGTGGTGATGGTCGGAAAGTTCCGTTCGTCCAATCCACTGAACACCTCCTTCACGAACATCTTGGCCACGCGCTGAGGGGTATCGCGCAGGCTGTCATCGCTCATGTCCAAGCCCAACGTCTCCATGATCTTGCCGAAATGCTGCCGGATGACCTCGATCTTATCCGCGTCCGAGGTCTTATCATGAGCCGGGAAAAGATGCCTTTCGGCACATCCGGTTCCCGTCCGTGCTTCGCTGACCGCGCTTCCATTAAGCTTCATGGGTTCTCTCATTTGGAGTTACAAACATACCGGTATGTCGTCGACTTGTTCAATATAATCTTAAAATGATTGAACAAATAGGCTTTACGGCCGATCTTCAGAATTGTACGTCGATCATTTCCTCACTCGCACCGAGGCTCGTAAGCGCGCTTTTCACCGCGTTCACGAAGCCTTCCGGGCCGCAGGTGTAAAAGGGCTGATGCAGGTCCTTGATATGGGCCTTCATGAATTCCGCACTTACCACTCCCCGCACGTGACCCGCGGCCTCCTCGTTCGTGAGCACGCTCGTAAAATCCGCTCCCAACCAATTGCGGAACTCATCCTCCATGAAGACGTCTTCCTTTTTTTTGTTGAAGAAGAACAACATATTGCCCGGTAGGGTGCCGTCCACTTTCTTCTGGCGCAGGATGGCGATGAAGGGCGTCATGCCCGTGCCGCCCGCGATGAAGACGCCAGGCCCTTTCAACGCTACCGTATCCCAAGCTTCGCTGATGATCACCTCGTCGCCGGTCTGCAGCTTGGCGATCTGCTCCGTCATGCCGTGGTGGCTCGGATAGCATTTGATGGTCAACTCCAGATGATCGGCGGTGTTGAGGCCGGTGAACGTGAAGGGTGAGACCTTGTCCTTTACCTCCGGCAGGTCCAGCTTGAAGTCGATGGCCTGACCAGCGGTGAAGTCATAATCCTTGGGCCGCTCCAAGGTGAGCCGCACGACGTCGTGCGTAAGTTGTTCCTTATTCAGGAGGGTGACGGGGAATTCCATTGCCGGTTTGATCTAGTATCTGTTGCTCTGTCGCGATGAGAAACGCTGAGCAGGCCTGAATGTTCTTTTGGCGTTCATCCAATTCCTGCAGGCCGTTGCGAAGGAACCGAGATGCGGGAGTTGTTGGGGTCAGTTGCGCATTGGATACCGTGTCCGCACTTTGGTTACAGAAATTGTAACCTTTGTATGGGTGCGGCATCCAATTCCTGCGCCATCCAAAGGATCCACATACAAGTCAAGCAAATCGCCATACACATGGAAGCCATACAGAGCAGTGCCCAACGTCGCTCCTCCTTAGCTGATGAGGAAGTGATCTCGCGGGTCACCCACGGGGAAAAGGGCTTGTATGAGATCCTGATGAGGCGGTACAATCAAACGCTGTACAGGGCGGTGCGGAGCTACTTGGACCGGCAGGAGGACGTGGAGGACACCATGCAGGAGACCTACCTGAAGGCCTACGCGAAGCTCGATCAGTTCAAGGGTGAAGCGGCGTTCTCCACGTGGCTGGTCCGCATCGGGATCAATGAATCCTTGCAGCGCCTTCGAAAGTCGCGCACCATGCGTGTACACTCCGACCCCGAGGTGCGCATGGAGCAATTGCAGCAACTACCGGACAACGGACAAATGAACCCCGAGCAACGCACGATCCAAGGAGAGAACAAGAGGCTCATGGAACAGGCTATTGACAAGCTTCCGGAGACCTACCGCGCTGTGTATATGCTGCGCGAAGTGGAGGGCATGAGCGGGGCCGAGGTCGCCCACTGCCTGGGTATCTCCGACTCGAATGTGAAGGTGCGCCTGCACCGGGCGAAGTCCATGTTGAAGGAGTCCATTTGGGGCGCTCATGCGGGTGCAGCGGCCTTCGAGTTCGGCAACAGCCATTGCGACAAGCTGGTGGAAGCGGTGATGGCCCGGATCTGAGGTGCACGGAGCAAGGCTGGGACGAAGGCCACCGGGAGAGCAACATGATGCAGCTTTGTATCCGCTTCTCATCATTCGCCCATGGCAACCGCGTACATCATTCCTTCACAGGCCCACATCGGGCACGTACACTTGAAAGTGGCGGACCTTGAGCGCTCGCTGGCGTTCTACTGCGGACTGCTGGGTTTTGAATTGATGATGCGCTATGGCACGGAGGCCGCCTTCATTTCTGCCGGTGGCTACCACCACCACATCGGGCTGAACACTTGGTACAGTAAGGGCGCGGCTCCGGCATCACCACGGTCGGTGGGGCTTTTTCATACCGCGATCGTTTATCCCACGCGCCGTGATCTGGCAGCCATTCTCCATCGCTTGAACGAGGCCGGCCAGCCGTTGACGGGTGTTGCGGATCATGGCGTTTCAGAGGCGCTGTACTTGGACGATCCCGACGGCAACGGCGTGGAACTCTATTGGGACCGGCCGCGCGACCAATGGCCGCATGAGGCCAATGGCGAGTTGACAATGTTCACCCGGCACTTGGACCTGGAGGGATTGCTCCGGGAGTTGGATCAAGAAGCGTGATCGCTGAACGAGAAGTTAGGCAAAGCTCACTTCGCAGCCTTTTGCCAGATCCTCCATGATTCTTCGGCCTGTGCCTTCAACATCCCCAGCCCGCCCATGGTTTTCGTACTGTGTTCTTCGCCATGGCGCAGGAACAACGTTTTTGTAGGGTTGTACACGAGATCGATCAGCGCATGCTTGCTGGTAAGCGCGGCATAGGGCAGGGGAGGTTCGGTCTCCACATCCGGGTGCATGCCAAGCGGCGTTGTGTTGATGATCAGACGGCATACACGCAGCACGGTCGGGTCGATCAGGTCCCATGTGAGGTCGCCGCGCTCCCTGCTCCGGCTCACCATGCGGAAGCGGATACCCATCTCGCGAAGCACGAAGGCCACCGCGCGGCTTGCACCGCCGGTGCCCAACACCAAAGCCCGGGCCTTTATGTCGCTGCCGGGGTCGGTCAAGGTGTCCGTCATCGGTCCGATCAATGATCGGAAACCGGCCACGTCCGTATTGTAGCCCGTGGTCCTGCCATCCCTGATCACGATCGTGTTCACCGCGCCCACCGCGGCTGCCAGCGGGTCCAGATCATCGAGATACTGCATCACCGCCTCTTTATAGGGAACGGTCACGTTCAGTCCGAGCAGGTCCGGCGTGTTCTTCAACAGTTCCGGGAACTCCGAGATGTCGGCGAGTTCGAACAGGTCATAGCGGTGGTCCTTCAGCCCGGCTTTGGCGAAGACCTTGGTGAAATGATCCTTGCTGAAGCTGTGCCCCAGCTTTCGCCCGATGAGGCCGTAGCGCTGCATAGGTGCAAGGTAGGGTGGTGGTCGTTGACAATGTCAGTCGGCAGTTAGCAGTGGCAGTAGGCAGTTGACAGCGGCAGCGGCAGTTGCAGTTGTCAGTTGGCAGCGGCAGTCGGCAGTTGCAGTTGGCAGTTGCAGTCAGCAGTCGTCCACTTCGCATTTCTCTGCGTCCTCGCCTGGGCGAAGCCGCTTCGGCGTAGCACGGTCTGCGCCTCTGCGGCCGATCAAACACCGGTCCCCAAGCTCAGCTCTCCACCTTCGGCGCGAAACGGATCCGGACGAATTCGATGACCATCGGCAACAAGGAGATAAAGATGATGCCAAGGATCACCACCTCGTAGTTCTTCTGCACGAAGGGATGCTGTCCGAAGATGTAGCCGACCAAGAGCAACAGACCGATCCACAATATGCCGCCCATGATGTCGAAGGGCAGGAATTTCTTGCGGTAGTCCATCTTCCCGATCCCCGCCACGAATGGCGTGATGGTGCGCACGATGGGTACGAAGCGGGCGATGATGATGGTGCGCACGCCGTACTTGTCGAAATAGCCGTGCGTCTTCGCCAGGTCCTTCTCCCGCACCAACCGCTTGCCGAAGAGCTTCCACTCCGTGATCCGTGCCCCGAAGTACCTGCCGATCCAATAGTTGAGGTTGTCGCCCAGGATCGCTGCCACGATCAGCAGGCCCAGCAGATAGAAAAAGTTCAAGGAGCCGATCGCGGCCAAGGAACCCGCGACGAACAGGAGCGAATCACCGGGAAGGAAGGGCATCACCACCAAGCCGGTCTCGATGAAGATGATCATGAACAAGAGCACGTAGACCATGTTGCCATGGTCGTTGATGAACACCGGCAACGTTTCGTTGAGGTGCGTGATAAAATGCCAAAAGGAGAGGAGGAGGTCCATCAGGGAAGGAAAAATGAGGAATGGGAAATGTGAAAACGTTCAGTCGCAGACCAGTGAAGGATCCACTTCGGCCTGCCAAGCCAAGATCCCTCCCTTCAAGTTGATGAGGTTGGTGAAACCGTAACGGGTGGAGAGCGCATCGATCACCGCGCAACTGCGGGAGCCGCTGCGGCAATGGATCACCACGGGCATGTCTTGCGGGATCTCGCTCAGGCGGTCCACCAATTGGCTCATAGGCAGCCAATGTCCTCCGATGGTGGCAACTTCCACTTCGTATGCCTCGCGCACGTCGAGCAACTCGAACTTTTCACCGTTCTCGAGCATCCGCTTGAGTTCCGGTGCAGTGACCTCCTTCATTTTACCCTTGCTTTTGCTTTGGGCTTGTCGGCTTCCTTGGCCTTTTCCTTCCCAGCGGGGTCGGGCTTTTCCGTCTTGATCTGGCGCAGGTTCTCCGCCATGTCGCCGGGGAGGTATTCAAAGAAGGTGTCACCGCGCAGGCCGAGCCGCAGCGCTTCCAAGGCGATCACCTCGTCCGGGGAAACGTTGCCCAAGTTCACGTTGGCGCCCACCTGCTTGATGAACCACGTCTGCTGGCTCTTGATCGGCGCCTCCCAGATGATGTCCTGGCCGGGTACTTTGGCCATGATGCGGTTCACCAAGGTGGTGTGCGCATGGCCGCTGGGCCGGTAGATACCGACGGTGCCGCTCTCACGGGCCTCGGCGATCACTTTCCAGCTGCCGGCGTCCAGTTCGGCGTTCATCATCCGCACCCAACGGGCCGGGCTGATGAGGATGCCGGTCTCCTTGCTGCCCACCTCGCTCAGTACGGTGAGGTCCTTCGCAAGAGTGTTGATGTATTTCAACTTCACATCGTGGTTCAGCTCAATGGATCCATCGGAGACCTCGGCTGCATCCAGGTTCAGCTCGGACAACAGCCTACGGTAATCCTCGAACTGCCCCCGGGCAATGAACGCCTCGAACAAGGTGCCACCGAGATAAACCTTGATGTTCGCTTTCTGGTAGAGCGCGATCTTCTCCTTCAGGTTCGGGGTGGCATAGCTGGTTCCGAAACCGAGCTTCACAATGTCGGTCAAGTGGCCGGCGCCTTCGATGAGGTTCTCGGCCTGGCGCAAGCTCAGCCCTTTGTCCATCACCATTGTCAGCCCGTCCTCCCGGGGTTTTGAAGTGCGGGAGGGTACGTGGTCAAGCCTGAAATTCATCTGCGGTAGAGCTCGAGTAGGTGGATCACTTGAGGGATCTTGGCCGCTTCGGGCCAATGCTCAAGCAGTTGGGTATGGGCGGCATGATCAGCCATCAGGGCTTCTTCCAGCTCTAACAGGGCCTGTTGCTCCCGGCCGGCACGGAGCAGATAGCTCACCATGCGGTACTTGAAGCGGGCAGTGAACTTGTGTACCTGGGCGCCTTCATGGAATTTCGTCAAAGCAGCATCGGGGCCCTTCAGCTCCAGCAGCAGGTCGGCATGGTCCATCCATCCGTCCAAATTCTGCGGTTCCATCGCGTTCAGCTTCTCAAAGGCCGCCAAGGCTTCTTTGTGCTGCTTGGCGCGAACAAGCACCGAGGCGTAATAGTAGAGGGCGTCCGGATTGTCTGGACTGATGCGCACCGCGTGCAGCAAGGATGCGACAGCCTCCGGAATACGGTCCTGCATGTCCATCACAACGCCACGCCCGATCCAAGCGTCCACCCATTCCGGGTCCAACGAGATGGACTGATCGTAGCTGATCAGCGCCTGCTCGAAGCGTTCCATCTTCTCGTAGCATTCCCCGATAAAGCTGAAGGTGATCGCTTGGGGACCGTCGAACTCCAAAGTCTCCTCATAGCAGGCAACGGCCTCCTCGAACTTGGACCCGATCAGCAAGTTGCGGGCCTTGCTGAAGTAGGCCGAGCTGAAGCGTTCATCGATGGCGATGGCCAGATCCAGTGCCTGGTTACTCTCGTCATAGCGTTCCAACTTGGCGAACACGTTGCCGAGGTTATACCAGGAGACGCTGGAATAGGGCTGCTCATTGGTGAAGTTACGGAAGAAGGTGACGCAGGCCTCGTCCGCGCCGGCCAGGTCGTAGCAGTAGGCCAGCTCATAAAGCACGGCCTCGTTCTCCGGATTCAGCTCCAAGGCGTTCTTCAAGCAGGCGATGGCGTCATCGTACTCCTCGAGGTTCTCGTACTCGAAGGCCAGGTCCAAGTGGATCTCGTCCAAGCCTTCCTCCGCCAGTTCCAGGGCACGCTTGTAGTGCTCCACGGAGCGCCTGTGGTTGCGTTGCTGGCTGAAAATGCCCGCCTTGTGCAACTGGACTTCTTCGTTGTAAGGTTCCACTTTTTCGATGGCGTCCAGAAGCTCCATTGCCTTGCTCAAGCGGCCAAGGGCCATCATGACCACCGCCTCGCAAAAGGTGATGTCAACAGAGGCGGGGTGAAGCTGCTTGGCGAAGCGGAGCACCTTTTCCGCACGGCGCGGCTCGTTGTGCTCCAGGTAATGGTCGATGATCATTTCCAGCTCCTCCACGTCGAAGAAAAGCTGATCGCGGTTGGCCTCCATGGCCTCGTAGCGCTGCACGCAATGCTGCTGGTCCTCATTGCGTTCGGGCATCGATCTATGGGGTTCGCTCATATCTTGATGGGTGGATAGATCCTCAAAGGTAGACAAGTGCGGGCCGAAGCCTCCTTGCCGCATCCTTGTTTTGAACAGGCCACAGTGCACCCAATTTTGATCAACTCCTTGGCGCTCTTGGTACTTTTGCGCCCCGTTGGCCCGTTTGGAGGGCCGGCAGCGTTGTAAAACTTTGAATGAATTCCCAAGAATGACCTTGATCCGCTCCATTTCCGGCATCCGTGGCACCATAGGCGGCGCACCCGGCGAAGGCCTTTCACCCCTTGATGTGGTGCGCTACACGGCGGCCTTCGGCCAGTTGATGAAACAGGCTTCCGGCACGAAAAAGCCAAAGGCCGTGATCGGTCGGGACGCGCGCCTCAGCGGGCCCATGGTGAGCGACCTCGTGCGCGGCACTTTGGTGGGCATGGGTTTCGAGGTGATCGACCTCGGCTTGGCCACTACACCAACGGTGGAAATGGCCGTGGTGGGCGAAGGCGCTCATGCGGGCATCATCCTAACGGCGAGCCACAACCCCAAGCAATGGAACGCATTGAAGTTGCTCAACGCAAAGGGAGAGTTCATCAGCGCCGAACAGGGTGCTGAAGTGCAGCGTTTGGCCGAAAGCGATCAGCTCGAGTTCTCCTCCGTGGACGAGCTCGGCAGTGTTCGCACCGATGACAGCTGGACGAAGAAGCACATCGATGCGATCCTGGCACTCGACCTCGTGGATGTGCCGGCCATCAAGGCCCGGAACTTCCGCGTAGTCGTGGACGCCGTGAATTCCGTGGGCGGAACGGTAGTGCCGGAGCTGCTGAAGGCGCTCGGCGTGGCCGAAACAGTGAAGTTGTACTGCGACCCCACCGGCGAATTCCCGCACAACCCGGAGCCTTTGCCGGAACATTTGAAAGACCTCTGCGACACAGTGGTGAAGCACAAAGCGGATCTCGGCATCGCCGTGGATCCCGATGTGGACCGTCTCGCGCTGGTCTGTGAGGACGGCAGCCTCTTCGGCGAGGAATACACCTTGGTGGCCTGCGCCGACCATGTGCTGGCAAGTCGCCCCGGCGATACCGTGAGCAATCTCAGCAGCACCCGCGCGCTGGACGATGTGGCCGAGCGCCACGGACGCAATCGCCACGCCAGCGCAGTAGGAGAGGTGAACGTGGTGGAACTGATGCGCAAGGTGAACGCGCCCATCGGCGGCGAAGGCAATGGCGGCGTGATCCTCAGCGAACTGCACTATGGCCGCGACGCCTTGGTCGGCATCGCGATCATCCTCACGCTGTTGGCGAAGAAGGGCATGAAGACCAGCGAACTGCGCAAGAGCTACCCCAACTACTTCATCAGCAAGAACAAGATCGAACTGAGCCCCGGCATGGATGTGCAAGCGCTGGTGGATGCCATGCAGGAGCGCCACAAGGCTGAGAAGCACAGCACGGTGGACGGCCTGCGCATCGAGTTCGGCAAGGAGTGGGTGCACCTGCGGAAAAGCAACACCGAGCCGATCGTGCGCATCTATGCGGAAAGTGACAGCGCCGAAAAGGCGGATGCACTGGCCCGTAGGATCATGGGCGAGATGAAGGAGCTGGCAGCGGCGGGCGTGACACGTTGATCACTTTACTGCACGCCTCACAGGATCTTCAGCAACGCCGCCGGGCTCACCACCTTGATACCGGTCGCGGCCTTGTAGTGCTTCCCGTTGGAAGTACAGATATGCGTAATGCGGGGCTGTTTCCTTGCAGCAAAGTATTGAGCGGCATCCTCAGTATCGGCCCATCCACTTTCGAGCGCACTTCGGAACACTGCTTCATCCTGCCCCAACATCTTCGTATGCTGCAGCAGGTCCGATGCCAATAGAACGGCCTTGGCTTGCCCGAGATGCTTGCGTAGGAAGAAAAAGACAATGCTGAAGATCGTGGGCGTGATATATGCGGTGATACGGCCTTTGGCCACAGCGTCAAAGACCAATGTGCTCTCGCTCACCGAACGCCTCGGCATCACCGGCTCCAACCACAGGTCCAGCGGTACGTTCGCATCGATCAGTACGTGCATCAGCGCTTCACGTACTTACGGAGGATGTCGCCGACCCGATCGTCCCGTTCCCATTCCTCGGGTTTCACTTTGCCCGCTAATACCCCCATGTTGCGCTTGACGAAGTCGCTGAGTTCCTCCTCTTTAGAACTTTCCTTATCCAGTTCCACGGCCATTTCCTCTACGAGCTCCGTGATGGACCGGCCACGACGGGCGCTGGCCCGGCGCAACATGTAAACATATTTCGGGTCAACGCTCAAAGTGAGCTTGCTCTTAACCTTCTTCTGTTCCTTGGAAGCCATGCTACGAAGATAGCACGTATCGGGCCGATCAGCGATACGTGCCGGACCCGTTCTTAAAGCAACACTTTACTTTTGCATCCTTCCCGGTGCTGCCACCGGCAACACATCCCTATGGAACGCATCTATTTCGACAACGCCGCCACCACCCAACTCGATCCCGAGGTCATCGATGCCATGCTGCCGTACATGCGCGAGCATTATGGCAACCCCAGCGCCGTGCATGCCTACGGGCGCAGGGCGCGCGCGGGTATCGAGCAGTCGCGGCGCATGGTGGCCAAGCTCCTCAACTGCGCGCCGGGCGAGATCGTCTTCACCAGTTGCGGCACCGAGGCCGACAACATGGCCCTCATGTGCAGCGTGCGTGATCTCGGCGTGAAGCACATCATCACTTCGCCCATCGAGCACCATGCGGTGGAACATGTGGCGCTGGAATTGCAACGCACCGGCGCCGCGCAGGTGCACTGGCTGCGCCTGATGCCGGAGGGCAAGGCGGACCTCGCTCATCTGGAGGAGTTGCTGAAAGGGAACGAGCATGTGCTGGTCTCGCTAATGCACGCCAACAACGAGCTGGGCACACGCAATGATCTGGTCGCCATCGGCAACCTATGCCGTAAATACAACGCGCTTTTCCACACGGATACCGTGCAGACCATGGGCCACTACCGCTTCGATCTGGAGCAGCTGCCCATCGACTTCCTTACCTGTAGCGCACACAAGTTCCACGGCCCGAAAGGCGTGGGTTTCCTCTACATGCGCAGCGGCTCGGTGCTGAAGCCGATGCTCGTGGGCGGCGCACAGGAGCGCAACATGCGCGCGGGTACGGAGAACATCATCGGCATCGTGGCATTGGCCAAGGCGATGGAAGTGGCCTACCGTGACCTGGACGCGCACGTGAAGCATGTACAGGGCCTGAAGACGCGCATGATGAAGGCGATCAAGGCGGACCTTCCAGAGGCCACTTTCAACGGCGACACCAGTGCGGACAGTCTTTATACCGTGCTCAACATACACTTCCCGGATGACGGCAAGGGTGAGATGTTGATCTATAACATGGACATCGAGGGCATCGCGTGCAGCGGAGGAAGTGCTTGTAGCAGCGGAAGCAACAAGGGCAGCCACGTCATCGAGGCATTGAATCCAGGACGCACCGGAGCGAACATCCGCTTCTCCTTCAGCAAATTCAACACCGAGGCCGAAGTGGACCGCGCGGTGGAAGTGCTGCAAAGAGTGATGACACCGGTGGCGGTTAGAGCGTGATCAAGGGTGTCGGCTTGCGCCGACTTCTTTTTTCTACCACGGATGGACACGGATACACACGGATAGGAGTTGCCGTGTCCTTCGCCCGTTCAGTCCGGGTTCATCTGTGTCCATCCGTGGTTCCCTCACTCGATTTTCACCCCATACTTCGACAATAGCGCCAGCGCGCCTTCCACGGAGAACTTGGCGCCTTTCAGCTTGGTCCGCTCCGGGTCGATGGCGATGTTGAAGGCCGTGCTGAGGTCCGCCTTTTGAAGGTGCGTGTTCACGAACACAGCCCGTTCCAGATCGCAGCGCTCGAAGACCGCATTCTCCAGATGAGCGTTCTCAAAGTCCACGCCTTTGAGTGAGCAGCGGATGAATTTCGTTCCGTTCATCTTCCGCTTATGGAAGACGGCATGGTCCATCATACACTGATCGAACGAAGGGCTGAAGAGCATCTCCTTGCACGCGCTGAAGTCCACGCCAAGCAATTTGCACTCCTTGAAGGTCACGTCGCGCATGGCCACTTCGGTCAGCTTGATCATCGACAGGTCGCAACCGATGAAGGTGCATTCCGCGAACTTGCTCCGTGTGAAATCACTGTGTGAGAGATCGCACTGCTCGAAGGTGCATTCCTCGAATTCACGTTCCGGCACGGACTGATGGCTCCATTTCACTTTGGTGAAGGTCTTCGCGATGTGGACGTTGGATGACATGGAATAGGTGCAGGTCACGATATGGGTTAGAGCGCGGAAAATTAGAAGATCCGACAGGGGAGACATGCCGTTCGGCACCTTTGTACCGTCCATGGGGAGCGGAAGATCGGTAACGGAGGTGCACATGGAGCGCTTCAAGCGCATCGCACCGTGGCTGGTGGCGGTGGGCTTCTTCATGGAGAACCTCGATAGCACGATCCTCAACACCGTGGTGCCGGTGATCTCCGAGGACCTGAATGTGAGTGCGCTCAGCCTGAAGGCGGTCGTGACCACCTACACCTTGAGCTTGGCGGTGTTCATCCCCATCAGCGGATGGATGGCCGACCGCTTCGGCACGCGGAAAGTTTTCCGCACCGCGGTGGCCCTGTTCACCTTGGGTTCACTGCTCTGCGGGCTGTCCGTGAATTTGAACATGCTCGTGGCATCGCGCGTGCTACAAGGCATCGGCGGGGCGATGATGACACCCGTGGGTCGCTTGGTGTTGGTGCGCACCTTCCCCCGTGAAGACCTGTTGCGTGTGATGAACTTCGTGGTGATCCCGGCATTGGTCGCGCCGATGGTGGGGCCGTTCCTGGGTGGCTTGATCGTGGAGTGGCTGCCGTGGCGTACCATTTTCTTCGTGAACCTGCCCATCGGCATCGTGGGCTGGTGGATGGTGGGCCGCTACATGCCGGACCACCGCGATCCGGACGTGCCACCAATGGACAAATGGGGCTTTTTGCTTTTTGGCGCCGGCGTGGCACTGCTGTCCTATGTGCTGGAGGTGTTCGGCGAGCACAACTGGTCACCCGCGCCGATGTTGGCCATGTCCATCGGCTCCGTCATGCTCCTGACCGCTTATGGTATCCATGCGCGCTTGGTGAAATTCCCGCTATTGTCCATCCGCTTATTCATGGTGCGCACGTTCCGCATCTCGGTGCTCGGCGGTTTCATCACGCGGCTGGGCGTAAGCGGCATGCCCTTTCTACTGCCACTGCTGTATCAGCTGGGTATGGGCTATTCGCCCTTGCAAGCAGGGCTTTTCACTACACCGCAAGCCTTGGGCTCCATCGGCATGAAGGTGCTCAGCACGCGCTTGATCGCACGTCTCGGCTTCCGGACGGTGTTGCGTTTGAACACCGTGCTATTGGGCTGCAACATCATGGCGTTCTCCTTGATCGGCCCCAGTGTCGCCATCTGGGCTATCCTTCTGCTCAGCTTGACGCAAGGCCTCTTTTCCTCCCTCCAATTCACCTGCATGAACACATTGGTTTATGCGGACATTGATGATGAGGATGCCAGCAAAGCCAACAGCATCGCCTCCACGTTCCAGCAGATGGCGCGCGGCTTCGGCGTGGCCGTGGCCTCCTTGGTAGCAGCGATCTTCCTCGGTGGGCACATCGAAGAGCACGATGCAGCGCTCTATGCCAACGGCCTGCATCATGCCTTTATCGTGCTCGGCATCGCCACCATCATCTCCTCGTTGACCTTCTCCGGGTTAAGGAGGCAGGATGGCGTGAACGTCAGCGGCAACGTGGTGGAGGTGAGACCGAAGAGCGTGTAGTAGCTGCCTACATTGCACCATAGACCTAATGATCCGACCCATGCGTATCCGACCACTTCTGCTGGCACTTGCCTTGCCTGTTATTCTGGCATCCTGCAACGTGGTGAAGATGGGCCTGCGCCACGAGACCAAGTTGTTCCAGAAAAGCGGCCTGCATGCGTACACCTTCACCGATAAGGATGGGGCGCATTACACGTGGAGCAGCACCCCGCCCGGTAGCGCCGATGATGGCCGTCCAAAGCTGATGCTCGTCCATGGGATCACCAGCCAAAGCCTGATGTGGGGTAAGAACGTGAAGAGCCTCTCCAAGGACTTCGACCTGGTGATCCCGGACCTGATCGGCCACGGGAAAAGCACTGCACAATGGAGCGGCAACAGCGTGGATGCACAGGTCGCACACCTGCAACTGATCCTCGATAGCTTGGGCATTCGGAAGCCTGTGGACCTTGTAGGTAACTCCTACGGCGGCGCCATCGCGGCGAACTTCGCGGAGCAGCACCCGGACCGTGTGAAAACCTTGGTGATCGAGGACGGTCCCGCCAGCGACTACACCGCGGCCATGGCGGACAGCGTGGCGCGTTCAGTAGGAGCGAAGGACATCGAGGACCTCTTCAACCCGCAGGACAAAGAGGCACAGAAGCGCTTGCTCTCACTGGTTATGTACAAGCCCATCAAGGCACCGGGCTTTGTGTTCCGGCAGATCAATGACATGATGAAGGAGAAGGCCCCGCAGACTTCAGCACTGTTGCACGACCTGCTCAGCCGTGAAGACCAATACGCGCACAAGACCTACAAGTGGAGTATGCCCGTCTATGTGTTCTGGGGCGAAGGCGACCGCTTGATCCCGCTATCCGTGGGTAAGGGCATCGCCGCACGAAACCATCTGCCTGCCGACCACCTGGTCATCTTTCAGAAGGCCGGGCATGTGGCCAACATCGAACATCCGGAGGAGTTTGAGAAGGAATTGCGGCGGGTGTTGGGGGAGTAGGGTGCGATTAACCAGATCGGAGGTTCCAACACTTGCAATCAGCTCAGAAGCTGATCGCCGCCTCTAGATCG
This sequence comes from Flavobacteriales bacterium, assembly GCA_038234075.1. Lineage (GTDB taxonomy): Bacteria > Bacteroidota > Bacteroidia > Flavobacteriales_F > PHOS-HE28 > PHOS-HE28. Next base: position 47,790 of record JBBSUV010000020.1, on the reverse strand, counting down.
AAGCCATTGAACTTCGCTCCTGCGTATCTCCCGGTCCATGCGCTGCCCAAGTATTGCTGGTCGACGTATTCCGCCTTGACCAGGATATTCTTCGAGAGGAACCAACCGCCACCCACGTTATACCGAGTGATCTTGAGGTCTTCCGTATCGCTTTCCAGTTGCTTGCCCTGAACGGTATTATACCGTCCTCCCGCATAGAACCGTTCATCTTTTCCGAATCGGTAAAGCACCTCAGCGGATAGCTGCGTGAAGGATCCTTCCTTTTTAACGACCGGCCCGGTGATCTCATTGTTCCCGTTAGCCAACTCATAAACACCGAAGAATTCCAGGCCCTTGAATTTTATGAACGGGTTGATCTGGACGGCGGTAAGCTTCTTGAAGCCGGGGTTGTATCGAGCATCAAAAGGGCTGCCTTGCGTATTGCCCAGCGAATCAGGTTTGGTCCAGAGGACGTTATAATACCTGTCCCCCGCGCGATCGCCCCCGTAGAGCCAAGTACCGGAGGTCGTACCCTGATTGGAATAGATCGATCCTGTCAGGCGCACCCTCAGGTCGTTGTTCAGTTGCTTATCAAATCCCAATTTCCCAAAATAGGAAGGCTGGTTGTCACTATTGGGGCGTACGATCACAGTTTGATTGAGATTGCCGTTGGTGATCCCAGCGATTACCAAGAAGCCGCTTTTCTGGACCGTTATTTCTCCAAAGGCTTCGGTGGAATAGCTGTCCATGAGGTAGTTCCCAATGAACGGGTTGTAAATGGCCCGGGCATTATCCGTTCTGCGCAGGTGCACATCGCCATAATCGAATTCATCCAGGCCGATAGTGATCGTGGTGACTTTCATGACCCCATCCAAAAAGCCGGAGTGGATGAAATCCAACTTGTCTATTTGCAGGTGGCCGCCCTTCACCCATGAATCCTCATGGTGTTGGGAGGAAAGGAAGGTTCTCAGGTGCATACGCACACCATCGAGCAATTGCACGTCCAAGTTCAGGTTGGCCGTCGGGAGGTTGAAATTCGTGCCCATGTCCACCAGGTTATTGGCGTCGTTGCTATGGCGTAGACCCTGGAACTGCATGGCAAAGTCACCACCTACACGCACTTTGACAGCGGTGAAGGGGACCGTATCGGTCTTGTTCGTTTCAAAGACATTAATGCCCTTCTGGTCATTAGGCCTGAAGAATTGCAGTGTTGGTTGCTGCGCTTTCAAGCCGATGGAGCAAAGGCAAAGCGAAAGGATCAGGACTTTTTTCATCTTGCTATTTTTTTACTGTTCAAGGGGGTGACCTGTTCAATGCGCCGAATAGACCGCAGCGATGATCAACGTTACCGGATCGCCGGTTGACATGGCTCCAAAAAGAAATGTTGGAGGAACTACATTATAGTCGGTCATGTTCAGCTTGTATGTTCCATAGCAAGTGACCGTTCCGTCGGAATTCGGGACACAGTGCACATCCAGTGAAACCTCCTTGGTGACCCCAGCAATGGTCAGCTTGCCGACCGACTTTAGGAGATAACCCTTTGCTTCGGGTGTAAGTGTGGAGGAGGTGAGCGTGTAGCGGATCTCCTTGTACTTATCCGTTTTCAACGCCTTGTAGGCGTTCTTATCAAGTCCCTTACTATCGCTTTTCAGGTCTTCTGCTCGCACAGAGAATGATAGTGAGTTCACAGAGACCAGTTCGGTCTTGCTGCCGGGCTTAAAGGCAAACTGCGCCTCCCCGGAAGCGTCTTTCGCATCCATGTGCCAATCATGCAAGGTGGAGGTGCCTTGAAGTACCACGGCGACATCCTTGGTCCTTTTGATCTTGTAGGTGGGTTGCGCATAGCCGACACCTGCGATCCCCATCATCGCAATCAGCGATAGGATGTTCAAATTCGTTTTCATCTGTTGGTGGACTTGAATGGACGTGCGGCCTTAGTTGGAGATGATGATCTTCAATGCTTTTTCCTTGGCCGCATTGCCGAACACTTCATAAGCATGAAGGATCTCACTCAGCTTGAAGTGGTGTGTGATCAACTTCTCCGGGGCTATTTTCCCTGATACGACCGTCTTGAGCAGCATCGGTGTGGTGTTCGTGTTCACCAAGCCCATAGTGATGGTGATATCCTCGATCACGCCCGCGCCTTCATGCCCCAAGGTGGTCCCTAGCTTTACAGAAGTCGTTTTGCCATGGAGTATGCCCAGATCGATCCCACAAATGGTGGCCTTCACCAATGTGATACGCGCGCCCGTTGATCTTTCAATGGTCGGCTTGGGGACATCCTTGAATTCAATTTTGCCCGGCCCTCCATAAACAAGAGCTTTCATGGTGGCTTCACCTTTGGCAGAAGATCCGTTCCATGTGGCCTTTTGTTCAGGAATGAGCGCGGTTGACATCGTATGTTGGGTTTAGCCTTGAGTGACCGTACAAAGATCATTTGCTTGGATAGCCTGAGTATTACACATCTATTGCTATGATCTGCATGTATCACACATCTGATGAAAGTCATGTAAACTGAACTCCAATGGGACTATCATCCGACCGGGGATCAGCGATGCGATGACCCATGGACCGCCGAAAGGAGGCGCCTGCACTGGAGCTAGTAGGAGAGGGAAGACCCGCATCGCAAGCGGGTGGAGCGCCTTACGTTGAGCCGGTGAAGCCCCGATTACGCAGCCGAAAGGATCGCACAAGCACATGGAATGCTATCAAGGTCTTCCAAGTTGGATCTTCGCTTATCCTTCAGGTGCTTGTAGAAGGTCGTGGTCAGGCCAGTGACCTTCTTGAACTGATCGGAAAGATGTGCCGGACTGCTGTAGTGGAGCTTGTTATACCATTTCGCAATAGAAGGCGGTCCATTGTGTTCATATGTTCTCGTGATCAGGGATCAACGGTTTAGCCGGTGGGGATCTTTGGGTCAAAAGAGAGCAACGATGCCCCCCACCAAAGGATTCGTGATCAAGGAGAGCATGTCGCAACTGCTGCGCTTGCATGGACAAAGCCGCCCAATGATGGCAGTTCGCCTTCGAACATTGATGTTTCTGAAGCAGCACGAGCGCACTGGTATTTCCAAGCGTGCCGCGGCCAAAGAGCTCGGAGTGGACCCCAAGAGCGTGCTGGGATGGCGATGTGCCTACATCGAAGGGGGACTGAAGAAGTTGCTCACTCACAAGCGAGGCGGTAACCGGCCCAGCGTGATCAGCGCCGATCAAGAGTTGGCTTTGCGCCAGAAGCTGTACGACCCGGCAAACGGCCTACAGGGTTTCATGGAACTGATGTACTGGTTCGAGGACAGCTTCGGTGAGCCGATCAACTACAAGACCTTGAACGGGTATGTGAAGCGCAAGTACGGCGCACAGGTCAAGACCGCGCGCAAGTCCCATGTGAAAAAGGATCCCGCTGCCGTTCAGGCTTTTAAAAAAACTTCGAACTACTCTGCCAAGAGCTGACCTGCGATGCACCGGCTGGTTGCACCAAGGTGAACCTGTACTGTGGGGACGAGAGCCGCTTCGGACTCTTCACACGGGCAGGCAGCGGACTCACTGCAAAAGGGGTCAAGCCCGTATGCCCGTTCCAACAGGTCTTCCAGTCCACGTGGCTTTTCGGGGCCTATTCACCCATCACCGGCACGCACTTCGAACTGGAACTGCCACACTGTTCGGCCTATACCTTCCAGATCTTCCTGGACCACTTCGCCACCCAGCGCCCCGGTGAGCTCAAGATCATGGTCCTGGACAACGGAGCTTTCCACAAGGCCAAGTGCCTGCGATGGCCTGCCAACGTGCGTCCACTCTTCTTGCCGCCATACGCCCCAGAACTCAACCCGGCCGAGAAGATCTGGTGGAGGTTAAAGCGCGCATTCTCCAACAAGCACTTCCATACCCTGGACCAGATCAGTGAATTCATCGCACAACAAGTCAAGGCGCTGGACCAGCGCTCCGTAAAATCCATCTGCGACTTCAACTACTTCCAAGCAGCCAAGTCCCTATGGACGATCATCTAATGCGAAATGGTATAAGCGATCTCGGAAAGTGAGATTTCATCATAAAGGATGAAGTGGACGAGCTTCTAATTGAGCGTTGACCCACTCCGCCCCGCTCACTCGTGCGCCATAGCCACCTTAGCCCCCGCCTTCGGCTTCTTGTACTTCACGAAGAACACCAACGGCAGGCAGAGGATGGTGATCACACCCACCAGCAGGAAGACATCGTTGTAGGCCATGAGGCTATATTGCTTCCATATAGTGAGGTCCAACAGGTGGTAGGCCATGGTCTTCGCCTGTTCCAGGGAATATCCGGAGTTGAGGAAGTTGCCGGTCATGCCGGCGATGCGGTCCTGGGTGGCGGGGTCGTAGATGTTGACGCTTCCAAGCAAGGCCGTGTTGTGTACCGCGTTGCGGTCCATGAGGAAGATGTTCAGGCCCGCGATGCCCGCCGCGCCGCCGATCTGCCGCACCATATTGGTGATGCCCGCGGCCTGGCCGATGTCAGCGCCCTTCATGCCTTGCAGGCAGATGGTGAGGATCGGGCCCATCATCATGCCCATGCCCACGCCGCGCAGGATGAAGGTCCAGAAGAAGCTGCGCTCGCTGCTGCCCGGCGAGCTGAGGCCCATGAGGTAGGCGAATGCGAAGACGGTGATGATGCCCGCGCCCATGATGAGGCGCGGATCCACACCCTTGCCGAGCCAACGACCCACCAAGCCCATGGAGACGCCCGTGGCGATGGCACCCGGGACCATGAACATGCCTGTCATCAAGGGCGTCCAACCCAAGCCGATCTGAACGAAAAGCGGGAAGACGAATACGGTACCCATCAGCACCAGCCCCAGCACAGCATTGAGGATGGTGCCGATGGGCATGTTGCCCTCCATCACCAAGCGCACGTTCACAGCGGGGTGCTCGGTGTGCCATTCCCACCAGACGAACATGAAAAGGCCAAAGACAGAGATGATGCTGAGGACGGTGATGAGTGGGCTGTTGAACCAATCGTCTTTCGCGCCCTCTTCCAGCACATACTGCAAGGTGCTCACGCCGACAACGAGGAAGGTGATGCCCCAATAATCGATCTTCTTCGGCTTCACCGCGCCGGGCCTGTCATGCACGAAATTCCAAGAGAGATAGGCCGCGAGCATGCCCACAGGGATGTTCACCAAGAAGATCCAGTGCCAGCTGAAGCTGTCCGTAAGATAGCCGCCGAGTGTTGGCCCGATGGTGGGGCCGATCATCACGCCCATGCCGAAGATGGCGTTGGCCATACTGATCTTCTCCGGCGGATAAGCGCCCACGATGATGGTCTGCGCAGAGGTGAGCAGGCCACCGCCTCCGAGGCCTTGGACAAAGCGCCAGAAAATGATCTCGTTGAGGCTGTGCGACATGCCACAGAAGGCGGAAGCCACCGTGAAAATGATGATACTGATCGTGAAGTAATTCCGCCGACCGAAGAGATCCGAGAACATGCCGGCCAACGGGATCATGATCACGTTGCTGACGGCATAGGCCGTGACCACCCATGCGATCTCCACCGTGGTGGCACCGATGCTGCCAGCGATCTCACGTAGCGAAACGTTGACAATGCTGATGTCGATCAGCTGCAGCATGGCCGCGATGATGGCCGCGGTCACCACCATGGTGCGCGCTGTCCCTGGCGGGTACTCCGCCACGCGTTCCGCTGTCTCGACCTTGGCCATCGATCAGCTCTTGGTATTCACGTTCACCGTTACGCTGAGGCCCGGTGCGAGCAGCACGGTACTGTCCTGCGCTGTGCCATCCAGGTCGATGCGTACGCTCAGGCGCTGTGTCACTTTTACGAAGTTGCCTGTCGCGTTATCCGGAGGAAGTAGGCTGAAGCGTGCGCCCGTGGCACCGCTCAATGAGGTAACGCGGCCGGTGAGCTTGAGGCCCGGGTAGGCGTCCACTTCCACTTTTACGGGTTGGCCGGCCCGGAGGTCGGTGAGCTGGGTCTCCTTGAAATTCGCCGTCACCCAGATGTCCTTCTCATTCACTGCGGCGCAAATGGGCGAGCCTGCGCTGAGGTACTGACCCGGCTCGATGGATTTCTTGCTGATCACACCGGCAAAAGGTGCGGTGATCACCGTGTTCCCCAAGCGGATCTGTGCGAGCTTCACTTCGGCTTCGCGCTGGGCTACCATGGCCTGCGCCAGTGCGATCTGTGCTTCCTGTGCCTTGGCCTGTGAGCGCGATCCACCGGCCATGGCCTGTGAGGCGCCGGTCTGCTTCTTGGCCATCTCCACTTGTGCTTTGGCAACTTCGACTTCGGCTTTTATGGCATCCACCTGCTGCGGGGTGGCGGCGTTGTCCTTGGCCATGGCATCCACGCGGGCCATGTCCTGCTGGGCTTTCCAGAGTTTCGTCCCGGCTGTGGAAATACTTTCCTTGGCGGCCAGGCTGTTCAACGAACTGGCGTTGGCGTTCTGATCCGCCATGCTGCTTCCGGCCTTGGCGGCGGTCAACATGGCGTGTGCATTGTCCAAGGCGGCTTCCGCCTGTGTCACCATCGCGGCATAGTCATCGCTGCGGATGATCGCGAGGGTGTCGCCTTTTTTCACGCGCTGGTTGTCGTTGAAGCGCACCGCGTCCACGTAGCCGGTGACGGCCGCACGGATGGGGACGATGTTGCCGTCCAGCTGCGCGTTGTCCGTTTTCTCATGCCCCATTGAGAGGATGAAGTACACGATACCTGCGATCACCGCCAATACGCCCAGCCCGATCAACAATTTCTTGCGTTTCGGATTGGACTTTTTCTCTTGTGCTCCTTCTTGCGTTGCCATGTAATGTTCCGCGTTGCGGCTCAGTTTCCTTGTGTCAATTGGTGGTCGATGCGGGCCATTACCGCTTGGATGCGGTGCAGCTCCATGTTCAGCTTGGCCTGGTCCTGTGCGTTCTGGTAGGTCACGTAATCCTGTGCGGTGATCACGCCGTTCTCCAGTTGGCTGGAAGCGGCTTCGCGCACGAACGTCTTGCTGGCCACGATGCCGGAATCCAGTTCGGCGATGCGGTCGAGCTTCACGATCTCTTTATCCTCCTTATCGAGGTCCGAGGCTTGCTGCATCTCGAATTGGCGCTTGCGGCCCTCGATCAATTTCTGCTGGATCTGGTTCTCCTTCAACTGTTTTCCCTGCGTGTAGTAGCCGGCGATGTTCCACGAGAGGCCGGCGCCCACGATGCCATAGAGGCGGAAGTTGTTGTTCAGGAAGTCGAAGCCCGGACGGCCATAGTAGCCGTTTCCGAAGGCCCCGAGATGCGGCAGGTTTCCCTTTTTCAGCAATTTCGCCTGCAGGTCCGCACTGCTCTGTTGCAGGCTGAAGGCGGTGAGTTCGGGACGTGTGCCGCTGCCTTTCGCCGAGGGTGCGTCCGGAAGGGCGAAGGTCATGGTGGTGTCCATGGGCAGCGCCGTCCAGATGGAGAGCGCACTCACGGTCTGTGCCAAGGTGGTCTCGGCGGTAACGATCTGCTGCTCGGTGGCCAAGGCCTCCGCCTTCAACACTTCTTCATTGCTTCTCAAGGACACGCCGTTCCGCACCGCGGAAGACACTTGCTTTAAACGTGCTGCGATATCGTTGGCGCGGGAATGCAGGATCTTCAGGCCGGCCTGCTGTTGAAGCACGCCGGCATAGAGCTGGTCCACCTGTCGCTTCACGTTCAACAAGACCACATCCGCTTGGGCTGCCTGTGCTTGGGCATTGGTGAGCGCGATCTCACGTTGGGCATGGGTGGCGCCGAACTCATAGATCGTCTGCTGCACCTCGAAGCCCGCGTGGTACTGGTCCTTGGAGATGATGATCGCCGGGAAACCAAGTGCGCTGAGGTCGAACTCGGTGACCTCGCTCTGGTAAGTGCCCTGCGCCACGGCCTTCACCTGTGGGAGCCAAGCATTGTTCACGCTCTTGGCACGCAGCGTACCGGCGTCCAAATAGAGTTGCTTGTCCGCCGTGGTGGGGGAGTTGGCCACCGCGGCTTGGCGCACCTGCTCCAAGGTGATGGTGTTCTGCGCCGAAAGCGCCGTAGCGCTCAGCAAGAGGACAAGGGATGTGATCCGGGCACTGTTCATTTTTCCATCATTCTTACCAGCAGGTCGGCGGCATCGTCAGCGTAGGAGGTGATGAAGGCGGTGTATTCCTTGTTGTTCATGCGCAGGGAGCCCGCCAACATCTTGGGGTTCATGCTCGGATAGGCACAGATGCTTTGCATGGCCACCAGCAACGGGCGCGGATCCATATCGCGCACTAGGCCTTTAGCACGCAAGCCCTCGTAATAGGTGATGAAGGGATTGGGCCCGGTGCGGCGCTTCGCCATGCGGGGCTCCAGCTTCTTCGGGTCGCGGTGCAGCTCCTGTGCCATGAACAGCAATGAATTCTCACTGAACACGCGCATCAGCCCCTTCACGAAATGCCGCACTTTTTCCTGCCATTCATCCGTGCCATCCTCCCACGTGCTGAGCAGCGGGACGATGCTGGCGGTGTAGTCGTCGAAGATCCGGTCGAAAAGTTTCTCCTTCGTCCTGAAGTAGTAGTGCAGGGAAGCCTTGCTGATGCCCGCCTCGTCGGCGATCACCTGCATGCGCGCACCCAGAAAACCATCCCGCTCAAAGACGAGCGTGGCTGCTTGAAGGATGCGTTTTTCGGTGTCCGTGGGTTCCATCGGGGGCGCAAAATTAAATCGATTGACCAAATAGTCAAACGGTTTGGTCAAACAATTTGGTCAAATTGGCTTACGGTGCTTTTTGACGGGCTGCAAGGGTGCTCCATGGTGAACCTGTGTGTCTCTGTCGCCGTATGCACGTCCCGCTTCGATCCGCCGTTAGCTTCGCGATCCGCTTATGCTCCTGTTCCCAGCACTTTTCATCACCTTCCTCGGTTGGTCCGCTCCGGTGGCTGTGCCTGAGGTAGCGCCTGCCCCGGTGGCGGTGGCTTCCCCCAGCGCTTCCGCGGAAGCCCTCTTCGCCGACTGTGGGCTTGCAGGCGTGATGGATGAGGATGCCTTCCTCAAAGCCTTTCAAAGCCTCAACGCACATCATGCCACCGGCCGCATCATCGCCGTGGCGGATATGACCCGCCCTTCCACGGAGAAGCGCCTTTACATCATCGACCTTGATGCCCGCAAGTTGCTGCTGCGAACTTGGGTGGCCCATGGCAAGAACTCCGGTGAGCTTTTCTGCACAGCAGTGAGTAACAAGAGCGGCTCGTTGCAGACCAGCAAGGGACTTTATCGGGTGGGGGCGAAGATCATCAGCCCGAAGCATGGTGATGCCCTGCTGCTCCATGGCCTTGATGCAGGAGTGAACTCCGCCGCCGAAAGCCGTGAGATCATCATCCACGCCGCTGACTATGTGGGCGCTGGATTCATCGCGGCGCATGGTCGCCTGGGTCGGAGCTTTGGATGCCCCGCCGTGGCCCCGGAAGTGATGCCCAAGGTGATCGGCCTGCTCGAAGGGCAGTTGCTTTACGTGTTTGCGAAATAGGCGGTCCGATCGCTATCGGTCCCTGCGTCGATCGGGCCCCGGCCCACGTTTCCCTCAGCCGTTTGTTCATCTGTAGGTCGCAGCCCACTTGCCCGTGGTATTTGCCGGACCGACCTTTGCGCCTAGTTCAATTCCGCATGAAGTACACCCACGTTGTTCTGATCGGCCTTGCCGCGTTGTTCTTATCCTCCTGCGGTGAGAAGAAGTCCACGCCGCGCCCGACAATCGCACAGGAGGCGAAGACGATCAACACGGTCTTCGAGACGCGCAAGCCTTACACAACGCGCAAGCTCGACAGCACCGATGTGCTCGGTTTCTTGGCTGCGAATGCGCAATACCGCGGTGATTCGGCCGAGATCTGGGAGTTCTACAAAGGGCGCGGCCTGCAGTATGCCTGGTTCGTGAACGACAGTCTTTCCACCGGAGCGGATGCCATGTTGAACCTGCTGGACCCGCTGGACAGTGCTACGCAGGCCGACCCCTGGCGGAAGTTGCTGGCCGATGCACGCGCGGACACAACCGGGAACGACAGCCTTCGCCTGCAAGTGGAACTGGGCCTCACCGCGCAGTTCTTCCTGATGGCGCAGAAGGAGTATGGCGGATACGTACAAGGCGATCTGCGGGAGCTCGATTGGTACATCCTCCGCCGCAAGAAGAATTATACCATGTTGCTGGATTCTTTGGTGGCGGGTCGCACAGACCTGTCGCCCATCGAGCCGGTCCATCCGCAATACCAAGGGCTCAAGTACCGGATGCAACGCTATTACGAGGCGGAGGCGGAAGGACCGCAGGATGTCTTCTCCTTCGGAAAAGCGCCGTTCGCCATGGGCGATTCCTTGCCGGAATACTGCGAACTCCGCCACCGCTTGTTCCAAATGGGCGACATCCCGATCGACTCGATCGCTTACACCATGGACAGCACGCTCTTCAATGCCGTGGTGAGTTTTCAGGAACGCCATGGGCTGGAAGGCACCGGAAAGCTCGACGCGCAGCTAGCGGCGGCCTTGAACGTGCCCATCGCGGACCGTATCCGCACCATCCTGCTGAACATGGAACGCCTGCGCTGGGTGAACCCCACACCTCCGAAGGACTATCTGCTGGTGAATATCCCCGAGTACCGGCTTCATGTGTTCGAGGACGGGAAAGAGAGCTGGAACATGAAAGTTGTCGTCGGGGCGACCGCTACGCACACGGTGATCTTCAGCGGCGAACTCTCCCAGATCGCCTTCGCACCGTATTGGAACATTCCCCAGAGCATCGTCAGGAATGAGATCATACCCGCCATGCGACGCAATGCCAACTATCTCGCAAAACAGCGCATGGAGGTGGTGAGCGGTGGTCAGGTGGTCCCAACAAGCAGCATTAATTGGAGCACATATCAGGGGGGAGGGCCTTACAAGATCCGGCAACGCCCCGGGGCGAACAACTCCTTGGGCTTGGCGAAATTCCTCTTCCCCAACGAGTTCAGCATCTACCTACATGATACGCCGGCGAAGAACAGGTTCATTCCGGAGAAGCGCGCCTTCAGCCATGGCTGCATACGACTGAATGAACCGAAGAAGCTGGCGGATTACCTGCTTCGGAACGACACCACTTGGACCCCGGAGGCCATCGACAAAGCGATGCACGCGGACAAGGAGAAGGTGATCAACCTACGACCACCGCTGCCCGTCACCATCGGTTACTTCACCGCATGGGTGGACAGCAAGGGCAAGCTCAACTTCCGCGACGATGTTTATGGACACGATGCCAAGCTGTCCAGGGAACTGTTCGCGCCGGAAACGTTGCCGGCCGATCAAGTGGTTGCTGCTCCGGTCGCGTTGAAGTAACATGTCGCACATGTTACGGACCGTCTTTCCGCGTTCAGGATAACGACTCTCCAGTAGGGTGGCAGCGGTGCCGGGCCTTTCAGGGCTCCGAACGCTGGTCGATGCTGTCGAGCATCTCGCATTTTCCCCGGAAGGCAAGGTTTATCGTGGAGCTTTTCCGGCCATGGCCGAAGAGCACCAGCGTATCCGGTTGGGGATCGCTCAGGTTCAATAGGGTGGTGTTGAGGCGCCACGTGCCATCCGGAAGCAGGTAGCGCTCGTACCAGATCACACCGATGGTGTCACGAAGCACCTCCCCGGCAAAAACCTCCGCGTCATAGTAGCCCACAGTGTCCTTAGGTGCCATCAAGCGGCCTGGCATGTGCCACGGCTGATCTATTGCCCTCGTCGCTGAGCTATCGCCGGGCGAAAGAACGAACAGTGACCACTCAGCCTCTTTGGAAGCACTTTTCCGTCCGCTGAAAACGAACCATGCACGACCCAGCGGGTTCTGGAATTTAGTGATCAGGTGTACCTTCGGAAGGCCGGTCCTGAGTGTATCACCATTGTCAAAGACCAAGGTGGACGGCTCATGCGGCAAGGTGTTCCATGCATGCGCATGATGGTCGACCAAGGTGTCCGTTGTCAGTTCCGTGTTAGCAAGCGTGCGGACCTCGGGCTGCTGGTCGACCGGCGAGGTAGGAGTGGCGCAACCGACGCTGAACAGGATCAGTGCGAAGGGGAAGGTTGTGCGGGCCATGTGGCGTGGCATGTCCTTAGAGCTTCGCTAAAAGTAAGGGAGGAACGATCTTACAAAAGCTTCCCGGCCAACCAGCGCAATTGCAGCTCGGCCACTTTCGCTTCGAACTGCGCGGTAAGCAGGCGGTTCTCCGCGGCCACCACGCCCTGTTGCACGTCGCGCAGCTGCACGGCGGTGCTTACACCGACACGGTAGCTTTCCAGCGCCACCTGCATCTGCGTGCGTGATCCGCCCAGGTTGGTTTCTTCAAGGGCCACGCGTTGCTGGGCATTTCCATACTGGCTCCACATGTCAAGAACATCACGCTCCAGTTCCAGTTGTGTTTGCTGCAGCGAAAGGTCGGCCTGCTCACCGGTCAGCTTCGCCTGCTTCACGGCCTTGATGGCACCACCACGGAACAGGGGTATGCCCAAGGTCAAGCCATATTGCGGACCGAGGCGTTGATTGCTTTTCAGGAAACCGACCTCCGAGGTGCTGCGTGCATAGCCGTAGTTCGCGAAACCGTTCAGTTTTGGCAACAGGGAGCCGCGCAGTTCCTTCACGGAAAGGTCGGCCACCATGCGCTCCTCACGGGCCTGTTGAAGCGTGGAGTTGGCGGCAAGGGCCGCCTGTTGCAGACCGGGCAGTTCCAGAACCTCGGTGGCTGGGATCACGGTGTCCACTTCGAATGCAGTGCTTGGGGCGCGAGCGAGCAGGGTGTTCAAGGCCGTGCGGGCCATGGCGGTCTGTTGGATCAATGCCAACATCTGTGCGCTGTCGGTGCTCAGATCGAGCCGTGCTTGCACCAGTTCCAAGCCGGAGGATGCGCCCACACGCTCACCGGTCTCGGTGATCTTCAGCCGTTCGCGCGAGGTTCCCATGGCTTCGCGCTGTACGCGCACGGATTTTTCAAGCTGCACCAATTGGTAGTAAGCAGTGAGCACATCGTAGGTGGTTCCCTCCAGTTCCTGCCGGAGCTGCATCTCCCCGATCCGTTCCAAGGCCTCCAGCCGGTCCTTCGCCGCGAACATGGCAAGACCATCGAAAAGCGTCCAGTTCAACTCCACCTCACCGCTGAGCGACTTCGCATTGGCGTTGTCGGCTTCGCGGTTTTCCCCGGTGAAGAATTCTTGTTTGGTGGCGGCATTGTCAACCGTGTATGCGCCATTCGCATCCACGGAGGGGAGCATGCCCGCGGCACCGGGGTTGTTCGCCAGCTTGGCGATGGCGGCGCTGTTGCGGGCGATGCGAACGCCATGGTTATTCTCCATGGCGATGCGTACCGCCTCGTCGGCCGTGAGTTGTTGCGCGGCAGCAGGGATCACCAGTGCGGCGGCTATGGCGAAGGCGATGCGTCTCATGCGTCCAGCTGTGGCATTGGATTTTCGGTGTCGTCGGCCACTTCATCCTCTTGTGGGATGTCCGTGCCGCTGGCCATGTAACTATAGAGTGCGGGCACGACGAAGAGTGTCAGGATCAGCGCGAAGAGCAGGCCGCCCACAATGGCCACACCCATAGGAACGCGGCTCTTGGAAGCCGCACCCAGGCCGAGCGCGATCGGTAGGGACCCGAGCGCCATGGCCAAGGTGGTCATCAGGATAGGGCGGAAGCGCTGGCGGGCGGAATCCATCACGGCAGGGGTGCGCAAAAGACCGTGCTCCTGGCGCTGGTTGGCGAATTCCACGATGAGGATACCGTTCTTGGTGACCAGTCCGATAAGCACGATGATGCCGATCTTACTGAATATATTCAGCGTATGATCTCCGAGCCATAGGCTCAACAAGGCACCGGCGATGGCGAGCGGGACGGTGAACATCACGATCAGCGGGTCCACCCAGCTCTCGAACTGCGCGGCTAGGATCAAGAAGATCAGTACCAAGGCGAGCAATAGTGCGAACACCAAGCTGCTGGAACTTTCGGAGAATTCCTTGCTCTCGCCGGTCAAGGTCGTTGTGAAATTGGCGGGCAGCGTCTTTTTCGCGAGGCGGTCCATGGCGGCGATCCCGTCGCCTAAGGTCTTGCCTTCCGCCAAGCTCGCGCTAACGGTTGCGCTCACGTAGCGGTTATAGCGGAAGAGCTGCGGCGGGTTGCTCCGCGTGGTGAGCGTAACGAGGTTGTCCATTTGGACCAGCTGGCCCTTGTCGTTGCGCACGTAGGCGCTGGTGAGATCGAGCGGTTTGTCGCGGTTGTCGCGAGCGGCCTGCCCGATCACCTGATATTGCTTGCCTTTGAAGATGAAGTACCCGAACCGCTGACCGCTGAAGTAGAGCTGCAGGGTCTGCGCGATATCGCGGACGCTCACGCCCAACGCCTTCGCCCGGTCGCGGTCGATCTCCACGTTCAACTCCGGCTTGTTGAACTTCAGGTTGAGGTCCACCACTGCGAAGGTGGAGTCGTCCTGTGCCGCTTCCATGAACTTCGGGATCACCTCGCGCAGCCGCTCGAAATCGGGCGCCTGGATCACGTATTGCACGGGCAGGCCGGCAAATCTTCCCCCGCCGATAGTGGCCTCCTGAACCGCGAAGGTGCGTGCGAAGTTGAATTGCTGCGCCAAGCCCATAGTGCGTTTCGCGAGTGCATCCTGCGACATGGTACGATCTTCTGGCGGCACTAATGAGACACGCACAAAGCCTGTGTTAGTGCTGGCGGTGGAGCCGAAACCAGGTGCAGTAACGGACAGGATGTTCTGCGTTTCCTTCATCGTATCCACCAACTGGATGATGTTGGCCAGATAGTCGTCCATTTTATCGAAGCTCGTGCCTTCCGGGGCTGTGCTCATCAGCATGAAGCGGCTCTTGTCCTCGTTGGGGGCGAGCTCGCTGGGGATGGCCATCCCAATAAGCAGGATCATCCCCACGCAGATGGCCATGATCGGAAAAGCGAGCCAACGACGCTGGAGGAATTTGGCCAGTAGGCTTGAGTACCCGTCGGTGAGCCACACGTAGAATCGCTCGGTGCTGGCATAGAAACGGCTGGGCTTGGCGCGATGCTTCAGCCACCGTGCGCTCATCATAGGAGTAAGGGTGAGGGAGACCACAGCGCTGATGAGGACGGAGCCCGCCACCACCACGCCGAACTCGCGGAACAAGCGCCCGGTGAGACCCGACAGGAACACGATGGGAAGGAACACCGCCGCCAACGTGACGGTTGTGCTGATGATGGCAAAAGTGATCTCCTTGCTGCCACGGTGCCCGGCTTCAATGGGATCCATGCCGCCTTCGATCTTGGCGTAAATGTTCTCCAGTACAACGATGGCATCATCCACCACGATCCCCGTGGCCAGCACGATCGCCAGCAAGGTGAGGATGTTGATGCTGAAGCCCGCCACGTACATGATGAAAAAGGAGCCGATCAACGAGATCGGGATGGCGATCACGGGGATCAACGTCGTCCGCCAGTCGCGCAGGAAGACGAAGATGATGATCACCACCAGCAGGAAGGCGATGATGATGGTGTCCTCCACCTCGCTGATGGCCTTGCGGATGCTCACGGTGGTGTCCATGGCCATGGTATAACGCAGGTCCGATGGCATGTCCTTTTTGATCTCCGCCACACGGGCGTAGAAAGCATCGGCGATGGCGATGTAGTTGCTGCCCGGCTGGGGCGTAACAGCCACGGCCACCATGGGCACGCCGCCGTCTCCGCGCAACAGTGTCTTTTCGTTCTCCGGCAGCAGCTGGGCCTTGCCGATGTCGCGCATGCGGACCACGTTCCCGCCGACTTCGCGGATGATCATATCGTTGAACTGCTCCTCCGTAACGAGCCGGCCCAGCGTGCGGATGGTGAGCTCGGTGTTCACTCCTTCGATGCTGCCACTGGGCAGTTCCACGTTCTCTTTCGCCAGCGCATTGTTCACGTCCAGCGGGGTGATACCCAGGCCCGCCATCTTCAGCGGGTCCAGCAGGAGTTTCATGCTGTATTTCTTCTCGCCCCAGATCTGCACGGTGCTCACCCCGGGAATGGTCTGCAGCCGTTCCTTGAACTGGTTGGTCGCGATGTCCGTGAGCTCCAACAGCGAACGCTGGTCACTCTGGATGGTCATGCTCACGATGCTGCTGGCGTCGGCGTCGCTCTTAACGGTGATCGGCGGGTCCACGTCCTGCGGAAGGGTCTTCAGCGCACGGCTCACGCGGTCGCGCACGTCGTTGGCCGCAGCCTCCAGGTCCACGTCCAGTTCGAATTCCACGGTGATGCTGCTGCGACCATCACTGCTGATGCTGGTGAGGGAACGGATGCCCGCGATGCCGTTGATGGATTCCTCCAGCGGCTCGGTCACCTGGCTTTCCATGATGTCCGCGTTGGCACCGGTGTAGTTGGTGGTCACCGTGATCACCGGCGGATCCACGCTGGGGAACTCGCGCACGCCGAGGTAGCTGAAGCCCACGATGCCGAAGAGCACGATCAGGATGGAGATCACCGAAGCCAGCACGGGCCGGTTGATGCTGATGGAACTGATGTTCATTTAGAGGCGCGGAGGTTGAGGGTAAGCTCCAAGCCGTAAGCCACAAGCCATAAGCTTGAGGCTTGCAGCTTACGGCTGACTGCTATTGGTCTATCAACGAAGCACATCATTCCGCGTCATTAGCTGAACTGTCCGCTTGCTCCGTAGATCCATTCGCCTCTGGCGGGGCCGCTTTTACCGGCATGCCTTCGCGGAGCTGGAGCAGCCCAGTGGTGATCACCGTGTCGCCGGGCTGGACGCCGCTGGTAAGCTCCACTTCCGTATTCGTGCGGATACCCGTTTCCACGCGTGCGCTGGTGGCCTTACCGCCCTTGATCAACAGTACTGATTGACCTTGGATATCGGGGATCAGTGCTTCCGTCGGGATCATCAGTGCGCTGGGCACCTTCGATAGTTCCACGACGATGTGCGCGAAGGCACCCGGCCGCAACTTTCCATTCGAGTTCGGGTTGTGTGCGCGGACCGTGATCGTGCGCGAGGTCATATCCACCGCGGGGTCGATCGCATAGACATCGGCGCTGTACCGTGTGGAGTCGCCGTCCAAGATGAAGATGACCTTCTTCCCTACAGCCATCTCATTGCCGAAGCGCTCCGGCACGGAGAATTCCACCTTCATGGGAGATACCTGCTGAAGGTCCGTGATCAATGTGTTCGGTGAGACGTAGCCTCCTTCGCTCACTTGGCGCAGGCCGATCTTCCCGCTGAAAGGTGCGCGGATGATGGTTTTTGCGATCATCGCCCGCAGGTTGTCACGGTCGGCCTCCGCGCTCTGAAAAGTGATGCGCGAATCATCATAAGCCTGCTGGCTGATGCCTTTCACATCCAAGAGCTGCTTCTTGCGGCCTTCATCGTCGCTGGCCAATTGCATCGCGAGTTCGGTCTTGCGCAACTGCGCTTGCAGGTCGTCGTCATTGATCTTGATCAGGATCTGACCCTTCGTCACTGTTCCGCCTTCCTTGAAACCGATCATGGTAACGCGGCCCGAGATCTCGCTGCGCACCTCGATGGCCTCGTTCGCCAACAGGCTACCGGTAGCCTCGATGGTATTGTCGAGCATTTGCGGCTGAAGCACCTGGACGCGCACTTGCATCGGGCCTTGTGAGCCGCGTTGCGGAGTGCTGTCCTTGTCGCTGCCACATGCGGAAAGCAGCGCTGCTATCAGCAAGGAGGATAGGAGGGAAGGGTGCGATCGGCACATATCAGGATGGTCGTTGTTTCTTTTTCACCGTGGGGATCTTGTCCGCGGCTTGGTGGAGGTTGCCGAGCGTATGGCGCAATTGATCCACTAATTGTCGCCGTTCGGGAGCTGAATGCCCCTTCAGCGCGATACGGTTGATAGCAGCATAGGCGGCCTTGATCTCGATGACCGCCGCTTCGGCCTTAGGCAACAATTTCAAATGATGTTTGCGCCGGTCATTCGGGCAGACATCGCGCATCACGAAACCGCGTTCACACAGGTGGTCGATGGCGCGCGTCATGGTCACCTTGTCCTGTTGCAGCGCATCCGCCAGCTCCTGTTGGCTGATGCGGCCTTCTGCTTCAGAGATCACCACGATGGCGTAGTACCAGCGGTCCAGGCCCAAATGGCGCAGCCGATCGCTCAACAGCAGGAAGTACTGCTGGCCGATGCGTGAGCACCAATAGCCCAATGAGTGTTCGTTGTCCATACCGGGGATCCCACCGCGCCATCGTCCTGCAAATGGACGGAGTCGAGGGGGGCGCAAAGTTGAGGAAATTAACTGTTACAAATGTAACTGTTATAGAATGGAACGTTAACGATCGTAAACTCCCGCCCCGTAGGCAAGTCCGGTCAAGGATCCCTTTCTTTGCGATCCGGTGAACAGATCCATCCGGTCCTCATCCCATGAATTTCCGCATCTCAGCATTCCTTATCCCATTGCTCTTCGCCGGCGCGCTCCATGCCCAGGACGACCTCGTGAAGAAGGCTAGCCAGAACATGAGCGACAGCGCTCAGGCCGCCTACCGATTCACCACGGTAGTGAGCGCCGAGGCCACGCCCGTGGAGAACCAAGCCTCTTCAGGCACCTGCTGGAGTTATTCAGCCAACAGCTTCCTGGAATCGGAGATGATCAAGAACGGCGGCCCCGCTATCCACCTCTCCAAGATCTACACCGCACGTAAGGCCTATGAGGACAAAGCGGATTCCTATGTGCGCATGCATGGCAGCCTTAATTATGGCGACGGTGGCGAGCCGCACGATGTGATCAACATGTACGCCAAGTACGGCACCATGCCGGAAGAGAACTACACCGGACTGAACTACGGTACCACGAAGAACCAGACCGCTGAGATGCAGGCCATCTTGAAAGGCATGCTGGAAGCGGTGGTGAAGGCCCCCAACCGCGGAACGCTGACACCCGTGTGGAAGAAGGCCTTCAGCAATGTGCTGGACGCCTACCTGGGCCCCGTGCCGGAGACGATCACCTACAAGGGCAAGAGCTATACGCCGCAAAGCTTCGCCAAGGAGGTGGTAAAGCTGGATCCGAAGGATTACGTGGAATTCATCTCCGTCACCAACGCGCCCTATTGGGAGAAGGCCATGATGATGGTACCGGACAACTGGGCCTTCCAACAGGACTGGAACATCCCTATGGAGGACATGATCGCAACGATCGACAATGCGCTGAAGAAAGGCTACACCGTGGCTTGGGGAGGAGATGTGAGCGAACCTTCCTTCAGCTGGAAGAACGGCATCGCCTATGTGCCTGTCACACCCGCACAGGACATGACCAAAGAGGAAAAGGCGGACCTTTTCACGGGGCCCAAGCCGGAGATGACGATCACGCCGGAGTTGCGCCAGCAAGCGTTCGACAACTACACCACGCAGGATGACCACGGCATGCAGTTCACCGGCATCGCCAAGGACCAGGACGGCAACGAATGGTACATCGTGAAGAACTCCTGGGGCGAGAAGAACGACCACGAGGGCTACCTCTACATGAGCAAGAACTACGTGCGCTACAAGACCACCTCGTTCATGGTGAACAAGAAGGCGATCCCTTCGGATATCCTGAAGAAGATCAAGGAGTAGTTCTTCGGTTGTCGGTTGTCCGTTCTCAGTTGTCAGGTCCTGAACCTGTGAGATGTTGCGGCTTGGCTACGTTGTGCTTTTCAGGGAGTACTGCTGTCCAACCGCATCAGGATCGAAAAGCCTGCACGGCCAAGCCAAGCTTCCTGACAGCTCTAAACGGACGACTACAGTGCTACTGCTTCTCCCACTTCCCAATCGAGCGTAATTGGCCGCTTGTATCAAGGATGCGATAGAGGTACAAGCCAGGGGATAACCTCCGAGCATCGACAGATGCACGGCCCTGATGGAGCATGGCAGTATACACGACCGCGCCGGTCGTATTGTATAATTCCACCGCGCCGTTGGTTACAGCGCCGTTCAGAAGAATGGTAAAGCCCTCGTTACCTGGATTTGGGAAAGCTATGGATGGCTGCTCTACGGTTGCATGGCCATCAATGCCTACGGTACAATCCAGGGGGGCGAACTTCCGTGCCCAAGCAACATAGTGGCTGGGCGTTTCGTTCATGTCTTTGCGTCCGCCTATCAGTACAAAGCCACCATCTGGCGCCGTCTTTATTCGGAATGGCACGTAGTAGGCGTTGTCCTCAAAGCCGTCAAGGACATATTCGCAAAGCACATTCAGACCGAGGTCCATTTTGAAGATGTGCAGTTTGTCCGGTTCTGTGGGAGGGGAGGATTGGTTGAATAAACCTCCGCCAGCGGCCATGTTCTGCCAGGAAAGGAAGTAGAAAGTACTGTCGTTCAGGGGGGCGATCGTTTCGCTTAATGCGGAGTAATCCATTGAATTGCTACTCCCAACTACAAATTGGTCCAGAATGGTACCTGAGTTGTTCATGCGGAAAAGTGCAGATCTCAAACCGGCATTGTGGGCGACAATATAGCCGCCAACGATGTACTCATCATGACCCAACGGCAGTAAAGTCAACGCGCCCCTCAAGATGCTGTCATTGGGGTTGAACGGATCGGGATTCGGCGACAGCTCATTCCAAGTTTGAAGGAGGCTGAGGTCTTCGTCATAGATGTAAAAATCCGTACGGTTTGCTATTGCCATCTCAACGGCGACCACAATGCCTTGTGGTATTGTGGTGATGCTGCGCGCATTGGTCCCGTACCATACATTGCTGCTCCCAAATTGCACGGAATTAATGTAGGAGCCATTTTGATCGATCTGGATCAGTTTAGTATAGGTGAATGAATGCCCGGGCAGTGCAAGGGATCCACCCAGAACGATCGTGCCACCGGGGGTGAGCGTTGCATTGTCTATTGCCGCTTTATCGTAACCGGGCATCGGATAGATAGCCGAGTCTGTTATGACCCCGGTCATTTGCCAGCCCAAATGAAAGAATCCGGATATCGTATCAACCAGGTTTTTGTATCCTCCCAAGACATGGAGCCTGCCGTCGGTGCCGCTAAGCAGGGACTTGGGAAAGAAGGTATGTTCCGCATTCCCCAGTTGGTGCAGATAGTTGGCTTGGCCTTGAGCGTCCAGTCCGGCCAAAAAGCCGGTGATGTTGAACGCTGTTGCTGTTTCCTCTTGGTAGAAACAGGTAAGTGATACGCCTTCGGAGGTGAACACCAGATCAGTGGCAAAGGCATCAAAGCCGGGTTGTTCATGAACATAGGTCCAAGTATCCTGCCCCTTGGCCGCCAAGGCGACCAAGGGGAGGAGAAGTGCCAAGAGTCTCATGGGTGGACCTTTGCCAGCTTACCGTAGCGAAATTGAACATCATGCCAAGCCTGAGTCGGAAATCCGGAATTAAATACGTTATTCCCAACTATGGTGCAAGAGGCTGGTTGCTTAGTACTTACCCAGATGTTCCGGATCGTTTGCATGGCATCCCATGTGCCTTGGGTGTAAAACCGCATATCCGTCGGACTCAAGCAACCATTTGCTGCTTGACCCTCCCACCAATAAACCAAGAAGTCCCGCACCCAATCACCTTGAATGAGATTGTCAGGTCCAATTGGTGTAATGAAGAAGAGGGTGCTCACTTGGCGGAGAGCTGCATTGTTGCTATTTCCCGGATTAACACTCCAAGTTTCTACGTTTGTCCAATATTGGTAGTATCCGCCATTGATGGCAAAATTGATCCTTGATCGGATCTGTTGATCCGAACAAGCGCCAATTGCATTCTGATTTGGACCGCAGCCGCAAACTGTGGATGGGAAAGATCCGCCAACCTCCCAGTAGTCATTGGGTCCAAATGTCGTGTTTGGCACACCCCTGTCGTATCCACTACCAATCACATAGGTCGCCGTATATCGAGCGGAATCTGCGTCGGAGTTACTGTCCACGTCAACGATGGCCACATGGCTCATCCCTTCCACATTCGCCGTGTTGACCAAGGTGCCGAGATGGTTGAAAGCATTGGTGGCATCACTTTTACGCACCAAGCCATCAGTGGTTATCGGCACACTAAAACGTGCTGTGTCCACCACTTCATCATCGTAGTTTTTGGAAATGTCGGTATAGCCGTAGTTCAATGCGGCCTCGACATACCATAGGGCACTGTCCGCAGTGATGTAGATCTCATCCCTCGAAATATCGGCATGTTCGGCGAGGGCTACGAATGCTTGTACCCTTGGGGTCACGTTTTCTTCAAATCCAGGAACACCTATTGTAGGTAGGGCAGCCTCATCCTTCTGGCAGGCAGACAGGCCCAGTATCAGCATGGCTGAATATACGGCCAACTTAGGCGCAGTGCGCGTTAAGCGTTTGGCGTTTGGCGTTTGGCGTTTGGCGTTTCATGGATATGAGGTT
Organism: Flavobacteriales bacterium; assembly: GCA_038234075.1. Classification (GTDB taxonomy): domain Bacteria; phylum Bacteroidota; class Bacteroidia; order Flavobacteriales_F; family PHOS-HE28; genus PHOS-HE28. The sequence continues at coordinate 25,510 of JBBSUV010000020.1, read as the reverse complement.
TGTGGTTAGCGAAAAATAAGCAAAAAATTGATCCGACATGAGAATGGCGATAAGGCTTTTTGCACCGGCAAACCGGTTTCACTGATGGAGCTGGGAAAGGGGATTCATTGTTCGAAGCATCAAGGCCCAGAAGTCCGCACGGTCGTGCCAAGCGCTTCCTAACAACTGAGAACGGTCAACTAGCAACTAGCAACTAAGCTTCGCTCACACTGACCTTCCCCGCCTTCTCCTGCCCATTGCCGGGCTTGTAACCAAAGAGCCTGTTGTCCTTGATCATATTATCCACGTAGGGCGGGACAAGCTTTTCCCAGTCCGGCTGGCCTTCCCGGATCATCTTGAGCACGGCCGTGCTGAAGATGTGGAGCACGCTGGGGTCGTAATTCTGGATGTCCACCATGCGCTTGTTGCTCATCAGGTAGTCGTAGAGCGGTTGCAGACGCGGGTGTATGGGCATGTTGCCCAGGTCCATGACAGGTGCGTCCTTGATGGGCTTGCTGGGGTAGACGTAGATCTTCAGGTCGCGGGTGAAGAGGATGCCGAACGCCTCCAGCATGCCGCCGTTGAGGTTGCGGTAGTACTTCTCGTTGAACACCTCGATCAGGTTGTTCACGCCCATGATCAGGCCCATGCGCGCTTTGGTATAGCGGCTGAAATACTCCACCAGTTTGTAGTACTCCTGGTAGTTGCTGATCAGCACCGTCTGTCCCAAGGAGCACAGGATGTCCGCGCGGTCGATGAAGTCCTTCTCGTCCACATCGCCGCTGTCGGCCTGCAGGTTGTTGAGGGTGATCTCGAAGAGCACTTGCAGGTTCTGTCGGTCTACACGTTGCTCCTTGATGAACATGTTATAACCGTTCATGATCATATCGATGTTCACCTTCGTCACGGGACGGAAGCTGCCTCGTATGGCCAGGATGTTCTTCTTGTAGAGCACCTCGCTCGCTTGGAGGTTCTGTCCATCGGGACCGAAGATCACCGCGTCGGTATAGCCGCGCTTTACGAGCTGGAGGCTCAGCAAGCGGTTGTCCACCTGGCTGAAGTCCGGCCCGTTCATCTGGACCATGTCGATCTCCACCACGTGCCTGCTCACGTTGTCATACAGGGCGGTCATCAGCTCCTGTGGGTCGTCGTGATGATAGAAGCACGCGTGGATCAGGTTCACACCCAATATCCCGATGCTTTCCTGCTGCAGGCTGATGTCCGGATCGTGCGTCCGGATGTGGATGATCACGTCGTTCGTGGGGCGGTCCGGAGCGGTCTGGAAACGCACGCCCAGCCAGCCGTGGCCACTGTGCGGTCGGTCGTAGGTGCTGCTGGCCACCGTGTTCGCGAAGCTGAAGAAGCGCTTGGTGGGGTGGTCCTTCCGGTCCAACCGTTCCACGATCAGGCTGTATTCGTGCCGGATCATGTTGCGCAGCCTGCTCTCACACACGAATCGGTTGCCCGGCTCGGCTCCGTAGATGGCGTTGCTGAAGTCCTTGTCGTAGGCGCTCATGGCCTTCGCGATGGTCTGCGAAGCCCCGCCAGCGCGGAAAAAGTGACGTACCGTCTCCTGGCCTACACCGATCTCCGCAAAGGTTCCGTACAGGTCCGGATCCGCGTTGATGCGCCTAGCCTTCTGGTTAGCGCTCAATTGCACGCGGTGCTGGTCTGTGGTGATCATGGGTAAAAAGGCCTTGGCATCAAGGCCCCCAAAGGTAGGCGGATCGCCTCCTACGCGCTCGGGTCATCGCATGCTGGGTCAGCATGTCCGTCCAAGTATGCTCAGCGCACAACCACCTTCCCCGCGAGCAGGGCATTCTCGTTGTTGACCTTTAGAAAGTAGGTGCCTTTGGACAACGATGAAATATCGAAGTGGTAAGCGTTGAGCTGGTCGTCGGAAGCGAAGAACCAGGTCTTCAATGTTTTTCCGGAGATGTCGTGCAACGTGGCCACACTCTTGCCTATGCCATGTTGCAGTTGTACTGCGAACCGGCCATCACCAGGGTTCGGACTGATCGTCATCCTGTTGTCGGTCTCCTTCACCAAGGGGGCGGAGATCCCGGTGACCAGCGGTGCGTTGCTCCGGCTGATCAGGTAACAGCCCACGCGGTAGTAAGGGTTGTAGCCGTCATTGCAATCCGCACAGGTGGTGCCGGAAATGCAATTCGGGTTACCGGGGTTGCACAGGTCCATGTAGCTCGTCTGGAAGATGTAGGAAAGATTGAATGGACCCTCACCGAGATAAGGTGTGAGGTCGTAGTTGTAAGGAGCGGCGATGCTGCCCGGGCACCAGCCCGCACGGTCATACTGCCAAGTGCCGCTTTGGGGTGAGCAGCCATCCGGGTTCGGGTTGCAATCGGTCCAGAGGTCCTGTGTGAAGCTGTGCGAGCCGTTCAGGTACAAATGGTGGTTCGCGTGGAAGAATTCCGCGGCGTTGGAGGTATTGTTGGAGCCCCAGCCGTGGCCCGTCGTCACTAGGCGGAGGCTGGCACTCCCGACTCCCCAGCCGGGGTCCAATAGCACGGTGTCCAGCGGTTGCAGGTTGGTGGGGTCGCCGAAATTGTAGTTCCCATGCCATGCTTCCTGCACAGTGGAGTAGAGGTAGTCCGGTGTTCCGGCTTGATAGGTGAAGTCGAGGTTCATCTTCCATCCTCCGGTACCCCAGGTCTCGATGTACATCCGGATCTCCGTGTTGCCTTGCAGGATGGAGGCGAAGTCCGTCACGTCCAAACTATGGTCGCAGGCCCTGCCGTAGGGAGTGATGTAGCGGATGATCTCCACCCACTTGCCATTTGGCGCCTTGGCTTCAACCCAAGCCAAGCGGTCCCAATCGTCGCATCCACCGGGCACGTTCGGACAGGTGACAGAGAGGTGTGCAATGATCTGGTCATACGCCCCTACGGACTGCGGCAGGGTGTAGCTACCGGCATACCATTGGGACCCGATGGTGCCGAAGTCGATCACCGCCCCATCGAAGCTGGTCACGGTCTGGTCCACGCTGGTGCTGGTCACTTCGATGTTAAGGGTTTGGCTTGCGCTGTTCCCGTTGCTGGCCGTGGCCGATACCGAAATGGCATGCATGCCATAGGCGTTGGGCGTCCACCAAGCTTGGTATGCTCCGTTGATCAGTTCGGCGGGGATGTCCGTGCCGTCCACGTTGAAGACCACGCTGGTGATGCTGTTGAAGTCGGGTTGGTCAATGCTCGCGTTGGCATATAGCGCGTAAGCATGCAGCTCAGGCATTTGTATCGGGTAGGCTTCGGTAAGCTTCGTGCTCACAACCGGGTCGTAGGTGGAAAGGTCAAGCACCTGGAAGGTGGTGCTGGCCGATGCCGGATACCAGCTCGCGTCACCGGCCTGCTCGGCACGCACGGTGACTGTCCCGGCTGTTCCGTCAAGGGTGAGCAACGAGCCCGACACGCTCGCAGGACCGGAGACCACGGTATAGGTGACCGGAAGGCCTGAGCTGGCGGTCCCGTTCAGTGCAAAGGCGGGTGTGGTGCTGCTTTGGTCACCGATGGCATCGATGCCAACGATCTGGTTGGACTGGCCTGAAGGCGCGCATCCGGAGCCGGTGAATTCAAACACGTCCAGTTCAGCCACCATCAGATAGGGGCCATTGGAGTACCCGGAACTGACCACCAAGCGGACATAGCGTGCATCCACTGCGCCGAAGTATGCGGTGCCTCGTTGGGCTCCCGCGCTGAGGTCTGCGTAAGTGAAGTTGCCTGCGGATTGCATGCTGCCCCAATCCGTGCCGTCCATGCTCAGGTACAACTCATAACCCTTCGCCTTCCCGGCGTCCGTGCCGTTGCGTGAGAGCAGGGAAACGCCGTTCACCGCATGCACCGCACCGAGGTCCAACTCGATCTCATGTGGGAACCCCGGGCTGGCACCTTGCCATTGGGTGTGCCAAAAGGTGAGGGAGTCGTTATCGATGCAGTTCGCCGCATGGCCGTTATTCGCTCCTTCGCCAGTGAGTTCCTCGCTGTCCACATGTGTGATGCTCCAGCCGGTTTTCGCGATGGCCACCGTGTCGCACTGGCCCATGGAGAGCATCGGGGCAGTGAGGAGGAGCAAGAGGGGTAGGGTTGCCTTCATGGCGGCAATCTACGGTCCCGAAGGGGACGGTTCGTGAAGCAATTTGGTCGTTTCGCGGGATCCTAAGGGGGGGTCTATGGTGCTGTCAACTACGCCCTCATGTAGCTGGATGATGATCGTTTTTCATCCCGCGAAATGTGGAGAGCCTATTTCCGCAGTAAGCCCTTCAGTGCTTTCTTGTCCACCCGTTCGGAGGTCACATACCAGTTCCTGTCCGGCAGCAGCGTTGCCGTCTTCGGGTTCATGCCGTGGGCGGGAGAGCTCCATTGATCCGTGATCGGGACCATCTTCTCCTCCCCATTCACCACGATCACAGCGGGCATATTGAAACCGGCCACGCAGTTCGACCAACGCACGAACAGCTCGTCCTTCTTCACCGTCCATTCCAGCCGGGGCACTTTCGTGGTGCGCAGGTATTGATCGAACACGGTGCTGAAGTCGCGCCCGCTGAAGCTGCTGATGAAAACTTCCACTTCCGCGCTGGTGACGATGGCATGCCGGAATTTGCGGTTCATCTCCCGCAGCATAGCAAAGAACAGGGAGTCGTCCGCCACCACGTGCCGGATGGTATGGATCATGTTCGCACCCTTGTAGTACATGTCGTTGCTGCCTTCCTGATTCACGCTGTACGGCCCGATGATCGGCATATCGTTCCGGATGTTCTTCCGTAGGCCGATCACATAATCATCTCCGGCCGCATCGCCGAATTGGCACTGGGTATAGATCGTTTCGGCATAGTCCGTGAAGCCTTCGTGCACCCACATGTCCGCGATGTCCGCCGTGGTGATGCTATTACCGAACCACTCATGGGCGCTCTCGTGGATGATCACGTAGTCCCACTTCAGGCCCCAACCCGTGCCGCTGAGGTCATTGCCCAGATAACCGTTCATGAAGTGGTTGCCATACGCGATGGCGCTCTGGTGCTCCATGCCCAGCTGGGGCGCTTCCACCAGTTTGTAGCCATCCGCATAGAAAGGGTAGGGGCCGAGGTGTTCCTCGTAGCACTTCATCATCAATGGCACCTGCTGGAAATGCTCCCGCGCCTTGGCCTCATTCTGCTGAAGCACCCAGTAGTCGAGGTCCAGCGGGCCCTCTATGCCGGCATAGTCCACATGGATGTGGGCGTATTTCCCGATCGCCGGGATCAGGTCATAGTTGTTGATCGGGTTCACTACAGCCCAACTCCAAGTGGTGGTCCCATCCTTGTTTTCCACTTTGCTGCGCAGTCGGCCATTGCCCACCGCCTGCAGGCTGTCAGGGGTGATGATGTGCAGGGCTGCACTGTCCGGCTCGTCGCTCTGGATGTCTTTGCATGGATACCAAACACTGGCGCCCAAACCTTGGCAGGCCGCGCTCATCCAAGGATCTCCTTGCGGGTCTTTCTTCCAGATCCAGCCGCCGTCCCCAGGCGGGTTGCGGGCTTCACGCGGAATGCCGGAATACTGGATCTTGAGCGCTGCGGAAGAACCAGCTGCCATTTCCTGCGGAAGGTCCACCCAGGCCACGTTGCCTTCCTGTGAAAAGTGAAGGTCGCTTTCCCCATCGGGAGCATGAAGCGAAATGGACTGCAACGTCAACGGCTGCTGAAGGTCCACCTGCATGCGTTGGCCGCCGGCAGTGGCCCGGAAGGAAATGATCGTGGTGCCTACGATGGACTTGGTTGCGAAGTCCGGGCGCACGGTCACGTCATAGTGCGTCACATCCCACCAAGCGCGGTAGGGGCCGTTGCTCCCGCGCAACGTGTCCGCATGCGTGAAGGCATGGGTGCGGCTCAAGGGTTGGCCGATGGCGGGAATAGAGAAGAGAAAACAAAGGAGGATCGTGCTGTGAAGGCGCATTTGGTTCAAAAGTCTGCTGTTAAGCAGGATCCTTTTCATTTTGCTTTTGTGGCCCGCTTCTTAGGAGCCTTGTTGGTGCGCTTCTTACGCAGCGGTCGTTCTTCTTCCAATGCCTTGGACATTACGGCTTTCAATTGGCGTGCCGTGGGAAGTTGGCCGCGCAAGGTCTTGGGCACATCGTGCAGGAAGGTATGGTTCGCTACACCGATAGGATTTGCCTTGGAGCGCAACGAGTATTCCACCTCCAGATCATCGTTCTCGGCGCACAGGATGATGCCGATGGACGGGTTGTCATCCGCTGCGCGCTCCTTATCGTTCAACACGTTCAAGTAGAAGTCCATCTTGCCCGCGTACTCCGGTTCGAATTCATTCACCTTCAATTCGATCGCAACAAGGCAGCGCAGGAAGCGATGATAGAAGAGCAGATCGATGGCATAGCTCTTCCTGCCGAGCTTCACTACATATTGCTGGCCGACGAAGCAGAAGCCATAGCCCAGTTCGAGGATGAAATCGCGGACGTTCCCGATCAACCGTTGTTCGAGGTCGCGCTCGCTCATCACCTTGCTGATGCCCAAGAACTCCAAATTGTAAGAGCTCTTGAGGATCTCTTCAGCTTGTGTGGCCAGGTCGGGTGCCAGCGCCTGCATGAAGTTGTTGCCTTTGCCTCCCTTCACAATGCGCTTGTGTGCTTGGCCCAGCAACTGGTTCAATAGGATGTTCCTGCTCCAACCCAGTTGAACTGTTTGGCGCATGTACCAGATGCGATCGCTCACATCATCAAGCTTGTTCAACAACAACAAATGATGCCCCCACGGCAATTCTGCGACAGCTTGTCGCATAAATGCAATTTGGGCTGGAAGCCTTGTCGGCAAAGGCTTTCCTTGCTTCTCTCGAATCTTGCCACGTGCCATCCCCAAGGGTGTTCCCAATTCTGCGACAGCCTGTCGCATAATTGCACGCCGACTCCAGTTTTCGTAGAAGCGACGCATGTCCCAGAGGTTCCGAGCAGAGAATCCGAAGGTGCCGGGATAGCGTTTGCCCAAGTCTTTGGACAGTTGCTCCACGACACCATCACCCCATCCATTGGCCTGTTGCTCTTCGAGTATCGATCGGCCAATGTCCCAATAGAGGCTCACCAGCTCGCGGTTCACTACACGTGCCGCCTGCATCCGGGCCGCATCGATCCGGCTGCGCATGTCTTCCAGGAATTCCCGGTAGGCCGCGTCTTGCTTGCGGATACTGCTTCCGCCTGGGTGGGACTTCGCCTCCGGCTCAGCTTGCTTTTTGCTTTTGACTTTGGCCATTGGAGTGGAGATGTGATGCGATATTAAGCACTATGGCCACCATGCCCATGCTGATCACCGCACGTCGATCTCGTCCAGAAAGAGCCATGCCGGATTCCCCGCGCCAGCGAAACCTTCCGGTATGTTCCCGATGTGCTGAACATCGATCCGCACATAGCGCGCCTTACTGGCCTTGTCGATGCTGAGATCGTTACGGCCAACCCCGCCCTTGCTCTTCGCAATCCCGTAGGGAACGAACTTCTTCCCGTCGCTGCTGACGCTGAATACCACTTCCTTGGGCAGTTGGATCCAGTTATGCGTCTCGTTCAATGCGCCGATGCCGATGTGCCCGATCTTCTGCTCACTGCCCAGGTCCACCGTGATCGTAACGCCCTTGCGCCAGCCCAGCCATTCGGTGTTCACTCGCTTCTCCTGCGCCGTGATGCCGTCCACCAAGGTGAAGGTGCCCCCGTTGTTGTACTGCTCGTCGGGTTGTTCGCTCAGGGTGATCGGGCGGGCGGTGGCGAGGTTGAAGTGGAAGGTCCGGCTGCTCGTCTTCGGGAAATTACCCCGCTCTTCGTACAGGCCTGCGGTGATGGTCCGCCCGGGGCCAGTGATCGCGAAGGGGGCTGTGTATTTCAACACGCCGGCAGTATCCGAGTCCGTATAGCCGATGGTGCCCGCAACCGCCGTGTGCAGCTCGATCTTTATCGTTCCCGGAACGGAACCCTGGTCCAACTTGAATTGCACTTCATAAAGGCTCTTCGCGTAGTTCACCTTCAGCGCATCGAGCCTTGGGACCTCGCTCTCCAAGCGCTTAATAAAACCCGCTTCATCCCGCTTCTCCTTCGGCGACCACAGCACTTCCGCCAGCGCCAGCATACGCGGCACCGCCATGTATTCCACCTGCTCCGGCGTAAGGATGTATTCGGTCCACACATTGCCCTGCGCGCCGAGGATGTATTTCGCTTCTTCGGCATTCAACTCCGCAGGGACCGGCTCGTAACTGTACACTTTCTGCACCGTGGTGTAGCCGCCGATCGCTAAGGGTTCGTTCGCAGGGTCGCCTTGGTAATGATCGAAGTAGCAGTAGCCCCCGGGGCTCATCACCGCGAAGTGTCCGCTCTTCGCAGCCGCCACACCGCCTTCGTTGCCGCGCCAGCTCATCACGGCGGCATTCGGAGCCAAGCCGCCTTCCAGGATCTCGTCCCAGCCAATGATCTTCCGCCCTTTGCTGTTCACGAACTTTTCGATCCGCTGGATGAAGTAGCTCTGCAGTTCGTGCTCGTCCTTCAGCCCTTCCGCCTTCATGCGCGCTTGGCATTTCGGGCAGACCTTCCAGCTTTCCTTGGGGCATTCATCACCACCAATGTGGATGTACGGGCTGGGGAAGAGGGCCATGACCTCGGTGAGCACATCCTCCAGCACCGTGAATACGCTATCGTTTCCCGCACAGAACACATCATCGAACACGCCCCAACCGCGTTGCACTTCGTATGGCCCACCGGTGCAGCCCAGTTGTGGATATGCCGCCAAGGCTGCCATCGCATGCCCCGGCATCTCGATCTCCGGCACCACGTTGATGTGGCGTGCCGCCGCATAGGCCACCACCTCGCGGATCTGTTCCTGTGTATAGAAGCCGCCGTAGGGGATGCTGTCGTATTCCATTCGGCCGTATGGCCCCACCTGGCTGCCTTTGCGCCAACCACCGACCTCGGTGAGCTTCGGGTACTTCTTGATCTCGATCCGCCAGCCTTGGTCGTCCGTCAGGTGCCAGTGAAAGCTGTTCATTTTGTACCGTGCCAGCAGGTCGATATACTTCTTCACAAAGGGTACCGGGAAGAAGTGGCGGACCACGTCCAAATGCATCCCGCGCCATGCGAAGCGCGGCTCGTCCGTAATGGTGAGGCAGGGAATCGAACCCGTGTTCTTTCCTTGTTCCAAGAGCTGGATCAGCGTGCGACTTCCGCGGAAAAGCCCTTCTTCAGTGGTCGCGGTCAATGTGATGTGATCCGAAGCCACTCGGAGGCTGTACCATTCCGAAGGCAGAAGTGTATCTGGTTGTATATGGTGAAACTCAATGCGCAACGGGACCTCGCAAAGGACCTCAGGGGTGCCATGTAAGGGTTCAATCTCGGCTTTCAGCAGTTCCATGAATCCGGAACTGATCATGCGGTCGGGCTGAAAGGACCAGGGACATTCCAAGGAACAGGTGCCGCCGGTGAACACCATCTCCGCAGGAAGCGGTATCAAGCTGGGCAGGATCTCGGGTCTTTGGGCTTTGACACTGGAAGCCAACAGGATAAGTAGGATAAGGGTGAAGCGCATTCGGCAAAGATGGGCATCCTCATACATAGTTGGCAGTCGACCTTCACCCTTCACCTATCGCATTCTCAGCGCCTCTGCGCCTCCGCGTCCCCTCATCAGCGTCATCAGCGTCATCAGCGTCATCAGCGTTCCATTCACCCATGTTTGTCAGTTCAAGGAAAATCCCGACATTTGCAACCCCTTAACGAAAAGGGACTTAAAAACAACCGCGACATGCCGACCCGCATCCGCCTTCAGAGAAAAGGCAAAAAAGGCAAGCCATTCTATCACTTGGTAGTGGCTGACCAACGCGCCCCGCGCGACGGAAAATACATCGAACGTATCGGTGCCTATGACCCTAACCGCAACCCCGCCTTTGTGGAGGTGGATCGTGAAAAGGCGATCGACTGGCTCCAGAAAGGAGCACAGCCCAGCGATACCGCCCGTGCCATCCTTAGCTACAGCGGTGTGGTCTACAAGAACCACCTGCAGAACGGCGTGAAGAAGGGTGCGTTCAACCAAGAAGAGGCCGACCGCCGCTTCGATGCTTGGTTGGGCGAGAAGAACGCGAAGATCGAGGCCAAGAAGACCGGCTTGGTCAACGATGCCACCAAGTCCTTCAAGGACCGTTTGGCCGTCGAGATGAAGAAGTCGAACGACAGGGCTGATGCCTTGACTGCGAAACTGGCCGCTTCCATGACCACGGCGGCTCCTGCCGCTGAAACTGAAGCTCCTGCCGCCGAGGCAGAAGCCGCCCCGGAAGCTGAAGCAACACCGGAAGCCGGTGAAGCAGCAGCACCTGCTGAAGGTGAGGCCGCAGAGAAGGAATAAGCATCCTTACGGAGAAATTCCGAAGCCCGGTTCTGAAAAGAACCGGGCTTTTCCCGTTTTTAGGGAACACCTTGCCACGGTATGCCCCAGCCGCCCTACTTTCACGGCGATCACATGGATCTGGGGGCATTGCAACATATCGGTCGATTGGGCAAGCCGTGGGGCAACCGCGGCGAACTCACCTTTCACTTGGAGGAGGCCGGAATGGAGGAAGTGATCGCTATGGGCGTGCTCTTCGTCGGTTTGGACGGTCAACGGGTCCCCTTCCATGTGGCCCATTTCCGGGAGCATCCACGCACCGGTGCCGTAGTGAAATTCGAGGACTTCGACGATCCCCAAAGCGTGGGCTTCCTGGTGAACAGCGAGGTGTTCGCCCCGCCCGGGCACATCCTACAGGAGTTGGAGGACCTTGAGGATGAGGAGAACCTCGATCCCGCCGATTTCATCGGTATGCAGGTAGTGGATGAGGAGCACGGCGAGCTGGGCGAGATCGTGGGCACCGAAGGCACCGAGGACCATCCGGTGATGGTGATCCGCAAGGACGAGCAGGAGATCCTGATCCCCATGGTGGATGATATGATCACGGGCATCGACTTTGAGACCGGTAAGCTCGTGGTGCGCACGCCGCTTGGGCTGGTGGACCTCTATAGGGGCCTTTGACGTGCACAGCCGTTTGGAATGCCGAACGACTATTTCCGCTTCAAGCAGTTCATCGTTCGGCAGGACCGTTGTGCTTTGAAGGTGGGAACGGACGGTGTGCTGCTCGGCGCTTGGACGAGGTACGCCAATGCCTTACGGATCTTGGACATCGGCACCGGCACCGGCGTGTTGTCCCTGATAGCCGCGCAGCGGAATAACAGGGCGATGATCGACGCGGTGGAGATCGACGCGGCTTCGGCGGAACAGGCGCGGGAGAACGCCTTAGCAAGCCCGTGGGCAGAGCGCATCAACGTCTTCCATGCCGATGTGAGGACTTGGGAGTCGGAGGGCTACGACCTCGTCCTCTGCAATCCGCCCTTCTACAAAGGGTATCAGGCTTCCCGTGAGGTGCGCACGGCAACGGCCAAGCATGACCTTGAGCTCAGCTTCGCCGAACTGATGAATGTGGCCGATCGATCCTGCAACCCGCATGGACGCCTTTGCATGATCATTCCCGTCGACCGGCTTGAGGAGCTCAAGACACTCGCGGTCGGCAATGGCTTTGTGCAGTCCCGGGAATGCTTGGTCTCCTACTTATCCAATAAGCTGCCCAAGCGCGTGCTGGTGGAATTCTCCCGCACGTTCGACCTGGACGTGATGACGGTGGAAATGGCGGTGGAGCGGTACGCCGGTGAGTTCACGTCGGAATACAAAGCTCTTCTCGGCGATCTGGCACTTCACTTTTAGATGGCAACCTCCTTCTCCGTGAAGGCTATCCCCAAGGTCGCCAGTTCATCGAGGATCGGGTTGTACAGCTCCGGCTTTACCGGCAGCAATACGCCGCGTTCCTTGATCTTCCCGTTCAGCAGCAGCTTCGCGCCGATGCCGATCGGAAGCCCCACCGTGCGGGCCATCGCGGTGTACACGGTGTCCTCGCCCGTCACCGTCAATGTGGCGTGGGTCTCGCAGGTTTTTCCGTTCAGCGCGTAACGGAACCGGTGCCACATCACCAGCAGGTCCTTATCGTTCGGGCCGAGCTTCCACTTTTCCTCCAGCAGGCGCTGCAAGGTGGCGGCTGGCGAAAGACCTGCTTCGCCGATGGTCCCGTTCCCGAACAGACCGAGCCGATCGAGTTTATACATCACCTCGCCTTGGGGATCGAGGCCGAGGTACAGCGCCAGTGCGGTCCGCACATCCTTACTGCCCTTGTCCTCGGGGAGGAAAGCAGAGAGGAATTCCAGCCAAGTGGCGTCCTTCGGAAGTTCCAGCGTGTAGCCGTCCTCGGTGCAGCCCAATTGCACGAAGACGTCCCAAGCCGCGCTGAAGCCGGCTTTGCGCAGGGTTCCGCGCTTCATCGTCGGTATATCGTTGATGCCATAGATCCCCCGGTATTTCAGTGAATCACGGTTCGGATAGCCTTCATAAGCACCGTAACCCGGGATCTCCATGCGCTCCGTGCGTTGGAAGAGCTTGTGATAGGGGATGTACTTCAGATCACCGTCGTGTATGTAGCGGGCGGCGTTGCCTTGCCCGGCCAGCACCACGTTGCGCGGGTTCCAGCTGAATTTGTAGCCCCAGGGATTATCGTCGCTTTCCGGGGCCACCAGCCCGCCGCAGTAGCTCTCGAAGGCCTCCATGATTGCGCCTTTCGCGCGGAGGTCATCGAGGATGCGCATGGCGCTCATGTGGTCGATCCCGGGGTCCACGCCCATCTCGTTCAGCACAGTAAGGTCCGCCTTCTTGAATTCATCGCTGAGCGGCCACAACGCATCGGGTACATAGCTCGGAGTGATCACGTTCTTCTTCAGACGCAGACAATCCCGCAGCACGTCCATGTGCATGAAATGTGGTAGCATGCTGATCACGAGGTCGTGCTTCGCGATCAGCGCTGCACGCGCCTCGGCATTGGTGGCGTCCAACTGTGCAGGCGTTGCAACGTCGTCCCGGCCCTGTGTCAGCTTTTGCACATGTGCGATGTCGCGCTCCGCCACGGTGACGTGCCATTCCTGCTCGGCGGCATGTTCGATCAGGTACTTGAGCAGGGAAGAGGCGGAACGGCCAGCGCCGAGGAGAAGGATGGAACGCATGTGGATCGGATAAGCGTTGTGTTTATAGGACGCGAAATTGCGGATCTTAAATTTGGTGGAATATTCTTGAGATCAGACCCTTGACATGATAGGAGGCGGACAGGATTTCAGGATTGACAGGATCTACCCCCGCTGTGTGACGGGGACATGTGGTTTGTCCGGTCTGCATTCCAAGTTGGGAAGCTCGCATTTTCCGGTATACCCGATCGTGGTCATCTGGCTTTATTCCCCGTGTTGGCAAGCACTTCAATGAGAGCCTCCCGAATGATCCCTGCTAAGGCTTTATCCATTCGCCCATCAATCGCGAAGCGCTGGTTCACTTCCAGTTCGATGCCGGCGTAGTTCTTCGGGAATACCGAGCGCAGGTGCGTGGGAAAGCCGTCCGAAGTGCCTTTGTAAGGCTGATTCATGCGCACGACCAGCTGCGGTGCAAGGCCATGCAACGCCTTGCGCCAAGCCATGCAGAACGCGCGTTCGTTGGCTTGGGAAGGATCGTACAATAGGCCGATGTCCATTGTGCGCTGCACGCCGTCCAGCACGGGGGTGTAAGTGTGCACGGCGATATGCACGACATCCTCTTTCGCCACGATGCGTTGCTTGATGAGGGCGGTGAATTCGCTGCGATAGGCGCGATGGAAGTTCAGCAGTTCCTTTTTTCGTGCGGGATCGAGTTCCCGCGTGAAGGCTGAAAAGAGGTTGGGGTGATGCTCGGAACGATTGAGCTCTATGCAAAGGCGTGAGAGGGTGGCTGAGATGCTTTCCGCAGCCATAGGGACCAAATGCTTGAAGAGGTCCAGCGCGCCGATGTCCAGTCCGCGATGTGTTAGCAGTACGCCCTCATCCCCGGCAAAGCAGTGGCGCAGGTCCGGCGGTACGTCATTGCCGCCATGTTCGCAACTGAGCACGAGCGTGGTCATGCCAGTTGGCGGTCCTCGCGAAGGCAAGCGGCCAGTTCCTTGTACACTTCGATGATCATCGCCGTATCAGGATGTGCGCCGGTGCGGGCCAGGATGCGGCGCGCAAGGCAGCCATGCCGGAGAATATGCGTGATCGCTTGCTGTGAATCAGCGCTCAGTCCGTCGCCCACTTCAGCGAAGATGTGCGACCAGAGCTCCTCTGCGGTCGCCGTGGAGCGGTCAAGTCCGAACATCAGCAGGTATTCCATGTTGTTGATCGTGGTCGCACCGGCATCCTTGATCACCGTCCTGAAGATGGCCAGTAGGTCATTCTGATCCCAGGCGCGCTGGAGGTAGTTGCTCACCCAACGGCCGTCCACCAAGGCTTTCAGCGTGGCCACGATCAGTTCCGCAATGGCGATGTCGGCACCGGGACATTCCTGGATGTCCACCACGCGGATCTCGATGGCGTTGCGGTCGAAGCGTGCGATGGCCCCGCGGGAATTGGCGAACTCGTGGTCCATGATGCCGTCCGGATCGAAGGGCGCCAAGGCTTTCCCGATGGGCTCGAAGACTTCGCGGTAGTAGTCCTCTTCCGTCAGGACGGCCTCCGGTATCAAGGAACCCATCAACTCGGGCAGACGCTGCTGGTGGTGCAGATAAGCTTCCATACGGGCGTCCATGTAGCCGGTGGGCTTACCGTCCAGGATGGGAGAGCTGGCGCTGAGGGCCGGGATGATCGGGAGCAGCAGGCGGATGGCGGTGTGCAGCTTGCCGAACTCCTCGTCGTTGGCGAAGGGCAGGTTCAGGTGCACGCTCTGCAGGTTGCTCCAGCCGTGGCCGCGGCAATCGAAAATGCGGTTATATAGCGCATAGATCTCGTTGTTCTCGTGCGGCCAGATCACCGTTTCGGTGAACGGATCGAAGAGCGGATGGGCCGCCGTAGGTAGCAGCATCAGTCCGCGCTTGGCGAGGATCGCATCGATGGCCCGGACCTCGGCTGCGAATTTCTCCTTGTAGGACGCGATACTCATCGTGGGCCGTGCGGTCTTCAGCTCCACCACATGGGCCACCAACTCGTTGCTCCACCCCACGTCGCCTCGCTCAACGTCGCTGGTGATCGCGCCGGTGACATCCTTGAACAACAGGTCCACGGTGGGGCTGGCGCGCAGGGTCTCGCGGTCCACTAACATGTATTCCAGCTCGATGCCGGTGACCTCGAAAATGCCGTAGGGTTTCTTTTCGCTCATGCCTTTGCCGGGGCATTGCTCCCGGTGGTGGTTTGCTGTATGCCGATCTTCTTTTCAATGGTCTTCTTCAGAGAACCGATGATGCGCCGGTAGATCTCGTCGCCCAGTTCCACATCCTCGATGCCGTGATCAATGTTGGGGCATTCATTCACCTCGATCACGTAGGCTTTCCCTTCAAACTCCTTCACATCCACGCCGAAGAGACCGTGGTCGCCGACCATGGCGCGCACGGCTTTCAACGCGGCGTCCATCACGTGCTTGGCGCAATCATCCACCTTCACCGTGTCGAAGTTGCCGGTCTCGCCGTCCTTGGTGGCGCTGCCCCAGTTGTAGATCTGCCAATGGCCCCGTGCCATGTAGTATTTGCAGGCGTAGAGCGGCTTTCCATCCAGTACGCCAATGCGCCAGTCGAAGTCGCTGGGCATGTATTCCTGGGCTACCGCCAGATCGCTGTCCGCAAGGATCTTGTCCAGTTTCTCCTCCAGTTCTTCTTGGGTCTTTGCCTTCTCCACACCAATGCTGAAAGTGCTGTCCGGTAGCTTCAACACCACGGGAAAGCCCAGTATTTTCCCTACCTCATGCCGGTTCTCACTATGGACGATCAAGGTGCGCGGGGTGGGCACGTGATGCGCCTCCATCACCTCGGCCAAGTAGACCTTGTTGTTGCATTTCAGTATCGCGTCCGGCGCGTCCATCACCGCAAGGCCTTCCTGCTCCGCCTTCCGCGCCATGCGGTAGGTGTGGTTGTTCACGTGCGTGTTCTCACGGATCAGGAGGGCGTCATATTCACTGATGCGGTCGATGCTGCCCGGCCCGATGATGTCCACCCGGAAGCCCATTTCCTCTGCGGCCTGTCTGAACTTCACGATGGCGCGCTTGTTCGATGGAGCGGCCTTGTCCTCCGGATTCACGAGGATGGCGAGGTCGTAGGCGCTGCGGTCCTCGCGGGCGGTGTCGTACCGCTTCTTCCCGAAGTAATCCGCAGCGAATTCCTGCAAGATGGGGATGTGCTCCTCCTCGATGTCCGTGTAGGGAACCGGGCGCACCGAACGGAGTTCCCATTTCTCACCTTTCACGAAGCGGGCACGCAACAGCGGTGCCTCGAAGACCTTGTAAAGCTCATGTGCCAGCTTGTCGTAACGCGGGTTCACGTTCCGGCCGAAGTACATGCTCAGCGTGAAATCATGTTTGTCCTTGTGGTGCAAGCTGTGCTGGATCACGTCGTCAAGATCGCGCGAAAGGACCTTCACGATGCTCGGGTTCTTCAGGTCCAGGATGGTCTTGGCGCTGGGGATCGCCTTCTGGCCACGGGCCTCGGCCAGCAGGCTCACGTAGTAGCCCCGGCTTTGATACACGAAGCTGCGGGCCAGATTGAAGATGCGCGTGTTCTTCAGTTGCGCGAAACGCGGATCCGTGAGGTAGTCCTTGCTGGATACGACTTCGACGTTGGGCGCACCCAGTTTGAAGGCCTTGGGGTCGCGAACGACAATGATCTTCCTCATAAGGTGAACGGGGTTGGGGATAGAACAAGAAGGTTGGCATCGTAGGTGACGATACCCAGCATGATGCTGTTGATCAAGCGGCCCACCGGCACGTCATAGGTGCGGCCCTCGGCCATGGGGTTGTCGTGATAGGGATCCGCGACGAAAACGCGTTTGCGCTCCATGCCGCGCAGCACCACGAAGTGACCCATGGGTTTGCCGCGCAGATCGTGGTATACACTTCGGCCTTTGGAATCCGCGTATTCCCGTTTGCTCTTGTAGAGGTATGTGGCGCTGAGGCCGGCCAGCACGGGCAGCTTCGCATCGAAGTAGGAGCGGAGCAGCTCCTTCGTCGGGTCGTCGAAGCGGATATCGCCGCCTTCCTTGAGAAAGCGGGCATAGGCCAAGCAGGCTGCATGCAGCTTCTTGCCGTCCTTGATACGCGTCTGTGCGATCAGCTTTTTCTGCAGCGCATCCGGGGAAAGACCATCCCAAGAAGGGTCGAATACCGCAAGGTTGTAACTGTACAGCCGGGCGTGGTAGCCGCGCATCAGGGCATGGACCCCGAGCAATACGGCAAAGGTGCCGCCGTCCTCCAACTGGTGGACCTCATCGATCACCTTTTGCAACGGTTCCATATCCCCGAAGTAATTGTATACCGCATGGAGTGCCGTGGCGCCACAGGTATCATCATCAGGCTGGGCTTCGATCCGAAGGTTGCGCATGTTGTTCGCTCATCGCTGATCGGCAGGTCCCGATTTTCAGGAGCGATGTCATCTGCGGAGATGCAAAGTTCAGGTAGAGCGGCCAGTTTTATACACGACGCACTGCCAACTTCCACAACAGCCTGTTCATCCGGAAGGTCCCGGACCCGGTTTTACCGCCCTTGCGACGGATACGTCGGCAGGAAGGCATCAGGGGGGCGGAACATGCGGGGAAGCTCCTCCCTGCGGTCGAAAGGCATCACCAACCACGGCGGGGCCAAGGTGCTACGCGCGATCAACCGGCCTCCCGTTTCGAAAATGCCGAGGATGATCGGATCCCTGCGCGAGCTGTCCACCACCCGCATGCTATAGATCAGCGCGGCGTTCAAGGTGTCCGCAGGGTTGACCAGCGCGCTGCCGTAGTAGCGGGACAAGGCCCAGAGGTACTTTTCCACCTTCTCGTTGTCGCCGGGCGCGCCGTTCACCGTCCAGCCGTCCCCTTCCCGTACGATGGAATAGCTGCGGCTTCCTGGGAAGACGATGGTGATCTGCGTCCAGTTCGCGGGATCCCCGTTCACCATGGGTTTCGGGATCCAGTCGTCGAAGCTCATGTCGGTGATCGGCCCCAGCGTGCCTTGAACGAGGTAGACGTTGGAGTCACCGCTCAACATCACGGCAGTGGTGGTCTCCGATCCCGAAAGGGTGGGCTTGGGGCTGCTGCCGGAGCTGCCGATCCGCAGCACGGTGTTCTTGGGTCCGCCCAGTTCGATGCGTGCCGCGAGGCTGTCGCTCAGGCGGTAGCGCTCAATGGTCGCTGGATCAGCGCCGGCCATCACCAAAGGCTTCACGTCGGAAAGGGTGGAAAGCAATGTGTTCAACGGACGGCTGAAGGCCCGCGTCACATGGCCGTCCGCCGCTACCGTCCAACCCGTACTATCGCGTTCGAAGTGCAGAGCGGGTGCCTTTTTCGAGGGGGATGGGACGATCGTGAAGGACGTTAGAAGTGCGGTGTCCAATTGCACCAAGTGCTCCCGGAAGCTCCGTTGTTCCGCCACTTCCGGCGTTCGCCCACCGAGCCACCAGAACAAGGCCAAGGCTATGACCAAGGCCGCGAGTAGACCGATGCGCGTCTTATCGGACATGGCCGGGGCGCATGCGTTGCTTCCGTTGACGACGGCGCCATTGCCCCCGGAACAGGCCGTAGAGCAGCACCACCGCGATCGGTAGCAGCAGGTTCAACCATTTCAGCGACGTACGCTTCGCCTCGCCCGGGTCGGTTATCGGTCGATAGTCCTTCTCCTTGCCGCGGACCGACAGCAATTGCGTGTTGTGGGTCACCCAGTCGGTGGCGTTCACCATCAGGTCCAGATTGCCTTTGGGCAGCTGCACCGGACGCCCGCCTTGGTCGCCCGTGCAGAAATCCCCGTTGCTGAACACGACCAAGCGGGAGCCGATGCTGTCCTTCCGTTCCAAGCTAGCGCCCAGCACCTGCGGCCCTAGCGGGAAATCCGCGTCGGACCAAGCCCTGCGGAGATCGATGTTAAGGGGTGCAGGGAGGATGTTGCTTTTCGGACCAGAGGAAAGGATGGGGGAGTAGGAGGTCGTTGTTGAGTCGCCGAAGAAGGTGATCGGCGATGCGAATTGGAACATCACGAGGTCCAGTCCGTGCCCTACGGGGTTCTCACTGAAGTTGTTGATCAGCGGATAAAAGGGGAACTGCAGCGAGATGGGTGTTTGGACGCCGCTCTGTGTCACCCCGACCTGGCCGCAATGCTCGTCCACCACGATCCCAGGGCCGATGCGAAGCCCATGCTTCGCCAGCCACGGGGCGATCCCGATGTCGCGCATGTGTGCTTCCGGGGAAACCGCCAGATCAGTGGCCACCGCACTGTACGCCACCACTACGCCATGGCCTTTCGCCATGTACTCGTCGAGACGCTTCAAGTGCTGTGCCGGGATGCTGTCCTTAGGGTCGATGATCAAAACCGAGGAGAAGCGCTCGTTGATGGGGAAGGAGTCGTAGATCGCCGTGGCCTCCACATCGTACTGCGCATTGAGCTGTACCGCCAGTTCGTCCAAGGCTTGGAGCGAGGGTTCCCGATGGCCCTGCAGTACTCCGATCAACGGCTTTTCCACCGTGGCCACTTGGGCGATCGCGGAGGAGAGGATCCATTCCATGCCGGGCCCTTTCTGCAGCGCGGGTATCACGGCTTTCTGCGTGGCCATCCGCAACACGGCACCCATCAACACTTGGATGTTCTCGCTCCGGTCCTTCGTGCGCGTTTGCGCGAGTAGGGGCCGTATGCCCAACTGCACCGCCTTTGCCTTGACCTCCTCTGACGAGCCGGGATCCTCGAATTCGAAGACCAATTTTCCGCCGGAGCGCTCCGCATATTCAACTAGCAGGTCCTTGAAATCCTGGCGTACCACGGCCAGCTCGGGTGGCAGGTCCTCCGTGAAATAAGCGGTCACTGTCACCGTCTCCGGAAGCCGGTGAAGCAGGTCCAGCGTGGCTTGGTCAAGTGTGTACCGCTTATCACCGGTAAGGTCCAGCCGGAATTTGTAGCGCTGCGCCAGCATGTTCACCAGCACGACCGCCACCAACAGCAGCAACAGGGCGATCAGCGATGCGGTGCGCGTCCTCATGCGTGGCGTGCCCCGCGCCGGGCGAGCTCATGGCTGGCTAAAAGCAGGCCGACCGCGGTAAGACTGAGGAAGTACACCACGTCGCAGCTGTCGATCACTCCGCGGCCCATGCTCTCGAAATGCGTTCCCGTACTGAGGTATCGGAACACCTGCCCGCTAAGGCCGGTGAGGTTCGCCGCCAGCACCGACATGCCGAAGTGAAAAAGCGCCATGATGAACAACGCCAGGATGAAGGCCGTGATCTGGTTGGCCGTGAGGCTGCTGGCGAAGATGCCCAAGGCGATGTAGGCGGCGCTCATCAGCACCAAGCCGAGATAGCCACAGATCACCGTGCCGTGGTCGATCGGACCGAGCATGGCCACGGTGATGTAGTAGGGCACGGTGCAGAGCAAGGTGAGCACGATCAATGCGAGGCAGGCGAGGAATTTGCCCGCGATCACCTGCTGAGGCGTGATGGACCGCGTGAGCAGCAGATCCAGGGTGCCGCTCTTCCGCTCTTCAGCGACGGTGCGCATGGTGAGCGCGGGGATCAGGATGAAGAGCGACCAGTTCGCCACGTTGAAGAAGGTGCTCAGGTCGGCGATGCCGCGGATGAAAACGTCCGTGCCGAACCACCAGGTGAAGAAACCGCTCACACCCAAAAAGGCCACGATGACCAAGTAAGCCATCGGCGAGTCGAGTTCCTTGCGGGCGATGAGGAAGGCGGCGCGCATGGGGTCACTTGCTTGTGGCGTCACGGAACACATCCTCCAAGCGGGTTTCCACCGGCCGTAATTCGCCGACGGTCCAGCCATGCTTGGAACACATGGCGACGATCCGTTCACCCGCCGCTTCGGCCATCCGGACTTCATAGCGGCCCTCACCGCCGGGCATCACATCGGCCGCGATCACTTCGTCCATTCCGTGCAACGCCGAAAGCACGGCCTCGGGTATGGCACCGCCGATCCGCACTACGAATACGCCATGGCCCAGCACACGTGCCCGCAGTTCCTGCGAAGTGCCATCAGCTACGATGCGTCCTTTATTGATGATCAGGATCCGTTCACAAACGGCTTCCGCTTCCGGCAGGATGTGCGTGCTGAATACGACGGTCTTCGCCTTGCCGAGTTCCTTGATCAAGGCACGCACCTCGATGATCTGGTTCGGGTCCAGTCCCGTGGTGGGCTCGTCCAGCACCAGCACGGCCGGGTCATGCACCATGGCGAAGGCCAATCCGGCACGTTGCCGGTAGCCGCGGCTAAGCTCGCCCGTGCGCTTGTGCTTTTCATCGCCTAGACCGCAGACCTCCACCATGTTGGCGATACGCCCGTTGATGGCGTCGCGAGGAACGCCCTGTAGCCGGGCCCCGAAGCGCAGCAGATCCAGCACGGGCATGTCCTCGTAAAGCGGGTTGGCCTCGGGCAGGTAACCGATGGCGCGGCGAAGTTCCACCGCATTGGGTGTCATTTCCTGGCCATCGATCAGCACCCTTCCGGCATCCGGTGATGTGAGCCCGCAGACCATGCGCATGGTGGTGGTCTTTCCCGCGCCGTTGGGCCCGAGAAAGCCCAGAACTTCCCCTTTGCGGGCGGTGAAGCCCACATGGTCCACGGCCACTTGCGTACCGTAGCGCTTGGTGAGTTCCTCGGTGCGGATGTCCATTCGCGGATGCGGTGGGCCGGTCCTTGTGCCGGTCAGGTCCCGATCGGGGCAGGGTGGTCAGGCTCCTTTCACGCGGTGCTCGGCCTCTTGCTTGGTGATGCCCTCGCGGATCATTTCCAACGCCTGAGCGATCCTGCGTTTGCGTGTTTCCTCCTTCCTTCCATCGGCGATCCATTCGGCATACTCCTTCTTGGTGTTGGCAGGGAAGGATTCCCAGTTCGCCCATGCGCTGGGATCCTTGCGAAGGATGCCTTCGAGCTCGGCGTGGAAATGATGCTTTTTGCCGGAAGTCTCCGTCTCGGCTTTGATCAATTTCTCGTTCAACGCCATGGCCCGTTGGACCAATGTGCTGAATGCGGCTTCGTTGATCGTATCTCCTTCCCGGAACTTCACCGTCCGTCCGGGCTTGTCCTCTGCGCAAGGCTCGTAGGGCATGCGCGTGGACTTGAACTGCGCGCCTTTGGGAAAGGTGACGCTGACGGAGGTCTTCGAGGCGCAGATGCCCAACACGGGCATGGAGGCCAGGTCGAAATGGGGACCCTGCGCGCGCCAAGCCTCTTCCACATCGGCGTTCACGGCATGGACCAATTGGCGTACCCGCACCATCAGCTTGCGTTGCCACTCCGGGTGCCCTGCGATATAGAGATTGATCTGTTCGGGGATCAGCATGTCGTTCTGTTTAGAGGGTGCTAATATGCGGCTTACCGACTTCCTCCGTCGCTCAGTTCGATCAACACCAGGAAAGTACGGTCCTTCCGGAAGTCGGGAGCGCCGGCCATGCCATAGAGCCCATCGCTCATGGGCCAGATGGTGTCCGCATTGAAATAACCCTGTTTGTATCCGTCCTTCAACACTAGCTTTTCCTTGTAGCCGCCATCGCTCTTGAACTCCAGCATCAGCGCCTCCTTCGGCTTGTCCACGGATTCCACGGGCTCTTTCTTCTTCCGCAGCTCCACGTTGGATAATGCATCGTTGTAGAACAGGAACAGGATATCCGTGTATGCGATGGAGAACATCTTGCCGGGGCCGTCGTTGGCGAAGCTCATGTCCCGCGGCACCATGGTATACCACTTCTGTGCGCCCGAGGCATCCAGTTCGAATACATGGAAGGCGCCGTTCACCCATTCGGTCTTATCGATCTTTTTTCCGCTGAGGTCGCTCACTTGATGGGTTTCCACGCCGGAGCGCATCGCCACCACGAAAAGACCGCCGTCCTTTTTCGGCCAGATCCGCTCCAAGTGCATGTTGGTCTGCAGCCGTTCCACCTTTTTTATCGTCTGCATCGCGAACGGTGTGCGTGCCGCGACGGACCATTTCTTAGTGGCCGTGTCCAAGCTGGTCTCAAAGATCCCGATGGATTCGTCCCGGCTGGCGTCACCGTTGGAATAAACCCCCGCACAAGTCAAACTGCCGTTGGGAAGGATGGTAAAGGCCACCTCCTGCACGAAGTCCTTCTTGCCCAGGTCCAGCGGGAAGGACTTCTGGCCGAGGCTGTCCAAGCGGTAAAGGCTGTAGGTGTAGCCGATGTTCTCCTTGGTCTTGGGTGTGGCGTCGGTCACGTTCTTGATCAGGTACCAGGCCGCGCCGGTCTTGTCCACGGTGGTGCTCACCACGTCCGTGCGGACATTACCCGGCTCCGTGGCGAGGGTGTTGATCCACTTCGGCTTCATCTTACTGTCCACCATTACGCCCAGGATGGGGCAACCTGCGCTGCGGGTGGTGGAGGCGGGGGTAAGGCCGATCAACATGTGCTTACCATCCTCCGCCTTGGTGGTGGTGAATCCCACGGTCACGCCCGGCTTGAAGTAGTCGGGGCCTTTCCCGAAACGGTCGTAAGGGATCTCCGTCACCATTGCCGCTGCCTTCCCAGTGAGGCTGCGTGCGTTGAGGACTTGATCCAGCAGGAGTAGCTTCCCATGCTCCGGATCCGGCTTGGTCAGGATCACGTGGAAGGTCTTGTTGAAGGTCTCGATGGTCTCCATCGCCACAGGGCCGATGCCCCATACGAATTTGGGATGATCGTGCTTGATCTCGTACAACTTGTCCGTGCCGAGCACGAAGAGCTGCCAACCGAGATCAGCGTCTGAGATTCCTCCCAATACGGTCTTGGCCCCCACGGTTTTCAGCGCCACGAAGCTGCCTTCATCCCCGTAAACGGTCTTGGACACGCCCAGCTCACGGTCGGATACCTCATCGAGGTCGGCTTTCACCTTCACGCGCACCTTGCTGTCCTGCGCATGAGTGGTGGAAAGGACGGCTGCGGATAGGATGGCAATAGCGAAAGGACGGAGCAAAGAAGTGGTGGTCATACGGCGAAAAGGTCTGTTTGGGAGTGTGAAGTTAGCCCGGACGGGCGATCAGGCGCGCTCAATGACGGCGGCATAGCCTTGTCCCACGCCGATGCACATGGTGCAAAGGGCATACCGCTTCTGCGTGCGCTGCAGCTCCAGTGCTGCCGTTTGAAGCAGCCGAGCTCCGCTCATGCCCAAGGGATGTCCCAAGGCGATCGCTCCTCCGTTGGGGTTCAGGCGCGGGTCGGCATCGGCGATGCCCCATGTGCGTGTGCAGGCCAACGCCTGTGCAGCAAAGGCTTCGTTCAGTTCGATCACATCCATTTGGTCCAGCGTAAGTCCGGCGCGTTTCAATGCTAACGCGGTGGCATGCACGGGGCCGATGCCCATGATACGTGGCTCCACGCCGGCCACGCCGCTGCTTACGATGCGCGCCAAAGGCTTCAGCTTATGGGTTTTGATCCCGTCCTCGCTGGCGATCAACAGCGCCGCTGCGCCGTCATTCAGTCCGCTGGAATTGCCTGCTGTGACGCTGCCGCCTTTGCGGAAAGCGGGACGAAGGCCAGCCAATACTTCCAAGGTGGTGGATGGCTTAATGAATTCGTCCTTGGCGAAGATGATCGGGTCGTTTTTCCGCTGCGGGATACTCACCGGTGCGATCTCCTGCTCGAAGCGGCCATTCTGCTGCGCGGCTGCGGCTTTCTGTTGGCTCCACAAGGAAAATCGGTCCTGGTCTTCGCGGGTGATGTTGCGTGTTTCCAGTAGGTTTTCCGCCGTTTCGCCCATCGCTTCGATGCCGAATTTCTCCTCCATCACCGGATTGACGAAACGCCAACCGAAGCTGCTGTCGTAGAGCTTGGCATCGCGGCCGTAAGGGGTGCTGGTCTTGCTCATTACCCAAGGGCTGCGCGTCATGTGCTCCACGCCGCCAGCGATGAACAGGTCGCCATGGCCTGAGGCGATCGCCCTTCCCGCCTGCACCACTGCGCTCATGCCGGAGGCACAAAGGCGGTTCACCGTCTCACCCGGGACCGACACGGGAAGGCCGGCCAACAGCGCAGCCATGCGGGCCACGTTGCGGTTGTCCTCACCGGCCTGGTTCGCACAGCCCATGATCACGTCGTTGATGGCAGCAAGGTCCAAGTCGGGATGGCGTGCCACCAAGGCTTTGATCACGTGTGCCGCCAGGTCGTCCGCGCGTACAGCGGACAAACCGCCGCCCAAGGAGCCGATCGGGCTGCGGATACCATCGATGATGAATGCGTCCTTCATGGGGCCAAAGGTCGTTGTTGCCGGGAAAACGGGGAGGAAGGGGAGGTAAGGGAGGTGAAAGGAGGTAAGGGGGAGAGGTAGGCAAGGGAGGTGAGTGGAGCCAAGGAGGTAAGGAAGGTGAGAGGGTATTCTGAAAAGTGTGTCAAGCTACGTTTGACAACCAATCAGAACCATGAACAAGAAGAAGACAACGAAAGAGAAAGAAGCGGCAGCCTTTGACTACTCGACCTTCGAGCAGGAGGCCATAGCTGGCTTGACGGC
>JBBSUV010000019.1:0-67322 GCA_038234075.1 Flavobacteriales bacterium | reverse complement strand
CGGATGCGGGCAGCAACGGCAACATCACGGTGTGCGATGTAGGCGCTGCAGTGAACTTGTTCGGCTCCTTGGGTGGCACGCCTGACGTCGGCGGCACATGGAGCGGCGGTCTTGTTGGCGGGATGTACGACCCTGCCGTGAACACCCCCGGGACATTTACCTATACGGTTACAGGCACCAGCCCCTGCGGTAACGCAACGGCGACGGTGACGGTGAGCGAGACAGGCAGTCCGAACGCGGGCACGGACGGCGCGGTGACGGTCTGCGCAAGTGGTGTGGCGGTCGACCTCTTCAACTCCTTGGGTGGCAATCCGGACGCAGGTGGCACGTGGAGCGGTGGCTTGGTTGGAGGGATGTTCGATCCTGCGTTGAATGCTGCTGGCTCCTTCACCTACACGTTGAACGCGACGGCGCCTTGCACGGCAGCACAGTCACAAGTGACGGTTACAATAGCACCCGATCCGAATGCGGGCACCAACGCGGACCTCGCGGTCTGCGACCAAGGTGCCGCTGTGAATTTGTTCAGCTCTTTGGGCGGGTCGCCTGACGTCGGCGGCACATGGAGCGGCGGCCTTGTTGGTGGTATGTACGACCCCGCTGTGAACACGCCCGGTCCATACACTTATACGGTTACGGGAACCAGCCCTTGCGGCAATGCGACCGCGACTGTGACGGTGAGCGAGACAGGCAGTCCGAACGCGGGTACGGACGGAGCGGTGACGGTCTGCTCGGACGGCTCAGTTATCGACCTCTTCACACAGCTCGGAGGCAACCCTGACGCGGGTGGCACATGGAGCGGTGGCTTGGTTGGCGGAATGTTCGATCCATCGGTGAACGCTGCGAACACCTATACCTACACGCTGAGCGCCACAGCACCCTGCGCAGGTGATCAATCCCAAGTGGTGGTGACCGTCGCTCCTGCGCCGAACGCCGGCACGGATGCAGACCTTGCGGTATGCGACCAAGGCGCGGCAACGAGCCTCTTGGCCGCCCTCGGTGGTACACCCAATGCAGGTGGTACATGGAGCGGCCCGAGCCAAGTGACGGGCGATCAATACGACCCGGCCACAATGACCCCCGGCCCATACGTATACACAGTGATAGGTGCGAGCCCCTGCGGTAGCACTGCGGCCACCGTGATGGTGACTGAGACAGGCAGTCCGAACGCCGGCACTGACGGCGCTGTAACGGTCTGTTCGGACGGCTCCGCGGTCGACCTGTTCACGCAGCTCGGAGGCAACCCTGATGCGGGAGGCACATGGAGCGGTGGCTTGGTTGGCGGAATGTTCGATCCATCGGTGAACGTTGCGAACACCTATACCTACACGCTGAGCGCCACGGCACCCTGCGCAGGTGATCAATCCCAAGTGGTGGTGACCGTCGCTCCTGCGCCGAACGCCGGCACGGATGCGGACCTTTCAGTCTGTGATCAAGGTGCGGCGGCGAACTTGTTCACTTCATTGGGCGGCACACCTGACGCTGGCGGCACTTGGAGCGGTGGACTTGTTGGCGGGATGTACGACCCTGCTGTGAACACTCCCGGCCCCTATACCTATACGGTAACTGGCACCAGTCCCTGCGGCAACGCAACGGCAACGGTGACGGTGAGCGAGACAGGTAGCCCGAGCGCGGGCACGGATGGCGCGGTGGCGGTCTGTGAAAGCGGTGCACCGATCGATCTGTTCAACTCCTTGGGTGGATCCCCGGATGCCGGTGGCACATGGAGCGGCGGATTGGTCAATGGGATGTTTGATCCCGCGGTGAACACGGCGAATACGTTTACCTATACGGTGAACGCCATCGCACCTTGTGCGAATGCGACGGCGGCGGTGGTGGTCTCCGTCGAGACCCTTCATAACCCCGGCACGAACGGCGTCGATACGGTATGCACCGGCGATGCGTCCGTCAACTTATTCACCTTGCTTGGCAACAGCCCGGACACTGGCGGAGCTTGGACAGGCCCTGGCAGCAGTGCTTCAACGGGGATCTTTGATCCGGCAAGTTCCCAGCAAGGAACATACACCTACTCATTCGTTGGAGGGGTATGCGCGGATGTTTCCGCCACCGTGCAGATGACCGTATTGCCCGGACCGAACGCCGGCCAGAACAATGCCGTGGCGTTATGCGATGCCGGGCCTACTGTGAACCTGTTAGGGCTATTGGCCGGCAGTCCGCAACCAGGTGGCTCATGGGTCGGGCCGGACGGCCTGCCCACCACTTCCACTATCGCTCCGGCAACGGCAGCGCAGGGCACCTATACATACACCGTCACCGGCAACGCCTCCTGCCCGGATGCGACGGCCGTGGTGACCCTTTCCATCAACCACGCGGTCGATGCCGGCACGAACGGATCGTTGAGCGTATGCAGCGATGGTTCCCCGGTCGCGCTCTTCGGTGAATTGGGAGGCACCCCGGATGCGGGAGGCACGTGGACCATGCCTCCGAACAACGCATCCTTCAGCGGCGTGCTCGATCCGGCGACCAACTCTTCCGGGAACTACATCTATACCGTGGCGGGCATGGCACCCTGCCCATCCGCCACCGCACAGGTGAACGTGGTGATCACCCAGGCCCCTGATGCCGGGAACGACAGCACAGCGGCACTCTGCAGTTCCGCGCCCACGGTGAACATGCTGAACCTGCTGGGAGGCACACCCGATCCCGGCGGCTCATGGACTGATCCGGAAGGGAACAACACCGTCGCAATATTCAACCCCGGCACGTCCTTGCCTGGTGTTTATCACTACCTATTGCCTGCTGTGGCGAGTTGCTCATCGGACGTGGCCAGTGTGGACATCGGCGTGGCCATCGCCGCGAATGCTGGAGGGAATGGGGATACCACCGTATGTTCCAACGCCGATCCATTCGCGCTCTTACCGCTCCTCAGCGGTACCCCGGATGCAGGAGGCGTGTGGTCCGGACCAAGTATCACCGGCCCCGGCGGCATCCTGAACCCGTCCACGGCCATCAGCGGTCCATACAGCTATACGGTGACCGCGCCCACGCCATGTCCGCTGGCCATGGCCACCGTACAGGTCACGGTGATCGCCATTCCGACAGTAGCACCCAGCTTCACCATGAGCGAAGGTTGCGTGCCCATCGATGTCACCTTCAACAGCGGTTTCGCAGGCAACGGCTCCTGCTACTGGGATTTCGGGAATGGCATGGACACCACCGCTTGCGGAGCCATAACGGTGACCTATGACCAACCGGGGAACTACATCGTCCATTTCACCGCGGACCCCGGTAATGGTTGTGCCGTCACCGTGCAGGCCGATCAGGTGGTGCAGGTCGTGGAGAAGCCAACAGCCGCGTTCCTCATCGTCGGCTCCAACACCAGTACGCACAGCCCCGTGGCCTCCTTCGACAACCTAAGCTCCGGAGCGGGCAGCTTCCTCTGGGATTTCGGTGGCTTGGGCTCCTCCACAGCGGTGGATCCGCAGTTCACCTTCCCGTACGACGTGGAGGAGATCTACCCCATCTGCCTGATCGCCTATGCTTCACCCACATGCGCGGATACCACGTGTTCAGACCTGTTGATCCCCGCGAGCGCCTCGGTCTTCGTCGCCAATGCCTTCACGCCGGATGGCGATGGTAGGAACGACGACTTTGCACCCGTATCCAATGGCTTGGACCCGAACGACTACCATTTCCTGATCGTGGACCGCTGGGGAAGCCCGGTCTATTCCACGGAGGATATGAATGCGAAATGGGATGGCAACTTCGGGAAGGGCAAGCCCGCGCCTGTCGGGGTATACGTATGGAAGTTGACCGGCCAGGACATGATCTCCCACACCCGGTTCGAGCATGTAGGCCATGTGACCCTTGTCCGCTAAGAAGGGTCTGTCACGTCTTTTTCCGCGACCTTTGCGGCCGTCCAACCCAGCATGAACGACCGGCTTGTCATCATTCCTACCTACAACGAGAAGGAGAACATCCGCGACATCATCGCTCATGTGCTTCGGCTGGAACCACCTTTCCACATCCTGATCGTGGACGATGGTTCCCCTGACGGCACGGCGGACATTGTGCGTGAATTGCAGTTGAAGGATCCCGAACGCTTGCATATGCTCGAACGCAAGGGCAAGCTCGGGCTGGGTACCGCCTACATCGCTGGCTTCAAATGGGCCTTGGAACACCGCTACGGCTACATCTTCGAGATGGACGCTGATTTCAGCCACAACCCGGATGATCTCCTGCGGCTGTATGCAGCCTGTGCCGTGGATGGTGCCGACATGAGCGTGGGTTCACGCTATGTGAAAGGTGGCCGCGTCAGTGATTGGGCTTGGAACAGGGTCCTCCTGAGCTGGTGCGCTTCGCTCTACGTGCGGCTCGTGCTTTGGCTCAATGTGCGCGACACCACAGCAGGTTTCGTGTGCTATAAGGCCGACACCCTGCGTGCATTGGCGCTGGATCAGATCCGCTTCATCGGCTATGCGTTCCAGATCGAGATGAAATACCGCGTGAAACTCGCCGGCTTCCGCATTCAAGAGGTCCCCATCACTTTCATCGACCGTGTGAAGGGGAAGAGCAAGATGAGCGCGAATATCTTCCATGAGGCTTTCCTCGGTGTGCTCATGATGCGCTACACCATCAAGTCCCGGACGAAAGGCACATCCGCAGCATGAACAGCTGGCTGCTCCGCGATGTGCAAGTGGTGAACGAAGGCCGCGTGACGCCGGCCGACGTGCTGGTGCGCGACGGCTTCATTGAGCGTGTCGCCACAGAAGGGATCGGTAGCGCAAGAGCAGTGAAGGAGCACGATGCCAAAGGCAAGCACTTATTGCCCGGCGCCATCGATGATCAGGTGCATTTCCGCGAGCCTGGGCTCACCTACAAAGAGGACATCGCGCATGGTTCCGCAGCGGCGGTAGCGGGTGGCATCACCACCTACATGGAGATGCCCAACACCATCCCGCAGACGTTGACGCAAGAACTGCTGACGCTGAAGTTTGACATGGGCGCAGCTTCCAGCGTGGCCAACTACTCGTTCTACATGGGAGCGAGCAACAGCAACATCGAGGAAGTGCTGCACACCGACCCGAGAACGGTCTGCGGCCTGAAGGCTTTCCTGGGCAGTAGCACTGGCGACATGCTGGTGGACAATGAGAAGACACTGGACCGCCTGTTCAAGGAAGCGCAGCTGCTCCTCGCAGTGCATGCAGAGGACGAGCCGACCATCCGCAGGAACATGGTGGTGGCCAAAGCGCGTTACGGCGAAGACATCCCGATCGCACAGCATCCGGTGATCAGAAGCGCGGAAGCTTGTTGGCTTTCCTCCAGCAATGCCGTCGCCCTGGCGAAGCAACATGGCACGAGGCTGCACGTGCTCCACATCAGCACCGCTCGTGAGCTGGAACTTTTTGAACCCGGGCCGTTGGAAGGGAAACGCATCACGGCGGAAGCCTGCGTACACCACCTCTGGTTCACCGATGCCGACTACGCATCGAAGGGGGCGAACATTAAATGGAACCCCGCGGTGAAGACGAAGGAGGACCGGGACGCGATCCGCCAAGCCGTGAGGGATGGCCGCATTGACGTGGTGGCCACCGACCATGCGCCACATACGATAGAGGAAAAAGCGAACCCGTACACCAGCTGTCCGAGCGGCGGCCCCTTGGTGCAACATGCCCTGCCGGCCATGCTGGAACTGATGCATCAAGGCGTCTTCACGCTACAGGAGGTGGTGGAGAAAATGAGTCATGCGCCCGCGCGGATGTTCGAGGTGAAGGATCGCGGATTCATCCGGGAAGGCCAGCATGCGGACCTCGTACTCGTGGACCTCGATGCACCTTGGACCGTGAGCAAGGAGAACCTGTTGTACAAATGCGCGTGGTCCCCGTTCGAAGGGCAACGCTTCCGTTCCCGCGTGTTACGCACCTGGGTGAACGGCCAGCTTGCCTATGCCGACGGAGTGTTGGACCGCTCCGTTCGCGGCATGCGCGCATTGTTCGATCGATGAGGAACACGGTTGTCTTCCTGCTGTTATTCCTGACGGCCTGCGGCGGAAAGGAGAAGGCACCATCGGGGCCGCTGGACCGCGAGAAATTCGAGCAGGTGCTGATGGAGTCCTTGCTGATCGATGCGCGGGTGAGCCAGGAATTGGCATTGGACAAGCGCACTGACGGTCCGGCCTCGACCTACTACGATGAGATGTTCAAGAAGCAGGGCGTGACAGGGGCCGATTTCCGGGCTACTTATGACGCATACCTGAAGCAACCGGAGGAGCTGAAGTCGGTCTATCAGGATGTGCTGAACGACCTGCAGCAACGTGCGGACAGCATAGCGCATTGAGCTTTCGCCAATAGGAAGCTCCGCATTCTCCTCGATCTTTGCGGTTCTTGAACAACATGGTCAAGCGCACGATACAGAACGACGCCGTCCAGGAACGCGATTTCTTCGCCGATGTGATGGACGTGGTACGCCAGATACCGCGCGGTCGGGTGACGAGCTATGGCGCCATAGCGCGTTACCTCGGGGCTGCACGCAGCTCGCGCTTGGTGGGATGGTGCATGAACAAGGCCCACTCCATGGACCCCAAAGTGCCGGCACATCGGGTCGTTAACCGAAATGGCCTGCTCACGGGAAAGCATCACTTCGCCGCGCCGGACCGGATGGAGGAATTGCTGAGAAAGGAAGGCGTGAAGGTGAAGAATGATGAAGTGGTGGACTTCGCCAAGAAGTTCTGGGACCCATTGGAAGGCTTGCGCTTGTGAGTTTCTCCGGCCTACCTATAAATAAGGATTTTGGCGGTTGAGGACAATGAAGGCTTTCTGATCACGTACCTTCATCATGCCGAGAGGCAGATGGATGTTGATCCGCACTGAACATAAATGCGAGAACCTGCTGCTCGAAGTGCAGCCGGTGCAACGCTTCGTCCGGTCCACGTGGAACGGCGTGTTCGTTGGCGAACGTTATCGTGCCTTGTTGCAGCGGGTGCTCGACTTGGTGGAGCGGGATGATCTGCGTTATTGGCTCACGGATGCACGAAGGGCAGGGGCTATACGGGATGAGGACCAAGCGTGGACCATGCGGGAGTTCACCCCGAAAGTGATGCGGGCAGGTATCGAGCGCATCGCCATTGTCGGCAGCGAGGACCCGGACAATGCCCAAGCCGTGGACCGCTTTGTTTGCTCCACTCCCGCCGAGGCGCCTTATGCCATCCGCTTTTTTGAGGATCCCTCCATCGCCATGCTGTGGTTGCTGCAGCGGAGGCCCGTCCGGGATGTCATCAGGGATGCAGGTTTGCGCAGCGCAGGGGCCGGCACTTGACGATCGGCATTCTTCCCACCTTTTTCAGGGGTAATTTCGCACCGCAATGGAAATTACCGAAGAAGCCCTGCACGCAGCTTTGAGCCGCGTGATCGAACCCGATCTGAAGAAGGACATCGTGGAACTGGACCTCGTGCAAGAGGTCGTCATCGACGAGAACAACATCAGCATCATCGTGGAGGTGAGCAATCCGGCGATGCACAGCCGCAAGCGGATGGAGGAGGCCGTGATCTTCCAAGTGAAGCAAGCCTTCGGCGAAGGAGTGAAAGTGAACGTGAGCGTGCGGCCGATCAGCGGTGCGCGTGGCGGGCTGCGCAAGGTGCTGCCCTTTGTGAAGCATATCATCGCTGTGGCCAGCGGCAAGGGCGGGGTGGGCAAGAGCACGATCACAGCCAACCTCGCGGTAGGTCTTGCAAAACGTGGATATAAGGTCGGCCTCGTGGACGCCGATATCTATGGCCCCAGCATGCCGATGATGTTCGACGTGCAGAAGGAGCGGCCCCGCGTGAAAGCGGTGGACGGAAAGAACCTCATCATACCCGTGGAGAATTACGGCGTGCAGATGCTCAGCATCGGCTTCTTCGCCGATCCCGGTCAGGCCATCGCTTGGCGAGGACCCATGGCCAGCAAGGCGCTCGACCAGCTCTTCAAGGACGCCGACTGGGGTGAACTCGACATCATGCTCGTCGACCTTCCTCCCGGTACCGGCGACATCCACCTTTCGCTTGTGCAGGCCGTGCCGCTCAGCGGTGCTATCATCGTAAGCACCCCGCAGCCCGTGGCCCTCGTGGACGCGCGCAAGGGCGTGGGCCTTTTCAACATGCCCAGCGTGAACGTGCCCGTGCTTGGCATCGTGGAGAACATGTCCTGGTTCGTCCCGGCAGAAGCCCTGGCCAGCAGAAGGCTCGCGGACATCCCGGAAAAGGAACGACTCCACATTTTCGGCAACGGCGGCGCGCGCGCCTTGGCTGAGGAGCTGAAAGTGCCCTTCATGGCCGAGGTGCCCTTGGTACAAAGCATCCGCGAGGCCGCAGACGTGGGCCGTCCCGCCGTGCTTCAAGGCGATACGCCGGCCGCGCAGGCCTTCACGCCCTTGCTGGACGCCATGGAGCGTATCTTGGCGGAACTGGAAGCGGCACCTGCGAAGAAGAAGGTCGCCGACCCGGCTGATGAAATGACCGTTAGACCATGAGCAGCACGACCCTTATCGAGCCTGTGGAACTGGAACGGATCAAACGCCGTGTGATCGAGGCCATCAACGAACTGCGTCCCTTCCTGGAAGCGGACAACGGCGACATCAGCTTGGAGAGCATCAGTGAGAATGGCGTGGTGCAGGTGCGCCTGCACGGAGCTTGTCGCAGCTGCTCCATGAGTGCCATGACCATGAAGGCAGGAGTGGAAGAGGCCATCAAGCGCGTAGCACCTGAAGTGGTGAGGGTGGAAGCGATAAAGTGAGTTTGTAGGAGTGATGGTTGGGTTAGCATTCCACCATCGCTTGCGGACATCCATCCTTATCGGGCTTTTGGCGTCGTCTTCGATGTCCATGGCCCAAGGGCTCATCGACCGTGTAAGGAACATCGGGTCGTACCGGTTGCGCATGGATTTTGAAGCAGCTTCCGTGGATTCGATCTGCATCGATATACCGGGCTGGTCCACTGAAGGAGCGGAGGCGATCGGGTACTTCAGTTCAAGCGGAGATCTTATCAGCGCCTATTCCTGGTCATATGGTGAGTCGGGAAGGTGGTTTCAATCTTTCTATTTCGAACAGGGCCAAGTGGTTTTTTCCAGCCTGATCGATTCGCGCTACAACAGGCCTATTTACTGGGATGAGGATAAGCGAAGGGAGAGCAAAGACACGGAGGTTTTCGATCAGGCAAAGACAAGAACAGCGAGCAGGGACTACTTCTTTGAAGAGGGCGTGCCTCTTTGTTCCGGTCCGAACACTGGCGGAGAGGACACTGGAGATATGATCACGGTAGCGGATACGAGTATTCGCTCACAAGCCATCTCACTGCGATCCATGCTCCAGAAAGCGCGTAATGAAAACGCGAAGGACTGCGAAGGTTTGAACTGGCGCACTGAGATCCAAGATTTTCTACAGCGCTGTGAAATGGCCTTCCCTGATACGGCCCTTGCGAATGTGGTATTAGAGGATGCAAAAAGCTCCATTGCGGTCTTGGGAAGCATTCCGAGCGAGGACTTTCCAGAGGACAACGAGGGTTTTCCGCATTTTGATTTCGTCTCCAGCGATGGCTCACAATGGATCACCTTCTTCTTTTATTATGGAGATGTATTGGACAACTACGCTGCGATGCGCTTGAGCAGTTCAAGCCCAACAAGCGTCCTGGACACGCTGCCCAACGCACTCTTTCGTTCAGGTATGGGCTTGACTCTTGGGATGACCAAGGCCGATGCTATCGATAAGCTCGGCACATGCTACTCGATCTATCGCGGAGATCATGGTCGCGAACTTTTGTCCTATTCGATCAAAGACTTTGCTCACTCCGAATTCCTGAGCCGGTATAACATGCCATCCTATTTCGCGGTCCTTGAATTTGACCAGGACAAGCTGATAGACTACAGATTCGGATTTGACTATCCGTGAAAGCAAGTCACATCAAAAGGGGGAATGTGGAATCGGTAAAGTGAACTTCAACACGTTCCGTCGAGGCCACCTGCGCTAAAAAGATCGGAGGTGTCAATCCGTGCGGTAGGAAGTGGATTCATCCACGCCCTCCACCATGTCGATGTAGCTGTTGTAGCGGCTCGCGGCGATCTCTCCCTTGTCCACAGCTTGAAGCACCGCACAGCCGGGCTCCTTCATGTGCTTGCAATTCCCAAAGCGGCATTCACCTTTCAGTGCGAAGAACTCCGGGAACTGATCCACGATCTCCTCCTGCATCATGTCCACCAAGCCGAAGCCTTTGACGCCGGGCGTGTCAATGATGAAAGTGGGGGAGGAGTTGTCAGTTGTCGGTTGTCGGTTGTCAGGCTTACTCCGACCGGCTTCCGATGCCCCGTCGCCGCCCACTGCAGTTGGCCCTGACAACTGAGAACCGACAACTGACAACTGCAACTCAAACATCTCCGCCGCCGTCGTGGTATGCTGTCCTTTGTCCGTGGAAGCGCTGATCTCCCACGTGTGCAGGTCCAACGATGGATCGATGGAATTCACCAACGTACTTTTCCCCACGCCACTGTGGCCGACCAACAAGGAGACCTTGCCTTTCAGCAGTTCGATCACCTCGTCCATCCCGACCTTCTGCAAGGCGGAAGTGATCATGGTGCGGTAGCCGGCGCTTTGGTAGACGTCCTCATATTCCGCGAGCATGCCCAGCTCATCATCGCCGTAGTCGTCCACCTTGTTGAAGATGATGATCGGCGGGATGCGATAGGCCTCCGCGGTCACCAACACACGGTCGATGAAACCAAAGGAGGTACGGGGTCGCGCCAAGGTCACCAGCACTAAGCACTGGTCCATGTTGCTCGCGATCACATGTTTGTGGTGCGAGAGGTTCACGGACTTCCGCACCAAGTAGTTGCGGCGATCATGCAGGTCCGTCACGGTACCCACCATCTCGTTCCCCACTTTTTCCGCAGCCAGGTTGAATTCCACCAGGTCGCCCACCGCCAGCGGGTTGGTGCTGCTGTAGCCCTTGATGCGCAGTTTGCCTTTGGCGATGCAGGTATGCAGCACGCCGTCCTCGCCGCGCACGATGTAGCGGCTGCCGTTGGAACGCATGATGAGACCGGTGGGCATGGGCCAAAGGTGGGACGGGAAATCCAACCCATTGCGTTCCGTGGCTCTTGATGAGCTCCGCATTTCACGAGTTGACCATCTGATCGGCTGATCTCCTCGGTTCTCGTTTATCATTTCTTTCAGCATCACCAGTGTTCCATCACCACCTGATCGTCCGATCTTTGTCCCATGTCCATCTCCGTACGCCACATCACCAAGCAGTTCGGTGCGCAGAAAGCGCTGGACGATGTTTCATTCGAGATCGGTGGGAGTGAGGTCGTCGGCTTCCTCGGGCCCAACGGTGCGGGCAAGAGCACGATGATGAAGATCCTCACCTGCTTCCTGCCGCCCACAAGCGGTGACGCCAGCGTGTGCGGCTTCGACATCCGCGAGGCCAGCATGGACGTACGCCGCAACGTGGGCTATCTGCCGGAGCATAATCCGCTTTACACGGACATGTATGTGCGGGAATACCTCGAATTCGTCGCGGGGCTGCACAAGATGAAGAACATCACCGCCCGCGTGAAGGAGATGGTGGGCACGGTGGGACTGGAGCAGGAAGCGCACAAGAAGATCGGTGCGTTGAGCAAGGGTTACCGCCAACGCGTGGGCTTGGCGCAGGCCATGATCCACGATCCCAAGGTGCTTATCCTGGACGAACCCACCAGCGGCTTGGACCCCAACCAACTGGAGGAGATCCGGGGCTTGATCAAGCACATCGGCGAAGCACGCACGGTGATGTTGAGCACGCACATCATGCAGGAGGTGGAGGCCATCTGCAGCCGGGTCATCATCATCGATAAGGGCCGCATCGTGGCGGACGACAACGCGAAGCACTTGCGCGGCGTGGGCGACCAGCGGCAGGCCATCCTCGTGGAGTTCGACGGTCGCGCCACTACTGAGGAACTGCTCGCATTACCGGGTGTGGACGGTGCGGAACGTCGCAACGACAACACGTGGGCCCTCACCTTCCGGGAGGAGAATGACATCCGCCCCGTTGTATTCCAGTTCGCCGTGGACAAGGGTTTGAAGGTGCTCACGCTCCAACGCTCCGAGCGCGACCTGGAGGCGGTGTTCAAGGAGTTGACCAATCGTTGACCCGAGGGACTGCGCGATCAATGCCATTTTACATAACCAAGGTGAAGAGCGGATCGACCTTACCAAGCAAACCGCTTTCTTTGCGATCTGATCCTCAAAAGGGGATCACCAACGAAACCTCGACCATGCCATACCTCTTCACTTCGGAAAGCGTCAGCGAAGGCCATCCCGACAAAGTAGCTGACCAGATCAGCGACGCGCTCATTGATAACTTCCTCGCCTTCGATCCCGAGAGCAAAGTGGCTTGTGAGACGTTGGTCACCACAGGACAGGTGATATTGGCCGGCGAGGTGAAGAGCAACGCTTACTTGGACGTGCAGCAGATCGCCCGGGAGGTGATCCGCCGCATCGGCTACACGCGCAGCGAGTACATGTTCGAAGCTGATTCCTGCGGGGTGCTCAGCGCCATTCACGAGCAAAGCCCGGACATCAATCAAGGTGTGATGCGCAAGAAGCCCGAGGATCAGGGCGCGGGCGACCAAGGGATGATGTTCGGCTACGCCTGCCGCGACACGGATTCATACATGCCGCTCGCGTTGGACCTCAGCCACCGCCTGTTGCAGGAACTCGCCGCGATCCGCCGCGAGAAGAATTCCAAGATGCCTTACTTGCGTCCCGATGCCAAGAGCCAAGTGACCATCGAATACGGTGATGATCACACGCCACTGCGCATCGACGCCATCGTGATCAGCACGCAGCACGACGATTTCGACTCTGAGCCGAAGATGCTCGCCAAGATCAAGAAGGACGTACTGGAAGTCCTTATTCCCCGGGTGAAGGAGAAGCTTTCCAAGCGCGTGCAGGCCCTTTTCAATGACAAGATCCAGTACCACATCAATCCTACCGGCAAGTTCGTGATCGGCGGACCGCACGGCGATACGGGCCTCACGGGCCGTAAGATCATCGTGGATACCTACGGCGGCAAGGGTGCGCACGGGGGAGGAGCGTTCAGCGGGAAGGACCCCAGCAAAGTGGACCGCAGCGCAGCGTACGCCGCCAGGCACGTGGCCAAGAACCTTGTTGCGGCCGGTGTGTGCGACGAAGTGCTCGTGCAGGTAGCCTATGCCATCGGCGTAGCGAAGCCCGTGGGGTTCTATGTGAACACTTACGGCACAGCGAAAGTGAAGAAGAACGACGGTGCCATCGCCAAGACCTTGGAGGGCATGAAGGAACTGGACATGCGCCCGTACTTCATCGAGAAGCGCTTCAACCTGCGCACGCCCATCTACAGCGAGACGGCAGCCTACGGGCACATGGGCCGCACGCCGCGTACCGTGATCAAGAAGTTCGATAACGCAGGGAAGCAGGTCACCGTGAAGGTGAAGCTCTTCCCTTGGGAGGAACTGGATGCCGTACCTGCGCTGAAGAAGGCGTTCGGGATCAAGTAGTTGCAGTTGACCGGGGCAGAAGTGGTCCGAACGGGTCACCAAACCCGCCATTGGCACGGAGTTGAGCGCTCGAAAGAGACCGGCCAAAAGGCATGGAACCCCCTGACAACTAACAACTGACAACTAACAACTAACCGCAGTGTTTGCGGGATCATAAAGAAGCACTACTTTCGCACCCCATTTTTCAGGAACCATGTACGCCATCGTAGAGATCGCCGGTCAGCAATTCAAAGTGCAGGCCCCCCAAAAGCTGAAAGTCCACCGCCTCGAGCTCGAGGAAGGCAAGCATGTTGAGCTTGGTAACGTGCTCATGGTGAGCGATGGCACCAAGACCAGCATCGGTACCCCGCTGGTGGATGGTTTCCGTATCGCCGCCAAAGTGCTGGTGCACAGCAAGGCCGATAAGGTCATTGTTGGCAAGAAGAAGCGCCGCAAGGGCTACCAGAAGGTCAACGGACACCGTCAATACCTCACTGAGTTGTGGGTAGAGGCCATTCTTGCCAAGGGTGAGAAGTTCGATGCCAGCAAGAGCACTGCACCTGCCGTGATCCCTTACGCTCCAGCAGTGAAGAAGACCCGCGCAACGGCTGAGGCCGCTGCGACGAAGAAGGCCCCCGCCAAGAAGGCACCGGCCAAGAAGGTTGCCGAGAAGAAGGCGCCGGCCAAGAAGGCAGCAGCCAAGAAGGCCGCCCCTAAAAAAGACGATAAGAAATAAGTGTCACCAGGTTTCATCCTGAAAGACCCTATCAGCCATGGCACACAAGAAAGGAGCAGGTAGTACCCAGAACGGTCGCGAGTCGCACTCGAAGCGTCTGGGCGTGAAGATCTACGGTGGCAGCGCAGCCATCGCAGGCAACATCATCGTCCGCCAGCGCGGCACCCATCACCATGTGGGCAAGAACGTCGGCATCGGCGTGGACCACACCCTCTACGCTCTCGTGGATGGTACCGTGGAGTTCCGCCGCAAGCGCGACAACAAGAGCTACGTGAGCATCATCCCCGTCGGCGTGGACCTGAACGGTGGCGGAAGCGCCATCGTGAAGACCGCAAAGAAGACCGTGGCCGCTAAGGCTCCCAAGGCCGATGACCTGAAGAAGGTCGAAGGCATCGGGCCGAAGATCGCTGAGCTCTTCAACGAAGCAGGCATCAACAGCTTCGCCGAACTGGCAGCTACTTCCGTGGAAAAGCTGAAGGAGATCCTGGAGGCCGCAGGCCCCCACTTCGCTTCGCACGACCCCGGCACCTGGCCCAAGCAGTCCGAACTCGCCGCAGCCGGCAAGTGGGACGAGCTGAAGACCTGGCAGGACGAGCTGAACGGGGGCAAGTAAGCCGTTCCAACAAGCAACTATCAAAGCCCTCGGAATTTCCGGGGGCTTTGTCTTTGGCTCTATGCCCGCGCTCGCGTTTTTCGCGAGTGCGTCCGCTCCTATCCACCGAGCCTGCCCCGGAGTCGCATCCGGGGGCGGGCCCTGCCACTTTCTTAAAGGAGAGATTCCTCAAGGCAACTATCACCGTGCTTCCAACAGCGCTTTCGCTTGAGCCGCATAGAATCCGCCACCACTGACGATCCGCTCCAGCGCAGGCCGTGCCGCAGCCTTACCGTCGTGCTTTGCCGTTGCTAGCGCCTCGTACCACAAGGATTCCTCCTGGAAGCTGTCCACGGTATTATCCGCCGCCGCATGGAGCAGGCGGATGGCCCGCGGATACAACCCGAGCCTATAGCAGGCCAGCCCCGCATAGAACTGCGCGTTCACATCGCCAGGGAATTGACCGAGCAGGAAGTACAGATCATCCAAGGCGGTGCGGTCGTTGCCTTTTGCCAATGCGCCCAAGGCCAGGTCCATGTAGTCCAAGTATGACTGCATCGGACGCGCTGATGGGACCACATCGGGCCGTGCAGGATCAACGTTCGCGGGTACGCCGGGTGAACGCAGCCGTGGTCCGACAGACCCGTACAACTCCTCCGGATCGACCACCTTCAGGTCGTGCAGGAAGACCAAGTGGCGTGAAGCTCTCGTTGCTTTGGCCACGCGCGGAGCTGCGGTACCAGGATCGCGAGCTACGGTGACCGGCTGAGCTTCAAGGCGGTCAATGGTCTCCCGTTCCGGCCGCGTTGCCTTGGATGCTATGCTGTGGAACCGTTCCGGCACAGAAGGAGCATGCTGGCGTTGAGTGGCTTCGGGAACTGCTGCTACAGGCAGCGCATCGATCTCCGCATGGACCACCTGCAACGTGCTTTCCACCGCAGCTGGCATTGCTTGCGCGGAATTCAGATCCTGCACGGAAACGGCAGGCTTCCAGGTCGTTGTGGTCGGCTCCTGCATCTGCAAAGTCAAATACGTGGCCACGCCTCCGATCAGCAGCACCAGAGGAAGGATCCACCATTTCCAATTCGGTCCGTTAACGGGCCGCTGGGTGTTCAGGTGGGCCATGGCCGCAACAGCTCCGGGTTGTTGAAGGCCCTCTGCGGCCTCGCGGAGCAATGGATCGCTTTCCAGATGAAGCTCCACGGCGTGGCGCTCCGCATCGGTGAGCGTGCCTTCGGCATAGCGTTCCAGCAACTCGCGGGAAACCGGCGTGCGCGGCGTGAAAGGGTCAGTGCTATAGGCCATGGCGTTCCAATGAAATGCGCAGGTTTCTCCTGCCGTTCTGAAGATGGCTGCGCACTTGTTCAAGCGGGTAGCCGGTGCGCTCGGCCACTTGCTTGTAGCTGTTCTTCTCCAAGTAGAACATCCGGATGCAGGCCTCCTGTCCTTCGGGCAATCGCGCGATGGCGGCTTCAAGTTCCTGCAGTGAAGCTTCGTGCAACGCCGCATCATCACCTTGGTCTTCCTGCTCGATCAGCGCGGGATCCATGCGGACCTGCGGGTTTGCTTTCCGCAGTGCCATCAGGCAGCGGTTCCTCATCACGGCATGGACCCAGGGTCGGAATTTCTGCACCTCGTGTTTGCCGATCAACGCGGGCAGCTCCGCAAAAAGTCCCATCACCGCGTCCTTGCTGGCTTCCACGTCCTTCAGGTAGTTCATCGCCACGCCGAGCAGCAGATGCGCATACCGGTCCCAAAGCACGCCCAACGAAGAACGGTCGCCAGCGCGAAGGCGGGCGACCAGTTCCTCATCGGTGAGGCCAAGAGCGGTGTTGTTGCGGAGGAACATGCCTTACCGGTAATCGGGGAAAGATGATAGATGATCGGGTACTCCAGGCTCAGGACTCAGGACTCCAGACTCCCGACTCGAAATCTACCTCCCGGAATTCCTCTGCTGCCAAAGATCAAAGTAGCTCTTCGTATCAATGGCCACCACACCTCCCGTCACATCGCCGTATTTAGCGGGAAGGCCGCCGGTGTATACGCTAACGCTGTTGATCGCCCCCGAAGGCACGCCGGGGTTCGTGCCGGTCACCTTCACGCCGTCCACGTAGTAGGCCATCGCACCGGCGCGTGATCCCCGGAAGTACAGCTCATCACTGTTGGCCGATTTGGTGACGCCGGGCGTCATGCTCGCGATCATCTTAACCGGATCTTTCCGGATAGCATTGGTCTTGATCTGCACGGTGGTCATCACAATGCGTGAGGGGTCGTCCGGACGGATCAGCGGCTCCTCCCATCTCACCCGCTCCACCACGACCGTCCCGAGTAAGGATGACAGCTGCACATCCTTGAGCCTGACGATCAAACCGGGGTCTACGCGCACACTGGTGATCTCCGATGGGCGAAAACCGATGCCTTGCACCTTCACGTCATATTCTCCTGCTGCCAATGGCTTAAGGATGAAACGCCCCTCGGCATCCGTCTCCGTTCCGCTGACCGATCCACCTTGCTCGGCGCGGACGATGCCGAATTCCACCGGGTTGCCATCGGGATTGATCACCTTACCGTGTATCTCCCCAAAGCCCTGTGCTGATGCCTGTGAGCCAAAACCCAAGGCCAGCAATGCGATCATCCATTTCGTGTTCTTCATCGTCGTTGCGGTTGTTGTTCCACAAGAAGATGCACGGCACGGGTTGAATGCATAAAGGACTCCCGACTCCCGACTCCCGACTCCCGACTCCCGACTCCCGACTCCAGACTCCCGACTCAAGACTCAGAACTCATGGAGTCTCACTAAAGCTCCTCTGCCACCACCTCCCTGACCCCCGGCACCATCTGCCGCATCAAGTTCTCGATGCCGCCTTTCAGCGTCACCATGCTGCTGGGGCAGCCGCTGCAGCTGCCGCGCAATGAAACGGCGAGGATGCCGTCCTTGAATGATTTGAAAGCGATGTGCCCGCCGTCACCTTCAACGGATGGGCGGACATATTCCTCCAGCACGGAGATGATCATCTCATCCTCCTTGCAGGTGGGCTTGGCGTGCGATACGGCGCGTTCGTTCGCGTCGGCGAGGCTTTGTGCTGAAGCGTCGGAGAGCACCACGCGGCCATCGGTGTTGAGGTATTCCTGGATGTATTCACGCAGTTCCATCTGCACCATGTCCCAGTCGATGCTGTCGTTCTTGGTCACCGAGAGGAAATTCCCGCTGATGAATACGCCGGTCACGAATGGGAGGTTGAACACCTTCGCGGCCAGCGGCGATACGGCCTCGGCCTCTTCCGGCGATGTGAACTCCATCAGGCGCCCTTCCGGCACGAGTGCGCGGTTGGTGACGAAGCGCATGGTGGCCGGGTTCGGCGTGTCTTCGGCGTAGACCGTGACGGGGATGCGTTTTTCAGTGGTTTCCATGGGGTTGCAAAGGTATCCCACTGAGCAAGACAACCACAGATAGCGCAGGACCTGTTCCGCCATAGCGGAATGGGCGCAGATGAATTCCACTCAGCGGTCTTCCGCCGAACGGCGGAGACCCTGAGCTGATGATCTGAAAAGAAGCCGTGGCTTACCAAACCTTTGCACCATTCTGCCGGAACCTTACATGCAGTACCACGTATCTTCGCGGCCCATGCATCCCTTGCGCTCACTTCGCTCGAAAGGACTCTCGTTCCTGGCCATGCTGGTGCTCTTGTTGGGCACGGCAGCACCGGCGGTGGCGCGCATGACCTGC
Source organism: Flavobacteriales bacterium (assembly GCA_038234075.1). Taxonomy (GTDB): domain Bacteria; phylum Bacteroidota; class Bacteroidia; order Flavobacteriales_F; family PHOS-HE28; genus PHOS-HE28. Next base: position 48,791 of record JBBSUV010000019.1, on the reverse strand, counting down.
ATCATGGGCGGGCCGAGCATTCTCAGCATCGGACAAGCGGAGGAATGTTCACCGGTGGATCATTCGCATCCCATGACCACCGTGCAGGCCACTTGCTGTGAGGTGCTGCAAGCGAATCCCCAGCGTTCGGATTTCGTCCCCGCCGTCAGTGCCATGGTGCCGGTGCTTTTCGCCATGGTCCTTCCTGCGGCGATCATTCCAGCGGGAATAGTGACGCCTGTTGTCCGCCGTGATGCGATGTTTTCGCGTCCACCGCCCTTGGCGCGATCCCAGCGCTTGGCCACCACGGGCGTTTTCCTCATTTAGAACGGTCTTTTCGGTGAAGGCTGCGGCTCATCATGCTGCGGCCTGTTCTGTTTTTCACCTTGAAGACTTTTTCTGAATGAGAACCAAACAAGTGATCTTCCTCCTCGCACTGTCCGGAATGGGCAGCGCACTCTTTGCGCAGGACAGCGTGATGGGCGTGGTGCGCACACGCGCGTCCGACAAGAGTGTCGCGCCATTGCCCGATGCCCGCGTGGGCTGGGCCGGTGGTGTCGCTGTGATGACCGATCCCTCCGGCCATTTCATGCTGCCCTTGCCGGCAGCATGGCCCGCAACGCTCGTCACCACTTCCTTTTCCACCACACCCGATTCACTGCTCTTGGGATCCCTGCCAACCAAGCCGTTGACCATCACCGTGCAAGGCTCCGTCCAACTTGCTGCGGCCGAGGTGAGCGAACGCCAGGCGAGCACCCGTGTGAGCCTGCGATCGTTGCAGACCATCGAATCCATCGGGGCACGCGAGCTGAAACGTGCGGCCTGCTGCGACATCAGCGAGAGCTTCGAGACCAATGCTACTGTGGACATCAGTTACAGCGACGCCGTCAGCGGTACCAAGACCATCCGGATGCTGGGCCTTGATGGCAAGTACGCGCAGATCAGCATGGAGAATATCCCCTTCGTGCGCGGCCTCTCCTCCAACTCCGGGCTCACGCTGATACCCGGCCCGTGGATCCAGGACATCAATGTGAGCAAGGGCATCGGCACAGCGGTGAACGGCCCCAACGCGATGACCGGACAGATAGACCTCTGCCTGCTCGATCCCGCCACCGCACCCACGCTCTTCGCCAATCTTTACGTGAACAGCCAAAGCCGCACGGAGCTGAATGTGAACGCGAGACAGCACTTAGGCAAGGCCGGCGACAACATTTTGATGGTGCAAGGCAGCTTGATGCAGCGCGAGCTCGATGACAACGGCGATGGCTTCCGCGACCAGCCGCTCACCAAGCGCTTCAACATCATGGACCGCTGGATACAGCACACGGATAAGCGCACCACGCAGGTGATCCTGCGCTATGTGACGGACCTGCGCGAAGGCGGACAGATTAGCAATGCACGCATTGGCGAGAACCCCGGAGGGCGGCGTTACGGCGTGGACATCGACAACGAGATGGCGGACGTGATCGTGAAGAACGGTTGGATCCTGAACGACCCCGGCAAGAGCATCGGCATCCTCACCGGTTTCCGGAACAACACCATATCCTCGGTCTTCGGTGACCGCAACTACCAAGGTGCACAGCGCAGCGGCTACGCGAACGTGGTGTACCAGCAACTGCTGAAGCACAACGACCAGATCAAGGCCGGGGCCAGCTTCCAGTTCGATGATTACGACGAGCTCTTCCACCAACCTGTGGGTGAGCGGCTGGACCTCGGGCGCACGGAGCGGATGCCCGGCGTCTTCGCGGAATACACCCGCACGCGGAACCGCTTCATCATGGTGGCAGGCCTACGCGCCGACTACAACAGTGAATACGGCGAAGCGATCAGCCCGCGGCTGCACTTGAAGTATGACCTCGCGCCGCTCACCACGCTCCGCTTTTCCGTGGGCAGCGGCTTCCGCAGCGCGAACCCGATCATGGAGAATGCCGCTGCGATGGCCAGCTCGCGCCACGTGGAGTTCGATGGCCCGCTCGGTTTCGAGCGCTCGTGGAACACCGGCCTTTCATTGCTCCACAAGTTCAAGTGGTTCGGCAAGAAATGGAGCCTTGGGGTGGATGTCTACCGCACCGACTTCACGCAGCAAGTGGTGGCCGACATGGACCGCGACCCGCAGACCTTGGCCTTCTATATGCTGGATGGCCCGAGCTACGCGAACAGCGTTTTGGCGGACGTACATGTCCAACTGAACAAGCAGTGGGAGATGAAGGCCAGCTACCGTTATTATGATGCGGAGACCACCTACGACGGCGTATTACGCGAACGTCCGTTGGTGCCCAGCCATCGTGGTTTGCTCGATCTCGGCTATATCGCGAAGAATGAGAAATGGCGCTTTGACATCACGCTGAACGGCTTCGGAACCTCCCGCCTGCCAAGCACCGCGAGCAATCCGGAGGAATACCGCCTCGGCGAGCGTTCCCCGGCTTATGCCACGCTCAATGCGCAGGTCACACGGGTAATGGGCGCTTGGGAGATCTACCTTGGTGGTGAGAACCTCACCGGCACCCTGCAGAACCGCCAGATCCTCGACCCGAGCGATCCGTTCGGCCCGTATTTTGACGCCTCCATGATCTGGGGGCCCACCAACACGCAGATGGCCTATTTCGGCCTGCGTTTCACCTTGAAGGAAAAACCCAAGACAACAACACCATGAACATGAAGAATATCCTGAAAACCGGTGCCTTCCTGCTGCTGCTCGTGGCCGGACGTACCTATGCGCAAGATGGGGACCATTCCAAATTAGCCTCGGTGGACATCCGATCCAACGCCGTATGTGACATGTGCCAGACCACCATCCAGACGGAGATGCTCTATGTGAAGGGCGTGCAGGCTGTGAAGGTGAACTTGGAAACGAACACGATCCACGTGGATTACAGAGCGAATAAGACGGATCCGGACAAGCTGCGTCAAGCGATCTCGAAGCTGGGCTACATGGCCGATAACGTGATGCCCAACGCGGAGGCGCGCAAAGCATTGCCGGATTGCTGCCAAGCCGAGGGATGCGGCCTACCGGGGGAGAAGAAGGCGGAAGCTGCACCAGCAGTACCTCCCGCACCTCCCGCACCACTCACCGTCGCGCCTGAGGAACCCGCCGCACCTCGTGCCCCTTCGGAACCGATGGAACCAGAACACTGAGCAAATGGCCTTGATACGCACATTCAAAGGGATCACGCCCACGTTCGGGCGTGATCCCTTCCTTGCAGAGACCGCTGTTGTGATCGGCGACGTGGTGATGGGCGATGGATGCAGCGTATGGTACAACGCGGTGGTACGTGGTGATGTGAATTCCATCCGCATCGGAGACCGGGTGAACATCCAGGACGGCGCCGTGCTGCATTGCACCTACCAGAAGTGCGGGCTACAGATCGGCAGTGACGTGAGCATCGGGCACAACGCGATCGTCCACGGTTGCACAGTGGAGGATAAGGTGCTCATCGGCATGGGTGCCATCATCATGGATCAAGCGGTGATAGGCACCGGCAGTGTGATCGCCGCTGGCGCCGTGGTGACACAAGGCACTGTGGTGGAACCGGGCAGTTTGATGGCCGGTGTTCCGGCGAAGCGCATCGGTGCGGTGAGCAAGAGCCTTTCCGAAGGCGAGATCGAGCGGGTCGCGAAGAATTACGGGGTGTATGCCAGCTGGTACAAGCCATAATTAGTTGCCTCAGCGGACTCTGAGGTCAGGCACAAGACGGGATCGGCTTTTCAGACAGGATCACAGGATTTACAGGATCGGCCTGCCTTGGGCGGGTGTTACGGCAAGCGCAACGAGCCGTCCTCTTCCCAAACACCTTGCATCACGGCGGCATCTTCCATGCCGAGGCGTTCCAGCACTGAGCGGAAGGCCGATGGGTCGCCGCTGGTGTAGCATTGCAGAGAACCGGTCTGCTCAGGGTCCCGAGGCGGAGACCCTGCGGGAGAGGTCGAGTTCCCTATCGCATCCGCGGGTGCGGCCAGCTTGCGTTGGTCCAGCACCTGCGCCATGCGGCGCGCGATCGCTTCCGAAGGTTCGATGATGCGCACCCCCGGCCCGGCGATCTTCTCGATCAAGGGCCGGACCAAGGGATAGTGCGTGCACCCCAGCACCAGCGCATCGATGTTGCGTTCCAGCATGGGCCCGATCCATCCCCGCAGGAGCCTTTCTGTTTCTTCTCCGTCAAAGTCGCCTGCATCGATGCGTTGCGCCAGGCCGGGGCAGGCTTGGCGGATCACCTCCACCCCGTGCGAGAAGCGTTCCACCACATCGGCCATGGCGCGACCTTCCACGGTGGCCCGGGTGGCTAGCACGCCCACCACGCCGGTGCGCGTATGCTCCACGGCGGGCTTCACGGCCGGTTCCATGCCGATGATGGGCACATCGGGGAATAGCCCGCGCAAAGGACCGAGCGCGGCGCTGGAGGCCGTATTGCAGGCGATCACGACGGAGCCGCAGTCCTTAGCGAGCAGCGCCTCGGTGATGGCCGTGCTGAAGGTGAGGATCTCCTCCGCCGTGCGCTCGCCGTATGGTACATGGGCGTTGTCCCCGAAATAGAGCAGGCGCTCCCGGGGGAGCGCCTGCCGAATGGCCGCAGCGACGTTGAGTCCGCCAATGCCGGAGTCGAAAATGCCGATGCGTGGGGCGGTGCCCATGCGCCGACCGCTTATTGGATGCCCAGCTTGGTCTTCACCAAGGGCAGGATGTCCGTACCGCCGTCGCTGTAGAGCACCATGCCGGTGCTCGTGTCGAAGATGTAGGTGAAATGTCCTTCAGCCGCTACGTCCTTGATGGCCTTGCTTGTCCGGTCGATCATCGGCGCGAGCAATTCGTTCTCCTGCTTGGAGAGGTCGTCCTTCGCCTTGTCCTGGGCATCGCTGATGCGTTGCTCCAGCTCTTGGATCTCGCGCATGGCCACCTGCTGTTCGGTCTTGGTCATGTTCTCCGCCTTGCTCTGGGCGTCGGCCACCTTGGTCTGGTACTCTTGGCCCATGGCCTTCAGGCGCTCGTCCAAGGTCTTGGCGAAGTCCTGCATCTTGGTCTCAGCGGCTTTGCGCTCGGGGAGCATCAGCATCAAGGCTTGGCGGTCGATATGGCCGAGCTTGACGGGTGCTTGCGCGTGCATGGCGGTGGAGGCCGCGAACATCACGCAAATGGTCATGATCAATTTCCTCATCTTGGTCTTCAGGTTCACTGCTTGGGTTTCATGTTGATGTTGCCACGGTCGGGGCTGCCTGTGTCAGGCGTGCCCATCTTACCGTCCTTGCCCGGCGTGGTCATTTTCCCGCCGTCTTTTTGCGGGGTGGTGGTCCCGTCATTATCATCTTCCTCGTCGCCGCGCACGTTGCCGGCGTTCTTTCCGTCCTTACCGGGACGGATGCCCAGCTTGCGCAGCACGCTGTCGCTCTTGTCGTATTTCTCGCTGGCATAAAGCACGTTGTTGCCCACGCCGCCGATGTCGAAGATGGCCACGTAGCTGGTGCCTGCCACTTCCTTCACGGCGTCGAAAATGCGGTCCTGGATAGGCTGGATCAGTTCCTGACGCTTCTTGAACAGGTCGCCGCCCACACCGAAACGCTTCTGCTGCAGGTCGCGTGCCTCCTGCTCCTTCTTGTCGATATCATCCTGCCGCGATTTTTTCATCTCCTCGGTAAGCAGGATCGCTTCCGCATTGAAGGCTTCACGCAGCCGCTTGATCTGGTTCCATCGCTCGTCGATCTCGTCCTGCCACTTTTTGCTGTTCCGATCCAGCTCCTGCTGGGCAGCAGTGTATTCAGGCATCTGCTCCAGGATGTACTTCGTGTCCACGAAGGCGATGCGCTGGGCTTGGGCCGCTACCCCGGTGAGGAGAAGCGCCATGAGGGCGGTGCGGAGGAGGTGTCGTGTCATGGGAAAGCCGTCGAAAATAGGCGATCGCGGTCAGAGCTCGCCAAGATCTATGCCAATAGTGAAATGGAACTGGCTCTTGGCCATGTTGGGTTGACCGGGCACGTCATCGAAACGCCATCCGTAATCAAGCCCCATAGGCCCGAACATCGGCAGGAAGAGACGCAGGCCGATACCCGCGCTGCGGTAGAGTTTGAAGGGGTTGTAGCGGTCGATCGAATCCCAGGCTTTGGCGCCTTCCACGAAGCCCAGAGCGAAGATGGTGGCCGAGGGGTTCAGGGAGACCGGGAACCGTATTTCCGCGGTGTACTTGTTCACGAAGAAACTACCGTAGGTCGACGACAGGGAGTTGTCGTCGTATCCGCGCAAAGCGATCACCTCCCGCCCGTCAAGCTGGTAGCCGGTGAGGCCGCTGCCGCCTAAGTAGAAGCGCTCGAATGGCGAATCCCCCTTGCGCTCGGAGTATCGGCCGATCAAGCCATAGCCCACGCGGGCCATCAACACCAGGTCGTGCTTGGTCTTGCTGCGCGTGAGCTTTGTGAACCATTGGGTGGTGAATTTCCACTTGTGGAATTCAGCAAGGTTGTAGCGTTCCGCTGGGGGCAGCAAGGTGTAATCCTTGCCGGGGCTGAAGGCCGAGAAAGGCGGCGTTGCCTTCACGGAGAAACTCTCCTCCGAACCTTGGGTGATCCAGAACGGTTCCGCGATGGAACGGCGGGCAAAGCGGAGCTGCAGCGCATAGACGTTGCTGGTGCCGTTGCTGAAGGCGAACAACGAGTTCCAGTTCTGCAGCTTGTACTGCTGATAGCTGGCGGTGAGGTTCAGGAAGAAGTAGTCGTCCGGCCATTTCAGACGCTTGCCAAGGCCGATGCTCCCTCCGATGATGCCCAACTGCTGGAACAGCGGGTTTTCGCTGCCGAGGCCGTTGGTCTGCCGGGTGTAGTAGCCGCCGAAGCTCAACGACGTGGGCTTGCGGCCGCCCAACCAAGGCTCCACGAAGGAAAGGCTGTAGCTCTGGTAGTAGCTGCCGTTGGTCTGTGCGCGCAGGCTCAAGGTCTGGCCATCGCCGGCGGGCAGCGGGGTCCACGCCTTCTTGTCGAACATCTTGCGCACGCTGAAGTTGGTGAAGGAGAGCCCGAGGGAAACGAGCACTCTTCCGCCGCCATAGCCACCGCTCAGCTCCAATCGGTCACTGGGCTTTTCCGCTACGGTGTAGTCCAGGTCCACCAAGCCCGTGCGCGGGTCCGGCGTAGGGGTGACGCCCACTTGCGCAGGGTCGAAGAAGCCCAAGCTGATCAGCTGCTGCTGTGAGCGGATCACCTCGCTGCGGTCGAAAAGGTCACCGGGCCGCGTCCGGATCTCCCTCCGGATCACATGGTCAAAGGTCTTGGTGTTCCCGTGGACGTATACGTCGCGCACACGGTACTGCTTGCCTTCGCGGATGCGTACTTCCAAGTCGATGCTGTCGCCCTCCACGCGCTCGATCGGGTCGGGATTGAAGCTGAGATAGCCGCGGTCCATGTAGAGCGAGCTGATGTCCACGCCGCTCGGGTTCATGTAGAGCCGGCTGTCCAGCTTTTTCTTGTTGTAGACGTCGCCGCGCTTGATGCCGAGGAGCTTCACAAGCGTGTCCGCCTCGTACTTGGTGTTGCCTGTGAAGTTGATGTTCCGGAAGTAGAACCGGTTCCCTTCGTCCACGGTGATGTCGATGGCGATCTTCTTGGCGGAGACGTAGCGGATCGTATCGTGTGTGATGGTCGCGTTGCGGAAGCCTTTCTCGTTGTAGAGGTCGATCACTTTGGCCTTGTCGTCGCGGTAATCCGACCGTTTGAATTTGCTCGACCCGAAAACGTTGTACCAGCGCTTCCGCTTGGTTCCTTTCATGGCGCGGCGCAAGCGTGCTTCGGAAAGTCCCTCCTTCGGCTTGAAGAGCTGGTACCACGGATGATGTGGGAGTACCTCGGAACGGATCTGGTGGAAGTTGATGTCCTTGATCCGCACCCGTGGGCCTTTCTCGGCCAGCACCTGCAGCCGCACACTGTTCTCCAAGGAAGTATCGGAGGTCTGCACGATGCGGCAGTCGGCTTTCAGGTAGCCCTTCTCGCGGAAGTAATGGCGTACGGCCTGTGCGGCATTGGCTTTCACGGCCTCGTTCACCTGCTGCCCGCGCTGCAGGTTGATCACCTCGCGCAGTTTGTCGCCCTCACTGCGGGTCACCGTGCCGGCAAAACCGTAGCTCGCCAACTGCGGGTTCTCCGTCACGATGATGTTCAGGAAGATGGTGGCACCGCGGATCTCCGCCTCCTCGATCCGCACGTCGGTGAAGAGCTTCTGGTCCCAGATGGCACGGATCGCCTTGCCGATGCGCTCGCCGGGAATGGTGATCTTGTCGCCCACCTTCAAGCCACTGAAGAGCTTCACCGCATTCGGGTCGCGGGTCACACAGCCGCTCACGGTGATGCCTCCGATGGTGTATTCCTTGGGGTAGCCGTAGTCCATCTTGGGGACTTCCAGCTGCTGGGCCATGCCGGAAACGGCGAGGCTCAACGCGCAAAGCAGCGTGAGGATGTGCCTGTTGGCGCGGAACATCGGGAGGAAGAGGCGCATCAAGAGGCAGGGAGTTGTTCGCGGGTAAGGCCGAAGCGTCGTTCGCGGCGCTGGAAGTCGAGGATGGCCTGGAAAAGGTGCTCCTTGCGGAAGTCCGGCCAAAAGACGGGGGTGAACCAGAGTTCGGCATAGGCGATCTCCCACAACAGGAAATTGCTGATGCGCTGTTCGCCGCTGGTGCGGATCAAGAGTTCCGGATCCGGAAGGCCGCGTGTGCTCAGGCGATCGTCGATCAGTTGCTCGTTCACCGCGCGGGTGTCGATCCGGCCTTCACGGATGTCCGTGGCGATGCTGCGCACCATGCGCAGGATGTCCCAGCGGGAGCTGTAGCTCAGGGCGAGAGTGAGCGTGATCCGGTCGTTCTTCGCCGTGTGGTCCATGGCCTTTTTCAAGGCTGTCCGGCACCCGGGCGGCAGGCTGTCCGTATCGCCGATGGTATGCAGGCGCACACCGTTCGCATGAAGTTCCTCCACCTCGCTGGCCAGGGTGTTCACCAACAGTTCCATCAAGGCGTCCACCTCGGCTTTCGGGCGGCTCCAGTTCTCGGTGCTGAAGGCGTACAGCGTCAGGAATTTCACGCCGATCTCGGTCGCGGCGGTCAACGTCTCGCGGATCGGCTGCACTCCGTTGAGGTGTCCGCTGATGCGTTCCTCGCCCTGTTTTTCGGCCCAACGGCCGTTGCCGTCCATGATCACAGCCACGTGCACGGGCACGCGTGCAGGGTCGATCTGCGCGCGCAATTGCTCCTCGATGGATGGGGTGGATTCTTTCACGGGGGTGCGAAGGTCGCCATTGGAACCATTCCAGCGGCGGAATTCAACGGTTGTGCGTCCTAAACCACGTGGAATTCAGGATTTTTCGAAAGGGGAAGGTCGCAGATGTCACGATCAGTCATCGGGAATTCTAATTCCTCTGAGAGCTCAGAATGATGGATCTCATCTGTGACATCTGTGCCATCTGTGGAAGAACGGATCGAGCCGCCCATCAGCGTTTCATCTTGTCCCAAATGGCATCGCACTCGGTGAAGCGCGTCAGCAACAGTGAAATGGTGATGCCGCTGTATTGGTACCAGTCCCGCGTCTGGCTGTCACCGCGGGCACGGCCGCCATTGTAGCCGGTGGTGCGCAAAACGCTGGGGTCGGCCATTACGGCGGTAAGAGGACCGGCCTGGTCGGAGAGTGTGGCATTGTCCGCATAAACGCCGCCCACATCATCCAAATAGTCCGTGTAGGTGCGTCGCAGACCCCATTCCAGCTGCACGTCCACCTTCTTGGTGACGGCGAACTTGAACCCGAAGCCGAAGGGGAGGCAGATCTGGTTCAGGCTGTAGGGCTTTCCGCCGCCGATGGTCTGCCCCTCGGTGCCCAAGGGCTGCAGGTCGTACCACGTATTGTCCAGCAGGTTCTGCGGATTGAAATGGAAGTACGCGAGGCCGCCGAAGATGAAGGGTGTCCAGTTGCGGCTGTCCTTGGAGATGCCGCGGTACTTGAAAAAATTGATCTCCAGCAGTGCAGAAGCCTCGAAGATCACGCTGCGGAAGCCCAACCCACGCAGCCGTTGAAGCGGGTCCTCGGATTCCCGGTCGTAGGCCTCCACCTTCCCGTATAGCCCTTGCAGGCGCACGGCATAGTGCTGGTTGAAATTGTAGCGGTACATCAGCCCGCCACCGAGATGGGTGTGCTTGGGATAGTGCTGAGTGGGGTTGATGTCACCGATGTAGAATGTGGTGCCCCCGGTGATGCCGAGCTCGCTCACCTGTGCCTGCGAAGCAGTGGCGAGAACGAGCAGCAGGAGGAGGGTGCAGATCCTTGACATCGGGTGGAACAACGGCGCAGGGACGAGATCCGTACCCGGCGCGGGCGCGAAATTAGGGGTTGGGGGTGAGCCGAACATCGAACGGCTTATATGAGGCTCGTTAAGGAAGTAGCACTGGTGTGTTCTTCATCCTCGTGAGTTCTAATCTGAGTTGAGTAGATACGAAAATAAGTTATGAACAATTGTAATTCGTCAAACCTATTTTAGCTACTTCGCTGGAGAAACAAGCCAGATAATGACTATGCACCCCCCCCCCCGGAATTTAGTCGCGATCCTGTTCCAATGCTTTCGTTCCGACCAAGGCGATAGTGTTCTGCGCCGAATGGCGCTGCCGCTTCTGATACTTCTCAGCAGTTCGGCGATGGGGGCCGACCCCTTGATCGTCACCATGGAGTTGAGCAACTACAACGGGTTCGAGGTAAGTTGCTTCGGTGAGAAGGACGGGTGGGTAAATCTGGCTGTAACCGGTGGTGCAACTCCTTACAGTTATAAGTGGAGCAACGGTTCAGTTCAACAGGATGTGTCCAACCTTTCAGCTGGTTATTATAAGGTGGATGTCATAGACCATGACGGACAAATAGCGACTGCTGAAGTAACGTTGGACCAACCCTTGGCCATGAAACTGGACGTGGATGTCTATGAATACACGAACGGCTACAATATCAGTTGCTACGAATGCAGTAATGGGAATGCGTCCGTCGCCGTACTAGGAGGCGCGCCGCCCTTTTCGATCACATGGAGTGATGGCCCAACGGGCACCGAGCGCTACAACCTTGCAGCCAAGGACTATAAGATCGCCGTTGCTGATGCTAACGGCTGTGCTGGCACTTCCACCACCATCTACTTGCGAGGTCCTGCTCGCAGCGACTGGAGCATGAGCGGTAACTCCGGTACCACACCTGGTGTTCATTATATCGGCACATCAGATGCAAAGGATCTTGTATTCAAAAGCCACGGAATGGAAAGTCTTCGTCTTAAGTCGGATGGTTCGATACAGTTTCCGCAAATGTCAAATTTGGGTGGTGGTCTATTGGGGATAGACGCCTCAGGAATTCTGCAACAGGTACATGATAATTTTCTAACCGGTCTGCCCGGGCCTTATTGGTCAACGGGCGGTAATTGGCTCAACGGGACAAATCAGTGGCTTGGCACTAGTGATGCTCACGAATTGGTGATTAAGACGAATAGTGCCGAGCGCATGCGAATTACTCCTGATGGACTGATTGGCATAGGAACTTCTGCTCCAACAACAGCGTTCGAGATTCATAGAGAAAGCGGGCCATCGGAATTACTTGTAACTTCTTCTGGCTTGAATGCTGCCACTGCATGGGTGAAGAATGAATTTGGGACTGCGCTCGGTATGTCTGTTGACTTATCTGGTGCGCACATAATTGAATCCTATGGAGCCAATCCAACCATGACATTTCGCAGCGGAAAGGTTGGAATCGGCACTACCAATATGGTTAGTAATGATTATAAGCTATTCGTAACAGGTGGGATATTAACGGAAAAAATACAGATAAACGGGGTTACGAATTGGCCTGATTATGTTTTGGTTCCTAACTATGAATTGAGGACACCGACGGAAGTTGCGGCCTTCATAAAACAGTATGGACACTTGCCGGATGTGCCTTCAGCATTAGAAATGTCAGAGCAAGGAATGAATCTTGCGGCGACAAATATCCTACTCATGAAAAAGGTGGAAGAGTTGACCCTGTACATAATTGAGTTAGAAGCACGAATGACGAAACTCGAAACAAAATAGCACAGTAATGACATTCACTAAATGGGCTTTCGCGATTGTTGCGTTCTTGGGTCCTGCTTTTGGTTTTACCCAAGCAACTGACTATATACTTAACGGTGATTTCGAGCAAGGCTCAGAGCCGCATCTTTGGGCTCAATTTGATAATGTATCTAACTGGACATCTGAAACAAATGATTATATGGGAACGTTCGTACATTCTCCTGATTATTTTTCTACACCATTTAACATAGATCAAGCTGACCCTGCGGGTGGAAATTCGGTTGGTCGATCAGCCCTGTCCATTGGAGCCAAGTCGGGAGTTAGGTATGTTGGCTTGGGGTCATTTGAGCTTATCCAACAACAGTATGTTTCGTCATTGGTAATTGGAAGATGGTATTCGGTGAGTATGTATGTAAAACTTGCATATGGTGATCATTCCGATTGGAATAATACGAGTGAATTACGTGTAATGCTTTCGAAGAGTAGAATTCATTATAGTAGCAATCAATATTGCTCTGTTCCGTATACGGAATATGCGGGGAATCCGCTTCAGTCAATAAGAGATGTTGGCTCAATTGTGTTGAATGCATCGAATTATCCGGAGTCAGGAGAGTGGAAGAGGGTTTCATTTAATTTTTTAGCGACTGATGATATTTATGAGTATGACTGGATTTCGATTGATAATCGGCAGATTAATCCAACTCCTAATGGGGGGGATGCACAGTGGTGCTACACTGATTTCCTATATATTGATAATGTAAGTATGCGTTCGGCCGACTATTGTAATAGTCCTTGTGCTCCAGAGCTTGGCACTTTAGAATATGGACTATATCATCCATATGATGGACCATTTTATCCATATGAACTGGATCATCTTTGTGTTGTCAATAGCGGAGACTCATGGACAATATATGTAAAAAATGCTTTAGGAATAGATTTTAGAGTCTTGACTGGCAGCACAGGATCAGAACAAGTGTTATATGAAAAATACATTTATAATGTAAATGGATTAAAGGATCCAGGATTTGACGACTACGAATATGTTTGGTGGGGAGTGTTAGAAGATGGGAGTCAGTTGCCGCAGGATACATATGTTTATGATCTGATACTATGGAATTGCAATCCGGGTGATACGAGAGTCTTCACACATGAATTTCTGAACTATGTGCCAACGAATAATACACCGGGAATCGGCCCAACGCCACCTCGGGATTTCGATTTGACTGATTGCTGTGTGGAACACAAATACTATCAGAATGTAACTCTTTCTGGCAATTTACGATCAGACGTAAATGATTTTATCACTGCGGGTTCAAATGTTACTTCGGGTGCGCAAGGTGATGTTGTCGTAACGTCGGGATCGACCGTCAGGTTTCATGCAGGAAATTCGATTAATTTGGAACCTGGTTTTTTAGTACAGGCAGGTGCAGTGTATACTGGAACAATTTCGGATTGTGTGTACGGGAATGTTGAAATGAGGAAGATTCCGGCTCCAACATATGAGTATAGCAAAAGAGGAACTGGCTCATCAGTAGCCAAAGACAGCTCCGGCGTTTATATATATCCTAATCCGGCTTCTGACCTTAGTGGTGAAGTTGTTACTCTTCAGAGCCTCGGGAAGGATGGGCTTACACGATGCGCGATTTACGGATTAGATGGATCCGCTTTATCAGTATTCCAACTGAATGGAACAAATGGTCAAATCAGCGTCGGTAATTTGGCTTCTGGAAGCTATGTTTTCGAAATTAGTATGGTCAGTGGTAGGGTCAATTATTTACATTTTGTTAAAGTGAAGAACTGAACTTGAAATGTCCTGTTTCTTTAAGAGCGTACTCTGCACGCCATTCATTTTTTTGGCGGCTCAAATGACAGCGCAAGAGGGGCACGCAATTCAAAACAGATATATCTTTTCAATGGGTGTTAATTGTGCTATACCTAGCGGAGAACGTGGCATTTCGGACATAGCTGTTTATGGAAAGCAAGGGGACTCTACGCTAGCGGGTTATGTCTATCAAAAGTCTCTAAATTATGGGGGATCTGTGATATGGTGCGCAAGCATTGTGCCGAATAGGCGTTGGAGAATTACCGCTGGCATTGAATTCTGTATGCGTGCAGAAGATTTGGTTGCCCCTAAAGTTCGGAAGGATCCGAATGCATATACGCTAGATGATTGCCGAAGATTAAAGGATTTGGATCTTGAGATTCCCTTGGCTTTAGGTTATGATTTTGGAGTATTTGGAATACGCGCTGGATTTAGACCTATAGTATGGAGTAGTACGCGTTATATAGTGTATGATGGTTCTGAAAAACTATTTTCCCAGGAATTAATGAACAGGGTTTATCTGTGGCCGCCTGTTAAATTTAATCCATTCGTGCGTGTGAATTATAATTATCCTGTCTCGAATCATATAAGTCTAGTTGGATGGGTTGGAGGAGAACGGCGAGGGTGGAAAAATGAGCGGACTAATTGGTGGGATATTGAATTTGGCGTTGGCTTAGGTTGGAGGTAATTCCTCATCTTCCTAGTGGGAAGACTGAGTGCGTAGATGCCATTTAAAAGGATTGAAGAGTTATCAAGGTTAAGCTCTTGACGAACAGAGTCAAGTCAATTGCAATGAGTATCCGCAAACTGGCGGGCATGGATCTTGGATCGTTCCTCCTCCACGATGGCCGTCACCTCCTTTCCGCTCAACTTCACGCTGCTGAAGATGGCGACCAGATCGTCGATGGCTTCATTGCGCTCCTTGGCTTGCATGCGCTTGGCCACTTTCAGCTTGTCCACAGGGGAAAGCTGGTCCACGATCTCCAACACTTGGTCCAAGGTGAGCGATACCGAAGGTTTATTCGTGAATGACATGGTTTTCTTCCCTGTGTTTCAAAGATAGGGTTTCACCTACATCCCCTGCGCCCCCGGCAAAGCGGATCGCACATCCAGCCCCCAAGAGAGCTTGGAGCGCAGCGTATTCAGGAAGTCCTGTCCTTCCAACTGCACTACTTGCAACCGATGTGGCGCCCGGTGTACCTGAAGGGCCGGGAAATGGTCGAGCACTTGGCTGCGCGAGTCCAAGTTCACCAAGTACTTCTCGCCCCTGGCGTCCACATGAAGGGTGAGGGTGCTATTTCCGGGGACGACGAAGGGGCGGACGTTCAGGTTGTGAGGGGCGATGGGCGTGATCACCATGGCATCGCAATCCGGTGCCAGCAGCGGACCGCCGCAGCTGAGGGAATAGGCGGTACTGCCGGTGGGCGTAGCGACGATAAGGCCGTCCGCCCAGTAGGTGTTGAGGAAGCGACCGTCGAGATAGGCGTGGATGGAGATCATCGCGGCACCATCGCGCTTGTGCAGGCTCACCTCGTTCAGGGCATTGTTATGCGTTCCGAAGCCGGGGCAACCTTCCAGCGCGAGCACCGCCCGCTCCGCGAGGGTGTAGCGCCGCTCCATGATCGCTTGCAGGGTGGCGTCCACATCCTCCAAGCGGGTGCTGCTGAGGAAGCCGAGCCGCCCGAGGTTGATGCCCAGCAGGGGCACGGGGCTGCTGCCGAGGAAATCCACGCTGTCCAAAAAGCTACCATCGCCGCCCATGCTCACCAGCATGTCCAGCTTGGCGTCCTCGGCGCGGTCCATCACTTCTGTGTTCGCCGCTGTTGGCATTTGGGCCGCAGCCATACGTTCCGCCAAGCTGCGCTCCACCACGGGTGTGGCCCCGGCCTTTACCATACGGTCCAGGATGCCATTGATGGTGGCCGCCGCTGACTCCGGGTACAACCGGCCGAGTATTCCGATGCGCATTTCCGTTCAGAAGGGTTGGGTGAAATGTAGGTAGAATCCCGTCTCCGAAAGGCCGTTCACCGCGTACTCCAAGCGCAGGACCTGGTCGTAGCTCGTCACGATGTCGAGCCCCAGGCCGTAGCTCTGTTGCCAGTGGTTGGCCAAGGGGTTCAAAGCGCCGTTGCGTTCATCCGACACATAGCCTTGATCACTGAAAGCGTTGAGGTACACCGCGAGATAGAGGGTCCGGAAAGCACGGAAGGGGATGATGTCCGCTTGGAAGGTGCGCGGCTTCACCAAAGCGAAGAAGACGTTGGCCTTGCCCAGGAAATAGTGCTGCCCATCGATGATGTAGTACTCGTATCCGCGCAGGTATTCATCGTAACCCAAGCCCTCTTGGAGGTAGTAGTGGTCCTCGGTACCAGCGGACACCTTGCCGTTCAAACTTCCGCCGAAGCTCCAGCGCTGGCCCCGCTTCCAACTGCGCTGCACCACGGCCCGCAGGGAGGTCACATCGGGCTGCTCCGGGCCGATGCCATTGCGGTCCAACATCAGCTTGGCATAGCTGCCGCTGAGCGGGAAGGAGCGCGAATCGCGTTGGTCGAACACCAGTGCATAGTTCAAGCTGAGGTAGGCCATCTCCTCCATTCCGGAAGTGAGGTACTCCGGATTGCGCCGCACCACCGTATCGCGCACGGTGGCATTGGTCCAGGAAGCACCGAGATAGTGCCGGACGTCATGTCCGCGGCGCAGGATCACTTTCGCACCGGCCTTCCAGTAGTGGTAGATGTTGTCCCTCGGGGTCTTCAGCAGCACGCGCTTATTGTTCACCGTGCCGATGGTGATCTCGTCCTGTTCGCCATAGCCGCCGCCCACCTCGAAGCCCCAACGCTGGTGCTTGTCCACGAAGGGCACCCGGTAGTTGAGGCCGAATTCCTTGGAATAGCCCAACTGCACTTTCGCGAAGAGCGTCTCGTTGCACCCGCGCATGTTGTAGCGGAAGAAATAGGCGCCGAGGTTGAGACGTGAAAAATCCTTGGTGAGCCACCACGTGTTGAAGTTGGGGTCGGCGAAGCGCAGGATGGGCGTGGGCCACCAGAACCAGCGTTCGTTCAGCGTTACGGTGATGAAGACCTCGTGCGGCCCGAGGTAGGTGGGGAGCAGCGTGGCGGTGTTGAAGAGGCCGAGGTTGAGCAGGTTCTCGCTGCTGCGTGCGAGGCGCTCATAAAGCTCCGCGGCGGTGAGCGTGTCGCCTTGCTGGAAGGTGAGCTCGCGCAGGATAATGCGCTCCTTTGTGCGTTTGTTGCCTTCCACCAGAACGCCGGACACGCCGAAGGGGCCGGTGAAGTCCATGACGCGCTGTTGCGCGAAGGTGCTCAGGGTGGCCAAGAGGAGCAACGGGAAGAGCAGGCCCCGGAGCGGCCCGTGGTGGCGAGGTCCCGCGATGGCTTGAGGCACGGCGATCACATTTTAATGATGCGCATCACGTCCTCATATCGATCGCGCAGGTCGTCCTCCGCCTTGGAGCCCAGAAAA
The DNA here is from genome assembly GCA_038234075.1 of Flavobacteriales bacterium. Lineage (GTDB taxonomy): Bacteria > Bacteroidota > Bacteroidia > Flavobacteriales_F > PHOS-HE28 > PHOS-HE28. The sequence continues at coordinate 31,481 of JBBSUV010000019.1, read as the reverse complement.
GCCGTGTGGACGTTGTACTGGAAGCGTTCGAACGCTTGGATGATGGCACGCACGTCCTCGCGGTTCACCTTCAGGGTCACTTCCATCCGCATGCTGTCCGCCATGTCGGAGCAGTAAAGGCTCAGTATCCGTGCGCCCTCATCCTCCACGATGCGGGCGATCTGTTGCAAGGAATAATCGTTGCGTGCCATCTCCAGCACCAACACACTGCCTCGCTCGCTGGCGTTCACCAATTCCGCCATGCGGCGCAAGGCCTCGTGCTCGCTGACCACGCCGAGGTAGTGGCCGCCCATGTCCAGCACGGGCACCATCGACAGGCCGAGCTCGGCCATCAGCTTCAGCACATCGTACAGGTGCTGCCGGTCGCGTACGTAGGGGATCTCCACCTGGTCCATCAGTGTTTCCACGGTGGCCGCAGGGTTGCTGTTGTCCAGTGCCGCAGTGTCCTTCATCATGCCCAGCAGCCTTCCATTGGCCACCACCGGCAGCACGCTCGTCTTGAACTCATCCATCAGATCCAAGGCGCGGGCCACGGGATCGTGCGGGTTCAATGGGAGTATGGCTTCGGATAGAAGGTCTATGGCTTGCATTGGATCGGTGTTGCGGAGCTTGGCCGCTACTTTTGTGGTGCCACCGGGGGACCAAGTTATGTGGCGTTGAAGGATGACCAAGCTCAGTGTTAACATCAATAAGCTCGCCACATTGCGTAACGCACGCGGCGGCGACCGGCCGGACGTCGTGAAGTCCGCGCTGGAGATCGAACGTTTCGGTGCGCAAGGCATCACGGTGCATCCGCGGCCGGACGAGCGCCACATCCGTTATGCGGACGTGCGGGCGTTGAAGCCGGTGCTCACCACCGAGTTCAATATCGAAGGCTATCCGAACCAGAGCTTCATCGACCTGGTGCTGGAGGCGATGCCCGCGCAGGTGACACTTGTGCCGGACCCGCCGGGCGTGCTCACCAGCGATGCCGGATGGGACACACGCACACACAAGGCCGAACTGAAAAAGGTGGTGGCGCGCTTCAAGGAGGCCGGCATCCGCACCTCCATATTCATGGGCACGGACCTGGAGCTGATCGCGCACGCCGTGGACACGGGCACCGACCGCATCGAGCTCTACACAGGGCCTTACGCGGACCAGTATGCCACGGACCGCGACGCAGCGGTGGCACCCTTCGCCCGCGCGGCGGAAAAGGCTGTAGAGCTGGGCTTGGGATTGAACGCCGGCCATGATCTTGATCTCCGGAACTTGGCCTGGTTCAAAGCGCAGGTGCCGGGTTTGGAGGAGGTCTCCATCGGCCATGCGCTGATCTGCGACGCGTTGTGGTACGGTATGGAGAACACGGTCCAACTTTATCTGCGCGAGCTGCGATGAGCGTGGACCTCTTTTTCCGCCGGGAAGGCGCTGGCAAAGCCGTTGTGATCCTTCACGGCCTTTTTGGCAGTAGCGACAATTTCGGCAGCATCGGGCGCACGCTGAGCAGCGAGTTCGACATGGTGCTGGTGGACGAGCGCGACCACGGGCGCTCGCCGCATACGGAGCACATCAGCTACCCGCTGATGGCGGAGGATGTGCATGCCTTGGTGATGAAGCTCGGCCTGAAGGACATCGTGCTCGTGGGCCACAGCATGGGCGGCAAGACGGCGATGACCTTCGCACAGCGCTGGCCGGAACTGCTGAAGCACCTGGTGGTGATCGACATCGGCCCGCGGGAATATCCCATCGGCGACCATGGCGCGATCATCGAGGCACTTCGCACCAGCGATCCCGCAAGCAAAAGTTCGCGTCAGGAGATGGAGGCCCATCTTTCCCGGTTCATACCGGAGCCCGGCGTGGTGCAGTTCCTGATGAAGAGCCTGTATTGGGAGAAGCCGGAGCACTTGGCCTGGCGCTTCAACGTGCCTGTGCTCTACCGTGACATGGACAACATTCTCGCGGCGATGGGGCCGGAGATCGTCCGCGTGCCAACGCTCTTCATCCGCGGCGGCAAGAGCGGCTACATCACGCGGGAGGACCTGCCGCAATTGAAGGAGCAATTCCCGAAATGCCGTGTGGAGACCGTTCCTTTCGCCGGGCATTGGGTGCATGCCCAGGCCCCCGATGAGGTGATGGACTTCATCCGTTCCGTGGCATGAGGTTGCTTGCGTTGCTGGTCTCCACCTTCTGGTTCCTAGTCCCGATGCACGCGCAGGAGCGACGCGACAGTGTGCGCTATTCCGGTGGCTTCGTTTTCCACGATGGCATCTATCTCAACTTCCAAGCCTTCCGGAACAACGCGCCGAGCATCCCGATGGAGGCGCTCACCACCGCGCAAGGCCAGCGCGTCGCGGACCTTGCCAGCACCAATGGAAAGCTGCTCTATCCGGATAGCACTGGAACGCCCACACGCTTGGACTTGGATCGCACTTGGGGTTTTTGTGACAACGGCGTGGTGTACGTCCGTGCCGGGAACGGCTTCTCCCGCATCGGCCTGATGGGGACCTTGGCACATCTCGTTTTCGACGCTACCTACCAGAACTTCGACCCGTATATGTTCAACGGCGGCTCCAGCTATACCGTGGAGGAGCAACGTTTCCTCAACATGGAGACCGGCCTGTTCCTGCCCGTCACCGCGGGCGGGATCGATCAGGCGATCAGCGGGGATGCGATCCTCAAGGAGGACTTTGATGCGCTTTCGCGGAAGCAACGCAACAAGCCGGAGACGGTCTTCCTCTTCATGCGGAGGTACAACGACCGGCACCCGCTTTATTTTCCGAAGTGAGGCGTGGATGTCCAATGTCTGTTGTCCAATGTCTTCTGCCCGTGAAGTCGCATACGACATTAGACATAAGACAAGTCAGTACTTCAGCAGTTGCCTTCTACCGCGCGATCGCGATCAACCGCTGCGAACGGACCCCGTTCTGCAAACTGGTCACCGTGTAAAGCCCCGAGGGTAGATCGCTGGTCGGTAGCGTGATCGTTCCGTTCGCCACGGCGTGCAATACTTCCCTGCCGGTGGCATCATGCACGGTGATCAACGCGGTCCCATCGGTGGCCGGGTGAATTTTGATCCAGTTGTTCGCAGGAACGGGCCACACGCGCATGTTGTTGAGGGAAGTGCTCTCCACGATGCCCGTTGCATCGTTGTGGCGGGCGTACCATTCCTGGTAGAACAGGTTCGCCACCGTGGCGTCGTGGATCACCAGTGTGTTCTCATCGTTCACCGTCTCCGCTGCCGTGGTCCAATTGTGGCTGCCGGTGATCACGCGCGGATCACCGGTGGTGCCTTCGTCCAGGATGGCGTACTTATGGTGCAGTAGACCGGGTTCGTCCAAGTGCGAATGAAGGTCGATCCCCTGCCCCACGAGGTAGTTGAACTCGGAGCCTTGGGCGTTCACATCCTCCACATCGCCTTCCACCAGCATCCCGGGGCGCTGATAGGCATTGCGCACCGCGTCACCGAGGTCGTTCTGCGTGAAGGTGAATAGCGCGAGGCGCACACTGCTCTGGGCTGCATTGAGTTCCTGCACGATGTGGTCGGTCACGCCGTCGGTGGGGGAGAACCAGCTCTGCACCTTCTTGCCGCCCACGTTGAAAAGGTGTGGCGTGTTGTCGGTCTTATCGGCCCCGAAGCGGCTGAGGTCGGGCACGGACTGCGGTCCGCTTCCGCCCCACATCTCCTCGAATTCCACGCGAAAGCAGCGCGCCAAGGCCTGGTCCTGGATGAAGACGATGTTGTTGTAGTCGTTGAAGAAGCTCTGTACGGTCCAGTTGCAGGAGCCGCTCATGATGGTGGCACGCTGGACGTCCTCGGCATCAGCGATGAAGAACTTGTCATGCGTGCCGCTGCCCAGCCCATCGGTGCGGTAAAGCACGGGAATGCTGGGGTCCAGTCCGGCTAGCGCGGTGTTCGCATTGCTTGCCTCGGCGATCCAGCGCACCTGTACGCCGCGCGCCTTGGCTGCATTGACGGCGGAGACGACGAAGGTGCTGTTGGTGTTGTACATGGCGACGTCGAGCGTTTGCTGTGCACGGTCGATGTAGGCTTTGATGGTGTCATCCGTGGCCTGGAAAAGCGCGATGGCATCCACACCACTGCTTACGCTGTGGTCCACACTTTGGGTGAAGTACACCGCGATGTTGCCGCTGGAGTTGGAGGCGGTGGAGTAGTAGCCCGTCGGAGAGAAGGCGGTGTCGCCATTGGCCACGGAGAACGCTTGAGCGTAGTAGAAGGTGGCCGACTGTAGGCCCGTGAATTGCAGGTCATGCGCCGTGTTGGAGGTGCCATTGGCGACATGTGATCCCATCGTCGGTGTTGCGCCATAGAATGCCTCGGTGCTACCCGGCAGGTTGGTCTGCCATGCCAAGTGGAAGCCGTCCGTGACCAGCGTATTCTGCTGTACGGGAGGAATGATGCTGATCGACGCATGCGGAATGATGTCGGCAGCACCGCGTGGCAACAGCTGGTAGCCGCTGGTGTATGGCACGGAAGGATCATACTGCGAGCCGATGCCAGTGATGTCCACTGGGCCCGTAGGAACGGCCGTGCCGATCAATGGATGCCCGGAAGCGAGGTAGATGTTGGCGGTCTGTGTACCGGCCTGAACGGGCCAAATGCCGGCGGAAAAAACGCCGGAGCCACTAAAGTAGACCCCTTCGATGCGCACTATGCGTGCTTCCACGGATTCATTCAGTCCATTCGGTGTGATCACCTCCGGTGCCGGCAAGGCGTTACCCGTGCTGTTGATGGTGAACGCGCTGATCGGTGTGATCTCCAACAGGCCGCTGTATTCGGTGAGCGTACCGGTAAGCGTGATGGCAGCACCCGGGGCCGGGGAGAAGCCTGATACAGAGCCGCTACCGGGGAAAGCGGCGATGCCTCCGGTGGCATCCTGCAGGTAGCGGATGCCGCCCAGCGAAGGGCCGGAGGTTACAATTCCGCTGACGGTGACACTACTGCCGAGCGCGGCGTTGCGTGCATCGGCCACGGTTTGCGCTGATAAGGTGACCGTGCCGAGCATGCACAAGGCTGTGAAAAGCCCCAAATGGTTCCGTTCCATCCTGCAAAGGAACAGTCCGATACAAGGTCATCAGCCATTCTGGTACGGAAATTGGCAATTCTGAACAATGCACTGGATAACTTGCCGCCCCTTTAGCAACATCATGAGCATTTCCTCCCGTCTCCTCCTGCTGGTCGCCAGCGCTCTGATCATCCATGGCGCCGCCGCCCAAAAGGATGATGTCCGCTATGAGCCACGTTGCATCGGCTTCTGGAACTTGGAGAACCTGTACGACACACTCGACGGCCCGAACGACGACGCCGAATTCCTGCCCACCAGCGCCAAGCTGTGGAACACCGACCGGTATGAGCGGAAGCTGCAACACCTCGCACGTGTGATCGGTGAGATGGGTACGGACATTCAGCCGGATGGCCTGGTGTGCATGGGCCTTGCCGAAGTGGAGAACCGCGGCGTGGTGGAGGACCTCATCAGGACGGCGCCCTTGGACAAGCGGAATTACCGGATCATCCACCACGACAGCCCGGACCGCCGCGGCATCGACGTGGCCTTCATCTACAACCCGAAATACTTCACCGTTCTGCACGAGCGGATCTATCCATTCCGTGATCCCACCGACAGCCTGTTCCGCACGCGCGACCTGCTGCTGGTGACCGGCCTGATGGACGGCGACACGATCAACGTCATGGTGAACCACTGGCCATCCCGCTTTGGCGGCGAGAAGCGCTCGCTGCCCAATCGCATCCGTGCTGCCGAAATGGGAAGGCACATCATTGATTCCCTGATGGCCCGCAATCCCGAGACCAACATCATGTACATGGGCGATCTCAATGACGACCCCGTGGATCCGGCCGTGCGCAAATTCCTCAACACCACCGGTGACAAGGACCTGGCCACGGGAAAGAAGTTGTTCAACCCGATGTATGACCTCTACAAAAAAGGCATCGGAACGCTTGCGTGGCGCGATTCGTGGAACCTGTTCGACCAGATCATCCTCTCGCCCGCGCTGGTCACCGGAGCTGGTGGCGCTTATCACTACTACGGCGTGCGTGTATACAACCAGCCGTATCTCCGGCAGGAAGGCGGCAACTTCGCAGGTTATCCCTTCCGCACCTATGTGGGTGACCAATACCAAGGCGGATACAGCGACCACTTTCCGGTGTATGTGATCCTGGTGAAGCCGGTGAAGTAGGAAAGGCGCACCTCCTTTATAGTTAGCTCCATCAGCGGTCTCCCGCAGGGGACCCTGATGCCCATGTGTCGCGCTCGCTCTCTATTCCTTGATCACGGCCCGGTGCGAGTAATTTCCGTGCTCATCCACCAGACGCAGCACATAGCTTCCGGGCGCCAGATGCCCCGCGTCCATGTTCAGCATGCTGCCATTGAATGGCTGTGATAGCAACTCCCGGCCACTCAGGTCCAGAAGCACCATGCGGGCTGTCTGTTTGGGAGACATGGAACGGACCGTGAAGCGATCGTGGAAAGGCACTGGGAATACGGACCAAGCCTCCGTGGGCGCTGGGGCCGGTTGCTCCACGGTCGTGGAATGCTCACAGGTGTGAATGAACTGTGGCCATGGCGTGTAGAAGAACTCCTCGTCCGAATAGCAGCGGAATTCACAGAAGGTTTCAGAAAATTCCGAACACCAGCCCGGAGGTCTGGGAATGAAGCAGCCGGTGCGGCTCCCGATCCGCTCCATCACGATCATGTAGTCGTCGGGTGCCCCATTCCCATAGCTCCTCAACGTAAGCTTTCTCACGGGCACGCCTATGTCCCAATCAATATCCACGGACACCACCTCCAGGTAACCGGCCTGTTCGCACGATGCTTCATACTGGTGCCATCCGGGCGTCCACCGGTCTCCCGGTTCTGCGCTGAACCAGTAGAGCGTGTCCCACTCCTGCAAGTCCGGCAACCAGAAATGCACGATGCCGGGCTCGGTCCGCGTCACCAGGTCATCATGCCAGTAGTCGTATACGCCTTCGTAGCCGGACATGATCACCACTACCCGTTCGAAATGGCTGATACGTTGTCCGACGTAGCCGTCCACCAGCGTGTCGCCTTCATAGGTGTATCGGTAGGAACCCGAACCCACGTTGGGGTCGCCGCCCATGTGGTAGATCCATGTGGCGCCGGGGGCGCACCATTGCTGGGCGGACGCGGGCACCGCAAGCAGGATGGCCAGGACGATCAGGGAAAGTGGAATGGGTTTCATCGGCTTCTCGTTTTGCATCTCAGGGGCGTGTTGTTGAAATGGCCTCCATCGGCCGGTCCTTCAGCGCTGGAGCGAATGGCTCATTTCCTCGATCACGTCATTCCTTCATCCACTTCGCTGCCGCCTGTCGGCCACTTGGCGCGGTGAGCAGCAGATGGTACAGGCCGGTGGGCAGGGCGGCCAGGTCCAGTGTGAATGGTGCCTGCAGACGCAGTGGCCCTTTTACCGTGCGGCCCATCACATCGCGCACCTCCATCTGCGCCGTGTGCAGGCCGGCCCATTGGAGGCGCACCTCCCCACTACCCGGGTTGGGCCACATCTTCACCGTTTCCACCTGCGGGGCGTTCTCCGCCACGCCCAGCGTAGGCATGTTGAGCTTGGACATCAGCACCTGCTCAGGGTGCCAGCCATTGGCATCCGTTATGCCCGCGTAATGTCCGTACAGGAAGCAGCCCTGATCGCCAAAGCATTGGAAGCCGTACAGGAGGGCGGAGGGGTAGGGCGGGCCGCCGGTAGGGTGGAGCCCTCCACCGGCCCAGCAGTCCAGCAGGTTGCCCGCCGTGTCGATGCAGGCGATGCTGCCTCGGGGCTGACCAGCCACCCGGTCGAAAAAACCGCCTACGAGGAACCGTCCCTCGTCCAGCGGCTCAATGACCAGCACTTCGCCCAAAAAGTTGTTGTGCGGAACCGTGCCGTAGCGGTAATCCACGTGATTATCGAAAGTGCTGTCCAGGCTTCCATCCCGGTTGATCCGCACCACGTCCAAGGTGTCCGGATCATCGTTCATCCAGATCATGCCGGACATAATGATCTTCCCGTCCGCCTGTTCATGGATGGCGGGGATCAGAGATCGGGCCGAGTTGAAGTGGAAGCTGGTGTCTACGCTTCCGTCGGCGTTCAGCCGCACCACGCAGCCGGACGGATGGCCGTCATAGGTATGTCCAGTTGCGGCCGTTGAGAAGGTATTGGCCATTGGCCAAGCTGAAGATCTGATGACCGCCCATGTCCGGACCGCCTGTGGCGGGGCGGAGCGGGAACCCGCTGGTGTCCACTTGGCCCCATTCGTCCCGCTTTATCAGGCAGAAGGTTTCCCCGTTGAGCACGAACTTACCGCTCATCAAACAGGAGCGATCATCAAAGACCACCCAGCCGCCGTTGCCATATGCCGACCCGACGGAGAATTGGAATGAACCGAAACCGCCAAAGGACCAATCAATGCTTCCGTCGTAATTGAAGCGCTGACCATTCCCATTGAGGTACTGGTTGGTAAGGGGTATCTCCAGAAGCTGGCCGCTTAGCTGCCCAAGAAACTCTTCCGGCTGGCCCGTTTCAGAAAGGACCACGGCATGATTGAAGCCCCATGGAACATCGTCCAGAGGCATCAGTTTTGTGCCAATGGCCATGATCCTACCATCCAGCCGCATCGTTAAGTCCCCGACCAGTGGCGTCCATGATTGACCGGCGATGCTGTCCCAGTGGGCTATCATTTCATTTGGGTAGTAAAAGTGGAAATTGGTGTCCACCGTAAGCGGGGTTTGGGCATTGGCCCAAAGCGCCGAGGCAATCCCTATGGGGAGCAGCAGGTTGCGCATTACTGTTGGGGTTGAACTACCAGTCGCTGGTTTCCAACGAATGTATAAAGGATCTGAAGTCTTGTCGGAGGTCTGATCCTTCGTTCCTGACTGACTGGGACGGGGGAATTCCTGCATCGGATACCTTCGCAGCATGATCGTAGTCACCGGTGCCGCAGGCTTTATTGGAAGTCGTTTGTTGATCGAGCTACAAGAACGCGGCTACGCGGATCTGGTGGCCGTGGATGATTTCTCCCATCCGGAGAAAGCCCCGAACCTCGAAGGCGTGAAACTCAGCGCCCGTGTGGAACGCTCGGTATTCCCCGCGTGGATCGACGCGAACGAGAACAAGATCCAGTTCATCTTCCACCTCGGTGCCCGCACGGACACCACGGAGTTCGACAAGTCGATCTTCGATGAACTGAACGTCCGTTCCAGCCAACAGATCTGGGAGCGCTGCGCGAAATATGCGATCCCGCTGGTGTACGCTTCCTCCGCTGCGACATACGGCGATGGCGAGCTGGGCTACGGCGATACCGACGATGCGCTTCCCTACAAACTGAAGCCGCTCAATCCCTACGGTGAAAGCAAGAACGAATTCGACAAGTGGGCCTTGAAGCAAGCCGCAGGTCCCGACGAAGACGGGAAGAAGAAGCCGTACTTCTGGGCGGGCCTGAAGTTCTTCAACGTCTATGGCCCGAACGAATACCACAAGGGGCGCATGGCCTCTGTGATCTTCCATGCCTTCAACCAGATCAGCGCTGGCGGCGGCATGAAGCTCTTCCGCAGCCACCGGCCGGATTACACCGACGGCGGCCAGCTCCGCGATTTCGTCTACGTGAGAGATCTATGCAACGTCTGCATCTTTCTGATGGAGCACCGAAAGCACTCCGGCATCTACAACCTCGGCACAGGCAAGGCTCGCACCTTCTTGGACCTCGCACGTGGTGTCTTCAAGGCGATGGGAAAGCCTGAGCAGATCAGCTTCATCGACACGCCAGCGGACATCCGGGACAAGTACCAATACTTCACCGAAGCCCCGATGGAAAAGCTGCGCAGCATCGGCTACGACGCACCGTTCCATACGTTGGAAGAAGGCATCGACGATTACGTGAAAGGCTTTCTGGTGAAGCGATAAGCCCGAACAGATCTATGTCGCTGCGTCGGCCGACTGCCGCCTGCCACTGCCGTCTGCTACTGCCAACTGCCAACTTCCAACCGCCAGCTGTCAACTGCCAACTGCCAGCTGCCAGCTGCCTACCCTTCCCGCAACTCCACCAACCGCTCCCGCACTCGCTTCAATTTCGAGCGCACCTCATCCAAAGGAAGCTGAGGTTGTGGCGGAGCCTCCTGCGGTTCTGGTTTGCGCAACTGGTCCTTCGCGCCTTGCAGGGTGAAGCCCTTCTCCTTCACCAAGTGCTGGATGCGTCGCAATTGCTCGATATCGTCCTTGGTGTAAAGGCGGTCACCCTTGTTGGTGCGCTTGGGCCGCAGCGTGCCGAACTCCTTCTCCCAGTAGCGGAGCAGCGAGGTGTTGACGCCCAGCTCCTGCGCCACCTCGCCGATGGGCCAGTACATCCGTTCGATGGTCTTTTCCTTCAGGGGCATCACCGCGAATGTAATGATCAGTCCATGGATTGCCCCGCATTGCCGGCGATCTCCACCATGCGTGCGTACTCCTCCGGGCTGAGGCTGTTGAAGAGGAAGTTAACCGGGTCCACGGGGACGCCGTCCTTGTGTACCTCGTAGTGCAGGTGCGGTCCGGTGCTGAGCCCCGTGCTGCCCACTTTGCCGATGACATCACCGCGCTTCACCTTCTGTCCTGCGCGCACCTTCAACTCGGACATGTGGCCGTAGAGCGTCTGGTAGCCGAAGCCGTGATCGAGGATCACATGGATCCCGTAGCCGCTGGTGTTGTAGCCTGCGAATTCCACGGTGCCATCGCCCGTGGCGTGTATCTCCGTGCCGATGGGACTGGTAAAATCAAGGCCCAAGTGGGGCTTTTCGATCTTGTAGATGGGGTGCAAGCGGTCCCCGAAGCCGGAGCTGATCCGGGTCTGGTCCTGCGGGATCGGCTCCACCGAAGGGATGCTCGCCAGCATTTCCTGTTTGCGCAAGACCAGCGAACCCACCTCGTCCAAGGAAAGGCTTTGGACATACATCTGCTTGGCGATCTTGTCCAAGCGCTTGCGGGTGCCGATCACCAGTTCGCTATTCGCGAACCCCTCCAGGTCCTTGTAGCGGTTCACCCCGCCGATGCCGGCCATGCGCACGTTGGCGGGGATAGGGTCAGCCTCGAAGATCACCCGGTACACGTTGTCATCCCGCCGCTCGATGTCACCCAGCACGTTCTCCATGTCCGCCAGCTGCTTGTTGATCAGCTCGTATTCAACCTGCAACTGCTGGTTCTCGCGGCGCAGCGTGGCCTCCTTGGGCGAATCGATGAACTGGAAGGCGAGAAAGATGCCGATAACGCCCAAGAGGAGGCCCGGTGCAAGCGCCAGAGAGACGCGTTTCACCTTCTTCCAACCGCTGGTGCGGATGCGCTCGAAGTTGAGCGTGTTGGGGTTGAAGCGGTACTTATGCTCAGCCATCTGATCCGGACGAGAGGTGCGAAGTTAACCGCCACCTAATTTCGCGGCGCTTTCATTCACAGGCCTTAAGTCAGTAACGCAGCCATGCCCACTTCAAGCGAGATCCGCCAAGCCTTCCTCGATCACTTCGCCAAGCGCGGCCATGCCATTGTGCCCAGCGCGCCGATGGTGGTGAAGGACGACCCCACGCTGATGTTCACCAATGCGGGGATGAACCAGTTCAAGGACCTCTTCCTTGGCAACAGGCCAGTGACCGATCCGCGCATCGCCGACACGCAGAAGTGTCTCCGTGTTTCCGGCAAGCACAACGATCTGGAGGAGGTGGGCATCGATACCTACCACCACACGATGTTCGAGATGCTCGGCAACTGGAGCTTCGGCGACTACTTCAAGAAGGAGGCTGTGCAATGGGCGTGGGAACTGCTGGTGGATACCTTCAAGATCGATCCCGCGAACATCTACGTCACCTATTTCGGGGGTGATGCGGCGGACAAATTGGAACCGGACAATGAGACACGTGACCTGTGGCTGAAATACCTGCCCGCCGAACGCGTCCTCCCATTCAGCAAGAAGGACAACTTCTGGGAGATGGGTGATACCGGCCCCTGCGGTCCCTGCACGGAGATCCACGTGGATGTGCGCCCGGGCGAGGAAAAGGCAAAGACACCCGGCAAGGACCTGGTGAACAACGACCATCCACAGGTGATCGAGATCTGGAACAACGTGTTCATGCAATATGAGCGCAAGGCCGACGGCTCGCTGCATCCTTTGCCCGCCAAGCATGTGGACACCGGTATGGGCTTCGAACGCCTCTGCATGGTGCTGCAAGGCAAGCGCAGCAACTACGACACGGATGTGTTCCAACCGCTGATCCAAGCGCTGGCCAAGTCCTGCGGAGTTGAATACGGAGCAGGCATTTCCGCGATCCCGGGTCAAGCCCGGAATGACAGGTCCGGAGAGAAGTCGGACATCGCCATGCGCGTGATCGCCGACCACCTGCGGGCCATCGCCTTTGCTATCGCTGACGGCCAATTACCGAGCAACACCGGTGCGGGCTATGTGATCCGGCGGATCCTGCGCCGTGCGGTGCGCTACGGCTACAGCTTCCTCGGGTTGCATGAGCCTTTTATCCATGCGTTGGTGCCGGTGCTTGTCGCGCAGATGGGTGAGCAATTCCCGGAGCTCAAGAAGCAGCAGGAATTGATCAATAGTGTGATCTTGGAGGAAGAACGATCCTTCCTGCGCACCTTGGAACTGGGTACGAAGCGGCTTGAGCAATTGGTGGCGGAAAGCAAGGGCACCCTTGACGGCGCTAAGGCATTCGAGCTTTTCGACACCTTCGGCTTCCCGATCGACCTTACCCGCCTGATGGCCCGCGAGCAGGGCGTGGATGTGGACATGGTCGGCTTCGAGAAGGAGCTGAAGAAACAGAAGGACCGTTCACGCGCGGCCACCGCCATCACCACGGGGGATTGGACGGACCTGGCGCAAGGCACCACAGAATTCGTCGGTTATGACGAGCTTTCCACGGAGGCCAGGATCCTCCGCTACCGCAAGGTGAAGGACAAAGCGGGCGACCGCTACCAAGTGGTGCTGGACCGCACGCCGTTCTATCCCGAGGGTGGTGGCCAGATCGGCGATCAGGGATGGTTGGTCCAAGGCGGCACGAAGGTGGCCGTGCTGGATACCCGCCGGGAAAACCAGCTGATCGTGCATTTCACCGCGGAGCTTCCTGGTGATGTCTCCGCACCGTTCACTGCGGAAGTGGATGAGCACCGCCGCAAGCTCACGCGCCGCAACCACAGCGCGACGCATTTGCTGCACCATGCCTTGCGGAAGGTGCTGGGTAAGCATGTGGAGCAGAAAGGTTCCATGGTGGCGCCCGAACGGCTGCGCTTCGACATTTCGCACTTCGCCAAGGTCACTCCGGAGGAACTGGCCCTAGTAGAGGCCGAGGTAAAGGACCTCGTCCGCGCCGACCTGCCTCTTCAGGAGCTGCGGGACACCCCGGTAAAGGAAGCCCTGGCCATGGGCGCGATGGCGTTGTTCGGGGAGAAGTACGGTGATTCCGTGCGTGTGATCAAATTCGGGGACAGCGTGGAGCTCTGCGGAGGCATCCACGTGCCGCGCACTGGCGAGATCGGCGGATTCAGGATCGTTTCCGAAGGAGCGTTGGCAGCGGGGATCCGGCGCATCGAGGCTATCACAAGCGATGCCGCGGAACACTATGTGGAGGAGCGTTTGAGCACCTTGGACACACTGAACGACCTCTTGAAGCATCCGGCTGACCTTACCGTGGCCGTGAAACAGCTCATTGAGCACAATGCTTCCTTGACAAAGGAGGTGGAGAAAGCCGCACACGAACGCGTCGGTCGCTTGCAGGAAACGATCATGGATAAAGCCGTGGAGGTGAACGGCGCCCGTGTGATCGCCGTGGAAGTGGACCTGGACGCCAACGGTATGCGGGATCTTGCTTTCCGGCTGAAGGACGGGAATCCGGACCTATTGCTCGTAATGGGCGCGCGGCAGGGTGATAAGGCCCTGTTGGGTGTGATGGTGGGCCAAGTGCTTCTGGACAAGGGCATGGCCGCACCGCAGATCATCAAGGCCTTATCCAGCGAGATCAAAGGCGGAGGAGGAGGGCAGGCATTCTATGCCACTGCCGGAGGCAAGGACCCCGATGGCCTGCAACGTGCGCTCAAGAAAGCGATCACGCTATTAAGCTAAGCTTGTGTGGTGCTGCCTGTTGGCAGGCTCCAAACCGGGTGCGGGGTGGCCATACACCGGTCCGGCGTATTTGGTGTCGTAGCTCATCCCGAGGTTGAAGATGTAGAGGACGTTGAGCAGGATCACCAGTACATAATCCAATATGCTACGCTTACCAAAGCTCTGGCAGATCTCGATCCACACCTTCGGGATCATATAGAATTGGCCGTAGATGGGGATCAGGAAGAGCCATAAGTGGCTGGCGGGACGGCCCACGATGCGTAGGAAGACGATGAAATTCCAGACCGGCACGATAGAGGCGACACCAGGTTGTCCTGCCTTCTCGTAGAGGCGCCATTGGGCCACAACGGACAGGACGAACATGAAGCCGATGATATAGTACATGCTGTCCCCGAAGTGGTTGTAGAGGAAGTGGTGGATGTGGTGCAGCATTTCCATGGTAGCGAAGTTTTAGGTTCCCCCCCAAAGCGCACGTTGTGCGCGCTTTTCTATCTTTAAGACGCCTCAAAGAACAGGGGGTTGCCTCCATTCTGCCCATTCATTCTGAATGAATGTGAACAGTGTAATGGGGAAATTTACAGTAGGTAGCATATTTTACTGATGATCAGGAGCTTGCGTATTTTTTTACGTCCGCATCGTTGATCTCTGGTCCTCCCAGGATCACCAAACGTTCCACCACATTACGCAGTTCCCGCACGTTTCCCGTCCAAGGGAGCTTCTGAAGCTCCTTCATCGCCTTGTCCGAGACTTTCTTTGGTGCAGAGCCCTGTTCGGCGCCGATCAGCTGGATGAAGTGAGCCACCAGCTCTGGTATGTCCTCGATCCGTTCTTTCAGGTCAGGCACATGGATGGGGATCACGCTGAGGCGGTGGAAAAGATCCTCCCGGAACCGTCCTTCCGCGATCTCCTTCCGAAGCTCTTTGTTGGTGGCGGCGATCACGCGCGGATTCACCTTGATCTCCTTGTCGCCGCCCACGCGGGTTATCCGGTTCTCCTGCAAAGCCCGCAGCACCTTGGCCTGTGCGGCCAAGCTCATGTCGCCTATCTCGTCGAGAAAGAGCGTTCCGCCATCGGCCAGCTCGAATTTGCCTTTGCGCTGGGCTATGGCACTCGTAAAGGCCCCTTTTTCATGCCCGAAAAGCTCACTTTCGATCAATTCTCCGGGGATCGCGGCACAGTTCACCTCGATGAAAGGGCCTCCCTTCCTGCTGCTTTTTTCGTGGAGCATCCGGGCCACGCCCTCCTTGCCTGCTCCGTTGCCACCGGTGATCAGCACACGAGCGTCGCTTGGGCCCACCTTCTCCACCATCTCGCGGATAGCCTCCAATGCTTTGCTGGATCCGACCATGCGCCCATCGGCCTTGCTCTTTTGCACCTTTTGACGGAGGGTCTTGGTCTCCTGCACCAACGAGCCGCGGTCCAAGGCGTTCCGCAGGGTCACCAGGATCCGGTTCAGGTCCGGTGGTTTCTGGATGAAGTCGAACGCCCCCTTCTTGATCGCCTCCACGGCGGTGTCGATGGTGCCGTGGCCACTGATCATCACCACGGGGATGGAATCGTCATGCGCCATCAGCTTTTCCAGCACTTCCATGCCGTCCATTTTGGGCATCTTGATGTCGCAGAGCACCACGTCGAAGCCGCCTTTTTTCGCCTTTTCAAGGCCGGAAGCACCATCCTCGGCCTCTTCCACCTTGTGCTTCTCATGCTCCAGGATGTCGCGTAGCGCGTTGCGGATCGCCTTTTCGTCGTCGATGATGAGGATCTTGGCCATGCTTTGTTGCGCCGAAGCTTTAGCGGAGGTGAAGCGCAAAGATGGGAAGGAGCAACGCAGGTGACGTGTCGGGTTCATATGGAACAGGCATCCATCATTCCTGCATTCGGCACGTGTCAAACCGGATCGCAGGAACGGGGAGGTGCTCTTGTTCACATGAGTTTCACCTGAGTGATCACCGTACGATCAAGCGGGAGAATTCGGAAGCCGCTTCACTACTGACCTGCACGGTGTATGCTCCGGGAGCGAACCCTGCCAGATCCAACGCCACCTGCTTCGTTCCCGCGCCGAACCGTCCGAGGTTGGTGTCCTTGATCACGCGACCAGCCATATCCAGCACGCGAAGCTGTATTGTTCCGGTGGTTACGAATGTGAGCGTGACGAGATCCTCTGCTGGATTCGGATACACACCAAGGCTGGACAATGTGCGCGCAGCATGCAGACCAGCGGTCACCTCATTCATCCATTGCACGCGCTGATCCACCGTGACATTCACACCAGAGGTGGATGTGAGATCGATGATCTCCGCCAAGGGCGCAGGGAAGCCCGGCAGGTAATACTGGTACCGGTCGCCGGTGGTGACGGATGATCCGAAGTTGGTTTCGTCCATCACCGTTTGCTCCAAGTGAACGCGCAACACGTTGGTGAAGCTGCCGATGGGCAGGATCAGTTCTCCGTAGCCATCGGCGGTGCCCACTGTGGTGCCACTGCGCACACCCACTTGGCTGCCACCGAGGAAATAGATCGCCGTATCGGTATCCGTCCAGGTGGTGCCCATGTACACGGCAGTACCAGTTCGCGTACGGCGTTGGATTGTTGCATCAGTAATTGCGAAGTATTGCTGAAGATGCCCCAGACATCGATGTACGTCCCGGTCACCTCGTAGCCCTTCAATTGGCCCGTGAGGTTATTCGCTGTGAGCAGTGTTGCTTGCGGGAAGAGGTCTCCGGAAAGTGGCTCGTCCGCTGGATCCACCAAGGTCACTGTCGCCACGGCGCTGATAGCGAGGCCGCTGAAATCCCAAACCACATCGGCACCCGCCGGACCGGGATCCACAAGGGGTGATACATTGACGGTGTAAACCGGTCCCGGTACCAGCAGCGTGTTGGTGCCATCGAGAACGGGTTGGGCGCTGATGGCGGCACCGAGGGCTAGGGCAGTGAGGGTGGACAGAGTTCGCATGGGGGGCGCTTTGGGATCTCCAAATAAAACATGCCCACGTATGGATGGCAATAGAACGTTGGTTATAAGGATCGGGAAACTGTGGGTTGAGGGGGTGGTGCTCAACCTAACCTAGGTATCGCCGGACATTCAATATTCAACCGATCAACCGCTTCAACCGGATTTCAACCTTATTCGGGTTGAGGGTTGCTGAGTTGATGCGTTCAACCGCTTATGTTGCAGATGAATGCGGCAATTCGCAAGGAAGTGACCTCGTCGGGTCAAGCTCACTGCTTCACCTGCTCCGGATGCAAATACCGCTCATGCACACGCGGTAGGAAGGCTGCTGCAAGACCGATCAATGGCAGGAACGAGCAGATGTGGAAGATGTACGCGATGCTGGTATGGTCCGCCAGCGCGCCCAGCAGCGCCGAGCCGATGCCCGCCATACCGAACGCAAAGCCGAAAAAGAGACCGGATACCATGCCCACTTTGCCTGGCACGAGTTCCTGCGCATAGACCAGGATGGCAGAGAAGGCCGAGGAGAGGACCAAGCCGATCGTGGCGGAGAGGATGCCGGTCCACATCAGGTTGGCATGGGGTAGAAGCAGGGTGAAAGGTGCGGAACCGAGGATGGAGAACCAGATCACGTACTTGCGTCCGTAGCGGTCGCCAATAGGGCCGCCGATGACCGTTCCGATGGCCGCAGCGAAGAGGAAGATGAACAAATGGACCTGGGCGTCCTGCACCGACAGCCCGAACTTGCCCATCAGGTAGAAGGTGTAATAGCTGCTCATGCTGGCGAGGTAGAACTGCTTGGAGAACACCAAGATGAGCAGGATCACGATCGAACGCCTCACGGTGCTGCGCGGTATGCCGTGGTGCACCACCTCCTTGGATGGTCGGCGGGCGCGGATCGCCGAGGTCCGCGAATACCACCGGCCCACGCGCTGTAGCACGAAGATCCCGATCAACGGGATCACCGCGAACCATCCGAGGCTATGCAATCCGTAAGGCACCACGATCAGCGCTGCCAACAGGGGACCAAGGGAGGATCCGAAGTTGCCGCCCAACTGGAACACGGATTGTGCCAGTCCGCGCTTTCCACCGGAGGCAGCGTGCGCAATGCGGGATGCCTCCGGATGGAAGATCGAGGAGCCCATGCCCACGAGCATCACGGAGAAGAGCAGGGCGGGAAAGCTACCCGCACCCCAAAGCGCCATCACCCCGGCCAAGGTGAAGCACATGCCCACCATAAGTGAATAAGGCTGGGGCCGCTTGTCCGTGTAACGGCCCACGAAGGGCTGCAGGATGGAGGCGGTCATCTGGAAGCAGAGCGTGATGATACCCACCTGCGTGAAGTTCAACGTGAACTTCTCCTTGACGATGGGATAGATCGCAGGGATCAGCGACTGCACGATGTCGTTCAACATGTGCGACGCGCTGATGGCGATCAGGACGGAGACCACCGTGCGTTCTGCAAAGGCCGAGGTGGGGTGGGTGTGCTTACCCATGGGGGCCGCGAAATTACTTGCGCTACGGAAGCCGGCCAGAACAAAAAGAAAGAGGCCGGTCAAATTTGACCGGCCCCTTTCACCTTTCACCTTTCACACTTCGATCACTTCTTGTACTCAGCCTTTTTAGGCTCTTTGGCGGCTTCTGGTTTGGTGGTCGCCTTTTCCCCAGTTACTTTTTTCGCGTGTGTGGTGCTGTGCGCTTTCATGTTCCCCTTGGTGGCATGATGCTCCTTGGTAGCATGTTGCTCCTTATTCGGTTCGGCTTTCTTCACCGGTTGTTGTGTGGTGTTGACCGGTGTTTGTGGTGTCGCCGCTACGGCGGCGGTGGCGGTGAGCATGGTAGCTCCAAATGCTGCGGCGATCAACAGGGTTCTCATCTTCGTTCTTTGCGATTGTTTTAAGGCTTCGGAAATGACCGGGGCCGATTCGCGATCAAATGTTCAGTCAGCGCAGAGAGGAGTGTATTTTCCTGTCTGAATTTTAACTGTGCTTGTTAAAGGCCGTTCACAGTTGGTTGCAGGCACTCGCGACACGCGAACGCCTGCAACCAGCCCGCAGGCGCTCGCGTGTCGCGAGTGCCTGCGGTTAATGTGCCCGGTTTCCCAATTCACATAGCTTAGCGCCCAACCTGAACGACGCATGAGCAGACACGACACTAGGAAGCCGATGAGCGTATTGCTCGCGGAGGCGGAGGACCAAGGTGAAGGGACGCTTGTGCGTCGGCTCGGAGCGATCAGCTTGATCGCGCTGGGCATCGGGGCCATCATCGGTGCTGGTCTGTTCTCCCTTACCGGTGTTGTGGCGGGTCACCATGCGGGACCTGCGGTCGTCCTTTCCTTCATTCTCAGCGCCGTGGGTTGCGCCTTTGCCGGACTGTGTTATGCCGAGTTCGCCAGCATCATACCCATCGCCGGAAGTGCCTATACATACAGCTTCGCCACCATGGGCCGGATCTGGGCCTGGATCATCGGTTGGGACCTCGTGCTGGAATATGCCGTAGGTGCCGCCATGGTCGCGATCTCCTGGAGCCAGTACTTGAATGTGCTATTGAAGATGCATGGCATGCACATCCCGTCGTACCTCATGGCCGGGCCATTCGAGGGCGGCGTGTTGAACCTTCCGGCTGTGGTCATCGTGGCGCTGATGTCCCTGCTGTTGGCCCGGGGCACACGCGAGAGCGCAGGTGTCAACTCGATCATCGTGATCCTGAAGGTGGCCGTGGTCCTCGTGTTCATCATCCTTGGCTGGTCCTACATCGATCCAGCTAACCTCACGCCGTTCATACCTGAGAATACGGGCGTGTTCGGCGAGTTCGGCTGGAGCGGGGTGCTGCGCGGGGCGGGCATCATCTTCTTTGCCTACATCGGCTTCGACGCGGTGAGCACGGCCGCACAGGAGACCAAGAACCCTAAGCGCAATATGCCCATCGGCATCCTCGGTTCGCTGGCGATCTGTGCGGTGCTCTATGTGCTTTTCGGCCACGTGATGACCGGCTTGGCCAACTATAAGGAGTTCGGTTCGGGAAATGATTCACTCGCGCCGGTGGCCACCGCCATTGAACACACGCCATTCGTTTGGCTCCAGCAAGCTGTGATCATCGCCATCCTTGCCGGCTATTCCTCGGTGATACTGGTGATGCTGATGGGCCAGAGCCGCGTATTCTACAGCATGAGCCACGACGGTCTGCTGCCTAAAGTGTTTTCCGACATTCATCCCAAGTACCGCACCCCGTTCAAGAGCAACATGTTCTTCATGCTCTTCGTGGGAGCGTTCGCCGCATTCGTCCCGGGCAGGGTGGTGGGTGAGATGACCAGCATCGGCACCTTGCTTGCCTTTATCCTCGTGAGCATCGGCGTGCTCATCATCCGTAAAAGGATGCCGGACGCCCCACGTGGTTTCCGTACACCTTTCGTGCCACTGGTGCCCATCTTGGGGGTCATCGTGTGCGGTGCCATGATGCTCGCCTTGCCATGGGATACATGGTTGCGCTTGGTGTTGTGGCTCGGCATCGGAATGATCGTGTACTTCCGTTATAGCGTTAAGCACAGCAAATTCTGATGGCGTTCAGGCGGAGTGCCTAACGCAGGATCATGCGAGAGGATCCCATCGACCGGTTGCTGAGACCCTTGGACCGGTTCATCAGGAACCAGAGCGTAGCGGGCTTGGCCCTGTTCCTCTCGGCCGCGATCGCGGTGGTGCTTGCCAATTCGCCATGGCGTGACGCTTACCACGGCTTCTGGGAACATTCGATCGCCCTCCGGGTCGGCGGCTTCACTTTTGTGCGCAACCTGCACCACCTGATCAACGACGGCCTGATGGCGGTCTTTTTCTTCGTGGTGGCCCTGGAGCTGAAGCGTGAATTCCTAGCGGGGGAGCTGAGCGATCCGCGGAACGCCGTGCTTCCTCTCGCCGCCAGTGTGGGCGGGATGGTCCTCCCCGCGCTGATCTATTTGGCGATCAACCATTTCCAAGGACCTGCCGTACGGGGCTGGGGCATTACGATGGGTACGGACACCGCCTTCGTGCTGGGCTTGCTTGCCCTTCTTGGCAGAAGGGTGCCACCGGCGATCAAAGCCCTGTTCATCACCGTGGCCGTCACGGACGACATCGCATCGGTGACCGTGATCGCCCTGTTCTACACCTCGGATATTTCCATGGTGAACCTCGGTATCGGAGCGGCATTCCTGGCGGTGCTGGTGGGCATGAACCTGTTGGGCGTACGGAACATGACGGCGTATGGGGTGATAGGCATCGCCGGGCTGTGGACGGCTTTCATGCTCTCGGGAGTTCACGCCACGGTGGCGGGCGTCCTCGCTGCGCTGGCCATACCGGTCTCCACGAAGATGAAGGAGCGCACTTATGCGAGGAAGATCCGGGAACTGGTGGATGCCTTCGACCGCACCAAGGACACCGCCGCGGTGACCATCACGAGTGAGCAGGCCCACATCATCTCCAAGGTGAAACGCTTCAGCACTTATGCCGAGTCGCCCTTGCAGCGGTTGGAGCAGGCCTTGCATCCCTGGGTCGCCTTCCTGGTCCTGCCGCTTTTCGCATTGGCCAACGCGGGCATCGAGCTTCCGGCTTCCATGGCCGGTACCATTGCAAGTCCAATTACCATGGGCGTGATGCTGGGCTTGGTGCTGGGCAAACCGATCGGTTTGCTACTGCTGAGCTGGACCTTGGTGAAGCTCGGCTGGGGGAAGCTCGGCACCGGTGTGAACTGGGGCCACATGGTGGCCATCTCCGTACTCTCCGGCTTGGGCTTCACCATGGCCATCTTCATCAGTGAACTGGCATTCGATTCCGAGGCCATGCGTGCTGAAGCGAAGTTGGGCATCCTCTTCGCATCTGTGACCGCGGGTATCATCGGAACGTGGTTGTTCATGCGCACCACGCCCGGACAACGGCAAGATGCCGTAAACCGTGGAGATCAAGCCTAGCTGAACCCGGTTCTCTGGGTGCCGGTTCCCGATGGGAAGGTGGGTTCTGAGATGGCTGTGTTAGCAAATAGATGTCAACGGAACGCCTTTGGTACTGCGGTGCCTCAGCTTTGTTGTTCATAAACAAACAAACACACCATGAGATCTAGGATACTCTTGCCCGTCGCCCTTGGCGTCTTTTGCGCTGGTTCCTCTTTAGCCCAAGTGCCCAATGGGGGATTCGAAAACTGGTCCACAGTGGGCACCTACATGGACCCCGCTGGATGGATCACCTTTAATAGTATCACATCGCTCGCTGGCGCCATGCCTTCCTGTGAGCAGGGGTCACCGGGTGTGGTCGGCAACTACTACGCCACCGTCACCACACGGAGTACGTTTTTTGGTTTGTTCCCTGGGATAATTATTTCGGGTGATACGGCACACACTGGGTTTGCCTTCAGCTCACGTCCCACCGCGCTCACTGGCCAATGGCAATACGGAATTCAGCCTTTGGACACGGGTGCCGTGATCGTCTACCTGACCAAATGGAACACTACGACACAGCACAGTGACAGCGTTGGTGGTGGCGCGGCACAGCTCCTCGGATCGTTGTCCGGCTGGCACCCCATGGATATCCCGATCACGTACATCAGTGCGTCAACACCGGACACGGCTTACGTCATCGTCGCATCCAGCCTCAACGCCCCTGTGGAAGGCAGTTTTATCAAAGTCGACGCCCTCGGGTTCGGCGTATCCACCGGTGTAGCGCAGCTGGACCAAGTGCCCAACCTGCGCATCTGGCCTTCCCCTGCGATGGATGTGGTGAACGTGGCCGCTGAGGATCCCATCGCGGATGTGGACATTCTGGACCTCACGGGGCGGTCCATGTTCCATAAGGCTTTGGGTGGGTCACAAGCCACATTGGACGTCGCCGATCTTCCGACGGGTCGATACCTGATGCAGGTGCACATGGTCGACGGAAGACGCCAAGTGCGTTCCTTCATCAAGCAATAGTGCTCCACACCAATGGAAGAAAGAGGGTCGCTGCGGTCGCCCTTTTCCTTTTAACCCATCGCTGACGTGAGCGTTCATGTCAAGTTGAAATTGATCAAGTAAGTTTGCAGGAAGATGGAAAGGAAAGCTTCCTTGATCGTTACATGTGTCATGGGCATGCTGCTGGGGAGCACTATCTCCGCCCAGATCCCCAATGGCGGGTTTGAAAGTTGGGATGACCATGGGGCCTACATGGATCCAACGGGTTGGCTCACCTACAATGACATCGTTACCATAGACGGTCCGGTGATCACCGTGGAACGGAGTGCGCCTGGAGCGGTGGGGAATTATTACGCCACCGTCACTTCGACGTCGTTCTTCAATGGATCAAGCGTGATCCAGGGTTGGCTTTCGCTGAACGGCTTCAGCTATACCGGTCGACCGGCTGCGCTCACGGGCCAATGGCAATACGGCATACAACCCAATGACACGGCGGAGGTGCTCGTGTACCTGGCCGGGTGGAACAGCTTTGGGGATACGGAGCTTATTGCCGCTGGCACGCTTGAGGTCACGGGTGATCTTTTGGGCTGGCACCAGTTTGTTGTTCCACTCACCTATTACAGTCCTTCCTCGCCGGATTCCGCCTACATCCAGTTCTCCGCCAGTAAGGACTTTGCTTCACCCACGGCGGGCAGTTTCCTGAAGATCGACAACCTCGCATTCTCCGGATCCGTGGGGGTGGAGGAGCCGGAGGTGCAAAGCCACTTCAACGTATTCCCATCACCCGCAGTGGAGCTGCTGAACATCGTGGCGGACCAACGGATCATGGAGTTGAGGGTGGTGGATCTGACGGGACGGACGGTACTGGAGCAAAGGCCAGGGACCGAGCGGGTCAACCTGAACGTGGCGAAGTTGAACAAGGGGAGCTACATCGTTCGGGTCCGCATGGCTGATGGCGCGTATCAAGTGCGCTCCTTCATGAAGCAGTGAATTCCCCGCACGACAAAAGGCAGGCTGGAACGTCCGCCTTGTTCCAGGATTCAGCCCAGGATCCGCGCCGCAGCCCCTTCCTTCAAGGAATATTGGCTCCACTGAATGCGTTCGATGCCGTGCAAGAGCACGCGTTCGATCAGCGCCAGTGCGGGAATGATCGTGTCCACCCGATGTGCGGCCAGTCCAGGCATGGCTGCGCGCTCGGCGCGTGTCATGGCGAAGAGCTTGTCCTTCAGCGCATCGAATTCCGAAGCATCAAAGGTCAGTGTGATCGTACCCTCAGCGATCGGTGTGCCTCGTTCCAAAGCGATCATGGTCGCGATGGAATCGAATGAACCCGCCGAACCGACCAAGGTGGTGGGCCAATGTCGGTCCACGACGGACCATAGTGATTCGAACTGTGCGTCGATGTGTTGGGCCATGCGCAGTTGCGTGTCCATGCCCATGGGGTCGATCTCTGGAAAGCGCTCGAAAAGGCGTGTGGTGCCCAGCTCGAAACTGTGCTTCCACATCAGTGATCCATCAGTTGCCAGGATGAACTCCGTGCTTCCCCCGCCGATGTCCATCACCAGCATTGGTTTTTTTCCGAAAGGCACCGCTTGGCGAACGCCGTCCAGGATCAATCCAGCTTCCTCCTCACCGGGAATAATGCTGATCTCCAAGCCAAGCTCCTTGCGGGCCAGGTCCACGAAGGCTTGGCCATTCCGTGCGCTCCGCAAGGCGGAAGTACCGAATCCACGCACGCTTACGGCGCCGAACTCCTTCGCTTTCTCCATCAACTTGCGCAAGGCCTCCACACCGCGAGCGGATGCTTCTGCAGTGATCTCCTTCTTCTCAATTCCGCCCCGGCCCAGGAACACGGAGAGGTATTCCGTATACACTATTTGAAGTCCGGCTTTGCTGTCACTGGGTCTTTCGGCCACCACCACTTTGAAGGTGTTCGTACCCAGGTCGATGATCGCGATGCGCATGCCCGAAGGTAAATGCCCAACGATCATTCAGACGGCGTGGTCCGTTTCCGCACATTCCAGCGCAGCTGCACCCCTCCGCTGATCCAGCGGCCGGGCAGCACGATGTTGGCACGGTCCATCTGCTCGGCATTCAGCAGGTTGTAGGCACTGGCAAAAAGCATGATGGATCGATGCTTCCATTCGGCTCGGAGGTCCAGCCGCACGGGATCGGGAAACGCCATGAGCTCGCTATCGCCGAAGCGCACATAGGTCCCGTGGCGCTGCTTCCAGGTCAGGTTCACCTGTGCGCTGAAGCCTTTGGGCAAGGCTTGGTTCCACCAAAGCACGACGTTGTGTGTGAGGTGGTCCAACACATAGAGTGAGGTGAAATTGAACTGCCCTTTATCGGCCCATTGATAGGCGTACAGCAAGCCGCCACGGCCTTTTCCCTTTTGAATTCCGGTTTCCAGTTCCAGTCCGTCGAGGTCCACTTCGGTAAGGTTCGCGGCATGCACCGTGGTCTCTCCCGGCAACCGGACCCAGTCGATCAGGTCTTTTCCGCTGCGGCGCCATCCGCAGAGTTTCAGGCTCCAGTGCTCTCTCAGGATGCGATGTCCGAGTTCCATCTGCCGGGCATGTTCAGGCTGCAGGTCCAAGCTGCCAACGGCGCCGCCGCGGTTGTAATAAAGGTCCGTCCATGTGGGAAAGCGGAAGGACTGGCCCATGCTGAGGTAGCTGCTGTGCCCGTTCGGCCAGCGGTACACCACATCCAATCCGGGTGCCCATTCGGGTGCGAACGCGGAGTTGAGGTTCAGCAACACGCCACCATCGAAGAGCCAGCGCCCGTGTTCATATCGATGGTCCGCGTGCAAAGCGAGGTTCCTCCGTTCATCACCGCGTGTGAAGGGATCCCGTGCACCTGCCGCATAGATGGGCTCCTTCAGCGGCTCACCCAGTACATTGCTCAGGATATGCTCCCATCGGCCATGCACACCGAAGGCCGTGGTCCCGCCTTTCCACCGGCGCGAAACGTTCGCCTCTACACCAGCCACTTGGGTGCGGTGGCGGTTGTGGAAAGTGTAGAAGAAAGTGGGGGAGAAGCGCGCCGTGTCGGCGCCGTCCCGGATGAAATAGCCATTGCTGAAGCGGTAGTGATCGGCATCCTCGCGGAACAGCTCGAACAGGTCGTCGTGCTGGCGGTAGTAGCCTTGTGCCTCCCAGGACCAATGTGCGCCGGAGCTGCGTGCGCCCAAGCTCGCAAAGCCCGAACCGGTGATCTCCTGCTGGTCCGGATACACGGAGGAGTAGAAGTTCTGTGCACCGAAACGTTTGTGTGCGTAGCCGGCTTGAGCGCGTAGCTGTATCTGTTTCAAGGAATGGCGGATGTCCACTTGTCCACCTTCCTGGTCGAAATCGCTGTTGCGGACATAACCATCACTGTGCCCGGTGAAACCACCGATCCGCAGCCCTGTTCTGCCCAGCAGCAGGTCCTGTGAGATGCGTGCACGGTATGAGCCGTATTCACCTCCTTCCACGGTCAGCGAACCACGGTCATCACTCGGTGCCCGGGTGATCAAGTTGATGGCCCCGCTGAAAGCTCCTGCACCGAATGTCCTAGATGCGCCGCCATAGAGTACCTCCACGCGCTCCAGTGCATCGGTAAGCACGGGCAGGTCCATCGCGTGGTGTCCGGTCTGCGGGTCGCTTAACGGCACTCCATCCACCAGCACCAAGGTTTGGTCAAAAGTCCCTCCGCGAATGCCTAGGTCCGTCTGCACATCGAAAGGGCCACGTTGGCGAACATCCACCAAGGAGGACATGCGCAATACCTCGCTCACTTCCGAGCGGGCCTCGCCATGCAGTTGCAGACTATCGATCACTTGCAGGTGGCGGCCCACACGGGGCAGCGCACTGGGAATACGGGTAGCGGAGACCTGCACGGGATGCAGCAGCGTATCCGGCTCTTGAGCTAGCAGGCCGAGTGCGCTCAGAAACAGGAGGACAGGAAGCAGTGAACGGAGCATGTCCGGGCTTCTTCCGCAACGATCAACCCCGGTAGAACAACCACTTACCCAGCTCTTTCCACGAGGCCTTCTTGCCATACATGAGGATGCCGGTGCGGTAGATCCGGCCCGCGAGCCAAGTGGTGAAGATGAAGGTGGCGATCAGCAGGCCCATGCTCAAAGCGAGCTCGCCGAGGTGCTCGAACGCGTTACCCGTGGCCACGCGGACCATCATCACTACTGGAGAGGTGAAAGGAATGATGGAACACCAGAACACCGCCGGGCCGTCGGGGTTGTACACCGCTGTCTGCGCGATGAACAGCCCTATCATCATGGGGACCGTGATCGGAAGCATGAACTGTTGCGTGTCCGTCTCCGAATCCACGGCCGAGCCTACGGCCGCGAAAAGCGAGCTGTAAAGCAGGTATCCTCCGAGGAAGTAGAACAGGAACAAGCCAAGTATGGCCGCCACGGGCAGATCATGCCAGATGTCCAGGAGTACGCCCAACTGTTCGTTCGGGCTTTCCTCACCTTGCACCTTCGGCTGCTGCTCGAATTGGGTATGCAGTTGCGTGCTCATTTGGACGTTGCCATCCTTCAGTGCGGAACCCGAGATTGCATCCTTGGCGAAGGATAGGCCTACGGAGCCGAGCACTAAGGAGATGACCACCCACAGCAGGAATTGGGTAAGACCCACCATGGCCACCCCAACGATCTTGCCCATCATCAGTTGGAAAGGCTTCACCGAACTGATCAGTACCTCCACCACGCGGTTCTGTTTCTCCTCCATCACCCCGCGCATCACCTGCACGCCGTAGAGGAAGATAAAGATGAAGATGAGGTAGCCGAAAGCGAATCCAAGACCGGCCTTGATCTGGTCGTAGCTGCGTTTGCCCTTCTTGTTGATGTCGAAGAGCTGGATCTTCAACGCGGTCTTGATCTTCTGGTAGACCTCGGGATCCACGTTGTTCACACGCAACTTCTCCTTTTCGATCACCTTTTCGATCTGGTTGGAGAGGTAGTTCTGTATGCTCTGGCTGGGGAGGCTCTTGTAGAAGACCTGGATGGTATTGTTCTCCAGGATCAATGGGTTCACCTCCACCATGGCGGTGTATGGACTGGCATTGAACGCGGAGTCGGAGAGGTCTTCGGTCTCGTAGAAGAACTTGATGTCGTCGGTCTCCTGCAGTTTTTTCGTCAGCAGTTGCGCCTTGTCGATCACTACGATGTTCTGGATGCCGTTCTCCTGCATGCCGAGGTAGACCACCAAGGCGATGCCGCCCACCAAAAGGAGGGGGCCCAAGAGGGTCATGATGAGGAAGCTGGGCTTGCGCACGCGGGTGATGAACTCCCGCCAGATGATGAGGCCTGTCTTGCCCATGGTTCAGGAAGCGTTGGGGATCGTTGAAGTGTTGATACGGATGCCCATCCTTATTCGGTCATGTCGGTGGTGATGGCCTCCGGCGCTTTTTCACTCACCGCGCGGATGAAGATCTCGTGCATGCGGGGCACCAGCTCATGCACGCCGAGGATCTGCGCCACAGGCATTGTCGCGGCGAGTACGTTGTTCAAGGTGGCGCCATGTAGGAGTTTCACCCGTGCCGAACAGAGTTCGCCGTCCTCTTTCGGGTCCATGAGTTCGCCATGGTAGGCCAAAGCATTGGCAAAGGCCACTTTCGAGCCTTTGAATTCGATGGCGTAGGTGGAGTCGCTGAACTGTTTGCGGATGTCCTTTACGCTGCCATGCAATACCACTTTGCTTTGGTCGATAAGGGCGATGTGCTCGCAGAGCTCTTCCACGCTGCCCATGTTGTGCGTGCTGAGCATCACCGTGACGCCTTCATCGCGCATACGCAGGATCTCCAGGCGGATCAATTCGGCATTGATGGGGTCGAATCCGCTGAAGGGTTCGTCCAGGATCAACAGTCGGGGCCCGTGCAGCACGGTGGTGATGAACTGCACCTTCTGGGCCATGCCCTTGCTGAGTTCCTCCACCTTCTTGTCCCACCAAGTGGCCATGTCCCACCGCTCGAACCAATCCTTCAGCCTCTTAGTGGCTTCCTTCTTCTCCATCCCCTTCAAGCGGGCGAAATAGAGGGCCTGTTCGCCCACCTTCATCTTCTTGTAGAGGCCGCGCTCCTCAGGCAGATAGCCCATGGTGGCCACGTCGGCCTCGGTCATGGGCCTGCCGTCCAGGAGCACTCTGCCGCTGTCCGGTCCGGTGATGCGGGTGATGATGCGGATCAACGTGGTCTTGCCGGCGCCGTTAGGGCCGAGCAGTCCGAAGACCTGGCCAGTCGGGACTTCCAAGCTTACGCCGTCCAGTGCGAGATGGTCGCCGTACTTCTTAACGATGTTCTCCGTTGCGAGCATGCCGTCGGGTCCGGGTTATTCGGTTTATGGTCGGGCCGAAGGTAGCCGCCTTCGTTCAGAGGATGGATCCCGTCCGTGGATCGGTCGGACCGTTTGACCGGCTGGATGCGAAGAATGCTCAGCCGTAGATCTCGCGGCGGCCTATCATGCGCTGCTTGGCAGTGTCCCACACTTTCAGGCGCAGGCACTTGATCACGTCCCACGGCAGCAGGCTGGTGACATTCGCCTTCTGCAGTTCAGGGATGGCCTTGTAAACTTCCGGCAATCGGTAGAAGGGGATGCGCGGGTTCAGGTGGTGGATGTGGTGATAGCCGATGTTGGCCAAGAACCACCGCATCACCCAGCTCATGCGCATGTGGCTGCTGCTGCTCAGTGCCGCATCGTGGTACGTCCACCCGTCCTTCTCTGCGAATTGCACGCCGGGGAAATTGTGCTGCGCATAGAAGAGGTAGGAGCCCAGCCCGAGACTGATGAAAAAGGGGAGGAAGAAGCCGAAGAGAAGCCCCGGCCATCCTGCTAACAGGAAGATGCCGGTGCCGATGGCGAAGTGGAAGACCAAGGCCACGATGCTATCCCAGTGCTTGCCGGTGTTGCTCACCAAGGAGCGGATGCTCATGCCGTATAGGAACATGAAGATGTAGCCCATGCCGATGGTGATCGGATGCCGGACGAACATGTAGACGGCGCGCTCCCCTTTAGGCGAGGCGAGGAATTTCTCCTTCGTGACGATGGGGAAGGAGCCGATGCTGCTGGTGTAGAGCTTGCTGTTGTGTGCGTGGTGGTAGTTGTGGCTGCGCTCCCAGATGCTGACCGGTGCCAGCATGTACCAACCGAAAACCGTGAACAGGCCACGTGCCACCTTGGAATGTTGAAGGATGCTCTGGTGCAGGAAGTCGTGATAGATCACGAACATGCGGCTCAAGGTGAGCGCGACGAGAATGCCGCTGAGCAGCTTGGCCCACCAAGGGTTTACCAGGAACACGCTGGTGTATCCTGCAGCCAGCACCACCAAAGTGATGATGACGTGCCACCAACTGCGGCCGCGATATTCCTTCGCATAGGCACGTGTGGCTAGAATGAGATCTTTGCCTTGAAGCATTGTGCAAAGTTAAGCAGCGGGGGATGGTATCGGTGCGGGCGGAGTGTGCTTCCATCTACGATGCGTCCACAACCAGATCTCCGGACGCGAGCGGATGTCCTCCTCCAAACGTTTGGTGTGCAATTGGGATATCAGGCCTTCCGGTGTATTCTTCGGATCTGCGACAAGCGGCTCGAACCGCATTACGTAATGTCCTCTCCGTGGCCGATCGATGCCTAAATAGATGATGGGCCGGTCCAGCTTTTGGGCGATCTTCTCGGTTCCCCAGAATACCGGGGTTGCTTGATGCAGGAAGGTGGTCCAATAGGCATGTTCCGGAGCGGGTGTCTGGTCCGCGATAAAAGCCGTGGCGGTCACCTGGCCCCGGTCCCGGAGCATGCATTTCACGGTTTCCTTCATCGGATAGAGGCCGTTGCCGAAGCGGGTCCGCATGCGGATGAACAGGCCGTCGAAGTGTCTGTTCGCAAGCGGATGGTAGATCACGTTCAGACGATGGTAGGGAAGCTGGCTGAAGCGTGCCCCGCCGAGTTCCCAATTGCCCCAATGGCCCATCACGAGGATCACGCTCGTGCCTTCATCGAAATACCGTTTCAACACATCCGTCCCCTCCACCGTGACGCATCGCTCCAGCGCCGTGGTTGATATGGTGAGCGTTTTGACCGTCTCCAGCATCAGGTCACAGAACCAATGGCGGAATTCTTTTTCGATCCGCCGCAATTCCTCCGGCGTTTTTTCCGGGAAGCTGTTCCGCAGGTTCTCGCGCACCACCTTCAGCCGATAGCCGATGAGCCGGAACAGCACGAACTCCAGCAGGTCGCTCAGCAGGTACAGGGCACGGAAGGGCAACAGCGAGATGCCGTAGACCAACGGAAGGATCAAGTAGTAGCCAAGGGCACCCATGGATGGTCAAAGAAAGCACGTTCGGAACGGATCCGGGCGGACGGGTGGAAAACGAAAAGGGGCCGTCTCAAAAGGGGCGGCCTCTTCTTTTTAGGTAGCGGGTTAAGTGGTGGTAGTTTGGAGACTCACGCAAGCCGGATCGCACGGAACTGGCCCAAGCTGTTCACCCCTACGGGGCAGAGGGTGGTTTTGAGG
>JBBSUV010000018.1:0-67366 GCA_038234075.1 Flavobacteriales bacterium | reverse complement strand
GTTTTGGGTTGGGATGGTGTTTTTTTATGAGTATGGCGGGATCCGTGGGTTTTATACTTACTTTTGGTTTTTTAATTTGTGCATAACCTATTGATCTTCAGAGGGATGCCCCCCCCCCCCCCCGTCGGCTAAATTCTTGGGAAGCTCTCTTCATCCGAATGATGAATTCCCCTCGAGCGTACGGCACAGCAAGCTCGCGATTCCTACGAATGAAGGAATGGAGTACCTTGGTTTTGACGAGATCTTGGTCCTCCACGCGGAAGGCAGCTACACGTGGGTACACAGCGAGGGTGGCAACCGTCATTTGGTAAGCCGCAACCTGCACAAGTTGGAGCTGCTCTTACCCTCGCAGCAGTTCTTTCGTTGCCATCGTGCGCATGTGATCAATCTTTGTAAAGTGACCAAGCTGATACGCAACGATGGCTATCGCGCAATGCTCGTCACGGGTATCTATGTCGAGGTGAGCCGAAGACACTGGCAAGCACTGCTCGACGTCATGCAGAGCTTTTGCTTGGCAGCTATCAGTCTTGCAGCAATGATGCCGGAATCAGTTTAGCAAACGCTCGAATCAAAAAAGCCCCGGATCACTCCGGGGCTTTTCAATGGTTTGAATTCTGCGCTTAGTGGATGCTCAACTTCTTCTCAAGATCTTCCAAGTAACCGCGGAACTGTTTGTCCGTCTCTTGCAGGTTGTTCACGGTGCGACAGGCGTGGAGCACGGTAGCGTGGTCCTTTCCGCCGCAGTGTGCGCCGATGTTGGCCAGTGAGCTCTTGGTCATCTTCTTCGCGAAGTACATCGCGATCTGACGGGCTTGTACCACCTCGCGCTTGCGGGTCTTGCTCTTCAGCAGTTCGATCGGCAGGTCGAAGTAGTCGCACACCACTTTTTGGATGTAGTCGATCGACACCTCGCGGGCTGTGTTCTTCACGAACTTGTCGATCATCTGCTTGGCGAGCTCCAGGTTCACCGCCTTCTTGTTGAGGGAGCTCTGCGCGATGAGACTGATCATGGCGCCTTCCAGTTCACGGATGTTGGTGGTGATGCTGTAGGCCAGGTATTCCACCACGTCCTTGGGCAGGTCGATGCCTTCGGCGTACATCTTCTTCTGGAGGATGGCGATGCGCGTCTCGAGGCCGGGCGTCTGCAGGTCTGCGCTGAGGCCCCACTTGAAGCGGGAGAGGAGACGTTGCTCCATGCCGCTCATTTCCACCGGTGCTTTGTCGCTGGTGATCACCAGTTGCTTGCCGCTTTGGTGCAGGTGGTTGAAGATGTGGAAGAATACGTCCTGTGTCTTTTCCTTGCCGGCGAGGAATTGTACGTCGTCAATGATCAGCACGTCCATCATCTGATAGAACTGCTGGAAATCGCCCATGGTGTTGTTCTTCACCGCTTCGATGAACTGTTGGGTGAACTTCTCAGCAGGCACGTAGAGGATCGTCTTCTCCGGGTGATTGCGCTTGATCTCGATACCGATGGCGTGGGTGAGATGTGTCTTTCCAAGACCCACGCCGCCGTAGATCAACAGCGGATTGAAGGCGGTGCCGCCTGGCTTCTGTGCAACTGCGAAACCTGCGCTGCGTGCCAGCCGGTTGCAGTCACCCTCGATGAAGTTCTCGAAGGAGTAGTTGGGATTGAGGTGGCTCTCGATCTTGATCTTGCGAAGGCCCGGGATGATGAACGGGTTCTTGATCGGGCTGTTCGCCACATCGATCGGCAGGCTCACTGCGGGGTTCTTCACTTCACGTGCGTTGCTGGTCGGCACACGCACGGTGTATGGGTTGGTGCTCTTGATGCTGTTCTCCATGATGATGGAGTACTCCAAGCGCCCCTCGGCCCCGACCTCCTTGCGGATGATCTTCTTCAGCAGGCCGATGTAATGCTCCTCGAGCCATTCATAAAAGAACTGCGAAGGCACCTGGATGGTCAGGACGTTGTCCGCCATCTTCACTGCCCGGATCGGCTCGAACCAGGTCTTGAAGCTCTGCTGGCTTACGTTGTCCTTGATCACCTCGAGGCACCGCCCCCAGATCTTTTCGTGGTCTTTCTTCATAGTGCTACCGATGGGTTTACTCTGGTGGGAG
This sequence comes from Flavobacteriales bacterium, assembly GCA_038234075.1. Taxonomy (GTDB): domain Bacteria; phylum Bacteroidota; class Bacteroidia; order Flavobacteriales_F; family PHOS-HE28; genus PHOS-HE28. The sequence goes on along the minus strand of JBBSUV010000018.1, from coordinate 65,284 downwards.
GGAGAGAGTGGGGACAAGTCGCTTCAAGAGTGTGCCTCTTTTCAGAAGGGAGGCAAATATGAGCAGTGAATGGTGAAAAAAAAAGTCCATTCGGGTTTGCGCGGATCGTTTTATTTGCGATAGTCGCCTTAGGTGCGCTACTTTCTGTATCCCGCGTCCACCAAGGGTTTCCGAAGGGTGCGGATTTTTCGGAAAGGAGGATTCCGTACGTGGGCCTAAGCGGAAAGCCGAATGTGCAACGTCTATTTTCAACAGCCTTCCGCGGAGTGCTTTCGGAAGGGTTGAGGAGTTGCATAATTGGAGGTGGCTTGGCGGTGAAGATAGTTGATACATGGCACGTTGTCGAGGCCCCGCATGTGCGGATCCATCCCTATATTCCGACCGATGTTCAGCCACCAGACCACCTTGCGTGTCCGCTATGCCGAGACCGACAAAATGGGATACGTCTACTACGGCACCTACGCTCAGTATTTCGAGGTAGGCCGCGTGGAAGCCTTGCGGAGCCTGGGAATGTCGTACCGCCGCATGGAGGAGGAAGGCGTGATGCTACCGGTGCGCGACCTTAATGTGACCTACCACAAACCGGCCTTCTACGATGACCTGCTCACCGTGCGCACCACCATCATAGCAATGCCGTCCGTGCGCATCCAGTTCGCCTATGAAGTGCGCAATGAAGCGGGCGAACTGATCAACGAGGCGCTCACCACGTTGGTCTTCATCGATCGGGGAACGAACAAGCTCTGCCGCCCGCCGGAGGAGCTGTTGGTCGCGTTGGCACCGCATTTTCTGGAAGGCTGAGGGGGTGCAGTCGGCAGTCGCAGTATGCAGTTGGCATTAGCAGTCGGCAGCGGCAGTTGGCAGTCGCAGCGTCCAAACACCGGTCGCGCTACATCACTCTGTTCACCTCGGCGCCTATCCTCATCCAGTTCTCAGTAAGCTCTTCCACTGCATTGCGTGCAACGGCTACGCGCAACAGGCAACGTTCCGTGTAATCAGCGTGCAGGACTTCGCCCTCGTGAAGCAGCACGTCGCGCTTCACTTCTTCTACTTGTGAATAGGAGCACTGTACGGTTAGCTCAATGCGCACCACGCGTTCTGTGATGGTGTTCGCTGCCAGCGCTGCCTTCGCCGCATCCGCAAAGGCGTGTGATAGTCCTGCTTTGCCCAGCAACGTTCCGCCGAAGTAGCGCACCACTACGATCGCGCAGTAGGTGAGGTCCGCGCCTTGCAACTGACGGAGGATCGGCTTGCCCGCGCTGCCGGAAGGCTCGCCAGCATCGAAGGCGCGGTACTGTTCACTGGCATCACCGAGCACCCATGCATGGCAGATGTGGCGCGCCGTGTGATGCGCCCGTGCGATCTCCGTCTGTTGCTTTTTGAAATCCTCCTCATCCGCGATCGGGAACGCGTAAGCGAAGAACTTGCTCGCCTTCTCGCGCACTTCACCCGTGCTTTTCCCGGCCAGTGTGAAGTAGCGGTCGCCGCTCATGCCGGTGCGGAAATGATGAGGCCCAGCGCGGCGATCGAGAGCACGATGCCGACCCATTGCACCGCGCGGAGACGCTCCTTGAACAACACGATGGAAGCGGCTGTGCCGAAGAGGATCACGCCCACGTTCGCCAGCGGGAATACGCTGCTCGCCTGCAGCCCGCCACGCGAGAGGGCCAGTACGAGAAAGAAGATGGAGGCGTAATTAACGCCGCCCAATAGCGCGCCCCAGAACCAGGTGCGTGGCTGGAGAAGTGCGATGCGGTCCGCCCGGAATACCAGCCAGCAGAGGCCGAAGAGCGCGGCGAAGCCGAAGATCATCGTAGGAAAGACGGCTTCGGTCATCGGCGTGACACGGGTGCGCTGTGAGGCATTGATCAGTACGTCGCTGATGGCGCTGGCGAAGAAGATCACGGGAAGCAACCACCAGCCTTTCGCGCCGCGCGTCCCGCCGCCCCAACTGCTGAAGGTCACGCCCAGCACGGCAAGTGCGATGCCACTCCACGCCAATGCGGAAGGCTGTTCACGGAAGATCAGCACGGTGATCATCACCGTGAGCGCAAGGCTCATCTTACTGGCCACCGTGGTGGGGGAGATGCCGATACGTTGCGAGGCCGACCCGATCAAATGGAACAGCAGGATGAACAGCCCGCCTTGCAAGGCGGAAGGCAGCCACAACAGGCTGATGTCGCCCGCTGTCCAAGGCGTGGAATAGAACAGGCCGAACAGGAAGGCCACGATGTAGTTCACCACGATCGCCGGCAGCAGCGGGACCTTCCGCCTGTCGAAGAGCTTGAAGAGGACATAGAGCGCCGCGGTGAACAGCGCGGAGAGCATCACCAGGACCATGTGGGATCCGGGTTGTCGGTGCGGGTGTAGAAGTGGATGCGGTCACTGCCCGAGATGAACGAGCGCAGTGGTGATGAGTGCATCCGTGGTGCGGCTGTTCCTTGTTGCAAGAGCGTTTCTCCGACGATCTCTCGTGCTTCATCCCAAAGCCCTGCCGCAACGAAATGGCCGAGCAGTTCACCGCCGCCTTCCACCAGAACGGAACGCACCTTACGATGATATAGTTCATCCAACATGGCCCGCAACGGATCGTCTTTGGGATCGATCTCTACCTGTTCCACATTCACGTCCGTGCGCTTCTTTGAGGTGAAGAGCAGGGTGGGAGGACCATCGGTGAAGACCTTGGAGGCCGTGGGACAAACTGCGTTCCGATCCATTATAACGCGTAATGGCGAGCGCCCGGCAACGTGCCGCACGTCGAGACGTGGATCATCATTCACCACGGTCCGGCTACCCACCAGGATCGCTTGTTCCTCGCTGCGCCAGCGATGCACGAGCACATCTGAAGTGAAGCAACTGATACGCACAGCGCCGCGCACTACTTGTGCATGCCGATCAAGAAAGCCATCGGAAGAGCGCGCCCACTTAAGGATGACATACGGTCGCTGTTGCTCCACCGAAGTGATGAAGCGGCGGTTCTGCCAAAGGCATTCATCGCGCAGTACATCGGTGATCACGGTGATCCCCGCAGCGCGAAGTTTGGTGATGCCACGGCCCGCTACACGGGGATCGGGATCAGTGCAACCCACCACCACGGTGCGGATGCCGCGCGCGATCAACAGGTCCGCGCAAGGAGGCGTGAGACCGGTGTGCGAGCATGGTTCCAGCGATACGTACATCACGGCATTCGCCGGGATCGTCCCATCACCGAACGCTTTCAGGCACTCCACTTCGGCATGTGGCCCGCCATGTGCGTGGTGCCAGCCTTCGGCCAGCATGCGGTCGCCCTGCACAAGCACGGCGCCCACCAATGGATTGGGCGCTACTGCTCCCGCGCCGTTAGTGGCCAGCTGCAGGCAACGTTGCATCCATGTGGCATGCTCCATGGCGCGAAGGTCGGTGAAGACAGGAAGAAACAGGAATGCTTTTGGACAGGATTACAGGATGAACAGGATTTTGATGCCTGTAACTATGATCCTGTCAATCCTGAAATCCTGTCAGAAGAAGAGCGCATGCGTCGCGGCCAAGCCTGACAACCGACAACTAACAACGGACAACTAACTCACCGGCTCTCCAGCAGACGCTTGATCCGCTCCAACTCGTCGTCGTTGCGGAAGGCGATCTCGATCTTGCCCTTGCCCGTATCCGCCTGCTTCACCGCTACGCGCGTGCCGAACATGTTGGAGAACTTTTTGCCCAGGTCCTTGTGACGTGTGGCACTGAGCTTCTTTCCTGCGGCGGATCCACGTCCTACTGGATGCTTGTCCGCACGTGCGAGGTCCTCCACTTGGCGCACGGAGAGCTGACTCTCGACGATGCTGCGGTAGAGTTCGGCCTGTTTTTTCGGATCGGCGATGGTGATCAAGGCGCGGGCATGGCCCATGGTGATCTGCCGCTGGCGAAGGCCAAGTTGGATCTCCGGCGGAAGCTTCAGCAGTCGCAGGTAGTTCGCGACGGTCGCGCGGTCCTTGCCGACTTTCTCGCTCAGTGCCTCTTGCGTCAAGTTCACTTCATCGAGCAGCCGCTGGAAACTGATGGCCACTTCGATGGCATCGAGCTCTTCGCGCTGGATGTTCTCCACCAGCGCCATCTCCAGCATGCTCTCGTCGTTGGCGATGCGGATGTACGCGGGGATCATCTCCAAGCCGGCCACTTGCGAGGCGCGGAAACGGCGCTCGCCACTGATGAGCTGGTAACGGTCATAGCCCAACTTGCGGACGGTGACAGGCTGGATGATGCCCAGCTCCTTGATGCTCTGTGCCAGCTCCAGAATGGCTTCCGGGGCGAAGACGGTGCGCGGTTGGAACGGGTTCGGTTCGATCTGCGATACCGGGATCTCCGCCGTGTTCCCGGCCACGCGTTGCGAACTCGGGTCTTGAATAGGATGCCGCGCGGTGATGTCCGTGCCGGGGTCTTCCAGCAGGGCGCTCAATCCGCGCCCAAGGCCTCGTTTTTTGCTCATTGTTCCTCTGCGATGGCGATGGTGCGCTCTTGTTCCTTGATGCGCGTCAGGTCATTTTTCTGGAGGATCTCCCGGGCCAGGTTCAGGTAGTTCACAGCGCCCTTGCTGCTGGCGTCGTGCATGATGATCGTCTGCCCATGGCTCGGTGCTTCGCCCAAGGCCACGTTGCGGTGGATCACCGTGTCGAACACGAGTTGCTGGAAGTGCGTCTTCACCTCTTCAACCACTTGGTTGGCCAAGCGAAGGCGGCTGTCGTACATCGTGAGCAACATGCCCTCGATCATTAGTTCCGGGTTGAGGCGTTGCTGGATGATCTTGATGGTGTTCAGCAATTTGCCCAAGCCTTCCAAGGCGAAATACTCACACTGCACGGGCACGATCACGCTGTCGGCCGCTACCAGTGCGTTCACTGTGACCAAGCCGAGGGAAGGGGAGCAATCGATGATGATGAAGTCGTACAGCTCACGTAGTGGCTCCAGCACTTTCTTCATGCGGTGCTCGCGCTCCTCCATGTCGATCATCTCGATCTCAGCGCCCACCAGGTCGATGGAGCCGGGAAGAATGTCGAGGTTCGGGTTGTCGGTGGTCTTGATCACATCCTTCGCAGGAGCGCCGTTCACGATGCTTTCATAGATGCTGGACTGCGTTTCACGAGGATCCAGGCCGGTGCCGCTCGTGGCGTTGGCCTGCGGGTCCGCGTCCACGATCAGCGTGCGCCGCTCGAGGATGCCCAAGCAAGCGGCGAGGTTGATCGCGGTGGTGGTCTTTCCGACCCCACCTTTTTGGTTGACGATGGCGATGATCTTGGCCATGTGTGCTTTGTTTTTCTTGATCAGGGTTCAATGGTCTCCCCGATGGCGGGAAGGAGCAGGATGATGTTGGCCGCGGCGAAGGCGGCCTTGGCGTCGTCGATGTCGATGGTGATCGCCGGGAACGTATTGTAGTGCATGCCAACAACGGTATTCACGCCCATGTAGCGTGCAGCCTCCACGGCATCGTTGTAGCCCATGGTATAGTTGTCGCCAATGGGCAGGCAGGCGAAACGCAGGGAGTGCCGCTTGAGCAGCTGCATGTCCAGCATCAGGCCGGTATCGCCCGCGTGGTGGATGTTGCCCTCGCCGGTAAGGATGACGAAGCCGCACGGGTCACCTCCGGAAGCTCCGTCGGGCATGGTGCTGCTGTGCTGGGCCACGGTGAGGCGCACCCGGAACGATCCAAGGTCCGCCTCGCCGCCGATGTTCATCGGGTTGGTGTGCTTGATGCCTTTCGCGGTGTACCAGGAACAGATCTCGGCGTTGCTCACCAACATGGCACCCGTGCGCTTGAGGATGGCCTCGGCGTCAGCCACATGGTCATCGTGGCCGTGGGAGAGGAGCACGTGCGTGGCGGGGATCTTCTCGATATCGATGGCCTTCGCCAAGGAATTGCCACTGATGAAAGGGTCGAACAGCAGGTGCGCATCTCCGGTCTGGATGCCGATGCAGCTATGTCCGTAGTAGGTGAGTTCCATATCTCTGGTTGATCTCAGGTAGGCTTCAGAAGCCGTTGGGTCAACGTTTCAACGGGGGCGAATGTAGGCCCGCATCCACCCTGACCCCGGTGCCTGTGACCGGATACTTTTGAACGATCGCCTGTTCCGAGGAGCCATTCTGCAGGGCCGGGATCTGCTAAAAATCCCCAGTGGAACGAGAGGCGGGGAGGCGCTGGTTACCTTCACGGATCGTTGATGGTTTCCGGGGATCTTTCCGCCCATCACACTTTTCTTCATTCACCCGGTGGCCTCCCACCACAACCCTTACCCACATGTTCGACCAGATCCTGCAAACCCTCGAAAAAGAAGCGGCTCCAGCACTGATGTCCAAGTTGGGCCTCGATCAGCAACAAGCCTCCGGTTCTGTGAACGCGGCTGCCTCCAGCGTGAAGGAGGTGATATCCGGCGGCGACGGCTTCGGCATGGACGACATTGTTAACCTCTTCAGCAACAGCAAGAATACCACCGGTGCCGACGGTATACTGGGCAAGGTCGGCTCGTTGCTCCAGAGTAAGCTCACCGGCCAAGTGGGCTTGGACAGCACCAAGGCTGGAGGCGTGTCGGCCATGTTGCTCCCGATGATCACGGACCTCATCACCAAGCATGTCGGCGGGGATACCAGCAAGCTCAGCAGCATGCTCGGCGGCCTTACCGGTAACAGCGGAGGCATGGCTGATATGGCAAAAGGCATGCTCGGCAAGCTTTTCAAATAAACCGGAAACCTGAAAACAGAGAACCCATGGGAATTTTGAAAGTTGTTGAGATCCTAGCCTCCAGCAAGACCAGTTGGGAGGATGCCGCACAGAAAGCTGTGAAAGAGGTCGGGAAGACCGTCCGTGATATTCGTTCGGTGAACGTGCGGAACCAAAGCTGTGTGGTGGCGAAAGGCAAGATCACCGAGTACCGGCTCAATTGCAAGATCACCTTCGCCGTGGAGCGTTAGAGGCTATACCATTGTCAACAAGGGACTGGGGGCTGTGGCCCCTTTCCCATTTACTTCGTTCCCTGAAACCGAACTTTCCATGGCCACCATCGCTGATTTCACCTCCGCCATGCAGGCGGGCTACACTTTCAAAGGAGACACCATCGAATTGGGCGGCCCGCTCTTCAATGGTGAATGCCCGGCGGGTGTCACTGTGAAGTTGCCCCTGAAAATGATGAACCGGCACGGACTCATCGCCGGCGCCACCGGAACAGGCAAGACCAAGACGTTGCAGGTGCTCGCCGAGCAGCTTTCCCTGAAAGGCGTGCCCACACTACTGATGGATATCAAGGGCGACCTCAGCGGCATCGCCGCACCGGCCGAGAGCAACCCTAAGATCGATGCCCGCCAGCAGAAGATGGGCATTGCGTGGGAGCCGCTCTCGTTGCCCGTGGAACTCCTCAGCCTCAGCAAGGAACCCGGCGCGCAGCTCCGCGCCACCACCAGCGAATTCGGCCCCGTTCTCCTGAGCCGGATCCTGGAGCTGAACGACACGCAAAGCAGCGTGCTTTCATTGATCTTCAAGTACTGCGACGATAAAGGTTGGCCGCTGCTGGACATCAAGGACCTGCGCAGTATGCTGATCTATACCACCGGGGACGGCAAGGATGACATTGCGAAAGAATATGGACAGGTGAGCGGGGCTTCCGTCAGCACCATCATGCGCAAGTTGATCGAGCTGGAGCAGCAGGGCGCCGACACGTTCTTCGGAGAACGCAGCTTCGACCCGGCGGATATGCTGAAGCTCCGCGACGGCAAAGGCGTGATCCACATCGTGCGCCTCACGGACATCCAGGACCGCCCGCGCCTGTTCAGCACGTTCATGCTCTGCCTGCTGGCGGAGATCTATTCCACCTTCCCGGAAGTGGGCGATGCCGACAAGCCGAAGCTCGTGATCTTCATCGATGAGGCGCACCTGATCTTCGACAACGCCACGAAGCCCTTGCTGGACCAGATCCAGAGCATCATCAAGCTGATCCGCTCCAAGGGCGTGGGCATCTACTTCTGCACGCAGGACCCCAGTGACGTGCCCGACAGCGTGCTCGGCCAGCTCGGCATGAAGGTGCAGCACGCCCTGCGCGCCTTCACCGCCAAGGACCGCACCACCATCAAGAAGACCGCACAGAACTACCCGCTTACCGACTTCTACAATTCCGAGGAATTGCTCACCTCCATGGGCATTGGCGAGGCCATGGTGACGGTGCTCGGAGACAAGGGAATGCCCACGCCGCTGGCTCATACCCTCGTGCGCGCACCCGGAACGCGCATGGACATCCTTACACCGGACGAGCTGAAAGCCCTTGTGGCCAAGAGCGAATTGGCGCCGAAGTACAACGAGGTGATCGACCGCGAAAGCGCTTCAGAGATCCTCGATAAGCGATTGAAAGACCACCAAGCCGTAGTAGCTGATCCAGCCGTCAGCCCCGTCAAGCCCGTGAAACCAGTGAAGGCGGAACCCGGTGTGTTGGCGGAGATCAGCAAGAACACCATGGTCCGTCAGCTCGGTCGCACTGCATTGCGCGAGCTGACCCGCGGCCTCTTGGGTGTGCTCGGCGTGAAGGGCCGCTGATGAAAGCGTTACACTGGCCGGGGCGGCTGTTTGTAGCCTTGCTCATCGGTACAGGTTGCGGCACGACCGTGCAGCAGGACACTGGCGCTGCGCAGCGTAAGCAGGTTCCCGTGGAGTCCCTGAAGTCCATGAAAGGACAGGCTGTCGTGAGCTACAACTTGGAGAACCTTTTTGATACCCAGGACGATCCCACGATCAACGATGAAGACTTCCTTCCCAACGGGAAATTGCAATGGACCGAGTATCGCTACCGCCAAAAGCTGGACCACCTGGCAGAGGCCATCACTTGGGCCGGCGATGGTCAACCCGTGATCGTTGGGCTGGCGGAAGTGGAGAACGCCACGGTGCTGAAGGACCTGATCGGGACCGGCCCTTTGAAGAACGCGGGATACACCATCATCCACTTTGATTCACCGGATGAGCGCGGGATCGACGTCGCCCTGCTGGTGCGTTCGGCATACGCGAACGTGCTGCACGCGGAACCTCTGCATGTGGATCTTGGGATCGACCGCACGCGCGACGTGCTTTATGTGGAACTGCAACTCGCAGGCGGTGATACGCTGCGCGTGTTCCAGAACCATTGGCCAAGCAGGGGCGCAGGGGAGCGCGTGTCCGCACCCAAGCGGATGGCCGCTGCCCGCGTGGTGCGCGCCAAACTCGATGACCTCTTCGCAACAGCCCCGAAAGCCAAAGTGCTCATCATGGGCGACTTCAACGACTATCCGAATGATTCCAGCATTCGAAATGGATTGCATGCAGCCTGCGACCTCTCCGCAAAAGCTGACCTCTTCGATCTGATGTGCATGGATCAACCGCCCAACAGCGGCAGCTACCAGTATCAAGGAGAATGGGGCTGGCTGGACCAGATGATCATAAGCAAGGCGCTGATGAGCAGCCCCGGCATCACCATCGGGCCGGCGAGCGCTTTCCACGATGAGCGGCTCTTGTTCAAGCACCCGAAGTACGGGCCTTCACCGGACAAGACCTACAGCGGCGGGCATTACAAAGGAGGCTACAGCGACCACTTGCCGGTGGTGGCGAGGTGGCGGAATTAGGAGGTGACACTGGCGTCTACATGAACGCGACCCCGGCTCATGGCCGGGGTGACAAAAATGAGAAGGCTGCATGAATACTCGCGCTGAACGCGAGTATTCATGCAGCCTTCTCATTATCAAGTGTCATTCCGGGCTCGACACGGAATCGCGCAAGTGAACTGACTGGGGTCATACACAATTGGGTGAGCCGAGCTCAAGATCGATCCATTAATCCTTGTCTTCCAAGTCCGCTTTCTTGATCTCCTCATCCAGGATCTCATCGATCTTCTTCCGCGTCACATCGTTGATCTTGTCGTCCGTCTTCGCCTGCTTCTTCATGAATCGGAACATCGCATTCTTCTTGATCTCGTAAGCCACGTACTGGGTGTATTCCTTGGTGGTCTCGTTGAACCGCGTCTCTTCACCGACCTTCCGCAGGTCCGCCATCTCCGTGTTCATCACCTCCCGCACCAAGGACTGGAATTTGTCGGACACATCAGTCGCCTCTGCATTTTCCGTCTGTCCGAGGTATTGGTCCGTCACCGCGCGGATGTTCGTCTTCACTTGGGCGGCCAACTGGTTCTTCGCATCGATGTCGGCCTTGCCGCGCGCGATGTTCTGCTTCACGCTCACCCCACTCCCCGTACCCCGGAAGAAGCCGTTGTTGCTCTCGTACTTGTTCCCGGTGAAGGGCATCTTCACCTTTTCACCAGCAGGGCTGCTGCTTTTGCATGCCGGAAGTGAAAAGGCCAGCATGGCCAATAAGGGAAGCAGCGTGAAGAAGGTGGCATGAGTGGAGGAAGATCGCATGTCTATTTTTTTGGGTTCTAACGGAAAATCATGCCAAGGATAGGAAAGGACGCTGATCCAGTCGTTCATTCGTCCGGAATTCGCAATTTTGAAAAAATCCACACGGAATGAGAGCATTGAAAACGCTATTGATCATCTTACTTGCAGTTGTTGCTTTGGCCGCAGTGCTCGGTTTGGTTGGCCCGAAGCATTCCACGGTTTCCCGCACGGTGGTGATCCATGCAGAAACCCCAGTGGTATTTGCGCACACCAACTCTTTGCAACGTATGCAGGAATGGAGCCCTTGGAGCAGAAAGGACACCAACATGGAGGTCAACTATTCCAGCGAGGTTGGCGAAGTGGGCCAAACGAGCACTTGGTCCGGGAGTGCGGAGGTGGGCAAGGGGAAACAGGAGATCACGGCGCTGGTCCCGGACAAGACCGTGGATCTGCGGATCAATTTCATCCAGCCTTTTGCCGCGGAGGCGACAGCCGGCCTGACCCTCGAATCCATGGGGGATAGCACCAAGGCTACTTGGACCTACTCCGGAAAGAATAACTTCTTCAGCAGGATCTATCTCATGTTCAACGACGTGGATAAGATGATCGGACCTGACTTTCAGGATGGCCTTCTGCAATTGAAGAGCCTCTCGGAGTCCGATGCGGTGAACATGGCGGCGGCGGATGCTGCCAAGACCTATCGTGGATTCAGGATCGAGACGGTGGAGCGGCCGGAAGTGACCTACGCAGGCAAGCGTGATGTGGTGAAATGGGAGAAGCTCGCAGCGTATTTCGAGAAGGTGTTCCCACAATCTGAGCAGGCTGTGCAGAAGGCGGAGGTGAAATTGGCGGGAGTGCCCTGTGCGCTGATCTACAAATGGGACACGTTGGCCCAGCAGGCCGATGTGTTCGCGGGTCTACCGATCAAAGCTGCTTCGGATGTGAAAGTACCCGGATGTGAGATCGTGACGATCCCTGCCGGCAAAGCACTGATGATCGGCTACACCGGAAAGTTGGAGGGGACCGGCCAAGCGCATGAGGCCATGGAGGATATGATGAAGGCGAAGGGATTGCATCTGCGTTCAGCGCCTATGGAGGAGTACGTCACGGACCCTGCCAAGGAGCCGGATACCTCGAAGTGGGTGACGAACATTTACTACCCGGTGGAGTAGGGTGGCTGATGCACAGTGAGCATCACGCGCTGCTGTTGCTGAATGGATGGGCTTGGTGGTGACTTCGTTGGCGTAGTGTGGCTATGCGGAGGTGTGGTCTGGTATACGTTCGTTGGAATAGTTAAAATGACGTTTGCATGGCCAAGCAAATGAGAAAGTCACTGTGGCGGTGCGTGATCATAGGGGCATGAATCTACCCGTGAATGACCCGGGAATGGCTGATTTCATTGGGGAATGGGGGATGCGACGAGCGATCCAATGATGTGAGGTGTGGCTTAAAGTGTTCAGAAATGACGTTTGCATGGCCATGCAAATTTGAGTACGGACAGGGTGCCTGTTGCGATGTTGCCAAGCACTGAAATGCCCTACCCTTGCGGAAGGCATAGCGAATTGGGGCCATCGCCGAGGGCCAGATCAGTTACTTGAACAACAGAAAGGCATTTGCATGGCCATGCAATTGTGAAGAGAGGAAGGAATGCGCGAGGCGCGCTTTCCGGGAGATGGTGGCTTCTACGCTGCGGCCGCTTCGCGGCCTTTGATGCCGCAACCCCGCATGACGCTTGAAGCAAGCTTCGCGTCATGCGGGGTTGCTTCATCGCCTGCTGCGCGGGCAGCGTTGGCGGAGAGGGAAGGATTGCGCGAGGCGCGCTTTCCCGGAGGGGGTGGCTTCGATCGGCGACCCGCTGCGCGGGCCCCGCATGCAGACCGAAGGCCGCTTTCCCAAGCGAGCTTGGTCGCGACCTTCGGTCTGCATGCCCCCGCTTTGCGGGGGCCGATCGGCGGAGAGGGAGGGATTGCGCGCGGCGCGCTTTCCCGGAAGGGGGTGGCTTCAACGCTGCGGCCGCTTCGCGGCCTTTGATGCCACAACCCCAGATGACGCCTGAAGCAAGCTTCGCGTCATCCGGGGTTGTGGCATCGCCCGCTGCGCGGGCAGCGTTGGCGGAGAGGGAGGGATTCGAACCCCCGTTACCCGTGAAGGTAAAGCGGTTTTCAAGACCGCCGCATTCGACCGCTCTGCCACCTCTCCTTTGTGTGCGCTTGGCCAATGGCGCGCGAAGTTATCTGAACCGGATCAAAGAAGAAGCCCTCCGTAAAAGAGGGCTTCCTGGTGGAGCAAAAGAGATTCGAACTCTCGACCTCCGCATTGCGAACGCGGCGCTCTAGCCAGCTGAGCTACTGCCCCATGTCGCAAATATCGGAAGCGGAACGGCTTATTTCGCCAATTTCAAACGAACACCAGCATTCACGTGCAGGAAGTTGATCTTCGGGTTGGTGTCGAAGTTGGAATCCTTGAACACGTTGGTCATCGCCACATCGTAGCCCGCTTCTAGGAACAGGAAGCTCACTTCAAGACCGCCACCAAAACCGAGGTACCACTGGGTGCCGTTCGTCTTCACATTCAGTTGGTCATTGTTCAGGTCGGCACTGAGGTTCATCATTGCCGAGGGACCTGCCATCAGATAAAGGTTCACGGCAGGCTCGTTCTCCGGATCGATCAAGTGAAGGCCAACCATCACCGGTATGCGCAAGGAACGGCTGGTGTATTCGAATTCCGCACTCGGAAGGGTCGTACTACTGCCAGGACCTGGTCCCGCGTAGGTATAGTGCAGATTGCGCACCACGAACTCGATCCCGGGCATTACGAAAAAGCGTTTACCGATTAAGACGTCCGCGCCGAATTGGTATCCGGATCGGCCTCTCCAATGCTCAGTGCCTGATTTGGCCACGTTCGAGCCGTTATAGCCTCCATAGAGGCGGATCTCTTGTGCAGAAGAGAGCAAGGGGAGTAATATCAGACCGCTAAGGGCCAAAAGGGTTCTTGGTGAGTTCATCATGGATCGGGTTTCTTAGGTGAAGGCAACTACCCTGCCGCACCTCCGCAACACCGGTAGTCTTACCGCGGCGGGCGTAAAGCCATCTTTTGATAGCGTTGATAGGGTGGTGAGGTTGTGGATACTGTACCCCACCTTTGCCCCATGTCGCCCCGCACGGAAGCTTGCACCATTAAAGCCTTCTTGGACGAGCACCGTGAAGCCCTGATAGTCCTTCATGGGCCGGATGAGGCACGCGCCATCCTCCGTGCTGTTTTTCAAGATCGCCTGGGCTTGGCCATTCCGGAATTGGAGCCTGACCGGGTGCTGAGCTTGGAGGAACTGGCATCACTACAGGATACGCTTCAGCGGCTGCGGGCTGGTCAACCTCTCCAGTATGTGCTCGGTCATGTGGAGTTCCACGGTTTGCGCATCGCGGTGGATCCCCGGGTATTGATCCCTCGCCCGGAAACGGAGGAACTGGTGGACCGGATCATCCGTGCTTCCGATCAACCACCCACTACTATTGTGGACATCGGGACCGGCAGTGGCTGCATCGCCTTAGCCCTGAAGAAGGCTTTCCCACAAGCGAAGGTGTTCGGGCTCGATATCAGTAGTTCTGCTTTGGAATTGGCGCGGATGAATGCGCAAGCGAATGGGCTCGAAGTGGAATGGACCGCCTGTGACGCACTTGGGCCAGAGTTGTTACCCTTGCTGAAGAAGCTTCGGTCGCCCGGTGGAGTGTTGGTCGTGTCGAACCCGCCTTATGTGCCGGTAAGCGACAAGGGTTCGATGCAGAAACAAGTGCTGGAACATGAGCCGCATCTCGCACTTTTCGTGGACGATGCCGACCCTCAGCTTTTCTACCGGGCTATCGCGACGGCGGCAGCCTCGGCCAGGGTCCAAGGTGACAGGCTCTGGTTCGAAGCTCACTATCTCCACGCTGCCGGAACGATCAACGTGGTGAAGGCCGCCGGTTTTGAAGAGGTGAAATTGATCAAAGACCTTTCCGGAAACCCACGATTCATTAGCGCGCAGAGGTGATCTTTGCACGCATGGACCGCGAACAGGCCGCGAAGCGCATTGCCGAGCTCAGCAACGAGCTGGAACACCATAACCACCTGTATTACGTGGAGGTTATGCCCGTGATCTCGGATCGGGACTTCGATCTCCGAATGGAGGAATTGGAAGCGCTGGAAGCCCAGTGGCCTGACCTTGCTTCGCCGAATAGTCCCACCAAACGCGTGGGTGGTGACATCACAAAGGAATTCGCCACGGTACCGCACCGCTGGCCCATGCTCTCCCTCAGCAACAGCTACAGTCGGGAAGAAGTGGAGGAGTTCGTGCAGCGGATCGTGAAGGAGTATGGCAAGGTCACCTTCACCATGGAACTGAAGTACGACGGCGTGGCCATCAGCCTCACCTACCGCAACGGTGAACTGGTGCGCGGCCTTACACGCGGCGATGGGGAAAAGGGCGACGACATCACAGCGAACGTCCGCACTGTGCGCTCGATCCCTTTGCGCCTGCGTGGCAACCCGCCTGAAGAACTGGAGGCGCGCGGCGAGATCCTGATGGGCCGGAAGGAGTTCGAGAAACTGAACAGACAACGCGAAGAGGACGGAGATGAACTCTTCGCCAACCCGCGCAACACCACGGCCGGCACGCTGAAACTGCAAGATCCGAAAGTTGTCGCCAAGCGTGGACTTCAGAACTACATATACACCCTTCACGCTGACGACCTGCCCACGCGCAGCCAGTTCGGCAACATCATGCAGTGTCACGCATGGGGTTTCCGGGCGCCAGACCCGGCCAAGCGTTTTATTGAACAGACCGATTCGCTGGATGGGATCATGGACTTCATCGCGCATTGGGACAAAGCCCGGCACGACCTGGACATCGCGATCGACGGCGTGGTGATCAAGGTGGACAACATCGATCTGCAGGAGGAACTGGGCCTGCGATCCAAAAGCCCACGCTGGGCCATTGCCTACAAATTCCAAGCGGAGCAGAAGTTCACCCGGCTCAACGGCGTGGAATTCAATGTGGGACGTACCGGGGCGGTAACTCCTGTGGCCTTGCTGGAACCCGTGGAGTTGGCAGGCACCACCGTGAAGCGCGCCAGCATCCACAACGCCGACCAGATCGCCAAGCTCGACCTTCACATCGGCGACATGGTGCAGGTGGAAAAAGGCGGCGAGATCATTCCCAAGATCACTTCTGTGGACATCGCCCGCCGTGAGCCGAATGCAGTGCCGGTGAGCTACCCCGCACTCTGCCCAGCATGCGGAACAGCCCTCGTTCGCGATGAAGGCGAGGCGCAGCACTACTGCCCCAACGAGCATGCTTGCCCGCCACAGATCGTGCGCAGGATCGAGCACTTCGTGAGCCGGAAGGCCATGGACATCGACGGGCTGGGCGGGGAGACCGTGGAGGCTTTGTTCCAAGCGGATCTGATCCACAACGTGGCAGACCTCTATGACCTGAAGCAGGAGCAACTCCTGGAACTCGGCAAAGGCTGGGGAGAGCGAAGCACGCAACTGATCATCGACGGCATCGCAGCCAGCAGGTCAGTACCCTTTGAACGAGTGCTCTTCGCCTTGGGCATCCGGCACGTAGGCGAGACGGTGGCCAAAAAGATCGCACGTGCAGTGGGAAGCCTCGATCGCCTGGCCGCCATGACCGCCGAAGAACTCACCTCGGTGGACGAGGTCGGGGCCGTGGTCGCAGCCAGCATCCTGGATTTTTTCCACGCAGAAGGAAACAGGGCCATCATCCAGCGGCTACGTGAAGCCGGACTGGAATTTGCCATGGACCTCACCGCTGGACGCCCAAAAGGTGACCTCCTCAAAGGATTATCTTTCGTGGTCTCGGGTGTTTTTGAGACCTTCACGCGGGATGGCCTCAAGGAGGCGATAGAGGACAACGGCGGAAAAGTGAGCGGTTCTATCAGTAAGAAAACGAGCTTTGTGGTCGCGGGCGCCGATATGGGCCCGGCGAAACGGGTGAAAGCCGAGGAATTGGGAGTGAAGGTGATCGACGAGGTTGAATTCAAGCGGATGATAGAGGCATGAAGCTGCTGGACAGCATCAAGGAATGGATGGGCCGACGTGCGCTGCTGAAGGAGACCGCTCCGGACCGCAGGCCGGTGGTGAAGAACTTGGCGGCTTCCGTGAAGGTGGGTATTCTGTACTCCGTCACTGACGAGGACGCGCACAACAAGGTCCGCAACTACGTGAAGAAGATCAAGGAGGAACTGGGCATCACCAGGATCATGGCCTTGGGCTATTTCGATTCCAAGGAAATGCCATTCTACCTCCATGCCAAGCTCAATTTCGACGTCTATTCCTTGAAAGACCTGAATTGGTACCGCATTCCGCACGGCAATATCGTCCAGAACTTCATCGCCGAGGAATACGACGTGCTTATCGACCTCACCGTGCATGATAGCCTGCCCCTGCAATACGTCATGGCCAAGAGCAAGGCCCGTTTCAAGGTGGGCCGCCTTGGCGATACCAATGCGCATTTCCTGGATATGATGATCGACACGGCCGGTGCGGACAGCCTTCCCCAACTGATCGCCAACATGCACCGCTACCTGATGATGGTCAATGCCCCCAAGGAGGTGCCTTCCCTAAACTGAAATTTCCATGGACAACCGCTTTCAAGGCCTCGGCGTAGCCCTCATCACGCCCTTCCGCGCCAATGGCGCCATCGACCATGCCGCGCTGGCAAAGGTGATCGAGCATCAGATCACCGGCGGCATCGACTTCCTCGTGGTGATGGGCACTACCGGCGAGAGTGCCACTATTTCCACCGAAGAGAAGAAGCAATTGTTGTCACAGGTGATCGAGGTGGTACACAACCGTGTGCCCATCGTGTTCGGGATCGGTGGCAACAATACCGCAGAGGTCATCGAGCAGCTCCAAGCCTTCGATATGGACGGCGTGGACGCGATCCTCAGCGTAAGCCCTTACTACAATAAGCCTACGCAGGAAGGCATCTACCAGCACTACAAGGCGCTGGCGCAGGTGAGCCTGCGGCCGATCATCCTCTACAACGTGCCGGGCCGCACCATGAGCAACATCACGGCCGAGACCACCCTGCGCCTCGCCCGTGATTTCAAGAACATCATCGGCATCAAGGAGGCCAGCGGCAACCTCGACCAAGTGGGCCTGATCCTGAAGCACCGCCCCAAGGATTTCCTCGTCATCAGCGGCGATGATGCCCTCACACTCCCCATCCTCGCTATGGGCGGCGATGGTGTGATCAGCGTGATCGGGAATGGCCTGCCGGAAGAATTCGCACGCTTGGTCCATTCAGCCATGAAGGGTGATTTCGGGACCGCCCGCAAAGAGCACCTCAAGCTCATCGAGCTCATCACCCTGCTGTTCGTGGAAGGCAACCCCGGCGGCATCAAAGAAGTGCTGAAGTCCCTCGGCCTCTGCGACGTCCACATGCGCCTACCATTGGTACCTGTGAGCGAAGGCACGGCTAAGAAGATCTATCACGCCTTGGCGGATGCGGAGGTGGTGAAGCTGTGATGGTCCAGTTGTCCGTTGTCCGTTGTTAGTTGTCAGGACGGAACTTGAAACCTCAGTGATATAACGGTACTTCAGCACAAGCCAAGTCGCGGCCAAGCGTCGGCAGCCTGACAACGGACAACGAACAACTGACAACCCAAGTAAGTCCTACAGCACCTTCGCATTTCTCCGTGTCTCCGTGCCTCTGTGGTAAAAAGAACAATGCATCTCATCGCCCTCGACTTCGAGACCGCCACCAACGCTCCGGACAGCCCCTGTGAAATGGGTCTGGCCATCGTGCGCAACGGCGAGGTCAGCGAGGTGCGCAACTGGCTGATCAAGCCGCGCCAATGGCCGTACTTCTCGCCGTTCACCATCGCGGTGCACGGAATCCGTCCGGAACATGTGGCCCAAGCCCCCAGGTTCGCGGAAGTGTGGGAAGAGGCCATGCCCTTGATGCAAGGCAACGTGGTTGTAGCCCACAACGCCGCCTTCGACATGAACGTGTTGCGCAGCACACTCCTTAGCCATCGCTTGCCACTGCCAACCTTCAGCTACTTCTGCAGCGTGAGCCTGAGCCGCAGGGTGTGGCCGGGTCTAAAAGGCTACGGATTAGGACCGATGTGCGCCATGCACGGGATCCGCTTCGCGCATCACCGCGCGGGGAATGATGCCGAGGCCGCCGCGAAACTGGTGCTGTGTGCGAGCCGAAAGACCGGAGTTTCCAACGTGGATGACCTGCTGAAGCAAAGCAAGTTGAAATGCGGTGGATTGAGCCCTCAGGAGCATCGGACGCCGGGAGGGAAGGTGACGAGGCTCGGATAGTTGTCGGCTGTTGGTTCTCAGTTGTCAGGCCTGGCCGCGACGTGCCGTTCCTGCATGGGCGATCTATTGCAGCCTGACAACCACCAACGAAAAAAAGGGCCACTCCTCACGGAATGGCCCTTTAGCACCGGATCAGCTCCTGAGAGAACTCTATTTCACTTTGTCCACGATGGCCTTGAAGCCTTCCGCATCGCTGAAGGCGATCTCGGCAAGGGCTTTACGGTCCAAGGTGATCTCGGCGAGCTTCAACTTGTTCATGAAGACGCTGTAGGACATGCCGTGCTCGCGGACGGCAGCGTTGATACGCTGGATCCACAGGGCGCGGAAGTCGCGCTTCTTGATCTTGCGGCCGATGTAGGCGTGGTTGTATCCTTTTTCAACGGTGTTCACCGCTACGGTGAACACGTTCTTCCTGCGGCCCCAGTTGCCTTTGGCCTTCTTGAGGACCTTTTTGCGGCGGGCGCGGCTGGCTACTTTATTCTTTGCGCGTGGCATCTTTCTCTTTGTTTTCGGGCTGGAGCGTCCGTGCGGTGACGGCTCTTTGGTGCTTCAAGCCCTGGTTAACCCCGCCGTGTACCCGGCGGGAAACGGTCTTACTTCAGGAGCAGCAGGATGGCCTTCTCGTCGTGGCTGTGCACCAACGTGGTCTTCTGCAAGTTGCGCTTACGCTTCTTGTGCTTCTTGGTAAGGATGTGGTTGTGATACGCGTGCTTGCGTTTCACTTTGCCCGTGCCAGTAAGCTTGAATCGCTTCTTGGCGCCGGATTTCGTCTTCATCTTCGGCATGGCCTCTCTGTGTTGATCGAACGTTCGGGGCGCGAATTTCGTGCTTTTTCCCGAAAGTCGGACAAACCTGCGGATTTTAATTCAATGATGCTCTGTTTTCGGGGAGCCACAAGCCATAAGCTCCAAGTCTCAAGCTTGCGGCTTAAGGCTTGGAGCTGAAAACTCAAGATCCGAGACTCCCGATTCCAGGAGCGGAACTTACTTCTTCTTCTTCGGGATCAAGTACATCATCATCCGCTTGCCTTCCAATTTCGGCATGCTCTCCACTACGCCGATGTCCTCCAACTCCTGGGCGAACTTCAGCAGCAGGATCTCACCGCGCTCCTTGAAAACGATGGTGCGGCCCTTGAAGAAGACGAACGCCTTCACCTTGTGGCCTTCCTCCAGGAAGCGGCGGGCATGCTTGAGCTTGAAGTTGAGGTCATGCTCGTCCGTGTTGGGGCCGAAGCGGATCTCCTTCATCTCGATCACCGCCTGCTTGGCCTTGATCTCCTTCTGCTTCTTCTTGAGGTCGTAGAGGAATTTCTTGTACTCGATGATCCGGCACACGGGGGGATCTGCGCTGGCGCTGATCTCCACCAGGTCCAGGCCTTTTTCCTCGGCCATTTTCAGGGCCTGTTCAATGGGATAGATGCCCTGCTCGATATCCTCGCCCACTACGCGCACCTCGGGTACTCCGTAGATGCGGTCATTGATGCGGTGCGGGTCTTCCCGGACAACGCGACCGCGCGGACGGCGGCCGCCTGCGGGGCGGGGTGGGCGTGGGCCCAAGGGACGGAAGGGGGGTCGTTTAGCCAAACTTGCTGTTCGTTCGTTTTCCTGATGATACTAGGCTGCGGAAAGGCTCGCATGGATGCGGTCCTTCACCAGCTTCTCGAATTCTTTTGGGGTCATGGATCCCAGGTCGCCCTGGCCCTGTTCGCGCACGGAGATGGTCCCTGTGCCGGCTTCTTTCTCGCCAATGATGAGCATGAACGGCGTCTTCGCTATTTCTGCGTCACGGATCTTGCGACCGATCTTTTCGTTCCTCTCGTCAATAACGGCGCGAATATCGCATTCTTTCAGTGAATCAACCACTTGTTGCGCAGCTTCGTTGAATTTTTCGCTGATGGGCAGGACCACTGCTTGCTCCGGCGTCAGCCAAAGCGGGAAGCGGCCAGCTGTATGTTCGATCACCACGGCGAGGAAACGCTCCAAGCTGCCAAAAGGTGCGCGGTGGATCATCACCGGCCGGTGTTTGGCATTGTCGCTGCCCGTGTATTCCAGTTCGAAACGCTCGGGCAGGTTGTAGTCCACTTGGATGGTGCCGAGCTGCCAGCGCCGGCCCAACGCATCCTTCACCATGAAGTCCAGTTTGGGGCCGTAGAAAGCGGCTTCCCCATATTCGATGAAGGTCTTCAGGCCTTTTTCAGCAGCGGCCTCGATGATGGCGCTTTCAGCCTTTTCCCAGTTCTCGTCGCTTCCGATGTATTTGCTGCGATCCACTTTGTCCCGCAGGCTGATCTGCGCCTCGTAGTCGTTCAGATCGAGGGCCTTGAAGACCAGTAGCACCAGGTCGATCACCTTCATGAACTCTTCCTTCACCTGGTCCGGGCGGCAGAAGAGGTGGGCATCATCCTGTGTGAAGCCGCGCACGCGGGTGAGGCCGTGCAATTCGCCGCTTTGCTCGTAGCGATACACCGTGCCGAATTCCGCAAGACGCAGTGGCAGGTCCTTGTAGCTGCGCGGGCGGCTGGCGTAGATCTCGCAGTGGTGCGGGCAGTTCATGGGCTTGAGCATGAACTCCTCGCCCTCGTGCGGGGTATGGATGGCTTGGAAGTTGTCCGCGCCGTATTTCTCGTAATGGCCGCTGGTGATATAAAGCTGCTTCAGCGCGATGTGTGGCGTAGCCACTTGCTGATAGCCGCTTTTCTCCTGCGCGTCCTTCATGAAGTTGATGAGCCGCTCGCGCAGCGCCGCGCCCTTGGGAAGCCACAGCGGCAGGCCTGCGCCCACCTTCTCGCTGAAGGTGAACAGGTCCAATTCCTTACCGAGCTTCCGGTGGTCGCGCTTCTTGGCTTCTTCCAGCAGCACGAGGTATTCGTCCAGCTCCTTCTGCTTGGGGAAGGTGATGGCGTAGAGACGGGTGAGCTGCTTGCGCTTCTCATCGCCGCGCCAATAGGCGCCTGCCACACTGAGGACTTTCACCGCCTTGATGGAAGAGGTGTCCGGCAGGTGCGGACCGCGGCAGAGGTCGGTGAAGTTGCCTTGTGTGTAGAAGCTGATGGTGCCGTCCTCCAAGCCATCGATCAGCTCCAGTTTGTACTCGTCGCCCTTCTCCTTGAAGTAGGCGATGGCCTCGGCCTTGGGTACTTCACGGCGGTCGAAGACCTCCTTCTTGGAGGCCAGCTCCTTCATCTTGTCCTCGATGGCCTTGAAGTCGCTGTCGCCGATCACCTTGTCGCCAAGGTCGATGTCGTAATAGAAGCCATTCTCGATGGGCGGACCGATACCGAATTTGGTGCCGGGGTAAAGTGCTTCCACGGCCTCCGCCAATAAGTGCGCGCTGCTGTGCCACATCGTGGCCTTGCCTTCATCGTCCTTCCAGGTGAGCAGCTGCACCGTGCAATCGCCGGGCAGGGGGCGGTTGGCGTCGCGGACTTCGCCGTTCACCTTGGCGGAAAGTACATTCCTTGCCAATCCTTCGCTGATGCTGCGGGCCACGTCCATGGCCGTTGCACCTTGCTCATATTCCCGGATCGTTCCATCCGGCAGGGTCACATTGATCTTCATAGGTTCGCAATTCCCGCCATACCCCGCATCAAGTGCGGGGCAAGCTTACGGCGGTGAAAGGGGCGCGAAGGTAAGAATGCCCATGAACGAACGAAGCGCCCTTTTCGGGGCGCTTCGTGGGATTGATCCAAAAGTGGAATTCCTCCTTAGAACTTGAAGGCAAGACCCGCCGCGATGTTGGTATCTGTGTAACCGAGTTCGGCAAAAGCACCAAAGCTGTCCGTGAAGTACCAATGAGCTCCGACGAAAAGCCCGCCCGTGGGACTCACACCGTTACGCCTCGCGTCTGGTTCGTAAATGTTATTACCGTAGGTGCGGATCGAGAACCCCGCTATTACCCCGCCGTAGACGTCCAGCTTATCGATCTTGTGCCAAGAATTCCAGTGGTAGGTGCCACGGGCAGCGATCGTCAACGCGGTGCTTCTGTATGTATAGTTATAGTAGTAATTGCTCCAAGCGTTCTCATAACTCTTGTAGCTCAGATACGCACCGATACCAACAACACCCGGACCTGCGTTGAACCCCATTCCATGATCGAAGTTCAACATCACCACCGGACCGAATCCATACATCCCTCCAACCCCGGCACCGATACCGATCACATTGTCGCCAGAATTGAAGCTCTGTGCAGCGAGGGTCGCAGGAACGCTTGCTGCAATAAGCAGCACGCCGAGTGACTTCACAATCCTGTTCATTTTCAGTTGGGGTTATTTTTTTGCAAATATGGGGGCGATCTGTTGAAATGTCATAACGGTTCTTCAAAAGGCGGCTTGATCAGATCTTCACCTATCGATGTGGATATGATCCCACCGCAATGGCCGTAGCCTGTTTTCCGAGCCTCTACGTTTGAGGGGAATTCAACACTCATGCTCCTCAACTCAGACGAAGTCTCTTTCGACATCGGTGCCTTGCTATTACGCCTCACAGCAGGAGGGACGTTGTTCTGGCAACACGGCTTTTCCAAGCTCATGCGCTTCGGCGAGCTATCATCCACTTTCAGCGATCCCATCGGTATGGGTCATGCCGTCAGCCTTACGTTGATCCTCTTCGCCGAAGTGGTGTGTTCCGCGTTGGTGCTCTTAGGCATGTGGACGCGGCTGACCACCATTCCCGTCATCATCGGCATGGCCGTGGCGGCCTTCATGGCCAATGGCGATCAGCCTTTTGCCAAACAGGAGCTCGCCTTCATCTACATGATGGCCTTCATCGTCATCTTCTTCATCGGAAGCGGGAAGTACAGCCTTGGGCGGCTGAGCTTCCGTTGAGCAGGCAGGTATACTTTCCGGCGCCGCCGGAAATGCGCGTTTCTGCGATGCCCTAAGGTCTGCTGGTGCAAATTCGAGATCGGGCGAGGGATTTCTTGCAACTCTATGAGAGGTGACAGGTGAATACCTATATTCGTTACACCAAATCCAAAGAACGATGAGAACTTCCTTCCTTCCTTCCTTCCTTCAGTAAGAAGCGAAAGGTCGCGCCCTTTGCGGCTATTTTGGCCTTGACCTTCGGTCTTGCCTTCTGTAGCTTATCCAATGCTCAAACGAGTGTTTCCCTTTACACGGATTGTAGCTGCCACTATATAGTTTACTTGGTTTTTGGCGATGCTCCTGGAATTACGGAATCGTATACTCTCATGCCTGGTTCTCTTATGTCCCTTCCCTATCCGGCCACCCGTCACCTCATTGCCTTGTATGTCGAGGAGGTCGGTATCGGTATTGTCTTTTCCGCAGTCCCCCCGTATCCCACTTTGCCGGATGTGATCAAAGAACCAATTGCAAATAATTGCGACCATTTGGCACCTGGGAAAGTGGAGATGGGCCATGACCCAGCTACCAACCACTACGTGTTGAATATGTGGTGCAAAACGGAATAGACATGCGCGTGTTCCTGCTCCTGCTTTCCTTTTTGGTCGCCGAGGGCGGCATGGGTCAGGCGCGTAACGCCAACTGGGTGTTCGCTGACGGTATGTGGATGGCCTTCACGGACAGCAGCATGACGATGCTGCCTTCACCGTACTCCGGTCCGGCCCGTTCCGCCTGCATCAGCGATACGGACGGCCAGTTCCTTTTGCTGGTGGACGACACAGGAATCCGCAGCAACCTCTTCGACCTGGTGGGGGGCGGATCCGCAGCGGAAATGGGTTGGACCTCACCAGGTGCCAACTACCTGATCCTGCCCAAGCCCGGTGTGCCGGATACCTACTGCATCTTCATCAATGAGGGAACACCGCTCGCCAGGGCCGGGGTTGTGGAGCTCAGTATCGACCAGAACAGCGGCGCGGGCCAAGTGCTGGGACCCACCTCTTGGTATATGGAGCATGCCTCGGCCAAACTCACCGCTACCACGGTCGATGCGGGGACGGGCTATTGGGTGGTGCAGCATGCGGACAGCGGGGATGCATTCCTAGCGTTCCATCTCACTGCCCAGGGGCTGGACACCGTGCCGGTGATCTCCCATGTGGGCGCTACCTACACCTTGGGCGCGTTCACGTTCAGCAATTGGGACGGCTGGGGCCCGATGAAGTTCTCCTTCCAAGGGGACAAGCTGGCGGCCATTGCCAACGGTGTGGAGGCGGACAGCAATGCCTTGGAACTCTTCCATTTTAACCGGGGTAATGGCAGCCTTGATCTTTGGGCGCATCTCCTTCCCAGAGCGTATAGATGGAGCAATGGCGTATGGGTGGTGGACGATATATTGAACTTCCGCTTCTTCACCGGCTTCGAGTTTGATCCCGATGGCATGCATATGTATGCCGCTTACTCCGATACGCTGCTTAACCACTATTCAATAACTTTACAAATAGACTTGGACAACCCGGATCCGGATGTGATCCAGCATACCGTCTTTAGGGTTGCAGGCGTTGGGCAATATCGACCTGAGGGCTATGCCGTGCCGGGTTCCCAAATGCTATTCGGGAATAACGGCCTGCTCTACCAGCGCACCCTGGATGGTGTAAACGCGAATTCGGATCAACTGTATGAATGGCTCAACCTGCCCACGGGATCCCCGCTGCCATGGATGGAGGACCATGGGTATTGGACAGCCCATCCGTATGCGGACCATATTCTCGGCTTCCCCAATCTTTGCAAACGCTACTTGGATAGCCCCCAGTTGATCACTGCTGTGACCGCTGTCGCACGAACCGCTCTGTTCACCATCCATCCGAACCCGATGACGGAACTGGCCATCTTGGATCATTCAGGCGCACAGCTCACGATCATTCGCTGGCGGGATGCTTTAGGCCGGGTGGTGCGCGAAGGTCCACCGGACCGGTATGGATCCTCCATCGCACTTCACCGCAACGGCCTACCGGCCGGTTTCTACACGATTGAACTCATGGGCAAAGACCGGTCGTTGGGTTTCGCTCGGGTAATGTGCCAGTGAAATGCTGTACAACAGCGATCAGCCTTCATTGTCATCTTCTTCATCGGAAGCGGCAAGTACAGCCTGGGTCGGCTGAGCTTCCGGTAGGCCGGACGATCCGAAGATCGGATAATGGGCATAATGGGGCAGCCCGACCTCCGGCGTGGCCGGCGGTCGGGCTGCTTTCTTGGCGCGTTCCGCGTTTGGAAGACCTAGGCGTTACCCATGGACTTAATCTTCAGAAGGTCGCGATCTTCTCCGATGCGTATTCCCCGGCGGTCAACTTCGCGCTTACCGTCTTGAAGCTCTCGATGGTCCGCTTCACATCCTCCAAGGAGTGCGACGCGGTAGGGATGAGCCGCAGCAGGATCTCGCCTTTGGGGATCACAGGGTAAACCACGATGCTGCAGAAGATGCCGTGATTCTCGCGCAAGTCCACTACCACGTTGGTGGCTTCGGGCACGCCGCCCTTCATGTACACGGGTGTAACGCAGCTGTTGGTCGTGCCGATGTCAAGCCCTGCTTCCTTCAGTCCGTTCTGCAAGGCGTGGGTGATCTCCCACAACTTGGCATTGAGTTCAGGCATGGTGCGCATCATCTCCAATCGCTTCATGGCGCCGATCACGATGGGCAACGGCAGGCTCTTGGCATAGACCTGGCTGCGCATGTTGTAGCGCATGTACATCATCACGTCCTCAGGACCGCTGATGAACGCGCCGATGCTGGCCATGCTCTTGGCGAAAGTGCCGAAATAGACATCGATCTGGTCCTGCACACCTTGTTCATCCCCGGTGCCACGGCCGTGCTCGCCCATCTGGCCGAAGCCGTGTGCATCGTCCACGAAGAGGCGGAAGTTGTACTTGGCCTTACGCTCAGCGATCTCCTTCAATTTACCCTGATCGCCGGCCATGCCGAACACGCCCTCGGTCATCACCAGGATGCCGCCGCCGGTATGCTCTGCCACCTTGCGCGCGTGCTCCAACTGCTTGTCGAAGCTGTCCATGTCATTGTGCTGGAACATGAAACGCTTGCCCGAGTGCAGGCGCGCACCGTCCATCATGCAGGCGTGGCTTTCGCTGTCGAACACCAGCACGTCGTGCCGGGTCAGCAGGGCGTCGATGCAGCTCATGCAGCCTTGGTAGCCGAAGTTCAGCAGGTAGGTGTCCTCCTTCTGCATGAAGTCGCTCAGTTGGTCCTCCAACTGCTCGTGGTACTTGGTCTGGCCGCTCATCATGCGGGCGCCCATCGGGTAGGCGAGGCCCCAGTCCCGGGCGGCATCCGCGTCCACTTTGCGGACTTCTGGGTGGTTGGCAAGGCCCAAGTAGTTGTTCAGGCTCCATACCAGGACCTCCTTACCGCGGAAGGTCATGTGCGCGCCCAGTTCGCCTTCCAGCTTGGGGAATGCGAAATAGCCATGGGCTTGTTTGGCGTGGCGGCCGATGGGGCCAGCGTCCTTGCGGATCTTGTCGAATATGTCGTTCATGGTAGGGTGATGATGCCTCTGATAGCGTCGGCGAAGGTAGATATCCGGAATGAGTTGGCATGTTGCGGGTTGATCTGTTACGGGTTGGCGTGTTGCGGGTTGGCGGGTTTCGGGTTGATCAGTTACGGGTTGGCGGTTTTCGGGTTGGCATGTTACGGGTTGTCGGGTCAGGCTATTGCACGTTGCGGGTCGGGTGGTTGTGTGTTACGCGTTCCAGCTTTCGCTTTTCCTCTTTCAGCTTTCCATTTCCTCCTCATTCGCCAACACATGCGAAACAGGATCCGCACACGTTGGTGCGAAGGCTACATTTGCCGCCCGTTATGCGCGTCACCCTCCTTTTTACCGTCGTCATCGCCTTGTTGCTTGGCTCTTGCAGCGATTTCAGCAAAGCCGTGAAGAGCACCGACGTGCAATTCAAGTACCGCACGGCGGTGAAGTACATGGAGAAACCGGACTATGACCGGGCCATGCCGCTGCTGGAGGAATTGCTCGCCCTTACGCGCGGCGATACCTTGTACGAGCCGGTGAGCTACTACTACGCCATGGCCATCTTCGGCCAGAAGGACTACATCATGGCGAGCTATTACCTCGGGAATTTCGCCAAGACCTTCCGGAACAGCGTGCATGCCGAGGAGTGTACCTTCCTGGCCGCCTATTGCCATTACAAGGAATCGCCGGAGTTCGAGCTGGACCAGACCGACACTCAGACGGCCATCGACAAGTTGGAGCTGTTCATGGTGCGCTACCCGGACACTTCGTTGAAGGATTCCTGTAACACACTGATCGATGGGCTGCGCGTGAAGCTGGAGAAGAAGGACTTCTACGGGGCCCGGCAATACCTGCGCACCCGGTACTATCGTTCCGCAAGTGAAGCCATGCAGGGTTTCCTGCGCAAATGGCCCAATTCGATCTATAGGGAAGAGGCCCTTTTCAGCATCCTTCAAGCGGACCACGACCTGGCCGTCAACAGCGTGGATGAGCGGAAAGCCGAGCGTGTCGAGGCCGGTATCCGATCATTCAATACCTTCGCGGACGCTTTTCCCCAAAGCGCACGCCTTGTACAGGCCCGTGCGCTGCTCCGGGACCTTACCGCCCAGCAAAAACGATCGCAACGCACTCCGACCCCATGAATCCAAAGTTCCTGAACGCCGCCAAGTCAACGGTCACCCGCAATGTGGACCAGTTGGACCCGCAGACCGGCAACATCTACGAGAGCATCGTCATCATCAGCAAGCGGGCCAACCAGATCGCTGTGGAGATCAAGGAGGAGCTGAACGAGAAGTTGGAGGAGTTCGCCGTGACCGGTGAGAACATCGAGGAGATCTACGAGAACCGCGAGCAGATCGAGATGAGCAAGCAGTATGAGCGCATGCCGAAGCCTTCGGCCATCGCCATCGATGAGATGCTTGAGGACCGCATCGTGTTCCGTCGCCCGGAAGTGGAGAAGGTCTCCGCCGAATAATTCCCTATTGAAAGGATGGGTGCGCCAAGCGTCCTTCCACGCAAAGTGCTGCTGGGTGTTACCGGCGGCATTGCTGCGTATAAAGCCCCTATGATCGTGCGTGCGCTGGTGAAGGCAGGCGCGGAAGTGCAGGTGGTGATGACCCCTGCCGCACATGATTTCGTTTCGCCTTTAGTGCTTTCCACACTGAGCCGGAGGCCTGCGCTCACCGAGATGGTGGACCGCAGCGATGGCACGGTTACTTGGAATGACCATGTCCACCTGGCGCGCTGGGCGGATGTCCTGCTGATCGCCCCGGCCACGGCGAACACCTTGGCCAAAATGGCCCATGGACTTTGTGACGACCTACTGCTGGCCTGCTGGCTCAGCGCGGAATGCCCTGTGTTCGTGGCGCCCGCGATGGACCTGGAGATGTACCGCAGTCCGGTGACCCGCGCCAACATTGAACTGCTCAAGGAACGCGGTGTACGCACCATCGGCCCGGAAGAAGGCGAACTGGCCAGTGGACTGAGCGGGGAGGGGCGCATGACGGAACCGGAGGACATCGTATCGCGCCTGACCGCTGCCGTGATGGGGCGTTCGCCCTTGGCGGGGAAGACCCTGTTGATCACGGCCGGACCCACACACGAGGCCATCGATCCGGTCCGCTTCATCGGCAACAGCAGTTCCGGCAAGATGGGCTTTGCGCTGGCGGAAGAAGCCGCAGCACGCGGTGCGCTGGTGGAATTGATCACCGGTCCGGTGGATCTGAAAGCGCATCATCCGTGCATCCGCCGCACCGATGTTGTTTCCGCTGCGCAGATGGCTGTGGCCGCAAAAGAGCGCTTCCCCGCATGCAACGTGGCGATCCTGAGCGCGGCTGTGGCCGATTGGCGTCCCGCCACCGTGGCCGATGCCAAGATGAAGAAGAAGGAGAACATTTCCTCCTTGGCGCTGGAACCCACGGAGGACATCCTGGCCTGGATGGGCGGGATGAAGCAGAAAGACCAGTACTTGGTGGGCTTCGCCTTGGAAACGGATAACGAGCAGCGCAATGCCGAGGAGAAGCTGGACCGCAAGAACCTCGACCTGATCGTACTGAACTCCCTGAAGGATGCCGGTGCGGGCTTCGGCCACGACACCAATAAAGTGACCTTGATCGACAGTGGCAAGAAGTCGACCGAACTGCCGTTGTTGTCAAAAACCGATGTGGCGCGTGCCATCCTCGACCGCATCGAGATAAGTTTGCCCCATGCGAAATAGATTCCTTGCACTTCCGCTCCTTCTGGCCTTCACCGCCGCTCAGGCGCAGGAGTTCAATTGCAAGGTGTCGGTGCTCGCGCCGAAGATCCAGAGCACACCCAAGCGCGTGTTCCAGAGCATGGAGACCGCCATCACCGAGTTGATGAACACCCGCCGCTGGACCGCATTGAACTACAGCCCGCAGGAACGCATCGACTGCAACATGCTCCTCACCATCAATGAGCAGAGCTCCGCGGACCGCTTCTCCGGCACGCTCCAGGTGATCTACTCACGGCCCGTGTACGGCTCCGATTACCTCAGCCCGGTGATGGACATCCTGGACAACAACGTGCAGTTCACCTTCTTGGAGAACACGCAGATCGATTTCGTCCCGGAGCGCTTCACCAACAACCTTTCCTCCGTGGTGGCCTACTATGCCTACTTCATCTTAGGCGTGGACGGGGATACATTCTCACCCATGGGCGGCAGTGATTTTTATGCCCAAGCCCAGACGGTAGTGAGCAACGCACAGAATGCGAGCGAAGCCGGCTGGAAGGCCTTCGAGGACCAAAAGAACCGCTATTGGCTGGTGGACAACCAGCAACAGGGTGCGTTCCGGCCGCTGCGCCAGTTCCTCTATGATTACCACCGCAACGGTTTCGACGTGATGGCCACGGATGCTGCCAAGGGCCGCCAAGCATGTGCTGCCGCGATCGAAACGTTGAAAGCTGTTCACCAAGCGAAGCCCAGCAGCTACAACCTGCAGGTGCTTTTCAACGCCAAGTACAACGAGCTGGTGGAGCTCTTCAAAGGCTCCGATCCGCAGGAGCGCGCCAAGGTGTACAACACGCTGCAGATCATCGACCCCGGGCACATCACCCAGTATATGGAGATGATGAAGGGGACCCGGTAGAAAAGGCCGCGCAGATCAATAGGTCCCGGTTTTACCGTGAACTTGTTGCGCCGTTTTCATTGTGCCGGGATGTACTTCGCCCGTTGCAGTTCGTCGACTTGGATGATGTAGAGTCCCATCAAGGTCTCCCGCAGGGGACCTTGATGCCCAAGGATCTCTATCTCGCCGGTTCGGCCTGTAATGCTATTTGCCTGTTTGCGCAACACCAAGCGGCCCTGTGCGTCATAAACCCGCAGGACATGTTCTCCATCGGAGAGGCCGCTGAGAACTATCGTGCCGGGCCTTGGTGAAAGCACTTGCAAACCAACATCCGTCTCTGACTCTGAAATCCCCGTTGTAGCGCACTCCTCCTGGTAGCTGCTCCCGATAAAGCGGGCCACTCCGTTCACCAATTGACCGTCCG
Source organism: Flavobacteriales bacterium (assembly GCA_038234075.1). GTDB lineage: Bacteria > Bacteroidota > Bacteroidia > Flavobacteriales_F > PHOS-HE28 > PHOS-HE28. The sequence goes on along the minus strand of JBBSUV010000018.1, from coordinate 34,189 downwards.
CATTCGCCCCACACCCGATGAAGAGCGTGTCGTGGAAGAAGTCAAAGCAGGAGATCGCGATGTCCGGCGTGCCGCCCACGCTGCACCAGGTGCTTCCGTCCCAGGTCGCCATGCCGGTGGCGGTCAGGTGGTCCGCATAGTTGTATCCCCCGCCCACAAATAGCAGCCCGTCCCGGACAATGAATTGAGAGACGGTGGGCGGATATTGGTCCGAGTAGTTGTAGAGTTGGAGTCCGCCCCCGGGTTGGCCCACGGCGTACCATTGGTCGCCGTCCCAGCGCATCAGGCCTTGGCCGACATTGCCAGGCCCGAAGTAATAGCGCCCGCCCAAATACAGATCGCCTTGGTAGACGGCCAAGGCGCCGCCGCCGTCAAAGCCGCCGGTCAAACATTGGCAGACGGGTTGCCAGCTTGTACCATCATAGGCCATGATGTCGTTTATGGTATGGTCCGCGCTGGTGAAGTTGCCCGTGACCACCAAGCGGCCTTGGTACCAGACAGCATCCTGAAACCACGCCGAGCCATCCCCGTTGAAAGCAGGCAAGGTGCCTACCGGCTCCCAATGCCCCCCGACACGCTTGGCCAAGCCGTTGCAGAATTGACCGTCGGCATTGTCGAAGATCCCTATCGCATAGAGTTCCCCATTGATGATCCGGAACCGCGATATGACCCCTGAACTGAATGCACCGTAGGGTTCCCAGATCCCATTTACAAAACAGGCGATCCTGCCGATGGTGTCGTTGTACACCGTAGGGAAGTGCCCCCCCACGATCAAGGTGTCGTGGTAGACGATGGCCGTTTCAATGGAATGCCCGAAAAGACCGAGCGTGTCCCAACGGCCGTTCTGGTAGCGATAGAGTGGATGGTATGAAACACCGCCCAAGTTGAAAAATTGGCGACCTCCTATGTACAGCGCGTCATTCAAGGTGTCTGAGTAACACACCTTGGGAAAGATCATCCACGACGGTACGCCCGCAGGAACCCAATGCTGGGCTAGGGCCGGGGCCAGCCAAGCGGCCAGCCCCAGAACCCAGATGCCCCGCCACAGTTGGTGGCCCCCGCTCATTGCACCGGGATGTACTTCGCCCGTTGCACCTCGTCCACCTGGATCAGGTAGAGTGCTGCGGCCGGCTTCCCGAGTTGCACCGGTGGTGTACGCCCGTTCATGCTATTGATCGGCCGTGCCAACACCAAGCGGCCCTGTGCGTCATATACACGCATGCTGTGCCGACCATCGAGGAGACCGCTGAGAACGAAGGTGGCCGACGATCCGGACAGCACTTGAAGACCGGGTTCCGCTCTGGTCGGCTCCGGCGCTATGCCGATGGTCATCTCGTTGCAGAATTGGGTGATGAAACCGTCGGAATACAGATTGCTCAGGCCGTTCCCGTTGAACAGGTCATTGAACCACGCTGAGGACTCCTGGTTGTCCAGCGGGAAATAGGAGTATACCGACACGTTGTGTTTCTCGGTATAGCCCGTGGCATAAAGGGTGCCGTTGATGTCGTTGAGGGACATGATGTTCTCCGGGATATGCCCTTGGAAAACGCCTTCCGTGAGACCCCCGAAATGGGTGTTCCATACCCGGTTCTCGTCGTTGTCGAACTGCGTTATGAAACCGTCGATACCGTCCGCGAGGTAATTCGGCTGGTAGTAGTAGCCGGGCCGGGGCACGGGTTCAAAATCGGGATCGTCCGAGTAACCGCCCACGGAGATCGTGCCGTAATTATCGACAGCGATGCACCATGGGAAATGGTACTGACCACCACCCAGGTAACTGATCCAGAGCGGGGCGAAGGTGCCGTCGCCCTTGAACCGGGCAATGAAACCGGTATTGCCGTTGGCCGCCGGTGTATCATCGTGCCAGTTGGGCCCGGGGTACAAGTTGGGCAGGCCTTTAGTGATACCGGTCATAAACACATCCCCGTCCTTGCTCGCCGCCAGGCCCTTGGGCCCCAAAGTCTCGTTAAGGCTACCGCCGAGGTAGGTGCCCCAGAGCAAAACCCCGGTGTTCGCCTTGAAGGCGGCGATGAAGCAGTCCCGAGCGCCTTGGTAGAGCTGGTGATAACAGCCGTTCGGTTCAACGGGCGGGATGTTCGTGGACCGGGTGTTACCCGCCAAATAGATATACGCATCGTTGGCCTTCACGATCACCCCGTCCTCCTCGCCGGAACCGCCGTAATAGGTACACCAGATGAGTTGGTCATTGGCGTCGAACATCGCCAGGAATCCGTCCGAGGCACCGCCCCCATAGGGTCGAACGGTAGCCGTAGGGTGCGGGACCGGTGGGGCGGGCAGGTTGTTCACCGCATGACCTGAGATGACGATCTTTTCGTACGCCACGTCCATCCCTTGGATCGCTACGTCATGATCGCCGAAGTAGGTGGACCATTGGATAAAACCGAACTCATCGAACTTGGCAATGAAGCCCTTGTCCTGCGTATTGTTGGTCCCGGCGTCGCTGAATGCCCCAGTCTCCTGGTAGATCAATAAGTTGGGGGCCTGGGTGGCACCCGCCAGATAGATCGCGCGAACGGGGTATTCCTTCACCGCCACCACCTCGCCGAAGGTGCGGGGTTCAGCGCCCGGATTCGCGGGCACATCCACCGATCCCCCGAAGTAGTTCGACCACTGCAATTGATTCCCCGCATTGAACTTCGTGAGCGTGGCCACGGAGGTGGCATTCACCAAGGAGACAGCCCCCGGGATGTTGGGGAAGCTTAAGAAAGTGGACTGGCTGCGCCCGCCCACGTAGTAGTTGCCGTCCAGATCGCTCTTGGCATCCTTGGCATAATCCTCCTTGTCCCCGCCGTAATAGGTGCTCCAGCAGATACCTTCCTCGCTGTAGTTCGGGGTGCCGCCCATGGCCGCCGGGCCGATGAGGAAGACCAAGGGTTTGCTGTGGTCGAACTGGTCGAAGTTGAAGCGCACGGTGGCCTGTCCGTTGTTCACTTGATACTCCGCCGTCCAGTTTACCGGCGTGATGTCATTGTTGGACTCCACCTGGTAGGCCAAAGCCTCGGGCAGCACCACCCATTTGCCATCCAAAAGGATCTTCAGGTTGCCGTAGATGTCCAGGTCCAATTGGTCCTGTCCGGTCAGTTGCAGTTCAATGTCCTTGGGGTCGCCGCCAGGGTTCACCACGAAGGCGAGCTTCTGGCCCATCTTCCCACTGTAAATTTGCATGTCGATCAGCGGGTACATCTCCGGATAGATCACGCGGGCATAAGCATGCACGTTGGTAGCACCGTTCGGTGCGCATTGCGGGAAGTAGAAGTTGGCATAGCGCTGCTTCATTTCCCATACAATGGGGTCCGGGTAATTGGCATGTTGTCCGATGCAGGCCACATCCAGTTGGCGCAGGGTGTCCATGGACGTGGAATCGCCGGTGGCCAATACCAAAGAGAAAAGACCGGACTTCTGGAAATAGGCCCGCGGCAGGGCACCACTGGTGTAGAAGGAAACCTCCGGGACCGGGTCGCCTTGGAGGTCCGTTATCTGGCCATGGTTCGGCCAGATGCCGTAGCTTTCCTTTTGCATATCACCGTACGCGTCCGGCGGGATGTAAGGACTTGGGGGGGGGGGTGAAAGCGCAGGCAAGGGTCGCGACCAGTGCCAAGGGTAACAATTGTTTCATGGCTTATTGGGTTTTTAGGGGTTAGCTATTGCGAATCTATATTCATTTACAAGGGAGTGTGTAGGAATAGTTTTCAACAGGCGGTTCATTTCATGCTGGGTCTCGCTCTTTTCATCGATCCACCCCGAACACCGATCTTCACGCCGCCATGCTGCGCCGCCTTTCCATCCGGAACTACCTGTTGATCCAGCAATTGGAGCTCGACCTCGGCCCGGGCCTCACCGTGATCACCGGCGAGACCGGCAGCGGCAAGAGTATCGTGATCGGTGCCTTGGGCCTTGCGATGGGCGACCGGGCGGAGGGCAACCTGCCCCGCGATCCGGCCAAACGCTGCGTGATCGAGCTGGAGGTGGAGGCGGAATCCGGTGCCACCTTCGTGGAGGAATGGTGCCGCAGGAACAACGTTCCGCTGGAAACGCCCATGATCCTGCGCCGGCAATTGGAGCCGGGCGGGCGATCGCGTGCGTTCGTGAACGATACGCCCGTGCGCTTGGAACAGCTGCGCGAATTAGGTGAAGGACTGGTGCATGTCCACAGCCAACACCACACGTTGCTGCTGAATACCCCGGCTTTCCAACTGGGGTTGTTGGACCATTTCATCGGCCACGGCCCAGCGGTGAAGACATACACTGAGCGCTATCTTTCTTGGAGAAAAGCCAAGGAAGTGCTGGACGCAGCCCGCGAGCAAGAAGCACAGGCGCAAAGCGAACGCGACTATCTACAGTTCCAGTTCGAGGAACTTGAGGCTGCACGCTTGGTCGCCGGGGAACAACCGGAGCTGGAACAAGCATTGGCCCGCGCCGACCATGCTGAGGAATTGGTGACCGCCCTGCATAGCACGGACGAGGGCATCAACGGTGACCGTGCCATTGCGGCGCAGTTGGCCGCCATCAAGCAGAACGCCGCCAAGGCTGCCCGTTTGGACCCTGCGGTACACGCACTGCTGGAACGGCTGCAAAGCGCATCCATCGAACTGAAGGATATCGCCGAGGAGGCCGGACAACTGGCGGAACATATTTCGATCGATCCCAAAGAGGCGGATCGCTTGCGCGAGCGCTCGGACCTGCTTACAAGGCTCCAACAAAAGCATCGCGTGGACGGAGCCGATGCGTTGATCGCCCTGCGCGATGAACTGGGTGGACGCATCTCCCGCATCGGATCATTGTCGGAAGATGTGAAGGAACTTGAACGGAGTGAGAGCGCTTTACAGGCCGAGGTGTTGAAGTTGGCGGAAGCCATCAGCGCCAAGCGGACGAAAGCCACAACACCGTTGGCGGACCAGGTCGCGGCGATCTTGCAGGACCTCGGCATGCCTCATGCGGTATTCCGTTTCAAGCTGGAGCGCACGGAGCCCGGCACAACCGGTATCGACAGCATCCGAGCGCTGTTCTCTGCCAACAAGGACCGCGCGCCCGAGCCTTTGGACAAGGTGGCCAGCGGCGGTGAGCTCGGCCGCGTGATGCTCGCTTTGATCAGCTTGGCCGCCGCCAGCAAGGAACTGCCTACGGTGATCTTCGACGAGATCGATACCGGCGTCAGCGGCGACACGGCCAACCGCATCGGTGTGTTGCTGGCCCGCATGGCCCGTCAGCGCCAAGTGCTCGCCATTAGTCATCTACCCCAGATCGCCAGCAAGGCGGACACCCATCTGTTGGTGACCAAGGACCATGAGGCCGATCACGTCCAGAGCGACATCCGCCCGCTGGACGCGAAGGAACGCGTGGAAGCATTGGCCCGGATGCTCAGCGGCAAGAAGACCACCAAGGCCGCGATCGAGAACGCGAAGGAATTGTTGAAGGGGAAGGAGTGAAGCGGTTGAAGGGTAAGGATGTGAGGGTGGTGAGGCATAAGATCTCGAAGTCAGGGCGAAGGTCCTGAAGCACATCCCATTCAGCCAATAGCCGAGCGTTTGCTCCAAACGATCTCGTTGCGGCTGTCGCGTTCTGCCGAGAAGATCGGGATGAAGCGGTTGCGGTGGAAATTCAGAGGTGGATCCGGTCATCCGTCTATCTTCGACCCGAAAATCGACACACATGGCCTACGGACTATTGAAGGGGAAGCGCGGCGTGATCAGCGGCGCCTTGAATGAGCAGAGCATCGCTTGGAAGGTTGCGGAACTGGCACACGCTGAAGGAGCTCAGATCGTGCTGACCAACGCCCCGGTAGCCATGCGCATGGGTGAGATCGATAAGTTGGCAGAAAGCACCGGCTCGATCATCATCGGTGCGGATGCCACCAAGGATGAAGAACTGGAGAACCTCTTCATTGGTGCTAAAGAGAATCTTGGCGGCCCTGTGGACTTCGTGCTCCACAGCATCGGCATGAGCCCGAACGTCCGCAAAGGCAGGACCTATGACAACCTCAACTACGACTGGTACAAGCAAACGCTGGACATCAGCGCGATGAGCTTCCACCGGATGATCCAAGCAGCGGTGAAGGCCGATGCGCTGGCCGATGGCGGATCCATCGTCGCACTGTCCTATATCGCCGCTCAGCGTGTGATCCCCGGCTATGGTGACATGGCCGATGCCAAGGCACTCTTGGAAAGCATCGGTCGCTCTTGGGGCTACCAGTTGGGCACCACCAAGAAGGTGCGTGTGAACACCGTGAGCCAGAGCCCGAGCAAGACCACCGCCGGAAGCGGGATCAAGGGATTCTCCAGCCTGTTCGAGTTCGCCGATGCGATGAGCCCGTTAGGAAATGCTCCCACGGAGGACTGTGCCAACTACGTGATCTCCCTGTTCAGTGACCTTACCCGGTACGTCACCATGCAGAACCTCTTTCATGATGGAGGATTCAGCACCAGCGGTGCCACGGTCCGGGTGGTGGAGAATTTCACTGAGGAGTAGGAGGAAGGTCTCCTCTCTTAAGCTGAGAACAAGGTCCCGCCATGGGCAATTCCCTTGGGACAGGACGTTCTTCTTACTTTGCTCCTCCATTTTACGGTACCACCCCTGTAATGAGCAAGATCTTACCGAGCACTGTGCTGGCTTTTTTTCTGGTTGTAAGTGCGGGTGCCATTCATGCGCAGGACGGCAAAGCCTTCGTGAAGGATGCCGAGAAGATGCAGGCCGCCGGTCAGATGGACGCCGCGTTGGAGCAGTATGGCTTCGCCATCCGCGTTGATTCCAACTACGTGAAAGCCTTGCTGGGTCGGGCTTCGCTTTACTTGGACATGGGCCGCATGGCGGAGCGGATGGCCGACATGGAGCATGTGGCGCGCATCACCCCGGGTGATGCGGACAACCTCACCCTCACCGCTTTAGCATGCTTGGACGCCAAAGCCCCGGCCAAGGCATTGCGCTACGCCGACGCGGTGTTGAAGTTGAAGCCCAAGGCCATGGAAGCTTTACAGACCAAGGTGCGGGCCTGCTTAGCCATGAAGGACTACCCCGGGGCACTGGCCGCTGCGGATGCTGCTTTGTCGCTGAAGGCGACCACGGATACCTATTACCTGCACGCCTTGGCGCGCATGGCCTCCGGCGATTATGCCACGGCCGATGTGGATCTGGACAAGGTGCTGGAGTGGAACCATCTCTATGAGGCCGCCTATGTGGCCTCCGGCGAAACCCAGTTGCAGCTGTACAAGACTTATCGCGGAGTTTCCATGCAGATGCGGGCCTTGGAGAAGGCGATCAGCCAAGGCACCTTGGGCCTGCAGTTGAACCCGTCCAGCACCGAGCTGCTCATCATGCGGAGCAAGGCCTACGCACTGCAGAAGGAATTCGGGAAGGCCATTGATGACGTGAGCAAATGCGTGGCCCTGGGACGCGAGGATACCGTGGTGTACTACCAGCGCGCGCTTTATTACCACGGTTTCGGGCAAGAGCAGAACGCGGTGAACGACCTCAATAAACTCATGTTGGAAGCCCCGGACAATGTGCGTTTCCTGCTCCTGCGGGCCGAATGTCGCGAGGCCAACCTGGATCTGGACGGCGCCGCGAAGGACCTCGGCATAGCGGAGAAGCAGATGAAGGGGGATCCGGCATATTCCGCTGCCGATCTCAAGGGGATCACCGCCAGCAAAGAGCGGATCCAGACGCGGGTGTTCGAAATGAACCGCGAGGCCGATCCGCCGGTGATCACCGTGGTGGAACCCCTGCTGAAGAATGATATGGTGCAGGTGAGCAGTGCGTTGACCAAGGTGAAGGTGGCCGGGCACATCCGCGACAAGAGCCTGTTGAAGAGCATCCAAGTGCAGGGCATGCCGGCGGACTTCGATCCGGAGGAGAAATCCCCGGAATTCCGGGCCACCGTGCCTTTGGCCGCTGACGCGAAGTTGATCGAGGTGATGGCCGAGGATGTCTACGGGAACAGGTCCACTACCTCGATGAAGGTCCAACGTACCGAGGGCGATCCCCCTGCTCTAAGCGTCTCGCAGCCTACCATGTCCGCGGACCGCATGGTCACTTTACCGGCTGGCAAGGACCAGATCTTCGTTGAAGGTCGGGCTTCCGACCCCAGTGGTATCCGCTCCGTGATGGTGGACGGCATGTTCGCCAGTTTCATCCCCGATACTGTTTCAACAGACTTCAGTATCAAGCTTGACATCGCTGGAAAAAATCACTTCACCGTGAGGGCGGAGGACCGCTACGGGAACGTCACCGAGACCGTGTACATGGTACAACATGCCGCACCGGTAGTGGTTGCCGCAGCCCCAAAGCCTGCGGAGGACAAACCGGCTGCATCCCCCATGGGCACGGCTTGGATCGTCTACATCGAGAACGGGAACTACAAGAACTTGCCAGCACTGCCCAACCTGAGCATGGATAAAATGCGCAAGGCTTTCGGCAAGTACCAAGCACAGCGCACCATCACGAAGAAGAACCTCTCCAAGACCGACCTGGAGCGGTTCTTCAACATCGAACTGCGCGACCTCGTCCGCAGCGGACAGGTGAACACGCTGTTGGTCTGGTACGAGGGGCACGGCCGCAGTCAAGGCGGAAAGGCCTATTGGATCCCGGTGGATGGCAAGGGCGACGACATATATACCTTTTACAACTACGGCCCGCTCAAAGGCCTGATGGAGAACTACAGCGAAAGCATCAAGACCACCTTGGTTGTGAGCGATGCCGCGGGGAACGACCCCAGTTTCTACGAATTGACACGTTGAACCGCTCCGGGTGTACATTGCACGGCCATGTTCCACCGCATGTATAAGATCATTCTTTCGGCCCTTTTGCTGTTGGCCGCACTGAATGGTCATGCGCAGCGGTATTTCTTCGAGAATGTTGCCGTGCGGGACGGCCTACCAGCATCGAAGGTCTATGCGATCCTGCAGGACAGCACGGGTCTGCTCTGGATCGGAACGGAGGCAGGTTTGGCCAGCTACGACGGCAACAAGGTGAAAGCCTATGGCGCCGGGAATGACCTGGCCCCGAGCGGTGCACGGAGCATCTTCCAGGACAAGGACGAAAGACTTTGGGTAGGGCACTTGGGCGGAGGTCTCAGCCTACGTGCAGGGAACACCTTCCGGGTCTTGAAGCTGGACGGCACCGCGCCCACAAAGGACATCACCGGTATTGCACAGGACGAAAAAGGGGCCATCTGGATAGCCACTTTCGGCGATGGAGCCTACCGCATTACTGACGTTCCTAAAGAAGGCCTGGTGAAGGCCGATCAGTTCACGGAGGGGAAAGGGCTCAGTTCGCGCATCACCGGCGTGACCACCTTGAACGACGGCAAGCTCCTTTTCCTCGAGGCCTCTGGCGACATGAAATTGTGGGATGTCGGAAAGCAGGGATTCACCGCCTTCAAACCCAACGGGCTTCCTGCGTTGATCGGTGTTACCACGGTCTTCCAGGACAGCCGGGACGGTCTATGGATCGGGACACAGAGCGCAGGGGCCATCAACGTGGACGCCAAAAGCGGCAAGATCACCACTTATGACATCGCCTCGGCGCTGCCCAGCAATTTCGTACTCTGTTTCGGGGAGGATGAGCAGGGCAGGGTATGGGTGGGCACTTGGGACAACGGCCTGGCGCGCATTGAGAAGAACGGTATCCGTCGGTTCAACATGGATGATGGCACCCACAGCCAGCGGATGCGCTGCATCGCCAGGGACCGAGAAGGCAATATGATCATCGGTACCCATGACGCCGGATTGGAGATCTACAAAGGGGACCGGTTCCGCTCTTTCACGGAGGAAGATCACTTGGTGGATAAGCAGGTCTGGGCCATGACCGAGACAAAGGATGGGCATCTCTGGTTCGGGACCAACGGCGGCATCACCATCCTGATACCTGAGCCGAACGGAGCGGGGACCATCCGCCACCTCACCATGCAGGGCGGCCAGCTCACCAGCAACCACGTGCGCGCACTGGTGCAGGACCAGCGCGGTCATATCTGGATCGGTACGGAGGATGGCGGGCTCTTCGACTTCGATCCAGGCACCTTCCGGCCCAGTTACAATTTGGAGGTTACAGGAAGCATCGCCGAGAACAAGGTGACCGCCTTGGCCGTGGGGGACAAGGGCGAACTCTGGGTCGGCACCATCAACGGCCTGGTGCATTCCGTGGACGGGGCGATCCCGACGGTACTGCATGTGGCCGATGGCTTGCCGAGCGAATCCGTCTCCTCACTCTATCAGGATGCAAAAGGTGTTCTTTGGGTGGGAACCTCCAGTGGAGGGGTCGCCCGGGTGAAGGAAGGGAAGATCGAACGCGTGGCCCTGGGCTTCGCCTACAGTCCGACGTGCTTCGCCGAGGATGGCCAGGGGAGGATGTGGGTCGGTACGGAGGGACGAGGCATCCTGGTGTTGAAGGACGGCAAGCAGGTGGCCAGCTATGGGACTGACCAAGGACTCATCAGCAATTCGATCCGCTCGCTCGTTATTGACGGCGCTGAACACGTTTGGATCGGGACCAATCGCGGTCTTAATGAATGGGACCCGGAAAAGGACCATTTCATCCGCTACTCCGCGCGAAGCGGCTTCACCGGGATCGAGGCCAAACCCAATAGCGTAATGCGCACCGCCAATGGGGATCTATGGTTCGGCACGGCCAATGGCGCCATCAGCGTAAGTCCGCCCCAAAAACTGAACAAAGTGGTGCCACCGACCGTGGCCATTCGCGGCCTCAAGGTGAACTTGGAGGACAGGCCTCCTCATTCGGGGATTCAATTGGACCATTTCGATAGCAACGTGCGCATCGAATATGGCAGCGTGAGCCTGAGCGATCCCGAGGCTGTGCGCTACCAATATTATCTCGACGGGCTGGACAACACCTGGCAGCCCCTCACGGAAGAGACCGATGTGCATTATCCTTCACTGCCCGCCGGACACTACACTTTCAAGGTGAAAGCCGTGGGCCAGTCCGGCTTGTTCAGCCCGGAACCAGCCGAGTTCGAATTCATTGTCCTTCCTCCGTGGTACCGCAGCTGGTGGTTCTATGCAAGTGTCGCCATCCTTGTCATCGGCGGAACGATCAGCTACGTGAAGGTGCGGGAGCGCCAGTTGAAGATGCGTAACCAGATCCTGGAACGCCGGGTGGTGGAGCGCACGGCGGAAGTGGTGGCCCAGAGCAAGGAGATCGATGGCCAGAAGGTGCGGATCGAGGAGTTGCTGTTGAACATCCTCCCAAGGTCCGTTAGCGACGAATTGAAGGATACGGGTAAAGCAACGGCCCGTCGGTTCAATGATGTCACGGTGATGTTCACGGATATGAAGGGCTTCACCACCATGGCGGAGAAGATGACCCCGGAGGAACTCGTTGCAGAGTTGGACGAATGCTTCGTCCGTTTTGACCGGATCACTGAGTATTACGGCATCGAGAAGATCAAGACCATCGGGGACAGCTACATGAGCGCCTGCGGTCTGCCTGATCCCGTGGAGCATCATGCACTGAGGGCCGTGCTTGCGGCGATCGACGTGCGGGAAGAGATCGTGAATTGGCATAAGGAGCGTGCCGGTTCGGGCAAGGCGGAATGGGTGCTCCGCATAGGCCTGCACTCGGGGCCGGTGGTGGCGGGTGTAGTGGGCAAGCGGAAGTTCGCCTACGATATATGGGGCGATGCTGTGAACACCGCCAGCCGCATGGAGAGCAGCGGCGCACCCGGCGAGGTCAACATCAGCGGCACCACCTACGAACTGGTGAAGGACCACTTCGTCTGCGAGCACCGCGGACAGGTGGAAGCGAAGAACAAGGGCAAGATCGACATGTACTTTGTGCGTAGGATCAAGCCAGAGTACAGCAGCGACAAGCAGGGCCTTGTGCCCAACGAACGCTTCCTCGAGGAAGTGGGATTGGGCGTGGAAGCGGAACATCTGGTTTAAAGACAATCCTGTTCCATGAGATCTGGCTTATGCCAGTGATCAGCTTCCGCACTCCGGCCATCTCCGCTACTTCAGCTCTTCGACCATGATGTTGGCATGCATCAACGAACGTGCTCAAGCGATCCGTTTTCATTGTCACCTCGGAAAGGATGGACACAGATGTCAGCGATGCTTGCGGAAAGCTGCAGGTCCTGCTTCTTGCGATCGGCCGCGTGCCGTGCTCTCTGATCGCGTCCATCCATTGAATGATAGTCCTTTCGGCAAGCCGGACACGTTCAGTCGAGCACCTGACGGATCAAGCCAGAAACAACGAGGGCCACGTCGTTAAACGTGGCCCTCGTGGCTGGATCGATATCGGCCTTAGCGCTTCACCACACGGTGGGTGATCACCTTGTCCGCACCATGCACGCGCAGCAGGTATACCCCTTTGTCGAAAGAGGTGAGGTCGAGCGGGATGCGGATGTTGCCAGAGGCGTTCGGCATGCTCTCTTTCCACACGGACTGTCCGGCCGCATTGAGCAATTCCAGCTGAAGGCTCTGCGGCTTCTTCAGCTCCATGGTGATCACTGTTGTCTTGTCGGTAGGGTTCGGTACCACGTTCACGCTGCCGTCGCCCAAGTCACCTGCGATCACGCCGGTGGACATTTCACCATAGATGGTACCGGTCTCGTCCGCCCCTCCAAGTGCCACGTAGTAGTCGGCATTGTTCAGGCCGGTCCACGTGTTGTTCACCAAACTGAATTCTGCGGTGCCGGTCACTGGTATGGTCGCTACGGTGTACTCCTGGCCCGCTACCCAGTCGGAAGGGATCCATTGCATCGGGGTCATTCCAAAGCCCACGAAGATCTGGTAGCGGTCGCCACCGGCGTCCTGCTCACCGCCGCTGCGGCTGATCGGGAGGTAGGTGGTAGCAGGAGCTTCCTGCTGGATCATGCCGAGATGAGCCTCGGAACCGGCATCCCATTTCACGGTGAATACCAAGCTGCTCACCATGCCGTCAAAATTCGAACTGGGCCGAAGCTTCACCTCCAACTGCCCATTGCTATTGGGCACCATGGTGATGTCCACGTTCGAGGCTTGAAGCGACGCTACTGTCAGTAGCACGCCGAAGAGAGAAACCGGCTTGAGAAAGGAGTGAAGTTTCATGGCAATGAGGATGTTAGACAAATGTAGCGCGAAGGGCCAGTACAACGCAAGTCCGCGGCATATTGTTCTTCACGATCGACGGCGGAGCTACCACGCCGGACGAACGGGATAGCCCAGCACGGTCCGCAGCTCGGCGATCATCAGTGCGGTCGCGCCCCAGACCACCTCGCCGTTCAGGTCCCAGTATGCCGCTGTGCGCTCTGTACCATCGATGCCTATGCGGAAGGGTTTCCGGTGCAGGATGTCATCGCGTAGGATCTCCGCCAGAGGTACGTCCAGCAACTCCGCGACCTCACGTGGGTCCGGGCGCAACCTTCCCAGGTCCGAGCACCAGGCCACCACCGGGGTCACCAAGGTCTTGCTGGGGGGGATGTGAATGCGGCTGAGGTCTCCGATCAATTCAAAATTCTCCGTATCGGCACCGGTCTCCTCGTGGAATTCGCGCAAAGCCGTGGCGTGCAGGGAAATATCCTCCGGCTCTCTTTTTCCGCCCGGGAATCCGATCTGCCCACTGTGTACGCCCTTGTAGATGGGCCGACGCATGAGCAAGGTGTGGTCGATGCCCCTTACCGGATGGATCAGCACCAGGACCGCGCTTTCACGCGGAGGCGGTGAAAGTGCCAGCGCGGCTTCGAGCGTGGGTCTGGGATAGCCGCTCAGATCCGCGAAGGTCGCGTGGCCCGGGAGGGGGCGGCGCAATGCGGTCCGGAGGTCGGAAGGGGAGAGCGGCACGGGTTTATTTATTGGAGATCGCCTTGGCCAGTTCCTGTGCTTCCTTCCGATAGGTCTGCGGGCGCGAAGCGATCCACCGGGCCTGTTTGGCCGCCCGTGCCGTGTCGCCCTCACAAAGCCAACAGAGTGCATTGTACCACTCGACCTGATCGCTGAAGCTGCGGTCCTTGTAATTCTCCATGAAGTCCAAGTGCATTTCCGCCTTGTACGGATCCCCGATGGCCAACTGGGCGCTGGCCATGTACATGCGCGCGGTCATGTTGTAAGCATCCCGGTCCAGCACATATTGAAGGCCAGCGATGGCTTTTTCATATTCCTTGTTCGCGTAAAAGTTCATCGCATCCACAAGAGGTGCGTTGATCGTATTCCGCGGCCGGTCGCTCACATGGTCCGGGTAAGGCGTGAAGAAGCGGTCGCACAGCGATGCAGGGTCCTTCGATGTGCAGGAGAAGGCGATCAGGGCAAGGGCAAATGGGGCGAGCAGGCGCATGGGTGCAAGTTAATCCGGTACTACAGCTTCTTGAACATGCGGCTACCGGGTGAGCCGTTGCGGAACGACCGCGCGTTCAGCAGGACGAAGCCTGCGCGGCCAACGATCTGGTCGGCCGGGACAAAGCCCCAGTAGCGGGAATCCGAGCTGAAGTCCCTGCTGTCGCCCAGGACGAAATAGTAGTCCTGCTGGATGGTATAGCGCTCCGCGGCCTTGCCATTGATCAGCAGCTCCTTGTCGGAGACCTCCATGACGTTGTGCTCGTAACGGCTGATGATGCGGTCATACATGGGCAAGGTGAAGGAGGTGACGGCCACGGTATCGTCGGCCTCAGGCACGCGTATGGGGCCGTAGGTATCGTTGTTCCAGCGGAAGTTCGGGCCGAAAGGGAAGAGATGCCCCGGAGAGCCGGTTGTAGGACCGCGGCGTTCCACACTCACTACTTCAGGCCGGGCCTTCAGTTGAGCGGCCATGGCGGGGTTCAAGGGAAGGTCGATCATCGTATGGCCCGGAAGGACGAAATCCGCAGCAAGGCCGATCTGTGCCAGCAGTTCCGTGGCATTGGTCCCGCTTTTCAGCCGTACCGACCAGCGGGCTGTTTGATCGGCATACGGCGCTACGGAAATGCCGTTGACGAAGAGTTCGCCGCGGCGGAGCTCCACTAAGTCGCCCGGCGCGCCGACGATCCGTTTCACAAGCAGTTCTCGCTGACTCTTGGGACGATCGTCCTGCACGGGATCGCGGAACACGATGATGTCGCCGCGGTGAAGTCCTGTCCAAACCGGCCAGCGCTCCACGCCCACGAGGTCGCCCGGCATCAACGTGGCGAACATGCTGGTGCTCCGTACGGTCACCCAGCGGAGCACAAAAAGGTGCATACAGGCCAATAGGCCTATGGCGATGAGGAAGGCCTTTCCCCATTCCGGGACCCGGCCCCAGATCGCCTTCAGGTTCATCTTACCCGGGAGAACAGCCGCTTCCAGCGGATGCCCATGGGGAAGCCGCCCTTCTCCGGATCGGCGGTGAGCCACACCAGCACGGCCTTGCCCACCACGTGGTCGTAGGGCACGAAGCCCCAGAACCGGGCGTCCTGCGAGCGATGCCGGTTGTCGCCCATCATCCAGTAGTAGTCCTGCTTGAAGGTGTAGGTGTTCGTCTGCTGTCCGTTGATCCAGATCGCGCCATCCTTCACCTCCAGCGTGTTGTGCTCATACACGGTGATGGCGCGCCGGTACAACGGAAGGTTCATGTCCGTGAGTGTGATGGAGGCCCCGGCCTTCGGGATCCATAGCGGGCCGAAGTTGTCCTCGCTCCAGTCGTAGCGCGGATCGTTCGGGAAGATGGGCCAGTAATCCTTGGCGCCATAGTAGCCTTTCGGCTTGTCCTCACGTGTCATGCTGATCACGTTCCCGAAGTTCTTCAGTGCCTCGGCATTCTCCTGCGTCAGCGGCATGTTCGCCGTGCCGTTATCCTCCACTATATCCGTTGTGGTGATGTCGTACTGGTCCTTCAATACCTTCTTGTTGAAGCCATCCTTGATCTTGAAGTTGTATTGGTATTGGCCCGTACCGATAAGCGGCTCCGGCTGACCGCTGATGTGGACCAGACCCTCGATCACCTGCACCGTATCGCCCGGGATGCCCACGCAGCGCTTGATGTAGTTCTCCTGTTTGTCCACCGGCCGGATCAGAATCCCGCCCGTTGGAGCACTGCCTTGCCGGCCATCGGACATGGGGAAGACGACACGCTCGCGCTTTAATAAATTCTCCCGCCCACACATCCTCGCGAGCTGGTAGTAACTCATGTTCTGGTAGTTCGCCACCACGGTGTCGCCCTCCGGGAAGTTGAAGACCACGGCATCACCGCGCTGGGGCGTTCCGAAGCCCGGCAGGCGCATGTAGGGCAGTTCGAACCAGTTGGTGAAGCTCGGCGTGTTCTGGGTGAGCGGCAACGTGTGGTGCGTAAAGGGGAAGGTCACCGGCGTCATCGGCAGCCGAGGTCCGTAGCTCAGCTTGCTCACGAAGAGGTAATCGCCCACCAGCAGGGATTTCTCCATGGATTCCGTGGGGATGGTGAAAGCCTCGAAGGTGAAGGTGCGGAAGGCCGTGGCGACGATCACCGCGAAGAGGATCGCATCGCCCCATTGGCCCATCATGTTCCGTTTGTGGGAACCCATGGGGATCGGACCCACCCACTTGTACTTGTCGTTGTAGGCGAGGTTGGACAGTTCCACCCAAGGCACCACCACCATGATCAGGTGGTCCTTCAACGTCCGCTTGCCCATGGCAATGCTTGTGTTCACGTTGTAGATGATCAGCATCAGCAGGTTCACACCGGGAGCCAGCAGCAGGATCAGCCAATACCAAGGCTTGCCGAGGATCTTGTTCCACACGTAAAGATTGTAGAACGGCACCAGACCCTTCCACGCCGGTAGCCCCGCCTTGACGAAGATCTTCGGCAGGCAGATGAAGAGGGAGGCGATGTAGAGCGCAAAAAGGAACCAAGCGATCATGCGGTGGAGTTCAGGATAGGGCGCAAGGTGCGCACAAGGCGGAATTCTCGGGGACTAAAGTTTGCAAAGGTGGGGGCGGAAGGTGAACCGCCACGACGCCACGACGCAACGGCAACGCCACGAAATGCCAAGAAAGAACTTAACCGCGGAGTGTGCGGAGCACGCGGAGGAATGCAAGCAAGAGGGCCCACCATTTTTCAGGCGTTGCGCAATCGTTGTGTCGTCGCGCCGTGGCGGTTAAAGATGTGCTTACCGGTTCGCATCCAGCACGTCATTCATCGTGAACAGTCCCGTGCGGCCGCGCAGCCACTCGGCCGCTACTACGGCACCGGTGGCAAAGCCCTGCCGACCGAATGCCTCGTGGGTGATCGAGATCTTATCCTCCGCACCGGCCCAGGTCACTGTATGTGTTCCCGGCACTTCGCCGATGCGCTCACTGTAAATGGGGACCTGGTCGTTCACCCCACTTACTTCCCTTTCCTCCCTGACCTCCTTCTCCTCCTTCACCCAACCACTATATCGCCCACTCTTCAGATCAATATCCCGCGCCAAGGTGATGGCCGTTCCGCTGGGTGCATCGAGCTTGTGGACGTGGTGCGACTCATCGATCCGAACTGCATAACCCGGCTGTCCGTCCATCAGCCCAGTGAGGTACTTGTTCAGCTTAAAGAAAAGGTTCACCCCGATGCTGAAGTTGCTGGCCCACAGAAGGCTGCCTTGTTCTGCTTGAACGATCGAGCGGATCTCGCCGAGGTGGTCATGCCAGCCCGTTGTGCCCACCACCACGGGCACCTTATGCACCATGCAAAGCCGCATGTTGTCCATCGCCGTGGCCGGGCTGCTGAACTCGATGGCCACATCCGCGCCGGTAGGCGGCGTGCCCGCATTGGCATGGTCCACGCGCAGCACGATCTGATGGCCCCGCGCCACCGCCACCTGCTCGATGGCCTTTCCCATTTTTCCGTATCCGTAGAGGGCGATGTTCATGCCGATAGATCTGTCTTGATGTTGTCTAAAGCCGCACGACCAAGCTGATCCCCGCCGCGCCTTGCGCCGCCATGTTCAAGGATGGCCCAGCCCGCACGGTGAGGTCCTCGCTCACATCGAAGCGGACAAAGTACCCGTCCACGGTGGCATCCACGATGTTCAGCACATACACCAGGCCGATCGCCACGTAGCTATAATCTCGCCAGCGGCTGTAGGTGTCCGCTACGCTGCGCAGCTGATCGCCGCTGTACTGCCCGTTGAACTCGTCCGTGCGGCCATTTACCACATCCAAGTAGGCCGTTTTGTATCGCTGGTACTGGCGGTTGTTGTCCTGGATGAAATAGTAGGAGGCCGCCAACCCGCCGAGAACGATGGGCACTTTCCAGTATTTCCGGTTGTACACCTGGCCCGCACCGGGCAGGATGGCGGAATAGATCGTAGCCCGCTTGGGTTGGTGCCTCGCGCGCCAGTCCATGACCACCGTGGTGTCGCCGCTGGTGGAGGTGCTGTCCGCCGGTGAACGATCCACTTGGGCCAAGGCAACCACGGAAGTGCCGAGGAACAGGAGAAGGGGAGCGATCAGGCGGAGCATGGTGGACGGGACAAAGATCGTTCCCCGCGGAGATCAACGCGGGACGCATCGGGCAATTGCGTCGGATGCGTCCTTTGGACGCGGTATCCAAGGCTTGTTTTACCACGCATGGACACGGATATACACGGATGGAATGCTTAGGCCGCGATGTTTTTTCCGCAGATGACGCTGATGGCGCAGATAATGCTGTTGCCGCGATACGATGGTTTTTCTGTTTCAATTGAATGGCACCGCGGATAGGCTGTCTAAATATGATCCGTGTCCATCCGTGTGGATCCGTGGTTCATTCGTATCCACGCACAAGCGCCGTCAGGCGCGGAAGGAATACGCTATTGAGGCACCGATTATTCCTTCTATCTTGTCCGTGATCGAGGCGATGTGCAGGTTCTCGGCCCTATTGGCGCGGGAATGAACGGGATGAAGCATGCACGGCAGCGGGAACTTCACCAGCGCGATCATCCGGGCACCTCTGCTGCGGGCTGCGATCCCCTTTATCCTTGGACTGGTGGTGGGGCTTGGGCTTCCGATCTCTTATGCGGCAAGTTGGGTCGTGGTGCTGTTGGTCTTCGCGGTGTGGATATTCCTTTCTTTTCGGAAGCAGAAGTACGGCGGCCGCTGGGCTTCGGGTGCGGCTTTGTTCACGCTGCTCTTGGCGTTCGGTGCTTTGTGGCAGCAGCTGCGATCTGCGGAGAGCCGGGATGACCATGTGAGCCGCTTGGCTGCCAACGCTTCCGCATGGAAGGTGGAAGTGAGTGAAGTGGCGTCGGCCAAGGAGCGCTCGGTCCGCGTGTGGTCAGAAGTACGAGCGGCTGTAATTGACGGCAAAGCGGTACCTGCCAGCGGCCGCATGCTGGTCACGCTCCTTCGCGACAGCACGCGTGGAACGCCGCGGACCGGCGATCGCTTGCTTCTCACCTCCCGTTCCACGCCGATCGAGCGGGTCGCCAATCCCGGCGGTTTCGATGCACGCCAGTGGGCGGCTGGCCGCGGGGTGAGTTACGAGTGTTTCGCTCCGGACGACCGCTGGTCCGTGTTGAGCTCCCGGCCGGGCGGCTTGGGCTTCTTCGAGAAGGTACGTGGCCGCATTTCAGGCTGGTTGCTCCGGTCGGGCCTCCCGGACCGCGAGCGCGCCTTGGTGAAGGCGGTCCTATTGGGCATGCGTGATGAGCTGGAACCTGACCAGAACCAAGCCTTCGTGCGGAGCGGCACCATCCACGTGCTGGCGGTGAGCGGCACCCATGTGGGCATCATCTATGTCGCTGTGCTGTGGGGTTTGGTTTTCCTGGGGAAGAGCCCGCGTGGTAAGTTCATTCGCGGTTGTGCCGCCTTGGTCGCCCTTTGGCTGTATGCGGGCATCACCGGTTTCTCCCCGTCGGTGCTGCGCGCCACCGTGATGTTCTCGCTTTTCACCGTGGCCGAGATGACAAGTTGGCGTTCGGAATCGCTGAACAGCTTGGCCTGCGCGGCGATCGTACTGTTGTTGTGGGATCCCTCGATGATTTTGCAGCTC
This sequence comes from Flavobacteriales bacterium, assembly GCA_038234075.1. Lineage (GTDB taxonomy): Bacteria > Bacteroidota > Bacteroidia > Flavobacteriales_F > PHOS-HE28 > PHOS-HE28. The sequence goes on along the minus strand of JBBSUV010000018.1, from coordinate 14,311 downwards.
GGCTTCCAACTTTCCTTCCTCGCTGTGCTGGGTATCGCGGTGTTCTATCGGCCCATTCACTTGTTGTGGGCGCCGCCCAACGCTGTGGCGCGCTTCTTCTGGTCGCTCATCGTGGTAAGTCTTTCCGCGCAGGCCTTCACCATTCCGCTGTGCCTCTATGTGTTCCAAGCGTTCCCCATGTGGTTCCTGCCAGCGAACATGGCCATCGTGGGGCTTGTGGGGATGGGCGTTTACGGCGGGATCATTCTGCTCGCGGTGCATGCCGTGCCGGTGCTGGGGCCGTTCGTCACCACACTGATGAAGTGGCTGCTGCTGTTGCTGGGCTGGCTCTCCGGCTTCTTCGCGGGTCTGCCCGGCGCCTATCCCGCCGTGCGTGTCGGCTTCTGGGGAATGGTCGGGCTCTATATGTTGCTGGCCTTCTTGGCCTCATGGATGCTGCAACATCACAAATGGGCGCGCACCGCGAGCTTGGCGATGACCGCGATCCTGCTCTTCGGCTGGGGATGGACCGCCCATCAACGCAACGAACAGCGGGGTTTTGCCGTGTACAACGATCGCGATGGAACGGTGGTCACTTTCGTGCAAGGCCGCACGCTGCACGTTTTCGCCGAAGGCGCCACCACATGGACGGAGCGCAGCATCGAGGACCATTCCCGGCATGCTGGTATCGAACAGGTGGTGCGGGTGGACAGCCTGCCGCGTTACGTGGTGGAGGCCGGAATGCGCTATGATCTTCTTCCCGTGGAACGTACCGGATCCACGGTGGAATGGCCCACGGGCCCGCATACGGTGGTGATGCACGGCAAAGGCTGGCTGGACCTGGCCGCGCTGGCGGATGCTGCGCCTTCAGCATGGGTGCTCAGTGCGGATATGCCCGCACGAAATCGCTCCATGATGCACCGCTGGGGCAGGGAAGAGGGCGCACCGGTCTTCGATATCCGGCAGGCCGGAGCGTATGTTCGCCCCTGATGATCGTGGAAGGCATCCGTTGGAAGCGCGTGGAAGGAGGCAGCCCGGAGACTCTTCCGGAAGGCAAGATGATCCGCGTGAATGTCGGCGGCAGGTCGATCTGCCTTGTGCGCAACGGAGGCAAGCTGCACGCGCTACTCGACCGATGCCCGCATCAAGGAAGTAGCTTCATCGGCGGCTGGTGCGAGGGCGGCGACATCATCTGCCCGCTGCACCGCATGGGCTTCAATATCGCCACGGGCCGAAGCCGCTCAGGTGGAATGGACAGCGCCGAGGTGTTTCCCCTGGAAGAACGACCCGACGGTGTTTTCATCGGATTCGCTTATACCACGGTGAAGATCTTCGGGGTGGAGTTGTGGTGAAATGGGACGCAGAGGCGCGGAGGCGCAGAGAATGCAAAGGCGGGATGACGCGGAGGCGCAGAGGCGCGGAGGCGCAGAGAAATGCTAATAAGGTCTCGTGAAAGGTGCTCGTTGAAGCCGCTGCCTACTGCTGCTGCCGACTGCTATCTGCCGACTGCCCAATGCTTACCGAATCTGACAACAACGAAAAAGATCTCTCCGCGCCTCTGCGCCTCCGCGTCAAAAGAATGAGCGGCCTCTAGAGATCCTCCAGCCGCATGGTCTCCTTCAGCTTCACACCCCTTTCGGTGCGTTCCACCAATGCGCATTCCGTCACGGGGTCGTGCTCGAAATAGAGAATGGATCCCTTGTCCGCCGCGGACTCCAGCACAGGGGCCTTCTCCTGCATGCTCAATAGCGGTCGCGTGTCGTAGCTGATCACCCAAGGGATGGGGATGTGGTTGGCGCTGGGGATCAGGTCCGCCATGTAGATCAGCGTATGATCCTTGTAGGCGATGTGCGGGATCATCATCGCATCGGTATGCCCGTTCACCATCAGCACGTCGAAGCCCGGAAATAGTTCCTTCACATAATTCTTTCTTCCGAAGTCGGCTCCCTCTCCTTGGGAGAGGGTAGGGGTGAGGTCCACGAACTTCAGCTGGCCGCTCTCTTGGATCGGTAGGATGTTCTCCTTCAGGAAGCTCGCTTTCTCGCGCGGGTTCGGCTTCGTGGCCCATTCCCAGTGGTACTTGTTGCTCCAATAGGTCGCGTTCTTGAAGGTCGGCACCAGCTTGTCGCCGACCCGCTTGATGCTCCCGCCGCAATGGTCGAAGTGCAGGTGCGTGAGGAAGACGTCGGTGATGTCGTCCGGGATGAAGCCGTGCTTCTTCAGCGAGCTGACCAACGTGGCATCGCCGTGGAGGTAATAGTGCCCGAAGAACTTCTCATCCTGCTTGTCGCCGATGCCGTTGTCGATCAGGATCAAATGGCCATCCGTCTCCACCAAAAGGCATCGCATGGCCCAGGAGCAGAGGTTCTTCTCATCAGCTGGATGCACCTTGCCCCAGAGCACTTTCGGCACCACGCCGAACATGGCGCCGCCGTCCAGTTTGAAGAATCCGGTATCGATCGTATACAGTTTCATGGGGCTAAGGTCGGGAGCTTATGGTGAAGGTTGAATGATGTCCAAATTGGACATATTCGGACAGAGCGGTTATCTTCGTGGGACCAAAGCCACAATCAAATGAATGTCAGTTTCACCGAAAAGCAGCGTGCTTACATCGCTGCACAGCTGGATAGCGGCGATTATCAGAATGCCAGCGAAGTGGTTCGCGAAGCGCTGCGTCTGCACAAGCTATATAAAGACCGCGTGTTGGAGGAATTGCGTTCCGAGATAGCCAAGGGATGGCATAGCCCTGTAGGCAAACGCGGTGTGAAGGATATTGTGCAGAAGCTGGGCAAAGCATAGCTAAGGGCTCATGCGGCGACCGTTGCCATACGACCTCACGGAACAGTCCGAGCGGGATATCGAGGAGATATTCGCTTACACCGAAGCGCAGTTCGGGCTGGCCCAAGCGGTGAAATACCTGCTTGCGTTCGATGGCGTCCTGACGGAAATTGCGGACAATCCCAAGCTTGGCCGCGCGCGGAACGAGATCCGTAAGGGGCTTTTGAGCATGACCCAGGAAAGCCATGTCATCTTTTACAGGATCGTTCAAAAGCGGATAAGGGTCATCCGGATCTTGCATGGTCGCCGGGACCTGCCGAATGTTTTAGGGTGAGCCTAAGAGCCTCGGTTGTTATTCGCGGTAGAGTGCGTGCCGTACGCTACTTCTCACCGTCACCAAGCCATTTCTTCAGGATCCGGCTCAGTTCGCCATCCTCTTTCATGCGCAACAGTTCCACATCCACTTGGGGCATGTAGGGTGAATGCATCGGGAAAGCAAAACCGTAGCCTTGGGGCTGGTACTCGGCAGGTGACACGGCCATGCCCTTGCCGCGCTGCTGAGTGAAGAAGTACAGGAGTTGTGGGCGGTCGAACACGATGGCATCCACGCGCTTGTCCTTCAATGCGGCATAGCATGAGTCCAGGTTCCCCTCCGCTACAGCGAAACCTCCGTGATCGATGACGAAGTCCGCCGCCGGTGAATCCTCCAGCACGGCCACCCGCTTGCCCGAAAGCTTGTCCGAGGTATCGATCACCGTATGGCCCAGTCCGGTCAATGTCAACGTGCTGGCGATGCCGGCCACCATGGTGGTGGCGAAAATGATGGAGATCACCATCCAGCTTCCCGCGATGATGCGTCCAGCCAGCGTCACCGGGGCAATATCGCCATACCCGGTGGTGCTCATGGTGGAGATGGCGCACCACATGCCATTCCCGATGCCCCTTGCAGGATCATAGGGGAACTGCTCCGGTGATGCTTTCCGCTCGGCGAGCCAGAGCATTGCGCCCACAACGGCCAGGATGAATAGGAATAACGCCAACGCATAAAACAACTTGATGCTGAAGAACGGCTTGATGCGTTCCCAAGCGCTGAGTGCATCGTTGCGGGAAAGTATGGAGAGGCTGCTCCGGAAGTACGGTTGTGTCATATCCATACGCCCCACCCGATCGGAACTGATGCTGACAGGACCAACAACCGCATCCAATTGTCCGTCCTCCAAGGCTTGCAAAGCTTCGGGGACGGAAGGGTAGGCCTCGGTGGTATAGCGGACGCCCATGTGCGTGGCCACGCGATCCCAGAGCTCAACGGAAATGCCTTTGCCGTCAACATTGACGAAAGGGGCCGTGCCCGCCACGCCCACGCGTAATGCAGTGGTGTCCGCCGTGGCAGCAGCGTGTAAGGCACCGGAAAAAAGCAGGTAGAGCAATGAAAGGAGCAAGGGACGAACTGAAAGGGCCATAAAATGAGCTTCTGTTGGAATGTCTTGGTGAGAAACACGGAAAGCCGAAAAATGATCGGCAGTGATCAATGTCCCGACACGATCTTCAAGAATGGCGAAGGTAAAAATCGCCGATCGGGCATGTCGATCCTCTGGTATCCACAGTATCGGTGATGTGTGTTGATCAAGTTCATTATCGCTTCCTGTATGCGATATTCGCAAGCGATGCACCCTCAGGCCCATGCACGTTTAAAAGTCGTTATGACCATGTTCCTAGCATTGGCTACTCTGGTTTCGAAGGGCCAAACGGACAGCTCCGCAAGGCCTGTTCGAGCTTGGCTGGAATTGCAGTTGGGATCAAGAATGCCAGTGGGGCTCTTTGGTCTAGGGGTAAGCGTTGATGCCCATCGATTTCTCAACCCAACCCTCATGTTGGGTATCGGCGGCGGGCCGGACGGGTTCACGCTTGCACTCGGCAACGATCTGGAAGTTGCGAAATTCAGTCAGGTAGACATTCGGGCCTTCTTCTATGGCGCATATGCCTTCGGACGAAAGGAGGACGACGGTGGAACCAACTTCAGCACCAGGACAACGGCAAGCAGCGGATCGCTGAAAATGGGAGGAGCATTGCGGCTCCTGGCATCGAAGGGGATGATCATCTCGGTGCTTATGGGCTACTCATGGACGCTTCAAGTCCCGTTGGTGGTCGAAGTCGGTCCTAACGGCACGGACACGTATCGGGAACACAGCGGCTATTTTACGAATGCGCCAATTATTGGATTTGCTATCAGTGCTAGGTGAACCGGAAGATGCGATGCCGGTCGGCCCTACTCATGTTTTGACATAGCCACGTGGACACTTCCTTTCCTGGGTATCCGTCTGTGCTGTTCATCGGCCCAACTTTACACCATGAAACGCGTCCACTTCATCGCCATCGGGGGCAGTGCCATGCACAACCTCGCCATCGCCTTGCACCAGCAACGCTTCGAGGTGAGCGGCAGCGATGATGAGATCTTCGAGCCGAGCCACAGCCGCCTCAGCAACCTGGGCCTGCTGCCCGAAAAGATGGGTTGGCATCCGGAGGACATCACGAAGGACTTGGACGCGGTGATACTCGGTATGCACGCGCGTGCCGACAACCCCGAGCTGCAGCGTGCACAGGAGTTGGGCATCCCCGTCTTCAGCTATCCCGCTTATTTCTACGAGCAGACCAAGGACAAGACCCGTGTCGTGATCGGCGGCAGCCACGGAAAGACGACCATCACTTCCATGATCGTGCACGTCCTGCGAGCGGCGGGCACCGACTTCGATTATTTGGTGGGCGCACAGTTGGAGGGTTTTGACTGCATGGTGCGGTTAGGCGCGAATAGCAAGGTGGCCGTGATCGAGGGCGATGAATACCTCGCCTCCACCTTGGAGCCCGTGCCGAAATTCCACCTCTACAAGCCGGACATCGCACTGGTCAGTGGGATCGCGTGGGACCACATCAACGTCTTCAAGACCTTCGAGAGCTACGTGGAGCAGTTCGCCACTTTTATGGACCTGATCCAGCCGGGCGGAAAGCTGATCTATTGCGTGGAGGACCCCGAGGTGAAGCGCTTGGCCGAGGAACGGAAAGGCCGGAAGGACGTGGTGCAGATCCCCTACGGCGTTCCGCCCCATGTGATCCGCGACGGTGCCACTTTCCTGAAGACGGGTCAAGGAGAGATCCAGCTGAACATCTTCGGCAAGCACAACCTGATGAATCTCGAAGGCGCACGCCATGTGTGCCATCAGCTCGGTATCGGCGACCGTGAATTCTACGCGGCCATCGGCTCCTTCACCGGAGCGGCAAAGCGGTTGGAGAAGCTTGCGGAGCTCGGGGATAAGGTTGTCTTCAAGGATTTCGCCCATTCGCCAAGCAAGCTGAAAGCCACGGTGGATGCCGTGCGTGAGCAATTCCCGAACAGAAAGCTCACGGCCTGCATGGAACTCCACACCTTCAGCAGCCTCAGCGAGAATTTCTTGGACCAATATGCTGGATGCATGGACAGCGCGGACAAGGCGCTTGTGTTCTACGACCCGCACGCGGTGCAGTTGAAGAGGCTTCCGCCAGTGCCCATAGATCGTATCCGTGCCGCTTTCGGCCGGAAGGACCTGCAGGTGCTCACCGATCCGATCGCCTTGATGGGAGCGGTGCGCGAGGGCATGGGGGAGGCTCCGGGATCAGCGGGTGGCGTGCTCTTGATGATGAGCAGCGGCAACTTCGGGGGGCTGGACCTGAACGCGCTGGCGGAGGCGTTCATCGCTTGAGTTGGAATAGTTGTCAGTTGTTCGTTGTCAGTTGTCCGGATACTCTTGGCAAATCCATTGCGACCCGGGTTCGCTGAGCTTTTATCGCCCTCCTGTGAAGTAGCACAGAAGCCTGAAGGTTCACGGAAGAAGCCATAAAGCTCAACCCTGACAACTGGCAACTGACAACTTCGGATCAACGCCACCGCCGCAACAACTTGTGGTGCAGGATCGCGAAGACCACAGCGTTCAGTGCCCCCGTCATGAACAAGCCGAAGAAGGTGATCACCGAATAGCTGCCGGCGTTGTACATGGCGCCGACCTTATCCCGTGCCAACACCTCCGGATGGCCCTGCGCAACGAAGCCCTGGACGAGCTTTTCGTTGTAGCTGCTGAAGGCTGTGGTATCCATGGTCTTGTAAAAGATCCAGATGAAGAGCGAAAGCAGGAACGCATAGAGCAAGGCGGCCTGGAAACCGACGCGCATCAATTCCCCGAAGCCGCGTGACGGGTCGCGGTTCAGCAGGAGATGCCCGCTGAAATAGACCGCCAGAATGATCAGGAGCAGGTGTACGGGGATCAACTTGAAAGGCGCCACTTCCACCCCGGCATAGAACAGGCCGGTCCGGATCAACATCGCTAGGAGTGCGAGCAGAAAGGTGGTTTTGATGCCGGCCATTGTAGAGGATCAGCTGATGTGAAGGATTAGCTGATTAGCTGATGGTCGCACTTGGCACCCGCATTAGCTAATCACCTCATCAGCTAATCAGCTGATCAATTTTCAGCCATTCATCGAGACGAGGAACTCCTCGTTGCTCTTGGTGCCTTCCATGCGTCCTTTCACGAATTCCATGGCCTCCACCGGCGTCATGTCCGCGAGGTGTTTGCGCAGGATCCACGTGCGTTGCAGCACGTCCTTGTGGTGCAGGAGATCGTCGCGACGTGTGCCGCTGGCGAGGATGTCGATGGCAGGGAAGATGCGGCGGTTGCTGATCTTCCTGTCCAGTTGCAGTTCCATGTTCCCCGTGCCCTTGAATTCCTCGAAGATCACTTCGTCCATCTTGCTGCCCGTCTCGGTGAGCGCAGTAGCGAGGATGGTGAGCGATCCGCCGTTCTCGATCTTCCGAGCGGCACCAAAGAAGCGCTTCGGCTTTTGCAAGGCGTTGGCATCCACACCGCCGGAAAGGATCTTGCCGCTGGCGGGCTGAACGGTGTTGTAGGCGCGAGCGAGACGCGTGATGGAATCCAGCAGGATCACTACGTCATGGCCGCATTCGGTGAGGCACTTCGCTTTCTCCAGCACCATGGTGGCCACGGCGACGTGGCGGGTGGCGGGCTCATCGAACGTGCTCGCGATCACCTCGGCCTTCACGCTGCGCTGCATGTCGGTCACTTCCTCCGGCCGCTCATCTATCAGTAGCACGATAAGGTACACCTCCGGATGGTTGGCGGCGATGGCATTGGCCACGTCCTTCAGCAGGATCGTCTTACCGGTCTTGGGCTGGGCCACGATCAAGCCACGCTGCCCTTTGCCGATCGGAGCGAACAGGTCCAGCACGCGCGTGCTGAGGCTGCTGCCTTTGGTGGTGAGGTCGAACTTCTCGTTCGGGAAAAGCGGTGTAAGGAACTTGAACGGGACGCGATCGCGGGCCCATTCCGGGTCGCGGCCATTGATGCTTTCCACCTTCACCAGCGGGAAGAACTTGTCCTGGTCGCGCGGCGGGCGCACATAGCCATGGACGGTATCGCCCAGCTTGAGGCCGGCCTGCTTGATCTGCTGTTGTGTCACAATGACATCATCCGGTGAGGGCAGATAGTTGTAGTCGCTGCTGCGCAGGAAGCCATAGCCCTCGGGCATGATCTCCAGTACGCCATCCGTTTCGATGAAGGCTTCGAAGCTGGCGGGCAACGGTTGTTGTTGCTGCTGCTGTTGTTGCTGCTTTTGCTCCTGCTGCTGCTGGTTGCGCTGCTGGTCGTTGCGGCGCTGCTGCTCGCGTTGTTGTTGATCCCGGTTCGGGTCGTTGCGCTGGTCGTTCTGATCCCGTGGAGCGCGTTGCTCCGGGGCTGCACGTTGATCTGCGGGGGGGCGTTGTTCGTTGCGCTGCTGATCGTTGCGCTGCTGGTCGCGGCCCTGATGCCGGTCCCTGTCGCGCTGGTCGCGTGGACCTTCGTTCTTCGCCTCGGACTTTTCCCCGCTTGTGCCGTGCCGCTGATCACCATGGTCCTCGTTCGGACGGGACTGGTCGACAGGAGAACTGGAGCCGTTGGGGTCGCTTGTGCCTTCACTTTGGTCGTTCTCTTCCTTCCCCTTTTCCCCCTCGATGCGAGGCCTGCGTCCGCGGCGTTGTTGCCGGTCGCGGGGATCAAAGCGGTCGTTGGTGTCGTTGGGTCGATCATCTGAGCGACGGACCCGGTCATCAGACGTATCGGTGGCGGCTACCGGCTTGTGCGCTTCGCGCGGCTGCCGTTCAGGCGCCTCCGGCTTGGCTTTGGCACTAGCATGTTCGTCCTGTTCGTCCTCGTCGTCGTCATCATCCTCGTCGTCATCCCCGTCCTCATCGTCGTCGTCATCGTCATCATCCTCATCGTCGTCGTCATCATCGTCGTCATCCTCCTCCGGTTCCGGGTCGGGTTCCGGATCGGGTGACTCGTCGTCGGTCGCCATTTGTGCGATGGCGTCCGTGTCCCGGGTATCACGGGCCGGGGAGGCTTCGAGGATCTTCGCGATGAGGTCCTGCTTCTTCAGGGTCTCGATCTTCTTCAGCTTCAATTGCTTGGCGATCTCCTTCAGCTCAGTGAGCTTAAGAGCCTCAAGTGCGGCTTTTTCGTACATGATACTCGGGTTCGATGGGGGAAGCGGCACGGTATGCCGCAGATCGCCATAAAGGCTCAGTGAAAGAAATTCGTGATCGTGGTAGAGAGGGAAGGGGGGCGGCGCCAAAATGGGCCAACCCGCAATAGACGATGCAATAATAACGATGATCGGGCGGAAGTGCAATTTTTTTTGTCCGGGCCCGGTTCCGCAGGGCTTCCGAACTTCGCGCACCGGCCCCATCGCCATGATCCAAAGAAAACAGACCGTATTCCTCTTGCTGGCCGCGCTTTGCGGTGCGCTCACGTTTTTGTTCCCAGTGGACTCCTTTATGCGTGGGGACCAAGCCTTTGAGTTCCGCACCACGGGGTTCTTCATGGCCGATGGGACGCAGGTGGTCGATGCGGACGTCAAGATCCCGTTCGCGCCGGTGATCGCCCTGGTGTCCGTGCTCTTGGTGGTGGTCGTGTTCCTCTATAAGAACCGCCAGCGCCAACTGCTGCTCACGCGCACCGCCAACCTGATGACCATGGCCGTGGTGGTCTTCCTCTTCATCACCGATAACTCCGTCCGCTCCTATCTGGCACAGGGAGAAAGGGTGGAGAACACCTTCGGGATCTCCGCGGGTCTGCCCTTGCTGATGATCGTGTTCATCCTGCTCGCCGAGCGCGGCATCCGGAAGGACGAGGCGCTGGTGAAGAGTATGGACAGGCTACGTTAGTTGTCAGTTGCTAGTTGTCCGTTGTCAGGGTTATCTGCACGTGCGGTGCCGTTTTTCTCGTTCGTGCAGTTCGGTTTTCCATGGTCGTGGTCGGAGGACGTAGCGGCCACGCCTGACAACTGAGAACATACAACCGACAACTATTCCCCAGCGCCTCGCGCGCCCAGTTCAATAACATCCAGGCCCTTCAACTTGGGCCCGTCAATGGTGAAACGCAATGCCGTACGCACCTTGTGCCAACCGTGCCTGCCGGTGGCGCCGGGGTTCATGTAGAGCATGTTCAGCGCGGGGTCGAACTTCACCATGCAGATGTGCGAATGCCCGCAGATGAAGAGGGTAGGAGCGTCGCGCTTCAGTTCGTCGCGTACGGCGGGATCATAGCGCGGGGGCCGGCCGCCGATATGCGTCATCCACACACGCACGCCCTCGATCGTGAAGCGCTGGTCAGCGGGGAAATCCAATCGTGTCTTGGCATCGTCGATGTTGCCATGGATCGCGCGCAACGGCTTCCATCGCTGGAGTTCATCGGTCACGGCTTTTCCGCCGATGTCGCCCGCATGCCAGATCTCATCGCATTCCTTGAAATGCTCTTGCAGGCGCGGATCCAACCAGCCGTGGGTATCGCTCAAGAGTCCGATGCGCTTCATCGGGGCGAAGATGGGGCCTGGTCCGGAATGTGGCTATCGAGAGAACGATCAGGCGTCCTTCTTCAATAATTCAGTGACCTCGCTCTCAAGGCCTGAAAGATCATTCTTAACGATGGACCAGATGATCGCGTCCGAGACCGTGTCATATCCATGGATGATCCTGTTCCGTGCGTCCACGATGCGCCGTGCGTCATTGATGGGAAAGTCAGGGTCATAGTCCAATAGCCGACCCATGGCTTCGCCGATGATCTCGATGTTGCGCTCAATTGCCCGCTTGGTCTTTATGTCCTCGCGAAAATGGGCATAGTCAACGGACTCAGGAAGGAACATACGGATCTCGGCAATGGCCATCCAGATATCAGCAAGCCAGGTCTTGGCCTCACTTTCCATAAACGAGCACTTTCGTCCTGTCGATCTCAGCGCGCAGGAACGGGTTCCGCAAGGCGTTTTGTTCCAACAGGTCGATGGGCCGCTTCAGCAGTTCCTGCAACTTGAACTTCAGGTTGAAGTAGTTGTCGGAGTAGGCTTCCGGATCTTCTTCTTCGATGTCCACGACAAGGTCGATATCGCTTTCCGGGTCAAGGCGGTCTTCAACCACGGAGCCGAATGCGAAGAGTGTCTTCACGTTCGCGGCCTGGCAAAGCGATCGCACTTGATCGATATGGCGCATCAATTCCTGCATGGGTTGGCTTCCGGAGCCTTGGCTTCAAAGATAGCCCAAGCCCACGTCCTACTTTTGCGCCCCACTTTCTCATTTTCTGATCTGGCTATTGAGCTTGTCGAAATACGGATCGTCTGATCGTCACATGCCACGCTATTTCATGGAACTCGCCTACGATGGCACGCCTTACCGCGGCTGGCAGCGGCAACTGGCGAAGACTTCCACTGTGCAGGAGGAGGTGGAGAAGGCGCTACGCATGCGGCTGAGAAGGCCGAAGGTGACAGCCTTGGGCTGTGGGCGAACGGACACCGGCGTCCATGCTTCTTCCTACTACATCCATTTCGATGCCCCGGAGCCGATCGCGAATACCGACGGATTCTATAACAGCATCAACGGCATGCTGCCGCCGAGCATCGCCGCCAAACGCCTGTTCCCGGTCGCTGAGGATGCCCACGCACGCTTCAGCGCTACGGAACGTGAGTACACCTACCTGATCCACCGGCAAAAGGATCCGTTCCTACACGACAAGTCCTGCCTTTACAGGGTGGATCTGGATGTCGCCTCCATGGATGCCGCCTGCCAAGTGTTGATCGGCAAGCAGGATTTCAGTTGCTTCCAGCGCACCGGCAGCGATAATGGCACGTCCATTTGCGATGTGCGCAAGGCGAACTGGGTGGCCACGGATGTTGGCTATCGCTTCACCATCACCGCCAACCGGTACCTGCGGAACATGGTGCGCGCGATCGTGGGCACTTGCATCCGCATCGGGAAAGGCCATTGGCCAGTGGAGTACATGGCTGAAGTGCTCGCCTCGCACGATCGCGGGATGGCCGGCAAGAGCGCGCCGGCCTGCGGGCTTTACCTGTCCCGTATCGAATACCCCTTCATCCCGCAGCAGGAAACATGAGCGGCACCAAGGGCAAGGCATTCGATGTGGGCCTCTTCCGGCGCGTGATGCAGTTCGTGCGGCCTTACCGCAGGCTGTTCTGGATCACGTTCGCACTTACCATCTTCCTGTCACTCGTAGCGGTGGTCCGACCTGTGCTGATGGCCAAGATGGTGGACAACTATGCGGTCAAGGGAGATCTGCCTGGCCTCTACATGATGATGGCGATCGTGGTGGGCCTCCTGATCGTGGAAGGAAGCGTACAATTCTATCAGGCTTATTGGACGAGTTGGTTGGGGCAGACCATCACCTTCGACCTGCGCCAGAAGCTCTTCACCAAGATCGTTGGCTTCCGCATGCGCTACTTCGACGGTACGCCGATCGGGACGCTCGTAACGCGCGTGATCAGCGACATTGGGACGATCGAGAGCATCTTCTCCGAAGGACTGCTCATGATCATGGGCGACCTGTTGAAGCTCACGGTGGTGGTGGTGGTGATGTTCGTGTACAACTGGGAACTGGCCCTGTGGAGCATGGTGCCGATCCCGCTGCTGCTCTGGGCCACCAACATCTTCAAGAACTCCATCCAGAAAAGCTTCCAGGACGTGCGGACGCAAGTAGCGCGGCTGAATGCTTTCGTGCAGGAGCACATCCAGGGCATGGCGATCGTGCAGCTCTTCGGGCGCGAACGGCAGGAGTACCGCAAGTTCACGGCGATCAACAAGGAACACCGGGGCGCGCATATCCGCTCCGTGTTCGCCTACTCGCTCTTCTTCCCGATCGTGGAAATACTCAGTGCTGTATCGCTTGCCTTCCTCATCTGGTGGGGCGTGGGCGACGTGCTGAAAGGTGTGGCCACCTTCGGGGAATTGATCGCCTACATCCAGTTCATCAACATGCTATACCGCCCGATCCGCCAGCTCGCGGACCGCTTCAACGTGTTGCAGATGGGCATGGTGGGCAGTGAGCGTGTTTTCGCCGTGCTGGACACCGATGCGACGATGGACGAGAGCGGCACCTTGAGCACGGCCGAGGTCCAAGGCGACATCACTTTCGAGGACCTGTGGTTCGCATACTCCGACGAGGAATACGTGCTGAAGCACATCTCTTTCACCGCGAAGGCGGGACAGATGATCGCCTTGGTGGGCGCCACGGGCAGTGGGAAAAGCAGCATCGTGAACGTGCTGAGCCGGGCCTATGAATACCAGAAGGGCAAGGTGCTGCTGGACGGCGTGAACATCCGCGACTATCGCTTAGGAGAGCTGCGGAAGAGCGTCTCCGTGGTGTTACAGGACGTGTTCCTGTTCAGCGACACGGTACACAACAACATCACACTGCACGACGACAGCATCACGCGCGAGGAGGTGATCCAGGCCGCGAAGGCCGTGGGGGCGCACGACTTCATCATGCAATTGCCGCTGGGCTACGACACGGACGTGCGGGAGCGCGGCGCGGTACTGAGCGTCGGCCAACGCCAGCTGCTCGCCTTCATGCGCGCCTATGTGAACCAGCCCAAGGTGCTCGTGCTTGACGAGGCCACGAGCAGCGTGGACAGCATGAGCGAACAGTTGATCCAGCAGGCCACGGAGAAGATCACCCAAGGCCGCACGAGCATTGTGATCGCACACCGCCTCAGCACGATCCAGAAGGCGGACCGCATCATGGTCATAGGGGAGGGCCGGATCCTGGAGCAGGGTTCGCACCAGGACCTGTTGGCCATGAATGGCGCCTACCGGAAGCTGTACGATCTGCAGTTCGCCTGAAGTCGTCCCCGTAGGGTCAAGCCCACCAGCATCTCTGACACACAGCGGACCCTGCGGCAGGACAAACATTTTCGCGATTCCGGGTCAGGCCCGGAATGACATTTGTTCTTTGACCGGGCACATGAATAGCTGCGCCCGGCGCAGCTATTCATGTGCCCGGTCCTCCGTTGTTGTCACCCCGGCCCCCGAGCCGGGGTCGCAGTCCGGGATGCACGCGCTTATTCTATGACATCTCCAAACGCTTGTTGAGTTTTTTAAGGCATGAGGAACTCCGGGCTTGAGCGGGAAGTTTTCTGGTCTTCCCGCCCTTGGCCGAAGCCCGTCGTTCGTCGGGTTTATCCCTAGCGGGTTGCT
>JBBSUV010000017.1:0-67603 GCA_038234075.1 Flavobacteriales bacterium | reverse complement strand
GCAGCAGGAGCACTTAGGCAGCAAGCCCGCTGGCGAACATGTGTTCCAATTCAATCTGGAGGCCCTTGCTGATGGCTTGTATTTCATCCACCTGAACACCCCGGAAGGCCATGCGGTACACAAGGTGGTTAAGAGCCTTTAGCAATAAGACGGCATTGTTCATTCGGCAGTATAGGTCCGGTATCGGGAATGGACAGGCAACGGCCGCATCGCGCGGCTCTGGCAAAAGCTGATGCTGATGCACCAATGGCCTGTCTTCTCCTTTCTCCCCTTGGAAGGATTCATCCAGCGCGGCCGCAAAGGGTACTACGCCGCCTTGGAGCATGCCGACCGCCAAGAGGACTGCGGCGCCTTCATCACGTATATGATGGAACGCATCGACGAGGCCCTGCACGAACTGCTCACACGCGAACGGCCAGTGCTGGCAGGCGCTGACCGCATCTCCTCCTTTCTGCTTGGTAATGATAGCGGACGCTTCGCACGGAAGGATTACCGCATCGCTTTCCCGGAGCTATCCACCGCCACCGCAAGCCGCGATCTGGCCGAGGCCGTGGAAAACGGAACGATCATTCGGGTTGGTACGGGCCGGTCGGCATGGTACCGTCTTAAAGACGTTCACCACCAGGGGTTCTAATCGAATGGCACTTCTGCCGGCTCGGCAAAATCAAAACCTGCCGCTCCGGCGGAAAAGGAATCAAAGCTGTTGAACCGGAAGGCCGAACCCTGACGGTCCGGAAGGTAGGGATAGAAGCCAAAGGACAACTCAAAGGTGGTGACCAAGAGATTTTCATTGCGGACCAAAAGCCCGATGCTGAACGCCGTCTGTATGCGGCCGGTGAACAACGGGTCGCCCTCATTCCCGATCGTGCCGAAGCCCATCAAAAGCACCGGTGCCACCTTGAAGCCGAGGAAGGACCATGGCGCATAAAAGACAGTCTCACTGCGGAGGAGCTCCTTGTGCGTGCCCTCGAGCGTTCCGCCTGAGAAACCATAGAGCTGGGAACCGTTCAAATTCACACGCTCATAGCTCGGTTTATCATAGCCATATACAGCGTTGAAGCGAAAAAACTGCCGATAGTGCCAACGGCCCAACGAGCGGAGGTCTGTGAAGTAGAGCAATCGCGCGTTGAAGGCGCCATCCACCACGGTCCGATCTTGAAAGAAGGTGCCGTATCCTATACCCAGATTCAGGTATCCGAAGTTGGGATAGTTCCTTCCCCGCGAAACATCGCTACCCAGATAAGGCCGGTTCACCGTGAGTTCCCGCTTTTCCACCCCGGTGGTGAAGGTGACCAGGAGGCCTTCCGGCACATCCTCGGAATTCCCAAAGCGGAACAGGTAACGCTCCTTATAGTACTGTCTGATGCTCAAGCCAGCGCTGACCAGGAATAAGGATGTATTGCTGTACACCCCTGATGCGTCCAATTCCAAGGGTGGCCTGGTCGCAAAGCGTGTTTGGGCGTAGCGTGCGGCAAGCACAAAATTGCTGTTGCGTGCCCCGGACTCGCTGCTGCTGCCCAGTGCCCAGGCCCTGCCGGCCCAAATGTCCAGCGATGCAGGTGACAACCCATAGCTGTGAAGCACTGTACCGTCAGCATTAAAGTCGTCATAATGCTTCCAAGCCTGACCCCAGGAGAAGCCTGCGGCCCAGATCGTCAAGGGTGAAAAGAAGGGACGTTGCAAACTGAAACCCAGGTCATCGCCATTCGGGCTCAGCGAATAGTGCGCGTAGGACGATATGTGGGTCTTGCGGAAATTATAGATCTCGTGGGAGCCGGAGAGGTAGAGCTTCGGTTCACCGAGCACATATCCCACACGCTGTTCCACGCTTTGGCCCCAGCCCATGAAGTTCTTTTCGCGGATGCGACCGCTGCCACTGGTGAGATCCGCCTCCCCGGAAACGTCGATGGACCATTTGTCATGCACCAACACCAGCAGATCCACGCTGTCCTTCGCGTTCGTCACAGGCTGCACGACGATCCGGGCGTCGTTCACAAAAGGTGAGGTGCGCAGCACACGCTCCGATTCGCTTACCTGCAAGGGGTCCAAGGGTTGCATCGGCTTCACTAGAAGGAGATTCCGGATGATGCGCGGCCTAGTATTGCGGTGCAGTCGGTTGCCCCAGTTTTGAAGCGTGTTCACCGGGGCCTGGGCGGTGTCATCCACCGAATAGCCGAAGGGGTCGAGCGTCCGGACATCAATGTGCCGCACGATCCTACCCTTGTACTTCTTGAAGGGGTCCACCCGCTCGGTTTGCGGGGCGGAAGGAGGCGACTCTTGAGCGGACTTGGGCTCCACGAAGATGCCGCTGTAGATCCAACGGGTCACCTTGTGCTTTAGGGAGTACTTGTGAATGTTCTGGTAAAGCGTGCTGGCAGAATCCGTCTGTGCGCCGACAAGGGTTGACAGGCCAAGAAAAACGAGGACCAACGCTACCCTCACCGCTGGGTGGGACGGCCTCGCATTGGTGCGTTGAACAGGGTGCATGCGCGGGGCCGGTGCGAAAGTGTCCTGGTTATTCCCTTTCAAGCGGAACGTCAAGGTAGGGGGCCTTGTTCACCTCCATAACAAAGCGGCGGAAGGACTGCCGACACGTCACTTGCAACTCAACGCCTGCCAAGTATCTTAGACACATATGTTGCGACAGGCCGAGCTCATCAGATAACTGACCAAAAGCAACATCCCCCGACTCTTGGACAGCCGCAAAGAAAGGTGAGAGTTACTTTGTCCCGAAAGGTCTGCTCCCGGAATTCCGATCATAGCATTGCACCTGAGCCGCACCGATGATCGAACACATCAAATTGGCCGCCAGGATCGGCGCGCGCACGTTCCTCAAATGGCTCCTTCTCGTGGCTGCGGGCTGCATCCTATCGCTATCGTGCGCCGCCATTATTGTGTTCAAAAACCGCGGTTTGAGCAGTGGTGATGGATCCGGGAACAGCTTGGGCTATGTACTCAGCTTGTTCTCCAAGGACACCACCGGCTTCATCCTCCTGTTCGGCGCACCGGTTTTCATCATTCTCTATTTTCTGGTGGTGAACAAGATCATCATCGCCAACACCATTTACCTGGTGCTGAAGCACAAGGCGGGAGCCATCATCTCCACACAGGTCGGCAGGCTGGTCGACGGTCTTACCACGGGCGACACATGGGTGGCCAAGGGAGCCGACGCGGCGATGCTGCGTGCCAAGTTGCTACAGGCCAATATGGACGATCCGAACACATCCAGGCTGAAGCGCGGGGTGATCAAATACGGGTTCAATAAGATCCGTCTGGACGACATTGACCTTCGGGACGGGAACATGAAGCTCTCGACCATCGTGGTCGGCAAGGTGGACCACCTGATGTGCGAGACAGCCAAGCCGTCGCTGAAGCTGTTCTGGTTGCTGGTGTTCGTGCAGCTGGGGCTGTTGGCATGGTCGATCAGCGGCTAGAAGGGATGCAGCTACTGAACTCCCGTTAACGTCACCATTGTGTGGGCCGCTCGTTTGGATGAACCTGGGCATGAGCAAAGACGTTCGCTCTATATGAGGTGCATAAAACAGATCCCAGCACAAATGACCGGTCTCCGAGTGAAGGGTTGGGGCGCACTGCCCTTGTTGTTCATCCTCTTTTCCGCATCACCGGGCGAAGGTTGTAGCGAGCGGCACAACCACGCACAAGCCCCGGTGATAGTCGAACATCGATCCCAAGCCGCCATCCGTGACCCCGATACCAGCGCTTGGCCCCTGCCCTATTTCGGCTTCAACGCCAAAGGCACCTTGGACGTGGAACAGCAGACGCGGTATGCCAATGCCTACTTCGATCAGATCCCCGAGAACATCAAGCAGAACATGGTGATCCGCGTCACGGGGGGAACCTATTCCCAACTGACCTATGAAAAGGACTGGACGCCGGAGAGGATCAAAGCGTGGGTGGACCTTCAAAAGAGACAAGGCATACGCTTCATCTATGTGGTGAACGGGAATGACATGCCCGCGGATCAAGCCGTGGTGATCCAAAAATGGTTGGATGCCGGTGCCAGCTTCGACTTCATCGAGATGATGAACGAATACTACCTGCCCAAGTATGCCAAGGGCGATCTGAGCAGAGCGGAAGTGAAGGAAGTCGTGACTCCTGAGACATACGTGAATACGATCCTTCCCGATCTCTGGAAGGCATTGGACCGTTTCAACCTACCCTACTACGTCATTTTTGCGCCTTCCAGACCAAGGCGTGATGCCGCGGACAAGATCATGGACCATTGGAACGACGTGGTTTCTGATGCGGTCAAGAACAAATACCCGGACCGCCCGCTAAATGCCACGACCCACCTGTACCTGCGCGATAGCGCGGACCTTAAAGAATTCGACTACGATCAGATCGACCGGCTGCGAAAGGAATTGCCAGCGGGCAGGCACATCGCCATTACAGAGGCGGGAGTGATCAACCCCAGCCTGTCCTATCAGCAAGCGGGCGAAACAGCTGTCCCACACTACCGGAACATACTCAAGCACCTACAGCCCGGCGACTATCTGTTGGACCAGATCCTTTACAACGCTGGGAAGAAGAACAACACCGCAGCTTTGAACCCGCTGACCAACGGCGAGACGATGAAAGGGAAGGTGATCCTTCAGTTCATTCAGAACAGATCGAAGTAACTCCCGTTTCCCAATGTGTTTCGTGATCCGACTTGGCACATTGCCTCATTCCAATCCTGACCACCGGCGTATTCATTCGCGTGAATGCATTTCCTAACTTTGGAGCAATGGCAACTCACGACCAATACATCGAGCTTTCCTCGCTTCCTGAAGAAGTAAGGCTGAAGGTGGTGGATTTCATCGCAGCGTTGATGGAACAATGGGAGAAGGGACACGGAAAGAAAAAGGTCCATCCACCGAAGAAGGAACTCCCGTTCGGGCAGTTCAAAGACAAGATCAGGGTTTCACCGGATTTTGACGCGCCCTTGAACGACTTCAAGGACTATATGTAATGACGGTGTTACTCGACACCCACATGCTTGTTTGGTTGTGGAGCGGAGATAAGCGATTCTCCAAAACTCATCGCGACATGTTCTCCGATCAGGAGGTGACTGGTGTGATCAGCGTTGCTTTGATCTGGGAGTTGAGCATCAAACAGTCCATCGGTAAATTGGAGCTGGAAGTATCGGTTGAGCAATTGCTTTCACCACTTGTGAATTTCGGATTCTCAGTATTACCCGTGAATACAGCTCATGCCTTGGCGGTCCGTGGACTCCCACTTCACCACCGCGACCCTTTCGACCGGATGCTGATCGCACAGGCTAAGACCGAAGGCATTCATCTGCTTTCTGCCGATCCTCATTTTGCGCATTATGACGTGCAGTTATTGAGGGCTTGAGGACTCACCTTTTCAACATCCCATCCATACCCCGCCCTGCCCGCTAACTTTGGCGGCACATGGATCATTTGAAAGGGCTGAACCCCGCCCAACTCGCTGCCGTGGAGGCCACTGAAGGCCCCACCATGGTGATCGCAGGGGCTGGCAGCGGCAAGACCCGCGTGCTCACCGTACGCATCGCACACCTGCTCACAAAGGACGTCGATGCCTTCCGCATCCTCGCGCTCACCTTCACCAATAAGGCGGCGAAGAGCATGAAGGAGCGCATCGCGAAGCTGGTGCCCGGCGGCGAAGCACAGAGTCTTTGGATGGGCACCTTCCACAGCGTGTTCGCCCGCATCCTTCGCGCCGAGGCTGACAAGCTGGGCTACCCCAAGGACTTCACCATCTATGACAGCGACGACAGCCGATCGCTGATCCGCACCATTGTGAAGGAGTTCAACCTGGACGAGAAGCTCTACAAGGCCAACCTGGTGCATGGCCGCATCAGCATCGCGAAGAACAACCTGATCGGCCCGAAGGCCTACTTGGAGAACGTGGATCTGATGAGCAGCGATGCCGCCAACATGCGTCCGCAGATCGGCTTGATCTATCAGCAGTATGCCGCACGCTGCTTCCGCGCCGGCGCCATGGATTTTGATGACCTGCTCTTCCTGACCAACATCCTCTTCCGCGATCATCCGGACGTGATGTTGAAGTACCAGCAGCGCTTCCAGTACATCCTCGTGGACGAGTACCAGGACACCAACCTCGCGCAGTACAACATCGTGAAGACACTCGCCGCCCGGCACCAGAACCTCACCGTAGTGGGCGATGACAGCCAGAGCATCTACGCCTTCCGCGGGGCGAACATCCAGAACATCCTGAACTTCAAGAAGGACTATCCGGAGCACCATGTCTTCAAGCTGGAGCAGAACTACCGCAGCACGAAGAACATCGTGAACGCGGCCAACAGCCTGATCGAGAAGAACCGTGAGCGCTTGGACAAGACGGTGTGGACGGCCAATGAGGAAGGCACACCCTTGCCGGTGGTCCGCAGTGTGAGCGACAACGAGGAGGGCCGCTTCGTGGCGAACGACATCTTCAGCACGAAGATGCACGAGCAGGTGCCGAACCACGGCTTCGCCATCCTTTACCGCACCAACGCACAGAGCCGCAGTATGGAGGAAGCGCTGCGGAAGATGAACATTCCCTACCGCATCTACGGCGGGCTAAGCTTCTATCAGCGCAAAGAGGTGAAGGACCTCATCGCCTATTTCCGCCTCACCTGCAATCCCAACGACGAGGAGGCGCTGAAGCGGGTGATCAACTACCCCGTGCGCGGCATCGGACAAAGCACGATCGACAAGTTGATGGTGGCGGCGAACCAGCACGACAAAAGCATTTGGGACATCATCCACGACCACCTCAGCGAAGTGGGCCTGCACGAAGGCTTGAAGAAGAAGATCGCGCAGTTCGTGATGATGGTGCGCAGTTTCCAGACGATGCTGGAGACGCAGAGTGCCTATGCCTTGGGCGAATACATCGCTCGCACCACCGGTCTACTACAGGACCTTTTCGCGGACAAGACCCCCGAGGGTGTGAGCCGCTACGAGAACATCCAAGGTTTGCTGAACGGCATGAAGGAGTTCAGTGACCCCACGATAAACTCCCCAACCACCGATCCCGGAACGGATCCGGAGGTGCTGGCCGATGGCGAGCAGATCCTGCGCACCCTACCGGATTTCCTCATCGATGTGGCGCTGCTCACCGACGCCGATAACAATGACCCGAACGATCAGGACCGTGTGAGCCTGATGACCGTCCACAGCGCTAAAGGTTTGGAGTTCCCGTACGTCTATGTTGTTGGTATGGAGGAAAACCTCTTCCCGAACATGATGGCCGTGCAAAGCCGTGCCGACCTGGAAGAGGAGCGCCGATTGTTCTACGTGGCCATCACCCGAGCGGAGAAGCGCGCCACGCTGAGCTATGCGACCAGCCGCTACAAATGGGGTACCTTGCAAAGCGCCGAGCCGAGCCGCTTCTTGCAGGAGATCGATCAGAAGTATCTGGAACTGCCCTCGCGTCACGAGATGCCGAGCTTCAGTCGGGGGCCATCCTTCGCGGAGCGGAACGGTTTTACAGAACGTCCGGCGGCATCCGCCCCAGGGCGCAAAACGCCACTTCAGGAACGCAGCAGACCTGCGGCCACAAGTGCGCCACCTCCGCCCATGAAGCGGAGCTTGAAGAAGATCTCCACCTCGGGTTCACCGTTGGAAGCCACGAGCACATTGGGCGATGCAGTTGCAGCGGATATCCAAGAGGGCGTCACGGTGGAACATGAACGCTTCGGCAAGGGCAAGGTGGTGAAGGTGGAAGGCGCTCCGCCGGACCAGAAGGCCACGATCTTCTTCCCCAGCGCCGGGCAGAAGCAGCTGTTGTTGCGCTTCGCGAAGCTGAGGGTGGTGGGGTAAGCCGCAGAGTGCGCAGAGACGCGTAGAAGTTCAAAGACGTCACCATTCTCCATTTTCAGTCCCATCCCCTACATTTGGCCCACCACGTCCGATGCCTGTCGGACCTTGGCCCTCCCCACCGGACGCGCCCATTGAACCTTTACAGGCCCACCCCACTTCTTTCCGCATGGAGATCGCATTCGACTACAATACCCAGCGCAATCACTTGATCATTCCCGAATATGGCCGCCTTGTGCAGCGTATGGTGGAGCATGCCTTGGAGGAGGAGGATCGTGAGAAGCGCACCCGCATGGCCCGCGCCATCGTGCAGGCCATCGGTAAGTTGAACCCCCAGCTGCGCAACAACGAGAACAGCGACCGCACCTTCTGGGACCACGTGCATGTGATGGCCGGTTTCGCCCTCGACGTGGATAGCCCCTACCCTGTTCCAACGGCAGAAGGCCTCAAGTCCAAGCCTGAGCCAGTACCCTACCCGAAGACCACGATCCGCTATGGCCACTATGGCAAGCTGGTGGAGCGCATGATCGAGCAATGCTCCGCGATGGAGGAAGGCCCGGAAAAGGCCGCCTTCACGCTGATGATCGCCAATCACATGAAAAAGCAGTTCCTCACTTGGAACCGCGACAGTGTGGGTGACGGCGCGATCATGAAGGACCTTACCGACCTCGGAAAGGGTGAGTTGAAGCTCGCACCTGAACAGCAGCTGGCCAGCACCGACACCTTGCTACAGGCCCAAAAGAACGGGCCCAAGAATGCTGTTGATCCGCGCAAGCGCCACAGCAATAGCGGTGGCAGCGGCGGCACCAGTGCGAAGAAGCGCTACCGGAACCGGAAGAAGAAGCGGTTCTAGAACCCTGATGTGTCGATCAGATGATCAGATGATCGGATGATCGAATGCCTTGGCCGCGACGGATCGCTGATGGTCCTCGTTGAACCGTGGATGTTGCATTTCGTTGCGCTCCTGACTGCCGAAGGCATGTCGTTGCGTCCGTTGCGGTCAAGTTCTTTTCTGCTTCTCTGCGGTCAGACTCCTCCGTCACCTACATCCGCTTGTTGAAAGCATTCCCGGTTGCACCGCCGGGAACGGCCCTTCCTTTCCTTGTTTCGCAACATGGGAAGTTTCAAGATCGAAGGAGGCCATCGCCTGAGCGGTGAGCTGATCCCGCAAGGGGCCAAGAACGAGGCTTTGCAGGTGCTCTGCGCCGTGCTGTTGACCAGCGAGCCGGTGACGATCCGCAACGTGCCGGACATCGTTGACGTGAACAAGATGATCGAACTGCTTCGCGCCATGGGCGTGGAGGTGGAAAAGCTCAGCGATGGCGATTGGCGCTTTCAAGCGAAGACCGTGGACCTGGAGTTCTTCCTGCGGCCCGAGTTCAAGCAAATGGGCGGCGGACTGCGTGGCAGCGTAATGGTGGTGGGGCCTTCCCTCGCCCGCTTCGGCAGCGGCTACATCCCCACCCCGGGCGGTGACAAGATCGGTAGGCGCCGGTTGGATACGCACTTCATCGGCTTCGAAAAGCTCGGTGCCACGTTCAACTACGATGCCAAGGAAGGCTTCTTCAAAGCCGAGGCGAAACGGTTGAAAGGCACCTACATGCTGCTGGACGAGGCCAGCGTGACCGGCACGGCCAACATCGTAATGGCCGCCGTGCTCGCCGAGGGGCGCACCACGATCTTCAACGCAGCTTGTGAACCTTACCTGCAGCAGCTGTGCAGCATGCTCGTGCGCATGGGCGCCAAGATCCAGGGTATCGGTAGCAACCTGCTGCACATCGATGGCGTGAAGGAACTTGGTGGGACGGAGCACCGCCTTCTGCCGGATATGATCGAGATCGGATCCTTCATCGGTATGGCCGCACTCACCCGCAGCGCCATCACCATCAAGGACACCGGCTACGAGCACCTCGGTATTATTCCCGATACTTTCCGTCGCTTGGGCATCCAAGTGGAGCGCAAAGGGGACGACATCCATATCCCCGCGCAGGACCATTACGCCATCACACGCTTCATCGATGGTAGCCTGATGAACATCAGCGATGCGCCTTGGCCCGGCTTTACACCCGATCTCATCAGCATCATGATCGTCACTGCCACGCAGGCGAAGGGCAGCGTCCTGATCCACCAGAAGATGTTCGAGAGCCGCCTGTTCTTTGTGGACAAGCTGATCGAAATGGGCGCACAGATCACGCTCTGCGATCCCCACCGCGTACAGGTGAACGGCCATGATTTCGGACAGTCCTTGCGCGGCATCACCATGACCAGTCCGGACATCCGTGCGGGGGTTTCCCTGCTGATCGCCGCGCTCAGCGCAGAAGGCACCAGCACCATCCACAACATTGAGCAGGTGGACCGCGGATACCAGCGTATCGCGGAGCGGCTCAACGCCATCGGGGCGAAGATCGAGCGGTTACCTTGACGAAGCTGCGGAGGTAAAGGGAGTAAAGGAGGTAAGGGGCGTAAGGGGTGTAAGTGTGGATCGGGGTTGCGTGAGCCACAGCTTCCTTGGCATCCATTACCTCCATCTCTTCCCTCCCTTCCATGCACCCGTGGCTTCTATTACACCAACGCATCTACTTGATCACGATCTTCGTCCCATGAAATCCTCGCTCATCACCGGCCTTGTCGTTCTTGGCACCATCGCATTCCACCCGGTGCAGGCCCAAGAGCGGCTCAGCGGCATCACCGTGGGACAGCAGGCTCCGGACATCGCCATGGCGAACCCGGCCGGCGATACCCTTCGTCTTTCGGACCTCCGCGGGCATATCGTGCTGTTGGACTTCTGGGCCAGTTGGTGCCGGCCCTGCCGGATGGAGAACCCGAACGTGAGGGCCACCTACCATACCTATAAGGACACCTCGTTCACCGGGGCGGACGGCTTCCGCGTCTTCAGCGTAAGCTTGGACCGTGCCGGGGGGGGAGATGCTTGGAAAAAGGCGATCGAGCAGGACCAACTGGACTGGCCTTGGCATGTGAGCGCGGTGGAAAGCGGCATCAACACCGCCGCCAACACCTATCAAGTGCGCTTCATCCCGACCAACGTACTGATCGACGCGCAAGGAAAAGTGATCGCCATGGACGTACATGGCGATGATCTGAACCAGGCGCTTAACGCCATGCTGGAGCACGACCCTGCCAAGATCGCCGAAATGGAAAAGCAGAAGGCCAGGACGGAAAAGGAAGTGGCAAAGGCGGAACGTAAGCAGAAGCGGAAGGCGAAGAAGTGAGCCGTACGTTGTTGCCTTTCCTATTCCGGCACGATGATGGATGGGCTGCTGGATCCCGCACCTCTTAAATTCGCACCATGAATCTCTCCTCCGTGATGACAAAGACACGTATCGCCCTCGTGGCCAGTGTGGCCTTGCTGGCCGTTTTCGGTTTCACCTCACGCATGAGCGAGGGCAAGCCAAGTAAGACCGGAACAGCCATCGGTGATAAGGCACCCGAGCTGGCCTATTTCAACCCCGACAGCACAAAGATCATCACGCTTTCTTCCCTGAAAGGCCAATATGTGCTCTTGGATTTCTGGGCCAGTTGGTGCGGTCCCTGCCGCAGGGAGAATCCCAACGTGGTGCGTGCCTACGACAAATACAAAAAGGCCAAGTTCAAAGATGCCAAGGGCTTCACCGTTTATGGCGTAAGCCTGGATAAGAGCCGCTCCGCGTGGAAACAGGCGATCGCGCAAGACAAACTGGCGTGGCCGAACCATGTCAGCGACTTGGGCGCATGGAGCTCTGCAGGTGCACGTATCTATGGTGTGAACTCCATCCCGATGAACTTCCTGATCGACCCGAACGGGGTCATCGTGGCCAAGAACCTACGTGGCGACCAGCTCGATAAGGCGCTGGACCCGTTCGTAAAGAGCTTCTGAGCCATCTGCTTTACCTGCCATCCTGCGGAATTGTCCTCCGCAGCCCCTTCCTCCTGTCGATCTGTCCCATCTTCGCGCCGCAATGGCCGCGCTTGATAGAAC
The DNA here is from genome assembly GCA_038234075.1 of Flavobacteriales bacterium. Taxonomy (GTDB): domain Bacteria; phylum Bacteroidota; class Bacteroidia; order Flavobacteriales_F; family PHOS-HE28; genus PHOS-HE28. The sequence continues at coordinate 55,819 of JBBSUV010000017.1, read as the reverse complement.
GGCACTGAACTTGTCCCGTGAGAAATCCATTTCGCAAATCCAAGAAAACCATGTCGGAACGACCAGAAGTCGGCCCCGAAGAGCATGTCCGTGAGGCCATGGACGATCAACAGAACGCCTCTGGTGAGGCTGCTGCCGAACGTGGCGAAGGCGGCGACGTTCAAAGCTCTGAGAGTGACACCCTCCGCGCGGAACTCGTTGTCCTGCGCACGGAGCACGAAGCCCTGCATGACAAATTCATTCGCCTGCACGCCGAATTCGACAACTTCCGCAAGCGGACCTCCAAGGAAAAGCTCGACCTGTTGAATAATGCAGGTGCCGAGACCATTATCAGCATCCTGCCCATCTTGGATGATATGGAGCGCGCCATCGCCCATAACGCCGAGGTGAACGACATCGATGCCGTGAAGCAGGGCTTCGAGCTGATCCACCAGAAATTCGCGAACATCCTCTTGGCCCATGGCCTGAAGCCGATGCACGCCAAGGGCGAGCCCTTCGACCCGGAGCTTCAAGAAGCCATCAGCCAACTGCCTTCACCGGACAACAAGATGAAGGGTAAAGTGCTGGAGGTGGTGGAGAACGGTTACACGCTCAACGACAAGGTGCTGCGCCACGCAAAAGTTGTAGTTGGCGCTTAGGGCCCGCAGTATGGGCGATGCCTGCATCGCCCATACACGGCCCGAACAACAGACCACCAATGAGCAAGAAAGACCCTTACGAAGTGCTGGGCGTCGCCCGCAACGCCAGCGCGGACGAGATCAAGAAGGCCTATCGGAAGATGGCCATCAAGTTCCACCCGGATAAGAATCCTGGTGACCATTCGGCCGAAGACCGCTTCAAGGAGGCGGCAGGTGCCTATGAGATCCTGAGCAATCCCGAGAAGAAGGCCAAGTTCGACCGTTTCGGACATGCAGGTGCCGGTATGGGCGGCGGTGGCGGCTACCAAGGTGGCGGGATGAACATGGACGACATCTTCTCCCAATTCGGCGACATCTTCGGCGGTGCCTTCGGTGGCGGCGGAGGATTCAGCGGATTCGGTGGAGGCCAACAGCGCCGCACCGTGAAGGGCAGCAACCTGCGCGTGCGCATGAAGCTGACCTTGGAGGAGATCAACGACGGCGTGGAGAAGCAACTGAAGCTGCAGAAGCTTGTGCGCGGGAAAGGCACGGAGTACGCCACCTGCTCAACCTGTAAAGGACAAGGGCAGGTACACCGTGTGCAGAGCACTTTCCTGGGCCAGATGCAGACCGTGACCGCCTGCCCCACTTGCGGCGGCATGGGTCAGACCATCAGCAAACGCGCCCCCGGAAGTGATGTCAACGGGTTGATCCGCGAGGAAAGCGTGGTGAACGTGAAGATCCCCGCAGGCGTGGAGGAAGGTATGCAGCTCAACCTGAGCGGCATGGGTAATGAGGCCCCGGCGGGCGGGATCCCCGGTGACCTGTTGGTCGTGATCGAAGAAGAAGACCACCCGGAACTGAAGCGTGACGGGAACAACCTGCACTACGAGGCCTTCATCACTATGGTGGACGCCGCCTTGGGAACCAGCATAGAGGTGCCTTTGGTAAGCGGCAAGGCGAAGATGAAGATCGAGCCGGGAACCCAATGCAACCACATCCTTCGCTTGAAGAACAAGGGCCTGCCAAGCATCAACCACCACGGACAAGGTGACCTTTTCGTGCATGTGATGGTGTGGACGCCATCGGACCTGAACAAGGACGAGAAGAAGGCGCTGGAAAAGCTGCGTAACAGCCCCGGCATGCAGCCCCATCCCACAGGGAAGGACAAAGGCTTCTTCGAACGTGTGCGGGAGATGTTCGCGACGTGAGTTGGGGAGGTTCTTTTCACCACAGAGGCACAGAGGTCACAGAGGAGTTTATCGGGGATGAAACTTCTTGTACAGGGTATCGGTACCGAGTACTGGGTACTGCCGACGCACAATAACACGGAAAGCCACAAGCCATCAGTCCGTGGCGCACAGCTTGCGGCTACGGACTCCGGACTGAAGTTTTCATCGCGGCAACGGATTTCCATTTTCTGATCGTCTGATCTTCTGATCGTCTGATTTTCGGATCGTCTTATCTTCCCTAGCAGCTCACGGTACCTTTGTATCCACAAAAAATGATCATCCTACTCTTCTTCATTGCCCACTGGTACCTCTCGCTCTTCGTGCAGACGTTCTACCTGCACCGCTACTCCGCGCACCGCATGTTCACCATGAGCCCCTTCTGGGAGAAGGCGTTCCATGTGCTGACATGGATCGCTCAGGGCAGTAGCTACCTCAACCCCGCCGTGTATGGTATGATGCACCGTGCACATCATGTGTACGCCGATACCGAGCAAGACCCGCACTCACCGAAGTTCGACGAGAATCCCTTCAAGATGATGTGGAAGACCGCCGGCTATTACAATGGTTTGCTCTATGGCAAACTGGAACCGGAGGAGCGTTTCACCCGCGACCTACCGCACTGGAAAACCATGGAGGCGATCGGGGAAAGTTGGATCTCGCGCCTCGCGTGGGGTTTGCTGTATGCCGCGTTCTACTTCGCCTTCGCGACCGCGTGGTGGCAGTGGTTATTCCTCCCGTTGCAGTTCGTGATGGGTCCGCTGCATGGAATGATAATCAACTGGTATGCCCACCGCTACGGCTACGTGAGCTACCCCACCGACAACACCAGCAAGAACCTGATGCCGCTGGACGTGATCATGATGGGCGAAGGTCTGCACAACAACCACCACACGCATTCTGCCCGCCCCAACTTCGGCACGCACTGGTGGGAGTTCGATCCCACTTGGCCTGTGATCTGGGTGTTGAATAAAGTGGGCGTGGTGCGATTGCGGAAGGTGGAAGCGTGAGGAACTGGCCGTAGAGGCGCAGAGATTGCGAACAGTACTGAACTGGACAGCGGTGTGAATGCTCAGGAGCGTGGTCGTTCGCGCAAGATTGGGGCTTGGCTTGGCGGACTCTAAGAGGTTACGACTCGCTGTGGCATGTATTTCCAGTATTTGGCCGAGAATCCTATCTTGGTGCACCATTTCACGTTTAGGCTAGTGACCCGGGGAGTATGAGATGATTGGAGAATGTCCATAGCGAATCCGCCAGAATCACCCATGTCAGATGGAGCGAGGAAGAACGGCTATGTCGGAGGACGTGCAACTCGGCTGATTCTCGGACTCTTCCCGCTTTTCGTTGGCGGCCTGATATACATTCTCTTTCGGACTTCTTCACTTAAAATGTTCAGATGGTACGAAATTCTTGGATTGGACCATAGCATGGGCATATTAAGATATTCGTCTATACCCTTTGCACATAGGTTACCTAAATGGATTATATACTCCCTACCAGATGGACTGTGGATTTTTTCATACCTAACATTAATGTTAATTATATGGAGAAATGTAATTTCCAGGAATAATATATTTTGGATTTTAATTGTCCCTGCAATCGCGATAATTTCAGAACTTGGCCAGTTGATTGGCATAGTTCCAGGGACATTCGACCCCGCTGATATACTTTTCTATCTCTTAGGAACGTCGTTGCCCTTCATCATTTTGAACCAAACACTGAGATTTAACCTTCGCGCATCATGCTGAACAAAACCAAACACATGACCTCCGCCCTAATTGTCGGAATATTTATTGCTATGGCCTTTGGAAGCGGAGATGACACCAGCTCCGACTCAACTCCAGATTCAAATAAACCAATGAACATAAAGCAGATGGGAGAGCCATTATCAACTAGATATTTCGATGTGACAATTAATAAAGCAACTTTTCAAGACCGAGTCAATACGGGAAACCAATTTGCGAATCTTCCCAGAGAGCAAGACATTCTCTATCTAGTCCTAAACACAACATTCAGGAATACTGATACTGAGAGCAGAATGATAATGGATGGAGAAGTTTTAATAAATTATAACGGCAAGCAGTATCGGTTTGACCACTCAGAGACAATCATGACTGACGGGTGGGGCACAATGCTTGAGCAAATCAACCCTTTGACTTCTAAAACCACGAATATTGTTTATAAGATACCCAATGAAGTCCTTGGTGAGATTTACTATCATCCTGGACGTTCAAGCGGCAACAGCCTGATTTTTGTTGGCAAGACTGAGTAGCTCCTATAATTCGTTGATCCACGTAATAAGCGAGGACCAGCTCTAAAACTCGCGCAAGCATCAACGCATGCGCGAGATTGGTGACCCAGTCTTGGAAGGTGGAAGGCGAGCGTAGTAATTGAAAACCCATTACCTTCGTCGTGCTAAAACAAATAGAGCAGTTGAACGACTACTAATTTACCTGTTCCTGTGTAGAAAGTCTGTAGCACTCACTCCGACCAATTAGGCTATTGACCTCCCAGCTTAATTCCGAATACAGCCCGAGTCCCGATCTATGCGCCACTGTAGCTACAATCGGATTGCGGCTGCGCAAATTTGAAAAAAGTGAACCTAATGAACTATTCAAAAATATTTTTATCTAGGATAGACGTCGCACTTATTGAATTTATGAATTATCATAATCTGATTGAAGGTTTCCTTCTTCAGGAAGAGATTAAGCTTGGGCAATCGTATGATGTAAATGCGAATATTGAATTATTAGAAGGAGAAGAAGAATATCCGATTAGGCATGCGAATCATCTGGAAGATTCCTATGTTGAAATGAATTCAATGATCTCAGTGAACTATCCTCATAATTTTAGATCTTTCTTTTTTATCCAACTAATTTCATTTGTTGAATATGAATTGAGAAGAATTTGCGAATTTCACTATTATTCCAATAGTGGAGGCGTAGGCCCTATGGAGGATTGGAGAAGCGATTATTTAGGAAATGCCAAGAATTATTTGAAAGAATCTGCCAATATTAAAATTGACGATTTAAATCCAGAATGGGGTTTCATAAAGACAGCCAAGGAGATTAGAAATAAATTTGTGCACCATCATTGTAAGATTATGAGGAGCGATGTTCAATGGAAAAATATCGAGATGTTTATCCGGAACAAGCATTCAATCAACTTCAGGGAATCAGGAATGATTATAGAGATTTCAAGAAAGCGAAGTAATGAAATTGAGGAGTTTACAATCATACTATCAGGGAAGGAGGTCAATGAAGAATTATTAAGAAACGTTCAGTCACTTTTTAAAAAATTATTGAAAATGGAAATATTATAGTTAATAATTAGCATTAAGATCATTGACTTCATAAATTCTTTTTGCGTTATTACTGGACCGTCAAGGTGCATAGAACTAAATGAAAGACCTAAAGGGAAAGATCGTCTTGATCACAGGCGGAGCTTCCGGCATCGGCAAGATCATGGCTCGCCTCATGTTGGAGCGCAAAGCCAAGGTGGTCATCTGGGATATCGACCAAGCAAGCATTGATGCAACGATCTCCGATTTTTCTAACCAAGGAGCCGTCTTTGGTTTCAAGGTCGATGTGTCAAATGCTGAACAAGTTCAAGAGACCGCTGCAAAGGTTAAGCAGGAAGTAGGCGTGGTTGATGTCGTGATCAATAGCGCTGGAGTAGTTGTAGGTAAACTGTTCCATGAACACACCGCCGCAGACATTGCGCGGACCATGAACATCAACGTGGCTGGATCCATGTATGTCGCGAAGGCATTTCTCGATGGCATGCTCGCTCAAGACTCCGGGCAAATCTGCAATATCGCATCATCGGGAGGTCTGATCTCAAATCCGAAAATGTCGGTATATGCGGCAAGCAAATGGGCTGTGATCGGGTGGTCGGACAGCTTGCGTTTGGAAATGAAGCAGATGAACAAGAACGTGCATGTCACTACCATCATGCCGTACTACATCCATACGGGCATGTTCGAGGGCGTGCGGTCTAAGATCCCGATCCTCGAACCGGAGTCAGCTGCGCTTACGATCGTGGAAGCCATTCAGAGGAATGAAACGATGGTGACCATCCCGGGCTATATCTATAGGGTCACCCGATTCTTCCAAGCGATATTACCCATATCAGTTTTTGACTGGTTCACCGGAAACGTGTTGGGGATCTATAAGACCATGGAGCATTTCGTGGGTCGTAAGAAGTAGGCGCTAAGAGCGCCACCCACGTTGGTCGCGCGCTGCGATCGCCGACCGAACAGTGTCCCCGTCCTAGTGGTTTCATATCCGGCAGTTCCAAGGCATCCTACCAAAGGCCGTATGGGCAAACGGAGAATAGCAGCAGGCATCCGCGGGTTATCGCCCGCCTACTTCGGTTTGCCCATGTCCACGGGCATCATTGCCATCGCCTCCTATGAGCTTGGACATCGCGCCATCGGCCGTGCCTTCTTTGCGCTCAACAATGCGGAGATCGTCGTGCTCTCGGGGCTCCTTCTGCTACGCCTATTGTTCTTCTTCCCGGAATTCCGAAGGGACCTTGGCTCCCACGAGCAAGGTGCCGGCTTCCTGACGATCGTGGCAGCGGCGTGCATCCTTGGAACGGAGCATGTTGAATTCCACGGCGCGTCCAAGCCGGGGAGTTCGCTTTGGTATTTCTCGCTTGTAGCTTGGGTGGTCCTCACCTACTCGTTCTTCGTGCTGGTCACCATCAAACGGCGGAAGCCTTCCTTGGAAAATGGCATCAACGGCTCGTGGCTGCTGTTCGTGGTCTCCGTGCAAGCGCTTTCGATCTTGGGCTGCATGGTCGCGCCGCATCTGGGCGTCTCGCTGCATTCCGCGCTGTTCGTCATGCTGGTCTTCCACCTGCTGGGCTGGCTGTTCTACTTCGTGGTGATCGGCATGATCTTCTACCGCACCACCTTCTTCCCCATGCGCCCGGATGAGTTCAAGCCCACCTACTGGATCGACATGGGCGCCGCCGCCATCACCACCCTGGCCGGGATCATCTTGATCAACACTATGGCAGCGCATGGCATTTACACCGAGCTCATTCCCACGCTGAAGGTCTTCATCGTGTTCGCCTGGATCGCTGGCACCTGGTGGATCCCGGTGATCTTCTTCTTGGAGATCTGGCGGCACTTGACCATCCCTTGGAAATACCACGCGGGCTATTGGTCGCTGGTGTTCCCGTTGGGCATGCATACGGTCTGCACTTGGCAGCTGGCCTTGACCTTTGATCTGCCCTTTCTGAAGGCGCTGCCGGAGGTGTTCATCTGGCTGGCTTGGGGTACTTGGGCGGTAACCTTTACAGCGATGTGCGTGAAGGTGGTCCGGGTGTTCGTGTTGAACAGGGCTTGGCAATGAATGCGCGGACCGGCACTGGATCTTGGTGACAGGATCACAGGATCTACAGGAAACGCTTTGCGGCGTACCACGCATGCTTGCCTACTGGAGGCATGGCGTGCTAGGTGCGTGCCTTTGGCGTAGCGACAACAACGATCCCACATCCGTACTTTTCCCATCAAATGATGAAAAGCATCGTTGTATTCTGCGGTTCCAGTTCAGGCAGTGATCCTGAATTCCTTGTCTTCGCCAAGCAATTGGGTGCCACGATCGCATCAAGAGGAGCGCGGCTGATCTATGGTGGGGCCAAGGTCGGCCTCATGGGCTGCATCGCCGATGAGGTGCTGGCACAAGGCTGTGAGGTCATCGGCATCCTTCCCCGCTTCCTGTCGATCAAGGAGGTTGCCCATGAGCGGTTGACCCAGCTGATCATCGTGGAGAACATGCATGAGCGGAAGACAAAGATGTTCGAACTGGGTGATGCGTTCATTGCCCTTCCCGGAGGCTTCGGCACCCTGGAGGAACTCTTCGAGGTGGTGACCTGGGCACAGCTCGGATTGCATCAAAAGCCCATCGGGATCTTGAACGTGAACGGCTTCTATGATCCACTCATCACCCAGCTGGACCACATGGTGAGCAAGGGTTTGCTGAAGCAAGGGAACCGCGACATGATCATGATCGATGGCACCGTGGACGGTCTATTGGCTTTGATGCAAGCCTACCAGCCTATTTCCGCGAAGAAGTGGATCTCGGACCTGGATGAGGTTTGAGTGGGGCAAGGCTAATTGAATTTTAAACAGATGGCGCTAAAAGCGCCGACCTCGCTGGTACCGCGCTTCAAGCGCGGACCGGCGCAACGAACACAAACTACCCGCCCGCGCTTGCAGCGCGCGGCGTGCGAGGTTCGCGCTTGCAGCGCAAAGGGGTTAACTATCCTGCATCGTTACTTTGCAACAATGACGAAGACATCGATCAAAGGCAATCTCGTTGATATCCCTGCCCGCCACATGTATGCCGCGGAAGTGGTGATCGAGGAGGGGCGCATTTCCAGCATCACGGAGTTGAACGAGCCGGTGCAAGGCTTTATCCTGCCGGGTTTTGTGGACGCACACGTGCACGTGGAAAGCAGCATGCTCATCCCCAGTGAATTCGCGCGCTTAGCGGTGACGCATGGCACGGTGGCCACGGTGAGCGACCCGCACGAGATCGGTAATGTACTGGGCGTGGAAGGCGTGGAATTCATGATCGCGAACGGCAAGAAGACGCCTTTCCACTTCTACTTCGGCGCGCCGAGCTGTGTACCGGCCACGGTCTTCGAGACCGCCGGTGATGCCATTGATGCAGAGCAAGTAGGTGTGTTGCTGGAAAACCCGGAAGTGCTTTACCTCAGCGAGATGATGAACTTCCCCGGCGTGCTCCACGGCGATGCGGAAGTGATGAAGAAGATCGCCCATGCGCACCGCCTCGGAAAGCCAGTGGATGGTCATTCCCCCGGCCTGCGCGGGGAAGATGCCCGGAAGTACATCGCAGCCGGCATCAGCACGGATCATGAATGCTTCACCGCGGAAGAGGCGCAGGACAAGCTGAAGCACAGCATGAAGATCCTGGTCCGCGAAGGCAGCGCGGCGAAGAACTTCGAGGCGCTGATCGATCTGTTGCACAAGCATCCGGATGAGATGATGTTCTGCAGCGATGACAAGCATCCGGACAGCTTGGTGGAGAACCACATCAACGTGCTCTGTGCCCGTGCCGTGGCCAAGGGCATCGACATCTACAAAGTGCTGCAGGCGGCTTGCGTGAATCCGGTGGAGCATTACAAGCTGCCCATTGGCAGGCTGCGGGTCGGTGATGCAGCGGACCTGATCGTTGTGGAGGACCTCGTGAACTTCCGCGTGCGCTCCACCTACTTGGATGGCGTGCTGGTGGCGCAGAATGGTAAGAGCTTGATCCCAAGCGTGAAAGAAGATCGGCCGAACCGGTTCCATTGCACGATCAAAACGCCACAGGACTTCGCCGTGCCGGCAACCAAGGATGAATTGCTGGTGATAACCGCACTGGATGGGCAATTGATCACCGGAAAGGACGTGATGCCGGGCAAGGTGGAGAACGGGCATTTCGTGGCGGACCCTTCGCGTGATGTGCTGAAGATCGCCGTGGTGAACCGCTACAAGGATGCAAAGCCAGCGATCGGCTGGATCAAGAACTTTGGCCTGATGCGCGGGGCCATAGCCGGCAGCGTGGCACATGATAGCCACAACATCGTGGCCGTGGGCACCAACGATGAAGACCTCTGCACGGCCATCAACTTGGTGATCGAGGCACGCGGTGGGGTGAGCTTGGCGGATGGTGATACCACGAACATCCTGCCGCTACCGGTGGCCGGCATCATGACCGATGCGGATGCTTATGATGTGGGCGAAGCCTACTCGAAGATCGATGCACAGGCAAAAGCGCTGGGATCCAAGCTCGGCGCCCCGTACATGACGCTGAGTTTCATGGCACTGCTGGTTATCCCGCACCTGAAGATGAGCGACCTCGGGTTGTTCGACGGGGACGCATTCCGGTTGGTATGACAGGTAGGCTTCGGACCACTTGACGTGGTGAATGGACCATCCGCTTTTGTGAAAATGCGTTGGATGTTTGCATGAACTCTGTTGTGCGGATTATCTTTCCGCTCAGACCAACGCACCACATAACCCCATACTATGGCTCAACGCTACACTTTGCTTCTCCTCGCTACAGCTTTCACCTTCCCCGCTTTCAGCCAACTGGTGATCAACGAGGTGGATTACGACCAAGTGTCGAGTGATGCCGCAGAGTTCCTCGAATTGAAGAACACAGGCACCGTTGACTTCGACCTTTCCACCATTGCTATACAGATGGTGAATGGCAGCAGCGGCAGCGGCGTGGTGTACAAGTCCTACTTCTCCAATGATTGGCCGATGCTGGCACCCGGAGCATATTTCACGCTGTGCGGCGACACCACCGCCGGTTGTGATGCCCGGCTTATCCCTGCGGCCAATGCCATCCAGAACGGCATTAACGATGCCATCGCATTGATCCTCCGCAGCGACAGCTCCTTCGTGGACCGCCTGAGTTATGAGGGAACCTTGGCGGGATATGCGGAAGGTGAAGGCACCACCTTTGGTGATAACAACGTGTTGGATAACCGTAGCATTGGCCGATTCCCCGATGGTGCGGACACTGACAATAACAACACCGATTTCCGGCTGATGTGCATCACACCCGGAGCCGCGAATGTGGGTGACACCTTGAATTGCGGCACCACCGCGATCCCTGAATTCGGGATCATCGATGGCTATTCCGTCCTGGCCGATCCCGCTGGCAACCGCGTGCTGATGGCCTTGACCCCGGCTTCCGGTACTGTGACCTTCGATGTGTTCTCCGTGGATGGTGCCTTGCTGGCCTCGCACAGCATGACCGCTTCCGGAAAAGCCACATGGGCTTGGAACACAGGAGGATTGCAAGGCCGCATGCTGATCGTACGGGTTTCCGGTGCGATGGGCACGAAGGCCAAGCGCGTGGTGCTTCCTTGATCCTCTCCCTGTACCGGTCAGCACTTGCAAACCACCGGGGCTGCTAAAGGAAGAACAGCAATCGGAAGGACGGCTGTTCCTATAGGGTTAACTTGTCCCAATGAAAGGCGCAGGGCAGAACCCCATAAATGCATTCTTACTGGAGCTGGGTGGGTTTTCCGCCTTCGTCGGCCGTTTTTTCCAAAATGCCTTTCACCGTCGTTTCGAGTGGCGTGAATTCATCCGCCAATGCGTGCTGAACGGCAATGGGTCCTTTGCACTGGTGGCGATCACCGCGTTCATCATGGGTCTGGTGCTAACTGTACAGAGCCGACCCACATTGGCGCGCTTCGGGGCCGAGAGCATGTTGCCGGCGATGGTAGCGGTAAGCGTCGTGCGCGAGATCGTGCCCGTGATCACGGCTTTGATCTGCGCCGGAAAGATCGGAAGCGGTATGGGTGCCGAACTGGGCAGCATGAAGGTGTCTGAACAGATCGATGCCATGGAGGTGAGCGGCACCAATCCCTTTCGCTACCTCGCAGTAACGCGCATTTGGAGCACCACCCTCATGTTGCCCCTGTTGGTGATCCTCGCCGACGGCATCGCGATCGTAGCCTGCTATGTAGGGGTGAACATGAAGGATCCCGTGAGCTGGCAGCTCTTTTACCGACAAGTAGTGGATGCACTTAGTATGGGAGATGTCCTTCCCTCCCTGATCAAGAGCTTCTTCTTTGGCTTCATTCTGGGTGCCGTGGGCTGTTACAAGGGCTTCACCACGGCCAAAGGCACGGAGGGCGTGGGCCAAAGCGCACACGGCGCCGTAGTGATGGCCTCGCTGTTGATCTTCATAATCGACCTGCTCGCCGTGCAGATCACGGACATCATGGGGCTCAACTGATGGAAGAGACGAAGTTGCCCCCCACTTTCTCAAAGGAAACATCAACTGAGAAGGTCCTGTCCTTGACCGGGCTCGAACTCGCCTTTGGAGACAACAAGGTGCTGCGTGGTTTTGACCTGGACCTTTACCGGGGCGAGAACGTGATGGTGCTCGGCAAGAGCGGTAGCGGCAAGAGCGTATTGATCAAGTGCATCGTGCGTTTGTTAACGCCCACCGGGGGCGGCGTCGAAGTGCTCGGGCAAGATGTGTTGGCATTGGACCCGAAAGAGCTGGACAAGTTGCGGGTGAAGATCGGATTCCTCTTTCAGAGCAGTGCCCTGTACGATTCCATGACCGTGGAGGAGAACATGCGTTTCCCGCTACGCCGCCACTGGTTGGCCACCACCCCGGGTGAAACGGAGGCGTTGGTGGAGGAAATGTTGACAGCCGTTGGATTGGCACATACCCTAAAGCAATATCCCAGCGAGCTTTCCGGCGGGATGCAACGAAGGATCGCACTAGCCCGGACCTTGATCCTGAAACCGGAGATCGTGCTCTACGACGAACCCACGAGCGGATTGGACCCGATCACGGGAATGGAGATCGTGGAGCTGATCCTGAAGTTGCAACGGTCTTTTGGCACAAGCAGCATCATCATCTCCCACGACATGCACGTAGCGCGCTTGGCGGCCAACCGCATTGCATTACTCCACGAGGGACGGAAGTACTTGGAAGGGACCTACGAGGAGTTCCTGGCTTCCGAGGACCCCCTCGTGAAAAAATTCTTCATCTTCATGTAGCCATGGACAACAAGAACAAAAATCCGCTCCGGCTGGGCATTTTCGTGGCCGCCGGCCTCCTTTTCCTGATGGTCTCGCTTTATTTGATCGGGGCGAAGAAGAATTTCTTCACACGCACGATGACCGTGCAGGCCACGTTCCGCCAGACAGGCGGCCTGAGGCCAGGGAACAATGTGCGTTACATGGGCGTGAACGTGGGTACTGTGGAGCACATCTCCATCCTCAATGACACGGCTGTGCTGGTGGAACTACAGATCGGGCTGGAGGACGCCAAGATGATACGTACCAGTGCCGTAGCCTCCTTGGGTAATGACGGGCTGATGGGCAGCCGACTGGTGAATCTGGTGCCGGGCATACCGTCCGCTCCATCGGTAACGGAGGGCACGATGCTCGCTACCCGAGCCGAGATGGACACGGATGAGCTGCTCAACAGTGTGGGCCGGAGCAGCCAGGACCTGGAGGCGATCACCGGACAGATCCGGCTCCTCGCCACCAAGCTGAATACACCTGGCAATGCGGTGGACCTGCTGGTTGATACACTCTTCGCTCATGACCTGGCCGGGACCATGGCGGAGCTGCGGGTAGCCTCCGAGCATGCACGCGGAGCGACAGCGAGCCTCCAAGCCATGCTTCAGGATGTGCGCTCCGGAAAGGGGGCCTTGGGCGCGCTGGTGGGCGATACCAGTGCAGAAGCGCAGGTGCATCAGGTGATCGCCAACCTTGCTTCCATCAGTGATTCGATCCAGATCGCCAGCAATGAGATCGGCCGCTTCAGCAGACAGCTGAACTCACCGGACGGGCTCGTTCATGCCCTGACGGCTGATACCGGCATGGCCATGAACCTGCGAAGCACCCTCACCCGATTGGACACCGGTGCCACGCTGCTCAACGAGGACCTCCGGGCGCTGCAACGGAACTGGTTGTTCCGGAAGTATTTCAAGGAGAAAGCGAAAGAGGAAAAAAAGAAGTAGTGACCTCTTGGATCCTGCATCGTGCTGTAGCGCGCCTATCTTCCCACCATGGACTTCGAGACTGCGCGTGAGATGGCCTTGGACATGCCCGGCACCGCCGAGAGAGAGCATCATGGCCGCCCCAGCTATAGCGTGAAGAAGAAGATCTACATGACGCTGTGGCTGGATGACGGACGAGCCGTATTGAAATTGACACCTGGGCAGCAAGCTGAATTCAGCGGCGAATACCCGGATGCTTTTGCGCCCGTGCCGAACAAATGGGGCCAGCATGGCTGGACCAATGTCTTCATGGCGTACTGCAATGAACGGCTCTTCCGCTATGCCACGGACCTGGCCTGGCGCAATGTGGCGCCGAAGTGGATCCTTCCCACGCGGCAGGAACCCGCACGAGGTTGAGCCGATCGTTATCGGATCCCTCACACCGGTGCGTAGCGGTGCCAGATCATATAGCAGGCAATGGTGCCCACTATGATGGTGAGCGGGAAGCCCATGACGAAATAATCCTTGAACTTGTAACGGCCTGGCGAATAGATCAAGGTGAGCGTGTGGTAGCCCACCGGTGTGAAGAACGATGTGCTCGCACCGAACATTACCGTGAGCAGAAGTGCTTTGGGATCAACGCCCATCTGTTGGGCCACGCTCACAGCAATAGGCGCCATGAGCAATGCCGTGGCATTATTGGCCATCACGTTGGTGATGAGCACCGTGAAGCCGAACAGGAGCGCGATGACCCAAGCAAACGAGAGGCCCGCAGTAACGTTGATGAATCCCGTTGCGATATTCACGTCGAGTCCCGTATTCTGGATGGCGATACCCAACGGTATCAAGCCAGCGATAAGGAAGTAGACCTTCCATTCCACGCGCTTGTACGCATCGTTGAGCTGGATGCATTTGGTGACCGCCATGAGCATGACACCTCCCAAAGCGGAGATGACGATCGGCACCAGGCCCAATGCCGCAACAGCGATCACCCCAACGAAAATGAGCACGGCCGTCCACCGTTTCCGAAGGCTACGCACCATGGGCATGGTGTCCAAGAGGATCAGATCCTCCCCTACTTCGGGATCAACAGCCAGCTTCCCGTTCGTCTCGATCAACAGCACATCACCCAGCTGTAGTTCCGTGTCCGCGAGGATGCTCTCCAAGGGTCGCTCAGCGCGGCGCAGCCCCAAAGGAACCGACTCATACATGGCCAAAAGATCAAGATCGCGCAGCCTTCTACCGATCAGCTCACTCCCCGGTGCGACCACGGCCTCCACTACATGGGTTTCCTGCTTTTGCAGTACACCCCTTTCCATGCTGAGTTTCGCCGTCATGGCGTACTTGTTGCCGGACTTCAATCGTGCGATGCTCGCTGCACTTCCCCTCAGCAACAACCGGTCGCCTTTCTCCACCTCCGATCGATCCTCTATTTGCTTGACCTGCATCGTGGAAGTATGCACGGCGAGCAGTTCAGCGCCGAACGGCTTCAAGGCAGCCCGGACCTGGAAGACACTACCCAGGTATGGAGAGCCCTGAAGTACGATCAACTGCGTCAGATACTTGCCCTCTTGGTCCTCGGACCCCAGTGCCGTGGGCTTACGGCGCGCGGGAATGATCCAGTGACCGATCAGTAGCAGGTAGAGGAAGCCTGCACCCGCCATGGCCGCCCCGATATCCGCGAATTCGAAGAAGCCGAAAGGCGGAACACCGTACTGGCGCGCAATACTGTTCACCAGCAGGTTTGTGCTGGTACCGATGATCGTGCAAAGACCGCCGAGAATGGAGATGAAGGCCATGGGCATCAACAGCCTGCTTGGGCTGATACCCTTGCTGTTCCCCATCAACACCAACATGGGCAGGAAGAGTGCGAGCACAGCGGTGTTGTTGGTGAAGGCGGAAAGCAATGCAATGAACGGCAACAGGATCAGAAGCACACTCCATGCATGTTTACCCGTATAGGCGACCAAGCGCTTGGTGACGAGGAACAGGACGCCGGTCTTCTCCAAGCCTGTGTTGAGTATCAAGAGGGAAAGGACAGTGAGTGCCGCTTCGTTTGAAAAGCCCGACAAGCCTTGAGGGACGCTCACCAGACCACTGGCCATCAACACGAACGCGATGAAGATGGCGGTGACGTCGATACTCACCTTCTCGGTGATGAACAAGACCACGGCCACGGCGATCACCGCGCAGAGGAACCACATTTCAACGGTCATAGGGCCAGTTGGCTAGGTGGTTCCGCGATGGATCGATCTGAGCCTCCGCATAATATCGCAGTAGATGATATTCTTTGCGGGGCGAAAACTAAGTCAGGCTGCAACGCGCTGCACGATGGCTTTGCACCATTCGTTACTTGTCACCTGTACGGAATGCCGCACATGCATGGGGATGGTGATCATATCGCCTGTTCGCAATCCATGGAGTTCATCGCCCAGCCGTACCTCACAACTCCCCTCAAGGATCAGTATCCGCTCGACCTGATCCGAATGGATCTCCTCCGGAAATCCGTCCTTCAACCAGGCCACGACGGTGCAACGTTCGGGAGTGTCCTCCAATACAACTTGGTGGAAAGTAGTAGTGTCTTCAGGAAGAAAAACCTCCGGACGGTCCAAATGGTCAGCAAGGTCCTGTTCGCTGGTGGCATCATGCAGGTATGGGATCACGCCGCTGCGCAGCTCTTCTTTTCGGGCCGTTTCCAGCGCAAGGAGCACCTTGTTCCGCAGACCCTTCGGTGGAGCTACCGCGCCACTCATCGCTAAAGCTTCCAAAGCAGCGTTGGTTGCACGTACCTGCTCCTGTAATAGGGGATCCGCGGCACACTGAGCCGCCATTTGAATGGCCTCTTCTTTCGGAAGGGTCCCAAGCACATACTCGTCCAGTTGGATCTGGTCCATCATTTCTTCTCTCACCCTGCAAAGATATCCGGATCTCTTCTCGTTTGCTCCACTACGCTCCATACCAAGGCTACATACGGATCTCCGGCATTCCTGGATCACGCGCTACGCTCTTTGCACATTCCATCCAAAACAGAGAACGGAACGAGCATCTGATATTACGCAGAACGGCGGACCTGATAAGCCCGCCGTTCTTACTCGATCACACTCGTTCACAGCTCCGTGCCGTCGTATCCGAACAGTTCCTTGATCGTCAACTTGCGGACAGGGCCGAGTTTCTTGAGTGCCTCCATGTCCAAGGACCCGTCCTTGCCAATGGCCATGTAAGTATAATGCTTGCCTTTGATGTTGGCATCGAAGAACGCCTTCAGTCCTGCCAGATCACTCTGCTTGATCTTCGGGTAGATGATCCTGTTGACATCCACATCCAATCCCCTGCGCTGTGCGGCTTCCCAGCTCCAATAGATCGCCTCTTTGGTGGTGCGGTTTGATTCGATCTTCTTCAGTGCGGCATCGCGGCTCCCTGCGAACATCTTGTCGTCCGTAGGCATTTCGTCCATCAAGGCGCTCAAGGCCGTTTCTGCTTCACCGAGCTTGTCCGCTTGTGTACCCACGTAAGCTCTCACGTAGCTCGCTTCGTCCTTCTTGCCAGGCATGGTATAGGCCGCATAGGCGGAATAGGCCAGCGCTTTGCTCTCGCGGATCTCTTGGAACACGATGCTGGAGAGGCCGGAGCCGAAGTACTCGTTGAACAAGTTGGAATAGGTCATGTTGTCCAAATTGAACTGCGCCCCCTTCGACATCAGCATCAGTTCGGTCTGCACCATGTCATAATCAACATAGTACACCTGGTCCTTGTCCGTGGCCAGTTCCACATAAGGCTTGGGCTGAGGCCAAGTGGCCAGCACCGCAGGGGTCTTATGCTCCGTGTTCAGCAAGGCGATCACAGCATCAGGTGATTTCTTACCGTAGTAGAAGAAGCGGTGCTGGTGCGTGTTGATGCCCTTGATGAGGTCGATGAGCTCGGCCGGGGTCACCGCCTTCAGTTGTTCCGCGGAAAGGATGTTCCGAAGGGGGGAACGCTCGCCGTAACGGGCATAGTTCAGCATGCCGCGATAGAGGATGTTGTTCTTGTCCTTCACGTTGTCGCTACGGTCCTTCAATTCGTCCTTCACCAGCTCAGTAAGCGCATCAGCATTGGGCTTTGGATCGGCCAGCAGCCCCTCCAGAAGCTTCAGGCCCTTCGCCATGTTCTCCTCCAGCCCGGTGAGTGACACATAGACGCGGTCCTGACCGGCGAACACACTGAACTGCAAGCCCAATTTGAAGAACTCCTTCTGCAGGTCCTCTGCGCTGAGCGAGGCCGTCCCCAGGAAAGGCAGGTAGTTCACGGCCATCTTCAGTTTGGGATCGTCATAGTCGCCGAGGTCGAGGATCTGTGTGAGCGTGAAAAGGTCGTTGCTGGTGTTGGTGATGATGGCCAACGGAATGTCATGGGATAGCGTGCGCCGCATGATGGCGGTCTTGTAGTCCACGAATTGCGGCTGAAGACGTGACTCGTTCACCTTGGACCAGCGCTTGTACCATTCGCTCTGTTCGCCGCGGTTGATGTCCAACGGGGTGATCTTCGGCTTTTCCACGTGGAAGACCGTGCTGTCCTCCCCGGTGCGCTTGAAGACCGTGATATCGTTGTGGTTGAAGTTCGCGTTGGCGAAAGCGACCACTTCCGGTTTGGTGATCTTCGCCATACGGTCGAAATAGCCCACCACGTCCTTCCAGTCCTTGCCCAGGATGAACGCATCTGTAAGTGCTGATGCGCGCAGGTTATTGCGCTCGTTCCAATAGCGGATCTGCTGCTGGCGCTTGTCGTTGATCACGGCTGGGATAAGCCAGTCCTCGAAATCGCCCTTCTTCAGCTTGTCCAGTTCGCCAAGTAGGAGCTTCCGTGCTTCTTCCAGCGATTGGCCTTGCTTCGGGTTCGCACCCATGCTGAACTCGGAATAGTCGGTCTGCTCGCCGGAAGAGGCATAGGCGTCCAGCACCTTTTGCTGCTGTTTAAGATCCAGGTCGATCAAGCCTGCCTGACCGTTGCTCATGATGCCCGAGATCAGGTCCAGCATGATCGCGTCCTTGCTCTTCGTGCCGCCAAAGCGCCAGCCCATGCTCACGGATTCCGCCATGGGCCCGCGCACGCTGAGCGTGTCACTCTTGGTGATGGGGTCCTCCGGCGTGAAGGTGAAAGCGGGCACAGGCTTGGACTTCCAGCCGCCGAAGTACTTGTCCACCATGGCGATAGTGCTGTCGTAGTTGATGTCTCCCGCCATGATGACGGCCATGTTGTTCGGCACATAGTAAGTGTTGAAATACTCGTGGATCTTCACCATGCTCGGGTTCTTCAGGTCCTCGCCGGTCCCGATGGTGGTCTGTGTTCCGTACGGATGCTTCTTGTACATCTCCCGGTTCATGGCCTCGTACACCTTGCGGTAGTCATTGTCCTGACCGCGGTTGAATTCCTCGAACACGGTCTCCAACTCGGTATGGAAGAGCCGCAGCACCAGGTCCTGGAAGCGGACGGACTCGATCATCATCCATTTCTCCTGTGCATTGGTGGGGATGTCGTTCACGTACACCGTCTGCTCTGTGCTGGTGTAGGCATTGGTGCCCTTGGCCCCGATAGAAGTGATCATTTTATCGTACTCATTCGGTGCCGCATACTTGGCGGCCACGTTACTGAGACTGTCGATCTTGGCGTAGATCAATGCGCGTTCGCGTTCATCGGTGGTGGTGCGCCGCTTTTCGTAGAGGGCGGAGATCTGATCCAGATAGATGCTTTCGGTGGCCCAGTTCACCGTGGCGATCTCGTGCGTGCCCTTGAAGAGCATGTGCTCCAGGTAATGCGCCAGGCCGGTGGCGGTGCTGGGATCGTACTTGCTGCCAGCCCGCACAACGATGTTGGTCTGGATCCGGGGCTCGTCCTTGTTCTGCGACAAGTACACTTTCAACCCGTTGTCCAAGGTGTAGATGCGGACCTGCATCGGATCGTTGGGAACTGAGGTGTAGGTGTATTTTTTCTGCGCGGTAGCGCTGAGGGTCAATACAGCGCTTAACAGCACAAGGGTCAAGGGTCGTAACTTCATTGTGTGGATAGATGAATGCTTGATCACGGTGATGGCAACGCGATAAATGTAGTGGTACCGTTGTGCCGGTCGGCACCGCCCATCACATTTCACCCGGGCCACGCCTTAGCATTTGCCCGAGCTTGCGCAACGGCTTGCGCAGCACGATCAGCGGGGATACCGTTTCACCGTTCAGTTTCCACGCTTCGTACACTTCCCTGTTCGCACGCCAGATGTGGGCCAGGGAGCGATTGCTCACCCCTCCCAGGCGGAACCGTACCAACACCTTGGTGACATATCGGGCCCGCAGCTTGTGCTTGTACAAGAAGCGGAACATCAGCTCGTAATCCGCACTCACCTTCAGGGCCGTATTGAACAGGCCGAAACGGTCATAGGCGCTTTTGCGGATGTACGTGCCCAAGTGCGGCGGCATCCAGCCCTTGCGGAAATTGGCCCGATCATATTCGCCTCCCTTCCAGAAGCGCTTGACTTTGGTGATGTCATCCGGGTCCACCATCAGGGCATCCCCGTAGATCACGTCGAAGTCACCTTCCTCAAAAGCGCGGACCATGTAGCTCACGGTGTTGCGCGTGGCCATCATGTCGCCTGCGTTCACGAAGGCCACCACCTCCCCGGTGGCCAACTTCAGGCCCTTGTTCATCGCATCGTAAACGCCATCGTCCTTCTCGCTGACGAAATGCGCGATGCACTCCGTGTAGCGCTTGATCTTGTCCTGCGTGCCATCGGTGCTGCCCCCATCGATAACGATGTGCTCGATATCCGCATGGTCCTGCACCATCACGCTGCGGATGGTCTCATCGATCTGCGCCACGGCATTGTAGCACACGGTGATCACGGATACCTTCATGCCTCGTTCGTAGGGACACTGCCCAGCTTGGCCTCTTCAGCGGCGATATCGGGCACATGCGGCATTTCACCCTCCATCACGCGGTCGCGCACAGGCACGGCGGGATTTCCCCGATAGATGGTATAGGCTCTCAGCGACCGGCTTGTTACGCTACCTGCGGCGAGCAAAGCATGGCTCCTCATGGTCACCCCGCCGAGGACCAGGGCTCCTGCCCCTACCCAACTGCCTTCCTCGAGGATAACCGGACCGGCCATTGTGGGGTAGTCCGCATTCTTGTAATCATGACTGCCCAGGATGAGCATGGCCCCTTGGCTGATCACCACGTTGTTGTGGATGGTGAGATGGTCGATGTTATCCAACCACGCGCGCTGACCGATCCACACATGATCGCCGATGCTGAGCTTCCATGGGAATTTGATATTGACACCCGGATGGATCACCACCCCCTTCCCCACTTTCGCGCCGAAAAGTCGCAGCAGCATAGGCTTCGGTGAGCGGAAGGGGAACAGCGGGTTAAGGAAGAAGAAGACGTTCACGAAGTACCAAAGCGTGCGCTTCAGAAACCCAGCCCCTAAGGGGAAATCCGAATTGTCGAATTTGCTGAGGTCGACGGTGGGGCGATCTGCCATTTTAACCTACTCCGGGGATTGATAGAGGTCAAGCTCCAGCTCCGGACCGAGTTTCACGAACCCTTGATCGGCTGTCAACAAAGGAAGTTCAAAAGCTATGGCCGTGGCCGCAATGATCGCGTCCGGAAGCTTCACTTTGTATTGCGAGCGGATCCGGATCGCTTCCCCCTTCACACGCTCACTTAAACCCAAAACCGTACATCGCCCGATATAGGCTTGAACGCTGGACCGCCCCGCTTTGGAAAGGCCGGGATAGCTCAGGGCTTCGATCTCCGAGATCACGGAAACGAACAATTTTCGGCCTTCCACATAATCGGCCAATTGCTCGTTCCCTCCCAAAGTCAAGATAATGATGTTGGTATCGACCACAAGCTCACGCCCACTCATCCCGGATGCTTCGCTGGAACTCCACAGGGTCCACGGTCAATTTGATCGTACCCACAAGGTCTTTAACGCTCACACCGGCTTTGCGCGTCTTCCTCCGCAACTTGGTGATGGTCGCCGTTTTCGCTTTCCCATCGGACCTCTTGCCCTTTTTGTTCACCGGTTCAGCCATTTTCTGATCTTCTTCGTGTTTACGATCAGGCACATTGGATCGCTCCCATTTCACCACGTAGTTGTGTTTGTATCGCTACTGGATCTCCTTCAAAAGCGACTTTGCACACAAAGCGAAGAATGCTCGCGCCCTTCTTTCTTCCTTTGGCCAACTGCTTCAGGGCAGCATCCAACTGCCCTTTCGGCCCCTTCCTTTTAAGTATGACTACCATGTTGCTTCAAAGATAAGATGGTCCAAACGCAAAGTAGTCCGGTCATTCACCATCATGCAACACATGCTGGCACTTATCGAGTCAGTCTGCAGCGACGCCTATATGGCTATCGGACACTCCCTTGGTCATTTCCTCACGGTCACTGCTACCCTTGGATCCTCTTCCTGCAAAAGTAACCATCCCCCATTCCTACGGGACGATCATGGACCGGAGCAGTTGGAGAAAGCGGCGGATTCAACCGGCCTTGGCCTCCTCCACCATGCTCTGCTGTAGGTCGCGCAGGTAGGTCCTGACCTCCCGGGCCGCCCTCTCCGGCGCATGATAGACACGCAAGGCGCGGTCCACCAGTTGGAGGCTGGCCTCCATGTCATCGGATACCACCTCGTCCGCCCCGGTGCCATAGAGAACGGCTTCATCCGATGCATAGCGCGAACGAACAAGCATGTGCGCCTTGGTCTGGGAGCGGACATTCGCCACCACCCGCTTCAGGTGCAGGCCATCGGGAATGGCGATGACCACCATACGCGCCGTCGCCACATGGGCCTTCTCCAACATGGAACCTTGGGACGCATCCCCCTGTACCGTAAGGATGCCCCGCTGCACCGCCAGTTGGGCCAGGTCGGGATCCTCCTCCACTACAGCGCAGCGCACTTTCATGCTTTGTGCGGCCCACGCCACATGCTGTCCGTTCAAGCCGAAGCCGATGATCACCAGATGACCCTTCAGCACCTCATGCTCTTCCTGCGATCCCTCAGAACCGACGTTCAGCAAGGAATCCAGCGCATCGCCGGTGCGTGGTAAAAGGCGGTTGAAGGTGCCGCCGGCGATGCGATTCGACCGCGCCATCACCAGCGGCGTCGCGGCCATGGTGATGATGGAAACAGCGAGGAAAAGCTGGTGATGCTCCGGTGAAAGCAGGCCATAACCGATGCCGGAGAGTGCCAGCACGAAGGAGAATTCCCCGACCTGGAAGAGCGCCAGTCCGCATTTCAGCGCCGTACGCACGGGATGGCGGAGCAGCCAAACGGCGAGGAAGCCAGCCAAGGTCTTGCCGACCATTACCAACAAGGCCAAGCCGATGACGGTCAATGGCGAGGAGATGAACAGCCCGGGATCCACCAGCATGCCGATGCTGACGAAAAAGAAGCTCATGAACAACTGATGGAACGGTTGCACGATGCCGGAAGCATGATGCACTTGATCCGTGCCGCTAATGATCAGTCCCGCGAAAAATGCACCCAAGGCCAGCGAGAGGCCCAAGGCGGCGGTGCCCCAAGCCGCTGCGAAGCACAGCAGCACCACGGTGATGATGAAGAGTTCCTTGTTCCGCCCTTGGGACACCAAGCGAAGAAGGCGCGGCACGGCCCAGCGGGCGCTGACATAGACCACGGTCAGCAGCAAGAGCACCTTGCCGAGCAGCAGCAGCAGGTCGCCGCCGATATCGCCGCTCTTGCCCGCCAGCATGGGCATCACCAGCATCATCGGCACCACAAGAATGTCCTGGAAGATCAGGATCGCCGAGGTGACACGGCCCACCGGTGAGTCCAACCGCCCTTTTTCCTGCAGTACCCGGAGCACGATGGCCGTGCTGCTGAGCGTCACCAGGAAACCGATGAACACCGCGGCGGGAAGGGCCATGCCGAAAAGCGTGCAGAATCCGGTGGTGATGGCGATCGTGAAAAGGGCCTGCAAAGTGCCTCCGACAAATACCGTGACGCCGATGGTAGAGAGCTCCTTCAGGCTGAACCCCATCCCGATGACAAAGAGCAGGAACACCATCCCGAACTCCGCCAACGCGTTCACCGTCTCGGCCTTGTCAACCCAGCCCAACATGTGCGGCCCGGCGATCATCCCCGCGATGATGAAGCCCAGCACCCCGGGCATCTTCAGCCGCCGGAACAGCAGGATGATCCCCACCGCCAGCGCCAGCACCACCACCAGTTCCTTGTAGAGCCCGTCCTGCATATCACTTCTTGAAGACCAGCCACACCGCCGCCACCAACAGCACGGCTGCCAAGGCATGGTTCCAGCGGAAGACCTGGTCCTTGAAGGCGATGGTGGTGAAGATGACGAAGACGACCAAGGTGATCACCTCCTGGATCACTTTCAACTGTATGAGTGTGAACGGTCCGCCATAGCCGGAGTAGCCTATCCGGTTCGCTGGTACTTGAAGGCAGTACTCAAAGAAGGCGACACCCCAGCTGAGGAGGATCACTGTGAAGATGCCCCATTTAGCCCAGACCGGATGGTCCTTGAACCGCAAATGGCCGTACCAAGCGATCGTCATGAATGAATTACTGAGGACCAGCAGACCAATGCTGAGGAGACCGCGCATGGGGCAAAGTTCCCCGCGGGAGATGCACCTACCGGTCCGTGCCGGGACTTTCAGCGAACGCCCGGGTGTTGATCCCTACATTTCCGGCATGTTCGAGCCCTTCAATTACAAGCTGCCCCACCGGAAGGTTTATCTCCGCAAGCAGTTCCGCTACGTGCTTGTAGCAATGCTTTTCATCGCATTCAGTTTGGCGATCGGCACCGCGGGCTATATGGGCTTCGCGCACCTTCGCTTGACCGACGCATTCCTGAACGCGAGCATGATCCTCGGAGGAATGGGCCCGGTGGACACCTTGCCCAATGATGCATCCAAGTGGTTCGCCTCTTTCTATGCGTTGTACAGCGGCGTGGCGCTTTTAACGATCGTAGCAGCGATGTTGGCCCCCATGATCCACAGGCTGTTGCACGTGTTGCACTTGGACCAGAAGGACAAGGCCCCAAAGTGAGCGATCAGCCCTTGGTCTCGTTCCAAGTGCGATAGGCCGCAGCAATCGAAGGCCGGTCCGCAGGGACCTCGCGCAAAGGCTCACAAGCTTCCAAGGTGGCGTGCAACTCCTTCGGAAGGCCCTGATATAGCCGGGTTCCCTGGGTCTTCCACGCGATCATCGCATCGCTCACGTCCTTCACGGCCCTTGCCGGATTGCCCACGATCACCTTCCGTCGCTCCCAAACGGAATCCGCGGGAAGGAAGGCCAAGGCTCCCACAATGCACTCGTCACCGAGCTCGACCCGGTCCATCAGCACGGCGTTCATCCCCACCAAGCAATTCCGCCCCACGTGTGCACCATGGATGATGGCTCCATGGCCGATGTGCGCGCCTTCCTCCAAGCGCACGGTAACGCCGGGGAACATGTGGATGGTGCAATTCTCCTGCACGTTGCAACCGTCAGCAACGATGATCTCGCCCCAATCCCCGCGCAAGGCCGCCCCTGGGCCGATGTAGACATCCTTGCCGATGATGACATTGCCGGTAACGGCCGCCAAAGGATGCACGAAGGCCGTGGGATGGACCACGGGCCGATAGCCATTGAAAGAGTAGGTCATGTCAGGCAGGAGTGCAGTGAGATCGGCGTATGCGTGGAAATGAGAGATGAAAAAGCGGCTTGCGAACTTAGGGAGGCTCCGCGGACCGTGTTGTGAAGTGTTCACAGATGGTGCGAAGTCCCACTTCCTAGGGGCAGGGGCCTTCAGTGTTACCAATGCGTTAAGTTGGATCCGGAGCCGGACTTTCCGGTCCCGTTCGGCTACATTTGGCCGCGACAAGCAAGCCACCATGCCCATAGGAGCCTTCTTCCGCATGTTCAAGCCCAAGGACCGGGTGTTTTTCCACCACTTCGAGGCTTCCGCAGCGAACGTGCTGAAGATGAGCGAGGACCTGGTGCTGATCATGGCATCCGAACCGGGAGCACGCCGGACCGCCCTTTTGGAGCGGCTGGTGTTGCAGGAACGCGCCAATGACGATCTGACGCACACCATCTTCAAGGAACTGGCGCGGAACTTCATCACACCGATCGACCGCGAGGACATTCATGCTTTGGCCGGCAGCTTGGACGATGTGGCGGATTACATCTTGGCGAGTGCCAAGAACCTAGAGCTTTTCCACATCGAGAAACCGGACGAGACCTGCAGGGAACTGGCGCGCTTGGTGAACGAGGGATCCAAGATCGTCCAGATGGCCGTGCATCATCTGCGCGATCTGAACAAACCCAACGCCCACCATCAGTTCGTGATCGATGTGAACAGCATGGAGAACGAGGCCGACGAAGTCTTCGATGCGGCCATCGAGCAGCTCTTCGCCCACGAGAAGGATGCCATCCACGTCATCAAGATGCGCGACACCTACATGATGCTGGAATCGGCCACCGACAAATGCGAGGACGTGGCGAACGTGATCGAATCGATCATGCTCAAATACGCTTGATGAAAATTTGCCGCAGAGGCGCGGAGGCGCAGAGAAGCGTGTTGAGAACGGCAAGTGGCGAGGCCGCTGCCAACTGCCAACTGCCTGTGCCGACTGCCGACTGCCAACGGGACGCAACTTCTCCGCCCCTCTGCGCCTCGGCAGCCTATTCACACCTCGTTATCGGATGAGCCTGCTGGTGGTCATCATCATCTTGGCGTTGGTGTTCGATTACATCAACGGCTTCCATGACGCGGCCAACTCCATCGCCACGGTTGTCAGTACCAAGGTGCTGACCCCTTTCCAAGCCGTGGTGTGGGCTGCGATGTTCAACTTCGCAGCCTTTTTCATCTTCAAGGACCACGCGGTGGCCAATACCATCAGCAAGACCGTCCATCAGGAATTCATCACTTTGCCGGTGATATTGAGCGGATTGATCGCCGCTATCATATGGAACCTATTGACGTGGTGGTATGGCATTCCCAGCAGCAGTTCCCACACCCTGATCGGAGGCTTCGCGGGTGCAGCGCTCACCCATGCTTTTTCCACACAGAGTGGCTTGACAATAGCCTCCGTGGTGGAGATGGGCATGATCTTGAAGATCGTTGCCTTCATCTTCCTTGCTCCTTTACTTGGCATGGTCATCAGCATATTCGTATCACTGGTCACCCTCGTGGAGAACACGTGGTACCGGGTGAGCCTCATCGTGCTGACCTCCATCTTTACATGGTTCCTCTTCATCCATCTTCAAGAGGGAAAGATGCGGGATAACATCGGTGTGGCCCTGCAGGTGGATGTGTTGAAGGAAAGGGTGATCACAGACCCCGGTTACACCTTGAGATACGAGGAGGCAGCAGCAAAGCTGGATGAGTCCACACCGCTATTAGCGCTTTACCCCAAGATCGGCGCGGAGGGTGTGGCCAAGCGGATCATTCATGACGTCGCCCCCGAACTGGACCAGGAGAAACTGACCCAAGCCATTGCCAGAGGGGACAACAAATTCATCCGCTACGGCATGATGTTTTTCTCGTTGTTCTTCATCCTCACCTATCTCTATGTGGAGAAGATCAAGTCGCCCAACGCCTTCAGCATGGCCAAGATGTTCAAACGGCTACAGTTGCTCTCATCGGCGGCCATCAGTGTGGGCCACGGAGGCAACGATGCGCAGAAGGTCATGGGCATCATTGCGGCCGCTTTGATCGCCGGTGGAGAGATCAAGGACTTCAAGGATATGCCCAATTGGGTGCCACTGGCCTGTTACACCGCGATCAGCGTGGGCACCTTGACCGGCGGATGGAAGATCATCAAAACCATGGGGACGCGCATCACGAAAGTGACGCCCTTGGAAGGGGTTTGTGCAGAAAGTGGTGGTGCGATCACCTTGTACCTCACAGAACAGATGGGCATTCCGGTGAGCACCACCCATACCATCACCGGCTCTATCATCGGTGTTGGTGCCATCAAGAGGCTCAGCGCCGTACGCTGGGGCGTGACGATCAGCCTGCTCTGGGCTTGGATCATCACCATTCCGGTGAGCGCGGCACTCGCGGCGGTGGCCTATTGGGTCTGCCATCTCTGTGGGCTCTAACGCCTGAAAGAAACCTTTCCTCTGCCGCCGTGCAGCGAAGTGTTGCGACCTTCGCCCCATGGCCATCCAACTTTCTGATGCCGGGCAGTACCAGCACCTCCTGCCGTTGACCTACACGCGGCCCGTGGGGGCGATGCGTGCGGGCATTCTCACAATCGCCGATGCGTGGCGGCGCCTAGTGGACATGCCGGTCGGCTACCGGACCGAAGCCTACCTGCAGGTGAAATTCCCGGCGGTGGTGGCGGACCGGATATTTGAGGTGCATGGAGGGCTCCTTCCCAACGGGGCCATTGCTGCCGCCGTGGTCGATCTCGAGCCGGGGCAGGTGCTTTTGAAGGCGGGAAAGCCGTTGGCCTTTTGCTTTGAAGGGGCGGCCCACGCTGCGGAAATGGACTGGACCGTGCCACCCGCCTTTCTCACACAGGTTGAATGCCAGGTGGACGTGCTTGTGATCGAACGCCCATGGCATCTGTTCCAATACTGCGCAGCGGCTATTGCGAGCGACTTCACGCTGCTAACCGAAGGTCGCCGCAGTGCTCCCATCAGTGCCTTGAACATGGTGATCGGCGACCCTGCACTGATCTTCTTAGAGAAAGGAGCAAAGGTGGAAGCCAGCATACTCAACACCACCAATGGACCCATCTGGATCGGGAAGGACGCCGAGGTGATGGAAGGCTGCATGATCCGCGGGCCGTTCGCCTTGGGTGAACATGCTCAATTGAAAATGGGCGCGAAGATCTACGGGGCTTGCTCCTTCGGACCGGAATGCCGCGTTGGAGGCGAGGTCAACAACAGCATCCTCCTCGGCTACAGCAACAAGGGACACGACGGTTTCCTCGGGAACAGCGTGCTCGGCGAATGGTGCAACCTCGGAGCGGATACCAACACCAGCAACCTCAAGAATACCTATGGCGAAGTGGCCGCATGGAGCTATGCCCATGAGTCGTTGGTCCCCACCGGGCAGCAATTCCTCGGCCTGGTGATGGGCGACCATGCCAAGAGCAGCATCAACACCATGTTCAATACCGGCACCGTGGCAGGCGTTTGCGCCAATGTGTTCGGCAGCGGTTTTCCTCCTAAGCACATCCCATCATTTTCATGGGGCGAGGCCGAGGTGTATGCGCTGGACAAGGCTTTCAGCACATGCGCAAGAGTTATGGATCGTCGGCATGTGCCGTTCACGGAAGTGGACGAAAAGATCCTGCACCACGTTTTCAGCATGACGGAAGCTTTCCGACGCTGACAACTTCGCAGGCGCATGCGGTCGGCATGGTCCTTGCCTTTTGCGCAGATCCGCATGATCCACGCCTTTGACGATCATCGTAGTTTTACCGCAGACACTTTGGCACCCCGTTGCATGAGCAATTATTTGATGAACGAAAACCCTTTCCTCGTCTCCGGGGAGATCGACAACGAGACCGAACTGATCCCGTTGATCACTGCCGAGGACGAAGAGTTGATGAACGCGGAGAAGACCCCGCCGGAACTCCCGATCCTACCTTTGCGCAACACTGTGCTTTTCCCGGGCGTGGTCATCCCCATCACGGTGGGGCGCGACCGTAGCATCAAGCTGATCCAAGAGGTGTACCGGGGCAACCGCACCTTGGGCGTCCTGAGCCAGAAGGACTCTGATATCGAGGAGCCGAGGCCGGAGGACCTGAACAAGGTGGGCACCATCGCCACCATCATCCGCATGTTGCGCATGCCCGACGGGAGCACCACTGCGGTGATCCAAGGCAAGAAGCGCTTCGAGATGATCGAGATCGTGCGAACCGAACCCTACTTCACCGCGAAGATCAAGGAGTTCGCTGAGCAGCGGCCGGAAAAAGGGGAGAAGAAGTTCGAGGCGCTGGTGAGCTCGCTGAAGGACTTGGCCACCAACATCATCAAGGCCAGCCCCCACATTCCTACCGAGGCCAGCTTCGCCATCAAGAACATTGATAGCCCGAGCTTCTTGGTGAATTTCATCAGCAGCAATATGAACGCCGAAGTGGCGGAGAAGCAGCGGATGCTCGAAGTGGCCGACCTGCGCGAGCGCGCCAACCTGCTGCTGGCGCACCTCACCAAGGAGCTGCAGATGCTGGAGATGAAGAACGAGATCCAGAGCAAGGTCCGCACCGAGGTGGACAAGCAACAGCGCGAGTACTTCCTTCACCAGCAGATCAAGACCATCCAGGATGAACTCGGCGGAAACCCCATCGAGCAGGAGATCGAGGAGATGCGGGCAGCAGCCAGCAAGAAGAAGTGGACAAAGAAGGTTTCCGAGCTCTTCGACAAGGAACTCCTGAAGCTCCAGCGCATGAACCCGGCCGGTGCGGAATTCAGCGTGCAGTACAACTATGTGCAGCTACTGCTTGAACTGCCTTGGGGCGAGTATAGTAAGGACCACTTCGACCTGAAGAATGCACAGAAGATCCTTGACCGCGATCACTTCGGATTGGAGAAAGTGAAGGAGCGCCTGATCGAACACTTGGCCGTGCTGAAGCTGAAGGGCGACATGAAAGCCCCGATCATCTGCCTCTATGGCCCTCCCGGCGTGGGCAAGACCAGCTTGGGCAAGAGCATGGCCGAGGCGCTCGGGCGCAAATACGTGCGCATGAGCTTGGGCGGCCTGCACGATGAGGCCGAGATCCGCGGGCACCGCAAAACCTATATCGGCGCCATGCCCGGCCGCTTGATCCAGAGCTTGAAGAAGGCCGGCACCAGCAATCCGCTATTCGTGCTGGACGAGATCGACAAGGTGGGCAAGGACTTCCATGGCGATCCCGCAAGCGCGCTGCTGGAAGTGCTCGACCCCGAGCAGAACCACGCCTTCTATGACAACTATGTGGAGCTGGAATACGATCTCAGCCGCGTGATGTTCGTGGCCACGGCCAATTCCCTCAGCACCATCCATCCCGCACTGCGCGACCGGATGGAGATCATCGAAGTGAACGGTTACACGCTTGAGGAAAAAGTGCAGATCGCAGTGCGCCACCTGCTGCCGAAACTCCTGAAGGATTCCGGCATCAAACCCAAACAATTCAAGCTGGGCGATGGATTGCTGGAAGCCATCGTGGAGAACTACACCGACGAGAGCGGTGTGCGGGGTTTGGAAAAACGCATCGCCAAATTGGTGCGCTACCGCGCCAAGCAGATCGGCCTGAAGGAGAAGTTCTCCGTCACCATAGGGTTGAACGACCTGGTAAAGATCTATGGCCCCAGCCATGCGCGCGACAAGTATCAAGGCAATGACGTGGCAGGCGTTGTTACCGGCCTCGCATGGACGCCAACCGGCGGCGACATCCTCTTCCTGGAGACCAGCATCACCAAGGGCGAAGGCAAGCTCACCCTCACGGGCAACCTTGGCGACGTGATGAAGGAAAGCGCCATGATCGCTTTGGAATACCTCAAGGGCCACAGCGATATCATCGGACTGGAGCAGGAGGTCTTCAAGCGTTGGAACGTTCACATCCACGTGCCGGAGGGCGCTACACCGAAGGATGGACCTTCCGCTGGTATCGCCATGATCACCAGCATCGCCAGTGCCTTCACCCAGCAGAAGGTGCGCAAATTCCTCGCCATGACCGGTGAGATCACTTTGCGCGGAAAGGTGCTGCCCGTGGGCGGGATCAAGGAGAAGATCCTCGCCGCCAAACGCGCTGGCATCAAGGAGATCATATTGAGCGAGGACAACCGCAAGGACATCGAGCAGATCGACGCACGCTACGTCAAAGGCATGCGCTTCCACTACGTCACCGAGATGATCGATGTGGTGAAGCATGCGCTGCTGAAGGAAAAGGTGGAGCACGCGCTGCTGGTCGCCTAAGAACCTCACAATCATTTGTAAGAGGCCGGTCATGACTTGACCGGCCTCTTGCGTTTTCCAGTTTCACACAAGCCGGATCCACCCATCTTTGCGGCCATCTTCATGGACGCCATGCGCATTCCCCCCAAGCTGTGTTCCATGGTGGTTGTGATGTTACTATGCGCACCGGCTTTTGCGCAACGAGGCACGAGCGTGGCCTTCGAGCCGTCCAAAGGGATCATCGTCAAGCAGGACTCCACCTTCGAAATGGTCTTCCGGTTCCGTATGCAGGACCGTGCCCATTTCACCCTGAACACGGGCGATGCGGCTGAGGACGCCTCAACTTCCTTCCTTGTCCGGCGCTTCCGCCTGAAACTGGAGGGCTTCGCGATATCCCCGCGGTTGAAATACAAGGTGCAGCTCGGGCTTGCGAAGAACGACCAGCATGTGGGTGACGGTTCCGCCCCGAGCCCGTTGCTTGATGCATTGGTCTTCTGGTCCGTGGCACCGCACACCTCGATCGGATTCGGGCAAGGCAAACTTCCGGGTGGAAGAGAGGCCCTTATTTCCTCCGGTGAGTTGGAATTGCCGGAACGGCCCTTAGCGAACAGTTCGTTCACCATGGACCGTGACTTCGGCTTTTTCGCGGACCAGAACGTGCATGTGCGTGAGCAGGTCATCCGCTTGCGTGCGGCGATCACCCAAGGCGAGGGAAGAAGCTCTATGGAAGGCGACCTCGGCCTGAATTATACCGGCCGTTTGGAATGGCTACCGTTCGGGGCTTTCAGCGGCAAGGAAGGCGACTACATGGAAGGCGACCTGAAGCGCGAGCCGACCCCAAAGCTTTCCATAGCAACAGCCTTCAGCACCAATAGGAATGCACGACGCAGCATGGGGGTGAACGGTCCGCGCTTCGCGGATGGCCAAGGCCGTACGATCGATACCTTCTTCGCGGACATGCTCTTCAAATACAACGGCTGGTCTTGGCAGAACGAATTCGACCAGCGGAATACCGAAGGTTCGCCGCTGGTGCAGGATACCGCAACACATAGCATCACCGCGGTGAATGAAGGATGGGGCATCACCAGCCAGCTGGGGCGCATGGTCGGGCAGCGTTCGCAGGCGGTGGTGCGCTATTCCGCCTACATACCCGGCCAAAGGGTCGAGAATATTTTCGGACAGCGGGAAGAGGCTTGGGCAGGTTGGTCATACTACGTGAATGAGCACCGGATCAAGTTGCAGTCCGCATTGACATATACGTGGCAGGATGGGATCGCCGATCCTGCCAGGATGCATGGACAGTGGGGCGCTTTCCTTCAGGTTGAATTGGGAATATGATGGAGAACCATAGAGATCCGCGCGATATCGCGATAGCGGACCTCACTTATGAACTGCCGGAGGACCGCATCCCACAGCATCCTTTAGCTGAGCGGGACCGGTCCAAACTCCTTGTTTACCGTGATGGGAAGGCCACGGACCGCCACTTCAGCGACCTGCCGTCGGAGTTGCCGGAGAACACTTTGCTGGTGCTGAACGATACGCGCGTGGTGCATGCGCGCATCACCTTCAAACGGGCCACCGGCGCGGTGATCCAGTGCATGGTATTGACGCCGGAAGAAGGCCGCACCATCGAACAGGCATTGACCGATGGGCAGACCTCCCGCTGGTGGTGCATGCTGGGCAATGCCAAACGTTGGAAAGGTGAGGAACTCGTCCAGGAGCAGGACGGGCACCGGCTCACGGCCGTGCGGGTCGAACATCATGACGGTGAGCATCTCATCGAATTCCACTGGTCTGGAACGGAGACCTTCATGGATCAGCTGGAACGCTTCGGCGCGGTGCCTTTACCACCTTACATGCGTCGGGCTGCGGAAGCGGATGACGATACCCGCTACAACACCGTTTTCGGTGAACGTCCGGGATCGGTGGCCGCCCCTACCGCCAGTTTGCACTTCACCCCTGCTGTCATGAGCGCATTGGTCATGAAGGGAGTTGACAACGCCCGGGTCACTTTGCACGTTGGCGCCGGGACCTTCCTGCCGGTGAAGAGCGCCACCATGCAGGACCACGATATGCACAGCGAGCAGGTGCGCATCCCTCGCCCAGCAATTGAAAGGATGCGTGATCAACTTGGGAAAGGCCCGATCATTCCCGTCGGCACCACGGCCCTGCGTACCATCGAAAGCCTGTATTGGTTCGGTGCGGATCTCGTGAACGGCGCGGATCCCCGCACCATGGAAGTCCGCCAATGGCAGCCGTATGCTGAAGGTCCAGAGGTCTCCCCTGCGGATGCGCTCGATGCCGTTCTAGCCTGGATGGGCCGCCATGGGCTGGACGCCGTGACCGGTGCCACGCGGCTCTTGATCGCGCCGGGCTATCGATTCCGCTTCGCCGATGCATTGGTCACCAACTTCCACCAGCCCCGCAGCACCTTGTTGCTCCTGGTGGCCGCGCTCATCGGCCCGCAGTGGAGGGAGGTCTATGACCATGCCCTGAGCAATGGTTATCGCTTCCTCAGCTATGGCGACAGCTCGTTGCTCTGGGGGAAAGGAGAGCAGTAACGCTCAGACTCAAGACTCAAGACTCACGACTCCACTACGCCCTCCGGATACTACCCGCGCCTATCTTGCGTTCCCATCGCGTCAGACCACCCGATATGCCCAAGCACTTACGCTTTTTAGTCGCCATCCCCTTTCTTGCCACATTGGCTACTGCGCAAGCCCAGCTTGGGGGGAGCACGGTCTTCCGCGTGCTGGACATCCCCAGCTCCGCACGCATTTCAGGACTGGGCGGATCCCCCGTGGCGGTCTACGACAACGACCTCAACCTGGGCCTCTTCAACCCGGCCTTGCTGAACGCCTCCATGGGCAGACAGGCCTCCTTGAGCTACATGCCCTATATCGACGGCATCAACATCGGCTATGCTGCATACGGTCAGCATTTGGACAGCGCCAACATCACGCTTAGCGGTTCGGTGCAGTATGTGGACTACGGCACATTCACCCGCCGGGACGAGACCGGTGAGGACCAAGGAACCTTCAAGGCGGGGGAATATGTGGTTCAAGTTGGTGCAGGCCGCGCCATCGATAGCGTGTTCAGTGTAGGCGTGAACCTGAAGTTCATCACGTCCAACATTGAGGCCTACACGGCTACCGGCTGGGCAGCCGACATCGGTGGTGTGTATGTGAAAAAGGCCATAGGGCTCACCGTTGCCGCCACGTTGCGCAACATTGGCTTCGTATCCAGCAGCTATACCGGCGCGAAGGAGAAACTGCCCTTCCAAGCCCAGCTTGCAGCCACATACAAGTTCAGGCACGCACCCTTCAGGCTGGGACTTTCCTTGGATAATCTGCAACAGTGGGATCTGACCTACGATGACCCGAATGTGCAGACCCAGATCGATCCCACCACCGGTGAAGTACTCGTAAAGAAGGTCTCCACCGCCGAACGTACGCTCCTGCACATCGTGCCGAATGCAGAGATCCTGCTCGGACCCAATTTCATGGTGCGGCTCGGGTACAACTATCGCCGTCGTCAGGAATTGGCCGTGGACGTAAAGCCGGGACTCACGGGTGTGAGCTTTGGTATCGGCCTAAAGGTGAGCAAGGTGATCGTGAGCTACAGCTTCGCGCAGTTCAACCCGGCCGGTGCCAGCAACACGTTCACCTTAGCCCTGCGCTTCGCGGACCTGAAGCGGAGCACCGCGGGCTAGAAAATCGGCCGCCGAGGCGCAGAGCTGCGGGGGTGAATGTCGGCGATATAAGGCCGACCATCCGCCTTCCCATATTCCCGTTCCTCTCCCGCATTTTGCATGGCTTCGCGTCACAGCATCTTCGCGGTATCCTTCATCGCCTCAACATGGCATTTCTCCGCGCCTCTGCGCCTCCGCGTCTTAACTCCCCAACTCCGAAACCGTAATTTAGCCCGCAACGGTCCCCCATGCGTCGCATCAACATTGCCATAGACGGCTTCAGCAGCTGCGGAAAAAGCACGCTGGCGAAGCAACTGGCGCATCACTTGGGCTACACCTACATCGACAGCGGGGCCATGTACAGGGCCGTAGCGCTCTATGTGATCGAGAACGGCCTAGTGATCGATGGCAAGCTCGACAAGCCGAACCTGCTGCGCGTACTGGACAAGATCGACATCAGCTTCAAGCACGACGACGCAACGCAACGCAGCGAGACTTGGCTCGATAGCCGCAATGTGGAGAACCGGATCCGCGGCATGGAAGTGAGCAGGCACGTCACCTTGATCAGCCCCGTTCCGGAAGTGCGTGCCAAGCTGGTGCAGATCCAACAGGCTTTGGGAAAGAACGGC
The DNA here is from genome assembly GCA_038234075.1 of Flavobacteriales bacterium. Lineage (GTDB taxonomy): Bacteria > Bacteroidota > Bacteroidia > Flavobacteriales_F > PHOS-HE28 > PHOS-HE28. The sequence continues at coordinate 20,265 of JBBSUV010000017.1, read as the reverse complement.
GGCGTGGTGATGGACGGCCGTGATATCGGAACCGTCGTATTCCCGAAGGCCGAAGTGAAGTTCTACATGACCGCCCGGCCGGATATCCGTGCCCAGCGCCGCTATTTGGAACTGGTGGGACGTGGTGTGGAGATCGACTATGCAAGCGTGCTGGAGAACATCGAGCGCCGCGACGACGACGATACCAAACGCGAGGCCGACCCACTGCTGAAAGCACCGGACGCGCTGGAGATCGACAACAGCGAACTCACCGCCAGCGAGCAGTTCGACCTGGCGCTCGGCTTCGTGGTGAAGACTATCGGAGTGGTTGCAGAGGCCTGATCCAATCTCGGGACACGCTTACGCTACTGTACGAGCAACTTCAGGCTTGCTTCTATCGGCTTGGCATCCTCCAAATAGCGAGCGCCACGCTCGAACGCGCCTTGTGACCATCGGTCATATTCCGTTCGGTCCATTCCGCAAAGCCGCTCAACCACCTCGGTGAATCCTTCCGGACGGTCCAGCGGCAGGTCCCACCCGGCGTGGTCCTGCTCCAATCCGCGCCATGGCGTGCGGTCGCTGATGAGCAGGGGACGTCCGGCGGAAAGTGCTTCCAGCATAGTGTGACCGAAGTTCTCCCCGGCGCTGGGCATGAAGAGCGCGTGATGCTCCGACAAGATCGCAGGCACTTCATCGGGTGGAACAGTGCTCTTCCACTCCACGTTCACTCCAGCGGGCAAGGCGGCGATCGCTTCCTTGCACTTGGCCCAGTAGTCTTGATCATAAACAGGCCCGTAGAGGTTGAACTGCACATGGCCCTTTACGTTCTTGAGGCTCTCGATCGCCAGCAGCGTGTTCTTCTCCACCGCGATGCGCGCCACGCTCACCAGTTTCACCGCACCTGTCCCCTTTCCTATCGGCACGTGCAATGCCACCACCTTGCGCGACAGGTTGGGCACAACGGCCACCTCGGCGTGCTTCAGGATGTGCATCCGGATGTCCTTGGCCTCCTCTTCGTTCGTGGCTTGAAAACGCACGCCGTTGTAGAGATCCATCATCCGCGCGAACGATAGGAAAAGCAACTTCTTCAAGGCACCATGCTGCATGGCGCCACTGGCCAACATGCCGCGCACGGCCACCACACGTCGCAACTTCATTCCTCGTGAAAGCCAAAGTGGCAGGATGTTGTACCACCAGGAATAGAGGCCGTTGATGTAAGCAGCATCCCATGCTTCCGCGTTCAGGATCTGCTTCCATGCTTTGCTTGTGGTGCCTGCTTCTGAGGCATACCAGACCTTCTCGCCGCCGGGCAGTGTGGTCCAGCAGTCCGGCGCAATGCCCGGATACGGCACGGTTTCCGTGTATTCCGTATTCCGTGTAACGATGTGGAAGTCGATGCGATCGCGCAGGTGGTCCACCAGATTGGCCAAGCTGCGCACGGGTCCGCCGGCCTTGTACCCCGGCAGGTACCAGTCAATGAAGACGAGCACACGGGGCTTAGCCATGGCGTTCGCCGATCAGGTCCATCAGTGTCGCCGCCCATTCCTTCGGCCCCCATTGCGTCGCAAGTTCCGCGCTGCGAAGGCCCATGGTGACAAGCTCCGCATCCGGCGTTGCGATCACCTTGCGGAAGGTCTTCTTCAGGCTTTCCTTGTCGCCTGCGATAAAGCACTGCCCATTGCTTCCTTCCCGCAGAAAGCGGTGACGGGCGCCGACAGCATCGCTCAACATCAGCGGGAATCCGGCCGCGGCATGTTCATGCACCACCACGCCCCAAGGCTCATACAGGCTGGGCAGGATGAAGACGCCGCTCTGTTCCATGTATTTCCAAACCTCGTCCGCTTGCACAAAACCGAGGTGCTTGATGCGCGGATGCTTGTGTGCCAAGGGATGCAGCTCGCCCGTGCCGATGCACCACAACTCCCAATCGCCGGCCTCGTTCGCGTCGCACAGTTCCGCGAAGGCCTCCACCAGGTATTGGTGTCCCTTGCTGGGGATGTAGCGGGCTACACACAAAAAGCGGTGCGGGAATTTCGCGGCCTTCAGCGATCCGAATTTCTTTGCCAATGGCGCGAAACGGTCCAGATCGGCCGTGTAGAAGCCGCGCTTGATGCGGTCCCGCTTGAAGCCTAAGTATTCCGCGTACATCGCCTGGGCCTCGCCGGTGACCCACGCATGGCTGAACGTGCGATGGAGCCAGAGCCGCGCCGTGCCCACCGCCGCCCACTGCTTCAAGCCGCCACGCCACGCGGTGTCGCTGCACATCACGGTGGGTACGCCACGCTTCCGGGCGTCGCGGCATACTTGTAGATAGGTCTTGTCGACCCAGCCGCTGGTGAGGATGATGTCCGGCTCCAGGTTGTTCGCGAAGCGCCGCAGCGAGGTGTCGTTGAAGTCGCCCCGTTCATGCACGGTGATGCCTTCCGCCACCTTCATCTCGAAAGGTGCTTCCTTGTTCACAGGCCAGCGCACGATATGCGCCTCCACCCCGTGGTCCTTCACCAAGCGCTCCACACTGGCCATGAAATAGGGCGCGGTCTCGGTGTAAAGGAAGAGCACCTTCTTCATCACTTTGCGCGGGGAAAAGCAGCAGTGCCTGCATCAATGATATCCCCGAAGGTGGTCATGGGCAGGTCGTCGAAGAGTCGCCGCATCTTGGGCATGGTGCTGCGTAAATTGTGGTAGGTCATGAACTTGCGCTTGGCGCTCATCGGCAACCGCGGATGCTCGGGGTCCACCTCGCGGGGGTGCAGGTAGAACACCACCGGGCGCTCTTCCTTCAGCACCTCCTTCGCTTTGGAAAGCATGAGCGGATAAGGGAAGAAGCGCAGATAGCCGCCTCCGAAGAAATACATCTGCTTACCGAACATGGACGAAAGCGAGATCGGGAATTCGACCAGATCCCCGTGTGTCGTCGGGACCAAGTGCGGCACCGCTAATGCGCCCGGCAATCCACCATGGCCTCGCTCACCGGGGAATATGGAACTGTCGTATGCATAGCCAGCCTCGGCAACGGCATCGTAGAACCAAGGCGTTTCCTTCGTCACGGAAAAGCCCGGTGCACGATAACCCCGAACTGCGGATCCCGCAGCCTGCTCGATGATGTCCTTTGCCTTTTTGATGTCAGCCGTGAAGGTGCTGCGGTCCTGCCGGTACACCAGTTCATGCGCATAACCGTGCGAGGCGATCTCGTGCCCTCCGTCCACGGCTTCACGTACCAAGTGTGGGTAGCGTTCCACCACCCAAGCGAGAAAGAAAAGCGTGGTACGCACTTTCTTCTCTGCGAAAACCTCCAGCATGGAACGGAAGCTCTTCTCCACCCGCGACTCCTGTTCACACCATTCCGCCAATGCCGGCGTGGAAGGCACGTCAAGGATGTGGAACCACTCCTCCACATCAACGGAAAAAACGGACTTGTGCATGGGTACTGCAAAGTAAACCGTTGGAGGGGTTTAAACGCGGAGGGCTTTTAACCGCAGAGCACGCGGAGGACGCGGAGGAGTGGGTCCAATAATTGTCCGTTGTAAGCCCTAATGGCACCATGGGCGTCAGCAGGGGGATGAGGGCGTTGCGGTGACTGCGCTTCACATCCCCCGTGCGATCCTTTCTCATTTCTCCCCGCTATCTCCGACCTCTGCGGTCAGCTCTTCAATCGATCCGCACATCCGCGAAGTCACGCAGCCGCTCCCCTTTGGCGAATCGCCGCCTCAGCCACCAGATCCAGAGGAAGACCAAAGGCACACCGACGAGCACGGGCCAGAGCCACTTCAGCCAAGTCGGCTGGATCATGGTCAGGTTCACTACACTGAAGGCCGACAACGTAACGATGTAGCCGCCCAGGAAGCCGCCCATGTGTCCGTAGAGCCATTCGCGCTTATCGTGCCGTCTTCGGTAGAATTTCATGATGCCGTTCACCACCATGAGCGTGCCGACCAGGCCGAATACCGTGAACAACACCGCTTGCGAATTGAAACTTCCCAGGATGAGGTGCGCTAAGCCCCAGATCAGCAAGCCCCCATTCACCACGGCCGCGATCCCATGAAGCGTAAGGTCGATCCGCACCGGTCGCAGGCCTTTGTGCAACTGCTTCAGGTAGAGGGAGCGATAGCCCGACGCAACGAGATAAAAGCTGAACACCGCAACAAGCACCAGCCAGAAGTTCTTCGGATGCAGGATGCCCAGGACGATGGCTGTCGCGCAGACCACGATCATGCCGTAGAAGAAGATCTTGCCCCAGCGTCGGTGCCAGTTGCCACCCTTGTGCGTCACCATGGCCATGGGCGCCACGATCAAGGCGAGGCCTCCCGCCGTGATGTGGAGGCCAAGCAGCCAAGGGATGAAGGTGGTTTCAAGGGACATCGTGGGCTATGGGAAAGTGAACGTAAGGAACCTGTGGCAATGTGAAGTATTTCGGGTCCATTTTCTGAATGGTCTGTTCCAAGCCTAGCGTCATTCCGGGGAGAGTAGGATCTTCCGTGGAAGCTCGGGAAGATGGCCCCATGCGCAACGCAATGGAGTGGCTTGGCCCGTCCATCGAACTGATCAGCAGCGTCGAGTATGGCAAAGACCAGTTGACATCGATCGATCGGGCCTGCATGTCCTCGCCGTTCACCTCGGCCTTCCTTATGTCATCCGTGCGGATACGGTCAAGAAGCTGTTCGATCCGTGTGAATTGCTCCTGAGCCGGTCGCGATGCGAAAGAGATGTCGCGAAGCTTGATGAACAATACGAGTACGAACAGAACGAACCCGACAACAGCCCAACGGTTGCGCAGCTCCCAAAGCAGGTAGACCGATGGAACGGCGATCAATGTGGCAATGGGCAAAAAGGCACGGTCCATCATGATCGCGGTGTCACCGGAACGGAAGGTGACCAAGGCCAAAGCAAGAAAGCCGACCACGCCACACACAAGGACGACCGCGGACTTCCATTGCTTACGGGCCATCAGCACCGCGGAGACGAGTAGGAAAACGAACAAGGCAGGTAGGTAGTTCGTGGTCAGCGTGAACGTATGGCCCACCAGAAAATTCCAAGAGTCCCACTTCGTTCCGAGGTCCAACGACGATAGCGAATCTTGGAGATGGGCGTATTGCGCTTGTTCGTATACGGTGGGCGGGAAGATCCAGCGCACCAGACCGGCCCCTGCGAACAATGCGGCGGACAGAACAACCGCAACTTTGCTTCCCAGTTGCCCCAACGACCAGAGATACACCACACCGAAGAGCAGTATCAGCCAACCGAGCGGATGGACCAAGAGTGTGATCGCACCGGCGACGACAAAACCGACCCCGCCCACGATACTGACAGTAGCACGGCCGAACCGCTCGAGCAGTCCGAAGAAGAGAAAGGGATAACACAAGAGATAGTTCGCCTCCAGCACTGGCCCATAAAAAGTGAGCCGCGTGCAAAGCACCGCCGCCAATGCCGTCGCAACAGCCGAACGCGGCGCCTTGAGCCAAAGGAGGCAAATAAGGAACACAGCATATCCTACGAGCACATGTGCCAATGAAGCAACCAGCAAAAGCACAGAGAGTGGCGCATTAAAAAGCCGGAAGAACTTCACTGCAGCTTGGGGGAGGATGGCCGTATACCGATGCGCCTCGACAGTCCAGTCCGGATTGTTCACCCACTTGAAGATCTGAAAGGCGGTATCCCCGGACGTGGTCCGTAGCCCGGCGTGTTTCCACGCGAGGATGCACAGTGCGAGAAAGGTAATATGCCCAAGGAAAAATACCGATCTTCGGGCGAGTGTCCGATCCACTGTATCAATGCTTTTGCAATATCAAAGGCGAGGCGACGACACTTCCGGACCGGTCCGTACCACGGAGGAAGTATGCTCCGTCCGTCAAGTCGGAAAGATCAACCGTGCCGAACGGAGGTGTCCAGATCCGCAATGCCCGACCTGTAGCATCGAACAGCGCCAATTTGCTCCATGATCCTGGCGCGGAAAGGACCACTGGCCCATTGGTCGGATTGGGGAAGTAGAAGGGCTTGGATGGGGAAATTTCGGCATGGACTGATAATGGATCGAAGTACGAATCAACCGCAATGCTCTGTGTGAGGCCGACCGAATCCGTTTTGACCACATAAACATCTCGTATTCCATATCCAAAGCTCTCAGAATATCCGCAAAAAATGAAACCACCATCAGGGACAATCGCTACCGCTGATCCATATTCATCGCCAGCTCCATTGTCTCCCCCATTGCTCACCCCTGATAAGAAATCCCCATCAGAGGCCGTGAATAAAATGAACATATCCTTACCTCCGCTTCCCGCTGTATTGACGTATCCAACAGAGAGCAAGCGTCCATCACTAAGCTCAACTTGATCAAGACTCTCTTGATTGTTGATCTGCCCCCAGTTTCTTGACCATTGGAGGTTCCCAATGGGATCCACCTTAAAGTGCAACGCTTCCGTAAAGATGCTATAACTCTTCGTCGTTCCTACGGCAGCATACCCCCCATCAGCCGTTTGGATCACCGAGTTCGCATAATCCAAACTATCGCCACCTACTTGTGCATCCCAAGCGGCATTACCTGTATCATCCAGTTTGACCAACCAAGCATTTTGATTGCCAGACACAGTGGTGGCACCGGCTATCATATAGCCGCCATCCGAAGTTGTGATGACACTGTGAGCGAAATCCACCTCTGAACCTCCGTATGTGTTCTCCCATTGCACTACACCATCAGAACTTAACTTGACCAACCATGCATCGCCCCCTCCGGCTCCGGAACTGAAAGTCTGGCCGGCAGCAATGAATCCCCCATCGGGGCTATTACTGATGGAGTAAAGCAGGTCCCATCCTTCACCGCCATATGTGTGCTCCCATATCAAGGTCCCATCAACGCCGAGCTTCGCCACATATCCATCATACCCCCCGTTGCCTGAGCTGTTTGTGAATCCAGCAAGGACGTATCCTCCATCCGGAGCTTGCACCACCTTTCTGCCTTGGTCCACTCCAACGCCACCTAACGTCCGGGACCAGATCTTCATCCCGTAAGGGTCAAGTAAAAGAATATAGATATCACCGTTCCCCTCGCCGAAACTTCCGGTGGAGCCAACAATGAGATAGTCACCCTGCGAATTCACCAACACCGAATTGCCTTCATCTGTGGAATATCCGCCATAGGTTGCCTGCCATGTAACCTGTGCTGATAAGTCAGCAAGGCATAATAGCAAGGCCAACAATGTTGTTAACGATTTTCCTCTCATCGCACGAATGTATCACTGTCCAATGGTTCCAACCGAAACTGTTCGATGGGCCTATACACGAAGACCAAGACGATATGCCATCTTTGCGTTATGACATGGGAAAGTCCATCAAGGGCATGGACAGTAATTCCGACCAGGCCTGACATCAGGTCAATATTGTAATGAAGGATAAGAATGCGATCATCGGAGCTCTGCTCCTTTTCGGAGTTTGCATTTTCCTCTCCTTGAACTGGCACAGCCATTCACCAAAGTTTACGTATCACAGTGAGATCTGGGCGGACCGGGCTGGTTATCACGTCTATCTGCCCGCCGCTTTTGACTACCATTTCGACCCCAAGTCATTTCCGGATGGAATCGACCAGCGCACTGGCAATGGATTTTACCTCGATAGCATTCCGGGCCGTGTGATCACGAAATATCCGTGCGGTGAGGCCCTCCTTCGAATTCCATTCTATCTGATCGGAAAAGCATTGCGGTCCGCCGATGATCCGCTCGGAGCAGGTTTCACAATGGTCGATCATGCCATGGTCGATGTCGCAGCCTCTTTCTACGGTGCACTGGGCTTGCTGCTTCTATTCATGACCCTGAAGAAGCGTGTAAGACCTTCAATGGCCTTGGCAACAGTCTTTGCTATCCTGACCGGCACCAACCTGCTATTCTATTTGATAGGGGACCCCGGAATGAGCCATGTATACTCGTTCTTCCTTTTTAGCGCGTTCCTCTTCACCCTTCAGGGATCGAAAAATTCGGCCCCAACAAAACTGTCCACCTTTCTATTGGGCTTGTTGACGGGGCTTATCATCATAACAAGACCGACCAACATCGTATTCATCCCCATCGCGTTTATAGTGACGGCGTCGTCATGGGCGGATCTTGTTGCACAAATCAAGTCTTTTGTCCGACCTCGGCTGATCCTTGTGTTCATTCTTGGTGCGACTATTATGAGCATTCCTCAAATGCTCTATTGGCAATATGCTTTCGGCACCCCGATAAAGTGGTCGTACGGAGAAGAGGGCTTCAAACATGCCCTCAACCCGCAGGTCATTTCATTTTGGTTCTCTCCTAATAATGGGCTATTTCCATATAGCCCACTTTTTGCCTTGGTCTTGATAGCGGGAATAATCTATCGCCGTTCCCCTCGGATGCAAGTCGTAGGTTCTTGGATAGCATTCTTGGTCGTTAGCTACATTAGCGCGTCTTGGTTTGCTTGGGCTTTCGGATGCGGTTATGGCTCAAGGAACTTTGTGGAGTACGGAACAATATTCGCATTCCCCTTGGCCCATTTACTTGACCAAAAATTCAAGGAGCGCAGGACCCTCTCGATTCTTGTCGTAGCCTGTTGCCTTGTCTCCTTGAAACTCACTTTCTCGAGTGCGATCTGTTGGTTTGGTGGCGACTGGGACTGGGGAATGTACTTGCACTTCATCTTTGGACCATTCGAATAACCCATGTCCTCCCCGCTCCGCCTTTTGATCATCCTTCTCGTCCTGTTCCTCATCGATTGGTACGCTTGGCGCGGCATCCACACTGCCATTGGCCAGTGGAGCGCGGCGGTGCAGCGCGTGGTGCGCATCACCTACTGGGCGGTGAGCATCGGCATGTTGGCCATGATCACTTTTGGCGGTTTCCGCATGCAGGAGCTTCGTTCCGCGCATAACAATGCCTTCCTGTATTCCGTGATCGGCATCTTTGTGCTGCTGCTCTTACCGAAGGTGGTGATCATCCTCTTCCATGGACTTGAGGATATATTGGAGTTGGGCCGAATGGCGTGGGCCAAATTGGCTCCCGGAGCAGCAGAACATCCGGGGGACGGTGGCCGGATCAGTTTCCTCTCCAAGATGGGCCTTGTACTCGCTGCGATCCCTTTTGCCGGGGTGCTTTACGGGCTTACGAGAGGGTGGCGCAACTTCAATATGGCCCAAGTGAGGGTGAAGGCGCGCAACCTACCAAAGGCCTTTGATGGCTTGCGCATCGTGCAGATCAGCGACATGCACCTCGGGAGCTTCAATACGGACACGGATGTGGTGCAGCACGGCATCGACCTCATCAACGAGCAACGGCCCGACCTCATCCTCTTCACGGGCGACCTGGTGAACAATTTCGCGGACGAGGCAGAACCTTGGCTAAAGAGGATCGCTGGACTGGAAGCTCCTTTGGGCAAGTTCTCCATACTCGGCAACCACGATTATGGTGACTATTCCAGCTGGCCCAGCGCAGCCGCAAAAGCCGCGAACCTGGAGCAACTGAAGGTCCATCACCGCACCATGGGCTTCCGACTGCTGCTGGACGAGCACCTGCCGATCGAGAAGGACGGCGAGCGTTTCACCTTGATAGGCGTGCAGAACTGGGGCACGCGCTTCCAGCAATACGGAAACCTCGCCAAGGCCGTTGCAGGAAGCGATCCTTCACAATTCCGCCTGTTAATGAGCCATGACCCCACACATTGGGACGCTCAGGTGCGCGCTACGGGCATCGACCTGATGCTGGCCGGTCACACCCACGGTGCACAGTTCGGCATCACCATCGCCGGGCACACGTATAGTCCTGCACAATGGATCTACGAGGAATGGGCCGGGCTGTACAAGAAGAAGGACTTGCAACTCTACGTGAACCGCGGCTTTGGCTTCATCGGGTTCCCCGGCCGGGTGGGCATGCCGCCGGAGATCACGGTGCTGACCTTGGAGTGCGCATAGATATAGGCGCAGAGACGCAGAGGCGCGGAGAAATGCCAACGCGGTGATCGAGAAGGGAAGTACTCGATTACAATGCCCCTGCGCCGCAAAAGGATCAGTTATCCACCACCGCTGGAATTCGACCAGAGGACCACTCTATGCTTCGGTGTCCGTGAGGTAGGTGCACATTGAAAAAACATTTTCCCCGTTCACCACAAGCACTTGCCGCCCATGTGATCGCGCCAAGGGCCTAGCAAACGCGCAACTACTTTTGGTCCAGCAATAAAATCCCCCTCCCATGCGCCAGTTCCTGAAGTTCATGCTCGCCTCGATGTTGGGCTCTTTGCTTATCGGCATCGTGCTCCTCGTTCTCTTCATCGGCACACTGGCCGCAATAGGCAGCGCATTCAGCATGGAGGGCAAGCCCACCACCGTGCCTTCCCAGTCCGTTCTGCACATCACCTTGGACCAATTGGTGATCGACCGGGGCCCCAAGGATGCCTTCAATCTCGATTTCGGGCCGTTCAAGGGCGGTGGAAAGATCGGCCTCAATGACATTCTCGACAACATCCAGAAAGCGAAGACCGATGACCGCATCAAAGGCGTGTTCCTCGACCTTGGCATGGTGAACGCAGGTATGACCACGGTGAAGGAGATCCGCGACAAATTGCTGGAATTCAAGGCGGAGAGCGGCAAGCCGGTGGTGGCATTCGCGGATGTGTACACACAGAAGAGCTACTTCCTGGCCAGTGTGGCCGATAAGGTCTACATGGTGCCTCAAGGCGATCTGGACTTCCGCGGTCTGCGCAGCGAAATGATGTTCTACACCGGCCTCTTCGAGAAGCTCGGTGTGGAGATCCAGTTCATCCGCGGCAGTGATAACCGGTTCAAAAGCTTCGGCGAGGCCTACACCCGCAAGGACATGAGCCCTGCGAACAAAATGCAGATCACCACCCTTTTGAACGGGATCTGGAGCGACTACATCACACAAGTGGGTGCCCAACGTCACTTGGATACCACGAAGCTGAACGCGATCGCCGAAGGCCTGCTCGTGCGCAAGGCGCAGGATGCGGTGACCAATGGTCTGGTGGACAGCTTGGCCTACCGGGATCAGGTACTCGCGGGCATCAAGGAGCGCATGGGCCTGGATGCGGACAAGGACATCGACTTCGTTGAACTTTCGAAGTACACCAAGGCCTATGTGGCCAAGGCGAAGCCGGAGAAGGATGCCAGCGAGGTCTCGTCATGGAAACAGCCGAAGGTGGCGGTGGTCTATGCCCAAGGCGATATCGTGGACGGCGACGGTATGGACGGCAGTATCGGTGGAGCCACGCTCAGTGCGGCCATCCGCGAGGCGCGCAACGACAGTACGGTGAAGGCCATCGTGCTGCGCGTGAACAGCCCGGGCGGAAGTGGCCTCGCCAGTGATGTGATCTGGCGCGAAGTGATGCTGGCCAAGGCGGTGAAACCCGTTGTGGTGAGCATGGGCGACGTGGCGGCCAGCGGCGGCTACTACATCAGCTGCGCGGCGAACAAGATCTTCGCGGAGCCCAACACCATCACCGGCAGCATCGGGGTGTTCGGCATGATCCCGAACATGAAGGGCTTCTTCAACGACAAGCTCGGCCTCACTTTCGATGGCGTACAGACGCACAAGTATGCCGGCATGATGACCGTGACCCGTCCGCTCACAGCGGATGAGAAGGGCATCATCCAAGGCTTCATCGATAACTTCTACTCCACCTTCACCCAGCGTGTGGCCGAAGGACGGAACATGCCGGTGGCGGCGGTGGACAGCATCGGCCAAGGCCGTGTATGGACCGGAACGGACGCCTTGCGCATCGGGTTGGTGGATGAAATGGGAGGACTGGAGGCTGCGACCGCCGAAGCCGCCAAGCTCGCCGACCTTCCCGAGGGGGGCTATCGCACCGTAGGCTATCCCGAGCAGAAGGACTTCTTCCAACAAATAAAGGAAAGCCTCAACACACAGGCGCGCTCATGGGTGGCGAAGGAAGCCTTCGGGGATGACGTGGAAATGCTGCAGCGCTTCGAAGCGGTGCGCAACGTGCGGAACATCTCCGGCATTCAGGCCCGGATGCCCTACGAGCTGGACATCTACTAAGGTCCGTAAGGGGTGGGAAAAAGAGAAGGGCCCGACTATCGTCGGACCCTTCCACCCATAACCCAAAATCCAAACCCAAGCAGTGTAACGGGGGTGCTTTGGAGAAGGTTCCGATCCCGCGAAATATTATTCTGGAGTCAACAGAACTCAGGGTCCCGAGGCGGAGACCCTGAGCGAGAACTAAGACCAGGAGTGGGACTACCCCACTTCCACGTGGTAGCCGGTGTGGTTGCGCACGTTCAACACCAGCCCATCGCTCCATACCAAGTACTGCCCTTTAATGCCGAGCAGCTTCCCCGAGATCTCCGGCAGCTTATCCAACTGAACGCTCACGAGCTTAGGCGGTACCGGCGGCAAGGGATATTGGAGGAGGACCACCGGCTCTTCCGGAAGCATGTACATGGCCAACTCCGGATCAACGTGTGCGAGGGCTTTGGAGCGGGCCTCTTGTAATGCGACCCCACCTGATGCGACATCGACCGGCCACAGCATCTTGCGCCAGTCCGTGCGGTCGGAGAACAGACGCTTCAGGTCAACTTCGATGGCACCCGCCAGTTGGCGGTACGGCACCCGGGCAATAGGGACTGCGAGCACCGCGCCCTGATCGATCCAGCGCACCGGGACCTGCGTGCTGCGCGTCACGCCAACCTTCACGCCACCGGTGTAGGAGAGATAGACGATGTGCTCCTGCATGTGGTGGTCGATCTCCCACTGCGCATCGCGGCCCTCGCCGAGATGGGCGCGGCAAAGTTCCGGCCGGATTATGCAAGGACTAGCCTCCGGCGCATCACGGAAACACGGATAACAGGTCCCCTGTCCATAAAACTTCTTCACGCGCTTCCCACAGGAGATGCATGTTTTCGCACCGGTGAACCGCAACGTGAATTCATTCGAAATGAAGCCAGCCAGCGGGATGGCGCCGTTCGCCAAATGCAACGCATACGCGACATGGCCACTGCCGTTCCCGGAGTCCTCATCGAGGCCGGAGAGCATTTTCCGCAAGGGCGATCCATCCATTTCAGGGTCCGGTATTACCTTCAGCACGAAAGTACGCGCCCATCCCCACCCCATGCCCGTCAACGCGCTGTTCTCCTTCCTGATGAAAAAGCGGTTGCTCCAGATCGAGCTGTTCCGCGACCATCCGCATGAGGCCCAGCTTGAGGTTTTCCATGGCCTGATCCAGTCCGCGCGCTACACCACTTGGGGAAGGCAGTATGACTATTCCAGCATCCAGACCCCTGACGAATTCCGGCAGCGCGTACCGCTTCAGGACTATACCAACGTGAAGCCTTGGGTGGACCGCATGCGCAAGGGTGAGCAGAACCTGCTTTGGCCCACGGACATCAAATGGTTCGCCAAGAGCAGCGGCACCACCAATGCCAAGAGCAAGTACATCCCCGTGAGCCGGGAAGCCTTGGAGGAATGCCACTACAAGGGCGGCAAGGACCTGTTAGCACTCCACTTTGCCATGCGTCCGCAAAGCAAATTATACCAAGGAATGGCCATGGTGGTCGGCGGCAGCAGCGCCTCGGAACCGCTCCGAAGCGATGCCTATACCGGTGACCTCAGCGCCATCATCATCCGGAACCTGCCGTTGTGGGTGGAAGTGCGCCGCACGCCCGTGATCGAAACGGCGTTGATGGAGAACTGGGAGGAGAAGGTGGAACGCATGGCCCGCGAGACCATGCGCGAGGATGTCCGTAGCATCGCAGGTGTTCCCTCTTGGACGATGGTGGTGCTGAAGCGCGTGCTGGAGCTATCCGGCAAGAAGGACATCCAGGAGGTATGGCCCAACCTCGAACTGTTCATGCACGGTGGCGTCAGCTTCCGCCCCTATCGAGAGCAGTACAAGCAGCTCTTCCCCTCCCCTGTGGTCAACTATCTGGAGACCTATAACGCCAGTGAAGGCTTCTTCGGCATCACCGATGTCCACGGTTCGGAGGACCTGCTGCTGATGTTGGACTATGGCATCTTCTTCGAGTTCATCCCCGTGGAGGAATTGCAGCAGGAGCAGCCGGAGACCAAGCTGCTCCATGAGGTGGAGGTGGACCGGGAATATGCATTGGTGATCAGCACCAACGCCGGCCTGTGGCGCTACATGCCGGGGGACACCGTCCACTTCACGCACACCGCGCCCTACCGGATCCAGGTGAGCGGCCGGACCAAGAGCTTCATCAATGCCTTCGGCGAGGAGCTGATCGTGGAGAACGCCGATCGCGGTATCCAAGCCGCATGTGCCGCAACGGGAACCGTGGTGCGCGACTACACCGCCGGGCCTGTCTATATGGACATGGCGGCCCGCGGCGGCCATGAATGGATGATCGAGTTCGAGGAGGACCCCGGCGATCTGGAACATTTCATCACCGTGCTGGACGAGACCATGCGCGGCCTCAACAGCGACTATGACGCCAAACGCAGCAGCGGGATGGTGCTTCGCCGGCCGATCGTGCATGCCGTTAAAAGAGGCACCTTCCACGGCTGGATGAAAGAGCGTGGCAAATTAGGAGGACAGCACAAAGTGCCCAGGCTCTGCAACGACCGCACACTGTTGGACCAGTTGTTGCAGAACGTGCCCGCATGAAGCGTTTCCTGATCGCGGTACTGCTGACCGTGCCCATCGCCACATGGGCCCAGACCGACACGGTGCGCTGGTCAGTGTTAGGGACCATGGACCGCTTCACTACGGACGAGCTCGGCAATCTGTACACCTTGCGCGGGAACGATCTGGACCTGTACGACCAACACGGCCGACATGTGGCGCACAACAGCCTCAACACCTTCGGTCCGATCTCCCGCATCGATGCCTTCTCCTCCCTGAAGCCGCTCATTTTCTCCCGTGCGCAAGGGCAGTTGGCCATGTTGGACAATACGCTCACTGTGCAAGGATCCGTCCTCGACCTTTCCCGGAACGGCTTCCCCCAGGTCACCTTGACCTGCATGAGCGTAGCGGGCCGTATCTGGTTCTTCGATGAACGCGAAATGGCCCTGATACGGGTGGACGCACAACTCCGTGCTGTGGCCAATACAGGCCGATTGGACCAGCTCCTCTCCTTCACACCGCAACCCACTTATATGGAGGAGGCCGATGACCGCCTCTATGTGGTGGACCCGGCGAACGGTGTGATGGTCTTCGATCTCTTTGGCACCTTCGTCCGGAACCTGCCCATACTCGGTACGGATAGGATCCAAGTTCGTGAAGGCTTCATTTGGTATGTGGAGAACGGACGCTTTAACCGGTATGACATGCGCGCCTTCACCACCGATACCGTGGCTTGGCCGACCATCTCGGACTCATTGCCGGTCATCGACGCACGTATCGAGCACGGGTTGCTCTACCGCCTCTTGCCGGATCGCGTGCTGGTGGAGGGTATTGGACAGTGAAAAACGCGCTTTGTCCGGACGTGTTCAAAACTTGCACGCATCCTTGAGCTTGCGGCGCTTCGGAAACACTTTTCCACATTGGGCCTACCCTCACGCCGTAGGGGGTATTTTCGCGATCTTCCACACCAGAGAGACCACGCCAACATGCATATCGCCATCGCAGGAAACATCGGATCCGGAAAGACCACCCTCACCAAACTTTTGGCCAAGCACTACCAGTGGGACCGCCTCGAAGAGGCCGTGGACAACAACCCCTACCTATTCGACTTCTACAAGGACATGCAGCGGTGGAGCTTCAATCTCCAGATCTTCTTCCTCAACTCGCGTTTCGAGCAACTGCTGGAGATCCGCAGCAGCGGACGCAACGTGATACAGGACCGCACGATCTATGAGGACGCATACATCTTCGCGCCCAACCTTCACGCCATGGGCTTGATGACCACGCGTGATTTCGAGAACTATTTCCGCCTGTTCAAGAACATGGACAGCGCCGTGGTACCGCCGGACCTTATGATCTACCTGCGCGCAAGTGTGCCCAACCTGGTGAGCCAGATCGCCGAACGCGGCCGGGATTACGAGAGCAGCATCAGCATCGACTACCTCAAGCGCCTGCATGAGCGTTACGAGGCTTGGATCAGCACCTACGACAAGAGCAAGGTGCTGGTGATCGACGTGGACCAGAACTCCTTCCACACCAATCCCGAGGACCTCGGGAAGATCATCAACTCGATCGATGCCCAGATCCACGGGCTGTTCCCTAACGAGGGCCCGGTAAAGGTGGCGCCGAAGAAGAAGGCTCCTGTGAAAGCCGTGGCTAAGAAGAAGGTGGTCGCTAAGAAGTAGTTTGTTTCTGCTTAGTTGTCAGTTGTTAGTTGTCCGTTGTCAGGGTGCGGCTCCGCTTGCCGTGCTCTTGGCCACAACGACCTAGCACGTGCATGCCTGCGACACGCATGCACATACGCCGCTCAAATTCCTCCCTTGTGGGCTGGATGCTACAGGGCCTCGGGAACGCCCCTTTCGATCACCGTTTCTCAAAGCTGAAGCTGGTCCGCAAGACTGGAACGGAACGCTCCTTCCACCATAGGCGGGATCGGGAAGGACCGGACCTAGGCTTCGGTGGTATGGCTTGACGCAGACGAAGAACGCCTCCCGGGAGGAGGCGCTCTTCGTGTAAGACCCGTAAGGCCTTGAAGAGGATCAGTGGATGACCTTGAACGTCGCTGCCGGTGCCTCGCTAACTGCGGTTTGGCCCAAGATCACTTTCTTCACTTCCGGAACCATGATGTGTGCCTCCGGAGCCTTGTCCCTGATCGTCAAGTGTGGAGCCAGGATCAAGGCCACGATAGAAGTGAGCTTGATCAGGATGTTCATTGAAGGGCCGCTGGTGTCCTTGAACGGGTCACCTACGGTGTCGCCGGTAACGGCCGCCTTGTGCGCATCGCTGCCCTTATGGTGCATCACGCCGTCGATCATCACACCCTTTTCAAAGCTCTTCTTAGCGTTGTCCCATGCGCCACCGGCGTTGTTCTGGAACATGCCCATGAGCACGCCGCTCACGGTTATACCTGCCAGCAAGCCACCTAATGCCTCAGGTCCCATCAGGAAGCCTACGATCACAGGTGAGAGCAATGCCAATGCGCCGGGTGCGATCATCTCGCGGATGGAAGCCTTGGTGCTGATATCCACACACTTCTCGTATTCCGGAGTAGCGGTTCCCTCCATGATACCAGGGATCTCCCGGAACTGGCGGCGTACCTCCATCACCATATCCATGGCGGCCTTGCCCACGGCATTCATGGCCAGCGAGCTGAAGAAGAACGGGATCATGGCACCCACGAACAACATGGCCAATACGTCCGCCTTGTAAATATCAATGCCGGAAATGCCCGAGAGGCCCACGTAGGCGGCGAAGAGCGCCAAGGCGGTCAGGGCTGCGGAAGCGATGGCGAAGCCCTTGCCCGTGGCAGCCGTGGTGTTGCCAACAGTATCCAAGTTATCGGTGCGCTCACGCACTTCCTTGGGTAGGCCGCTCATTTCAGCGATACCACCAGCGTTATCCGCGATGGGACCGAAAGCATCAATGGCCAACTGCATGGCCGTGGTGGACATCATGCCCGCAGCGGCAATGGCTACTCCGTACATACCGGCAAGTTCAAAGGAACCCCAGATGCCAGCGGCGAGGATCAGGATCGGAAGCACGGTGCTCTCCATACCCATGGCCAAGCCACCGATCACGTTGGTACCATGGCCCGTACCGCTCTTCTGAACAATGCTGTCCACCGGACGGCGCCCGATGCTGGTGTAGTACTCAGTGACCGCGCTCATCAGGGAGCCCACTACCAGACCCAGGATGATCGCGTAGAAAACATGCATGCTGGTGACCGGAACAGACACCCCGTTACGGACGAACTGCATGGTATCGGGCATCATCCACTGCACCAAGGGATAGGCCACAATTGCGACCAGGATCATCGAACCCCAGTTGCCGATGTTCAGCGCCTTCATCACACTGTCGCTCTCCTTATTCACTTTTACGAAGAAGGTGCCTATAATGCTGAAGATCACGCCAAGACCGGCGATCACCATCGGCAAGAGGATCGGGGCCATGCCACCGAAGTTGTCGATGCTCACCACCTCGCGGCCGAGCACCATGGTAGCCAACATGGTGGCCACATAGCTACCGAAAAGGTCAGCGCCCATACCGGCCACGTCACCTACGTTATCACCCACGTTGTCGGCGATGGTGGCAGGGTTACGGGCATCATCCTCAGGGATGTTCGCCTCCAGCTTACCAACGATGTCCGCGCCCACATCGGCGGCCTTCGTATAGATGCCTCCACCCACACGGGCGAAGAGTGCGATCGATTCAGCACCGAGGGAGAAGCCTGCGAGCACCTCCAAGGCGGTCATCATCTGTTCTCCGTTGGGATCACCATCGGTCACGTACATCTTCAGGAAAATGATGAAAAGTGAACTGATGCCCACTACGGCAAGTCCAGCCACGCCAAGGCCCATCACAGCACCTCCGTTGAAACTCACTTTCAGGGCTTGCGCCAAGCTCGTGCGTGCAGCCTGCGTGGTGCGCACGTTGGCCTTAGTGGCCACGCTCATGCCTATCCAACCAGCGAAAGCACTGAAGAATGCACCGATGAGGAACGCAACGGCGATCACCCAATCGCTATGCTCCACCAGCGTACCACTCCATGCGAGCAAAGCAGCTGCGATAGCGGCGAAAACGATCATCACGCGCCATTCCGCCTTTAGGAATGCACTGGCACCGCTGGCAATGTGGCCCGCCAGCACCTTCATCTCGGGTGTACCGGCGTCCTGTTTGTTCACCCACAGCGCCTTGCCGATCATCACCGCCAGGCCGATCAGGCCCATAACCGGGATGTAATACATCAATTCAATTCCCATGTCCGTCTGCTTGCTTTAGTGTCGTGTAGTTAGGTATCCCCGCTCGCGGGGGGCGCGAAAATAGCCGAATGCGGCGAATGGAACACGGATTCCCTTCCAGGGTCTCGCGAAGTGGCCCCTGAGCAGGGGAATTCAGCCGGTATTCGACAGTGATAGAAGATCGAATGGCAGCTCCTCTGGTGATCCAGTTACGCCTTCGCGTAAGAAACGCTCTTCACCGCTTCCACCACCCGCTTCACGCTGGGCAAGGACTCGTCGATGAGGTTCGGGGCGAATGGCAGCGGCGTATCCGCCTGGTTCACGCGTACCACCGGAGCATCCAGATGGTCGAAGGCATAGCGCTGCACGCGGAACGCGATCTCGCTGGCTATGCTTCCGTAGGGGAAATTCTCGTCAACCACCACCAAACGGTTGGTCTTCTTCACGGAAGTGATGATCGTGGCCAGGTCCAGCGGGCGAATGGTGCGCAGGTCGATCACCTCACATGATATGCCGTCCTTCGCTAGTTCCTCCGCGGCTTGCAACGCCACCTTCATCATCTTGCCGAAACTCACGATGGTGGCATCCGTGCCGGGGCGCTTGATATCCGCCACGCCGATGGGCAGCAGGTATTCGCCGTCGGGGATCTCGCCCTTGTCGCCGTACATGCGCTCGCTTTCCATGAAGAGAACCGGGTCATCATCGCGGATCGCGGCCTTTAGCAAGCCCTTTGCATCGTAAGGGTTGCTCGGCGTGATCACCTTGAGGCCCGGGATGTTGGCGTAGAAGCTCTCGTAGCTCTGGCTGTGGGTGGCCGCCAGTTGGCCTGCACTGCCATTGCCGCCACGGAAGGTGATGGGCACGTTGAACTGCCCACCGCTCATCTGCAGCATCTTGGCTGCCGAATTGATGATCTGGTCACTGGCCAGCACGGCGAAGTTCCAGGTCATGTACTCCACGATCGGCCGAAGGCCATTCATGGCCGCCCCCACGGCGATGCCGGTGAAGCCGAGCTCCGCGATGGGGGTATCGATCACGCGTTTGGCGCCGAACTCCTCCAGCATACCCTTGCTCACCTTGTAAGCACCGTGGTATTCCGCCACCTCCTCGCCCATGAGGAAGATGTTCGGGTCACGGCGCATCTCCTCGCTCATCGCCTCATTCAGGGCCTCTCGAAATTGTACGGTACGCATGGATCGTGGATCAAATGGGCTGCAAAGTTAGCCCTCCGACCGATGGCATCACAGTGAAGAGGACATCAACTGTGGGGTACAACCATCTGGAGGCTATGAAAGATCATAGGACCAACGACATGACCAGATGGACCATTGATGAAAAACTCAGCATACATACGCAAGAAGGGCCGTCCCTTTCGGAACGGCCCTTCAGCTTTAAGAGGGAGTGGTTACTTGATGATCGTCAACCGCTCGACGGTGCTCTGTCCGTTGACGGTGATGTTCACCATGTAGACGCCGCTAGCGATGTCGCTTGGCAGATC
>JBBSUV010000016.1:0-70751 GCA_038234075.1 Flavobacteriales bacterium | reverse complement strand
TGCCTCGGACCTGGCCATATTTGTTGATAACCCGACCATCACACCAAGAGCAGTTTTTTTGTTCATGACCTTTGAATCGACCCTAACCTAAGCCAGGCAAGGCATACCGAAGGTTGCGCCATTCGTTTTGTCCATTAACCCGGAATACCTCATCAGAACACGAGGAGCAGGTTGAGAAAGAAATAGCCAAGTGCTCAATGTTCCGAAGCGTTGCGCATAGCTTTGTCGCTCTCCCTCCCCTTCATGACAGATACCTCCAAAAAGATCCTCGTCATCGGCTCCTCCGGCCAGATCGGCACCGAACTCGTTGAAGGCCTACGGGCGCGTTTCGGGACGGAGAACGTGATCTCCAGTGACATCAAGGAGCCGCAGGCCAAACAGGACGGCCCCTTTGTTCTGGTGAATGCCATGGACAGGCACGGCATCGAGCGGATCATTGCGAAATATGAGATCACAGAGGTCTACCTGCTGGCAGCACTGCTTAGTGCCACGGCGGAAAAGGACCCGGCCTTTGCGTGGAAGCTGAACATGGAAAGCTTGTTGATCGTGCTGGAGCTGGCGCGCGAAGGCAAGTTGAAGAAGGTCTACTGGCCCAGCAGCATCGCAGTCTTCGGGCCCACTACACCCCGGGATGCCACGCCGCAGCATACGGTCACTGAGCCGAGCACGGTATACGGCATCAGCAAATTGGCGGGTGAGGGTTGGTGCGCGTATTACCATGCCCGCTATGGCGTTGATGTGCGGAGCATCCGCTATCCCGGCCTCATCGGCTGGAAGAGCGCGCCCGGCGGCGGCACCACGGATTACGCCGTACACATCTTCCACGAGGCGATCAAGAACGGCGCCTACACCAGCTTCCTTGGTCCTAAGAGCACCTTGCCGATGATGTACATGCCGGACGCGATCCGCGCCACCATCGACCTGATGGAGGCCCCAGCAGAGCTGATCAAGGAGCGCGGCAGCTACAATCTTGCAGGCATCAGCTTCAGCCCGGAGGAGATCGCTGTGGAAGTGGCCCGGCACATTCCCGGTTTCAAGATGTCCTATGCTCCGGACGAGCGCCAGGCCTACGCCGATTCATGGCCGACCAGCATCGATGACAGCGCCGCCCGCCGCGACTGGGGATGGAAGCCCGCATTCGACCTCAAGGCCATGGTGGACGACATGATGGCGCATCTTCAGCAGAAGGTGAAGCCTTCCTGAGCGGTCCTATCGCAACCATCGGGTGCCGTTTTTCGTATCGCACGGGTGATCCCCGTCCGGTATTTACATGCGTTCCCATAGCCTTTTCTATTCCGTGATCCTCGGCCTGCTCCTGTGTTTGGTCGGGTCGGCTGCGTCCGCGCAAACAGACACTTCCGCTCCGGACACCCTGAACAGGCTGGACGAACAAGGGCGCAAGCAGGGATGGTGGCAGTTGCAGGCGCCACAACCGGGCAAGACCGGTTATGCCGAGGGTGGTTTGGTTGAAGAAGGCCGGTACGCCGACAATAAGCGGGACGGCACTTGGCGCCGGTACTGGCCCAATTGCAAAGTGAAGAGTGAGATCACCTATGTGAAGGGGCTTCCCAAAGGCAGCTACACTACCTATTACGAGGATGGCACCAAGGAGGAACAGGGCGCATGGGACTTGGACCGCAATACCGGCACCTTCAAACGGTGGCATCCCAATGGAAAAGTGTCGCAGGAATTCATCTTCGACCAGTATGGTACGCGGGACGGCGAACAGAAATACTACCACGAGAACGGGCAATTGGAGGCCGATGTCACTGTGAGGCAAGGAAGGGAAGAGGGCAAGCTGAAGCGCTATTATTCCAATGGCGAATTGCAGGAAACGGTGGATTTCACCGGAGGCAAGGCCGATCAGGCTTCCTTCAAGAGTTACCGGCCCAAGCAACGTGTCCCGGAGCCCGCTCCCAGCAAGGAGGCTGTCGCCGCCCCGGCCAGGACAGCCCAGGAGACCACGAATGCCACGGATTTCCGGGCGGAAGGCTGGAACATTTTATACAACAAGGAACATCGCCTCTCGCAGCAGGGAGAGTATCGCAAAGGGCGCCTGTGGAACGGCAAAGTGTACAAGTATGACCGTAATGGCCTCCTGCACAAAGTTGAAGTGTACGTTGAGGGCCGATATGTGGGCAAGGCCCAGATGACCGAGGATGACCAGTGAGCGGGGAAGTCGTACGGGGACCTGAGCTCAATCCACGACGGAGGCGTAGTCCTAGGAAATATCCAGCTTTAAATCCAGAAACCGCTTGGCCGAGGCCATAAAGCGCATTGAATGAAAAAGCCCCAGGTGATCCCGGGGCTTTTTCATTCAGGAACTAAAGCTCAGCAGAACTCGCTGTACACCATCTTCAGGTGCTCAGCGATCATCTCCGCACTGCGGCCTTCGATGTGGTGGCGCTCCACGAAGTGTACCAGCTTACCATCCTTGAAGAGGGCGATGGCGGGACTGCTGGGCGGATAAGGGAGGAAGTGGTTGCGGGCCTGCATCACCGCATCGGTATCCACTCCAGCGAACACCGTGGTAAGGTGGTCGGGACGCTTGTCGCCTTGCAATGAGGCCTTCACGCCGGGGCGGCAGGCACCTGCGGCACAGCCGCAAACGCTGTTCACCACGCAGAGCACCGTGCCGGGCTGCTTGAATGCATTATCCACTTGAGTAGGGGTCTTCAATTCGGTGAACCCCACTTGGGTGAGGTCGGCGACCATAGGGGCGGTCAGTTCTTCTGGGTACATGTGTTGGTGTGGCTTGAGTGAAGAGAATGTGCCTATCCTTCCGGTACGGCTTACTGAGGTACAAAGGTACTTTCCAAGGGAATAATATTTCTTGACCTCCGTCAGCTCCTCGGCCTGTATGGTTCCTCCTGGCTTGTTGCGTCAAATACTCCGCGCTACTTTGGCACTCCAGATCCACCACATGCGCCCTTCCTTTCACCTTTTCCTCCTCGCAACTCTTTTGCTCTTCACTTCCCGGACCATGGCGCAGGAGCGCCCGAAGGAGCCGCAGGAGCTGGCACGTGCCCGTTTTGTCGACAATGGATACAAAGCGGATGACCTAGCGGACATGCTGGTGAAGGACCGTTACCGCGACGCCCATAACGGGGTGGAGCACACCTTCCTACGCCAGCGTTGGCACGGCATCGAGGTGTTCAACGGCGACATAGCCGTGCATCAGGCGGCGGACGGCCGGGTGATCGCGATGAACAACGGGGCATGGGCCTATTGCGGAAAGACCGCTGAGGCACCCGAGCCCGCCATCAGCGCCGAACAAGCCTTGACCAACGTATTGCGCAAGGACCTCCCTTCTGCAGCGGTCCCCTCTTTGGTTTCGTCCGAGGATGGCGGACGGAAACTCGTGTACGATGGAACAGCCTTCAGCGGTGAACCGGTCAAGGTCCAGTTGATGTACCAAAAGACGAAGGACACGTTGCGCTTGGTATGGAACGTCAACTTCTATCAGCCCGGCGGGGCGCATTGGTGGAACGTGCGCATCAGCGCGAAAACCGGTATGGAGCTCGACCGCAATGATTGGGTGAGCCAGTGCCGATTCGATGAGATCCTGAGCAAACGGGCGAGCGAGGAGGCCCCGGAACTCCTGATGATGCCCTCCGCACCGAACGACTACAATGTTCTCCCCACGCCGGTGGAAAGCCCGATCCACGGCTCGCGTGCCATCCGCAACGCACCCTGGGCCGCCGGTGGCATCGCCTCGCCCTATGGATGGCACGATACCAATGGGGCCGCAGGTGCCGAATACACCATCACCCGTGGTAACAACGTACTTGCACAGGAGGACGCCAATGGCAACAACGGCACGGGGGCCAGCCCGAGCGGGGGCGCCACGCTGGACTTCGACTTTCCCATCGACTTCACGCAGCAGCCGGCCACCTACCAGGATGCTGCATTGACGAACCTGTTCTACTGGAACAACATGATGCACGACGTGTGGTACCACTATGGCTTCGATGAGGTGAGCGGAAATTTCCAGCAGAACAACTACGCACGTGGCGGCGCCGGTGCCGACTATGTGTTGGCGGACGGCCAGGACGGCAGCGGCACCAACAATGCCAATTTCAGCACGCCACCTGACGGAAGCAGTCCCCGGATGCAGATGTTCCTCTGGACCTCCACCACCCCGAAACGCGATGGTGACCTTGATGGGGGCGTGATCTCCCATGAGTACGGGCACGGGATCAGCAATCGCTTGATCGGCGGGCCCTCCAATGTGAATTGCATGAACAACGCGGAGCAGATGGGCGAGGGGTGGAGTGACTTCTTCGCCCTGATGATGACCATGAAGCCTGGGGACGCCCGCATGGATGCCCGTGGCATCGGCACTTACGTTATCGGGCAGCCGGTGACCGGCGTGGGGATCCGCCCTTCGCCCTATTCCACCGCGTTCACGGTGAACGATTTCACCTATGCCGATTCGAACAATCCCAATTATAACGACTCCCATGATATCGGTTTCATCTGGTGCACGATGCTCTGGGAATTGACCTGGGACCTGGTGGACCAATACGGCTTCGACCCCGACCTGTACAACGGGACCGGCGGGAATAACATCGCCATGCAATTGGTGATGGACGGCCTCAAGCTCACAGCGTGCAATCCCGGATTCGTGGATGGTAGGGATGCTATTCTTTTGGCCGATGCGCAGAACAATGGAGGCGCTGACCAGAGCCTGATCTGGTCCGCCTTCGCCCGGCGTGGGCTCGGCTATGGCGCCACCCAAGGGAGCACGAATAATGTGACCGACCAGACCGAGGCTTACAACTTGCCACTGCAGAAGGATATAGGTATCGCGCAGGTGCTTACCCCGGGCGCCGGTGACTTCTTTACCTGTGGAACCATCCCCGTCACCGTCAGTGGCCAGCTGCGCAACTTCGGTATTCAAGCCCAAAGCGGCTTCACGGTGCGGTACTCCTTGGATGGTGCTCCTTACGTGAACCAAACCTATTCGGGCACGCTGGCAGCCGGAGCTTCCGAGACCTTCATCTTCACCCAAACGGTGACATTGGCAACCGCAGGTGCCCACACATTGACCGTAAGCACCGTACTCACTGGCGATGAGTTTGTCGGTGATGATGGAGCCAGCATCGCGCTCAACGGAGTGGCGGGAACCACCGTGACCGCGCCGCTTTCAGAGAATGTGGAAAGCGGTGTCACCACGCCTACAGGATGGACCCTGCAGAACCCGGACAACGCGACGACCTGGACCACCGCAACCTTGACCAATGGTGCGAATTGCTCAACCACGAAAGCGTGGATGATCGACTACCTGAGCTACAACGCCTCCGGGCAGGAAGACCGACTAATAACCCCAATGATCGACCTATCCGGCTCGTCGAACAATCACCTCACCTTCGACCATGCCTATGCGCGCTACAGTGCATCCTATTTCGATGGCTTCCGGGTGGATGTCAGTAATGATTGCGGCGGCAGTTGGACCACCCTTTATAGCGCATCGGGCAGTGCCTTGGCCACAGCCCCGGACAACACGGGGAGCAATTGGGTGCCTGCGAACTGCAGTCAATGGGCCTCACACAACCTCGACCTGAGCGCTTATGACGGCGGGGTCATCATGCTCCGTTTCGTCGGTATCTGCGGCTATGGCCAACGGTTGTATTTCGACAATGTGAACGTGTCCGGCACGTCCGGAGCCGCCGTGTCCGTTCGCATGTACCTCGACGGATGCTATAACACAGCCGACCATCGCATGAGCGATCAGCTTCGTGTCAATGGCCTGGTGCCCGCTACCGAGCCGTACGCTGCGTTGGGCTTCGTGCTCTCCGAGGGAGGGGTTGAAACCGCTGGAAGCGGCTTACTGGCCGTAACGGGCGACAACGCCATCGTGGACTGGGTGGTGGTGGAACTGCGTTCCGGTACCACGCCCAGCCAAGTGGTGGAGGCTCATTCTGCACTTCTTCAGCGGGACGGGGACGTAGTAGCCGCTGACGGCTCATCGGCGTTGCAATTCGCCGCGCCTGCAGGCAACTATTACATCGCTGTAAAGCACCGGAACCACTTGGGTTGCATGACGGCGACAGCGCTAACGCTTTCCGCAGCTCCTGTGCTGGTGGATCTCGGTCTTGCCTCCACCGCCACCTACGGCACGGAGGCCCGTCATTCAAGGGACGGAAGGATGCTGCTATGGTCCGGCAATGTCGTCCGGGATGGCCAACTGCTTTATACAGGAGCTGGCAATGACCGGGATCCCATCCTTCAAAGCATTGGTGGAAATGTGCCCACGGCGACAGCCACCGGATATGGAGCGACCGATGTGAACATGGACGGGACGGTGAAGTACACCGGTTCGAACAACGACCGGGATGCCGTTCTCCAGAATATCGGAGGGACCACGCCGAATGCCATCCGCACGGAACAACTGCCGTAAGAAGCAGGGGTCGGGCAGGTCGTCCAACTACTTTTCTGTAGGATCGGTAAGGGCAAGCTGCCCGTTCGAGAGGTGCGGGCTTAGCCCTGCGCTGAACGGAATTCCTTGACGAAGCCCATGATCCGCTTCCGGAAGAAGAGGAAGAGGAGCACGTAGGGAACCACCATCATGAAGATGATGCCCTTGTTCAAGCCGGCACCCACGGCCTGGCTTCCGCCATAGACATTGTTCCCAGGCTGCGTTTCAGCCACCGCCTTGCACATGGCACAACCTTGCGCCCAAACCTCGGTAGGCAGCATCACGACCAACAAGAGGACGGCGATGGGCAATAGGCGACGGAGCGTCATGGGAGCAAAGGTAATAATGCAGGTAACTGACTTGCCGAGGTTCAGTAGTAGGGAGCGCACATCAGATAGACCACTACCCCCGTGATGCTCACATAAAGCCACAGGGGCAGAGTCCAGCGGGCGATCTTGCGGTGCTTGTCGAAGCGGGCGCTCAGCGCACGGATCAAGGTGATCAGTACCAAGGGAGCGATCACCGCGGCGAGGATTATGTGCGAGATCAAGATCGGATAATAGACCCAGCCCAAGGAGCCACCATACTTCACGGAGGGGAAGCTGCCGTGCTGCACAACATAGCTGACCAAGAAGAGCGTGCTGAGCCCCACGGCCGTCAACATCAAGCGCCGGTGCATGGGGACGTTCTTCCGGAGGATGGCACGCCATGCCGCGATCAGTACTAAGGCGGCCATTCCGTTCAGAACTGCGTTAACCTTGGGTAGCGTGGAAGCGGAAAGGCCGCCAACCACGATCATCTTCGGGCCGAGATATAGGAAGGAGATGGTCCCGACCAAAAGGATGCTGAGGGTCCAGGCGATGGTCTTGCCTTGGCGGTCGGTCAGGGAGGCCATGATCACCGGCCTGATGGCTTGCCGCCCTCCTTTGCCCTGATCTTTTCCTCCATCAAGAGCATCTTCAGATCCGTCACCAGATCGCGCATGGCCTCGGTGTTCGTCCCGTCGTACATGCCCCGGATGTGATGCTGCTTGTCCACGAGGACGAACTGGGGGGAGTGTACGAATTGCTCGGCCGCCGAACTGTCCTTGCTCGCACTAAGCAGATAGCCCAAGTTGCCTTGGCGGTAAATGTCCGGCGCATTCCCGGTCAGGAATTTCCAACGCTTCGGGTCGGCCTCCAAGCGCTTGGCATAGGCTTTCAGCACGGCCGGCGTATCATGCTCGGGGTCCACCGTATGGCTCAGGAAGAGCACGTCCTTGTATGAGGGGTCGTCCAATTGCAGCTGCAATTGCTGCATCTGGGCGCTCATGCGTGGGCAGATGCTGGTGCAACGTGTGAAGAAGAAATCCACGATCAGCACTTTCCCCTCGACATCCTTATCGGTGAACGCCTTGCCGTCCTCATCGATGAAGTGGAACGGAGGTACCGTGAAGTAGGTGGTGTCCCCGGATGCGCTAACCTCACGCTCACCGATATAGGGCAGGTAGATGTATTGGTTCTTGGAGCCCCAGAACAGGAATATCGCTCCCGGTATCAGTACCGTCAAGAAGAGCAATAGAGCGACCTTCTTGCCTTTGCTCGCCGGTTTCAGTCCTTGTCTCACAGGAAGTTCTTCAATGCCTCATGGATGTAAGTCGACTCCCAGATGGCGATGAAAATGAGGTAGAGGGCGAAGAGTGCGTAGGGCAACAGGATCATGCTGCGGATGTTCCGCCGCTCATCGCCCAAGTGCATGAAGGTCATCACGATGTAGGTGGCCTTTACCAAGGTGAGAACGATGAACGTCCATTTCACCCAATGCCAGGAATTCGGCATCCAGTTGCGCCAGAACACCCCCAACATCACCTCGAAGGCGGTGATCACCGAGAGGAGGATGGTGACGAAAAGGATCTTCTTGCGGATCACGCGGCCTTGCTCTTCGCTGTGGCCAGCGTCCAAGCTGTATTCGATGATGTCGTCGCGTTCCATGTCAGGTCGCCGAAGCTCGGCGAAGGCTTTGGTAGGTTGTTGAAAGCTCTACGAAGGGACGTTGATCACACAAGATAGAAGAAGGTGAAGACGAACACCCATACGAGATCCACGAAGTGCCAGTAGAGGCCTGCCTTCTCCACCATCTCATAGTGGCCGCGCCGGTGGAACACGCCCTTGATCGCCATGCTTAGCACCGCAATGTTGATGACGATGCCGCTGAGGACGTGGAAACCGTGGAAGCCTGTGATGAAGAAGAAGAAGTTGGCATAGGAGGGTGGGCCGTACTCGTTCTCCGTCATGTTCGCGCCGCTAGTGACGTGTACGGCGTTCTGGTAAAGCTTGTAGGCCTCTGGCCCCCTCACCACCTCTTCCGATTGCGTGCTCCCAATGGTCATGGCGAAAGTGGCAGGGTCGATCGTTTCACCGTGATGAGGGTTCTCCTCCAAGTAGGCTGTCCGCCCATCGGCCAAGGTGACACGGGCATGGCTTCCATGGATGAAGTGGGACCACTCGTAGGCCTGGGAACTCACGAAGAATATGCCACCGATCACCGTAAGGAAGAGCCATTTCACCACGCCCTTCTTGTCCATCCGGTGGCCCGCCTCCACAGCCAGCACCATGGTGACGGAGCTGATGATGAGGATGAAGGTCATCAACGCCACGTACATCAGCGGCAGGTTGCTCGCTATCCCGGGGAACTTGCTGAAGACGATCTCGCCCACTGGCCAATCCACTCCGGGAAGTAGGGAATGGCGTGCGAAGCCGTACGATATCAGCAGACCGCTGAACGTAAGTGCGTCCGACACGAGGAAGAACCAGATCATCAACTTCCCGTAGCTCACGCTGAACGGGGAGCGGCCGCCGCCCCAAAGGACGTCGTTGCTCAGGGTTTTGGATGCGTCGCCAGACATGGGAAGTATTTCGGAGGCAATGTTAGTGAACGTAGGCCAAGAACAAAAGCAGGTAGACCCAGAGGCCCGCCAAAAAGTGCCAGAAGATGGTGCCGGCCCACAATCCTTGGTGGTCCTCCTGGCCATAGCCGCCCAGAAGTGCCTTGATCGACATCACCAGAAGGGCGATGAGCCCGCCGATGATATGCGCGAAGTGGGAGTAGGTGAGCACGTAGAAATAAGAGCTGGCCGAGTTCATGGACTCGTTCATTTCGGCGTTCATCGGATGGGTGAACTCCGTATCGTCCGGCAGGTAGAACTGGTCACCGTTCTTCACCAAGGTCAACCCGCGGCGCTCGATGGTGTAATCAGTTCCGTAGACGGCATGGGCGTCCACGTTCTTCAAACGGCTTACTAAAGCGTAGCCATCTTCGAACAGCATCTTCCAACCCTTGAACTGGCTGGCACTGAAGCAAAGGCCGAGGGCGAGGGTTAGCATCACCCAAGGCGCCACGGAGCGCTTATGGTCCTTGCGGGCCTGGATCAGAGCGATCTGGAGAGTGACACTGCTGAGGAGGATGAAGCCTGTGCTCCACCAAAAGGCGTTGGGCAGGTGGAAGTTCAGCCAATAGTCGGAACTGCCCTTGCTTACCATGTAAGCGCTCGTGAGCCCCGCGAAGAACATCACGATGGAGAAGAGCATGAGGAAGGTGAGGTTCCTCTTGGCCTTGATCATACGGGCCTTGCGGTCAGCGTTCTCCTCTTGTTCGCTCATAGCTTGTCGATCACGTAGGCCAGTTGCACCACGGGGAGATAGAGGAAGCTGGCGAACATCAGGCGGCGCGCATCGGCCTTGTCCAACGAACGCATCAGGCGGAAGGCGTGCAGCAACATCCAAAGGCCCAGCAACACCGCGGTAATTGCCGACCAAGTGCCGGTGAGGCCGAAGATCCAAGGCAGAAGCCCTGTGAGCAGCGCAAAGAAGGTATACAAGGCGATAAGGAAGCCGCTGTAACGGTCACGACCGCCGCGGGAAGGGAGCAGGTGATAACCGGCTTTGGCATAATCGTCGTTCAGCACCCAGGCAATGCTCCAGAAGTGAGGGAATTGCCACATGAACTGCATCGCGAAGAGCAGGCCGGGCCCGAGGCCGAAATGTCCTGTGGCGGCCACATATCCGAGCATGGGCGGGAAAGCGCCCGGGAACGCACCGACGAAGACGGCCCACGAGCTCAAGCGCTTCATCGGCGTGTAAAGCGCCACGTACATGAAGAGGGACAGAAGGCCGAGAATACCCGTCAACGGGCCGAACGTGTTCCAGAGGATGAAGGTGCCGATAGCGCCAGCGAGCAAGGCGACAATGGTCGCTTCGGTCATGCTCATGGAGTGGCGCACCAACGGACGCTCGGATGTGCGCGACATCAAGCTGTCCTGCTCCACCTCGATCACTTGGTTCAGCGCGTTGGAGGCACCGGTCACCAGCAGACCGCCCAAGGTCAGCAGCAAGGCGTTCAGCACACTGAAACCACCGACCGGAACGCCCATGCCGTAACCCAGCACGGCGCTTACCACCACCAAGGACGCCAACCGCAGCTTGAACAGCGCTGCAAGGTCCCTCACTTTCGCCACCACCGCAATACGGGCGGAGTATGTTTCACGGGTTTCCAAATCGGCGGCGAAAGTAAGACATGAGCCGTTGTTCCGGTGCTCCTTTTCAGGTGCGGTCCGAACCGCTCGCTTTTTCGGGGCGATCAGCGGCGCACCGTGCGGAAACGGGGGCTGTTATGCAGGTTGGACGAGATCCCGGCCCGCAGGTAGTTCGTCATCAGCGAAGGTGCCTCACCGCCGGTCTCGGTGCGGTAGGTCCAAGCGAGTTCCAGCATGATCCCGGCGCGGGGTTCCATGATCCAACCGGCCCTCAGCTCATTCTGGACCACCGTCTGCTGGGTCGGTTCCCCTAAATAGTACCCATAGCTTCTGGGTTTTGTCCCATCTGCGGTCAGTGCCCGGTCATCCTCCGGTAGGAAGATGTTGTTGCCATAGCTGCTGTTGGGCCCGGTGGTCGTGTCGCGGCCCATGATCGCATAGCTGATGATGTCGCCGATCAACCAGCGGCCGTGACGCCATTCGCCTTGCACCAAGCCTTCCATAAAGCCACTGCCGTAGGGATGCGCCAGCGGTTCGCCGTAGTGCGCATAATTCTGCCGGGTGTCGGTGTGCGTGTACATGAAGGGCCTCACATAATTCACCTCACCGCGCAACATCAGGCCTTTTTGATGGAATGCATCATGCGCAACCGCGCCCACCTGCACACCCTGCTTATTGCCGTACCAGCCGTCCCCGGCCCTCACGTTCTTCAAAAGGAACTCGTCCAGGATCACTTGGGAATAGAGCTGGACCTGCTTGCCCACCTTCATGTTCAGGGCGATCCCGAGCAAGGCATTGTCCGGGGAACCCAAGCCGTACTCCACCGGGCGGTAGAAGATCACCGGGTTCACATAGGAAAGGTCGAATCCGCGCGGGTATTTCGGGTCGTTGTCCTGCCAGACGATCGCCTCGAACAGCCCGACGTTCAGCCGCTTGGTGATGTTCCAGCTGAGGTAGTGCATGCTGGTGAACTTCTTGGCGAAATGCGTCGGATCACCGCCCGCGCCCCGGATGTCATCCATCAGCGTGAAGAGGTTCACGTACCGGATGTGCCAAGCGGTGGTGGTGATCTTGAAGTAAGGGTAGCTGTACGCCTCATCGCTGAGGAAGAGCGACCGGTATCCTTCCCCGATAAAATTCCTGCCCTTTCCCAGCGTGAAATGGAAATACTCACCGGCCTTATAGTCGGCATAGGCGTTCCAGTCGTAATGGGCCACCGCGTTCCCGGAGCGGTACGCATAGCCTTCGCCGGGCGTGACCTCCGAAGCCCGCGCAGCGCTGTCCAAGTAGTTGGGAAGTGTTTCGGTCCAGCCTTCCACGTCAAAGCCAAAGGTGAGCCGTGGTGTGGCGTTCCATCCCACCCATCCGCCCAGTCCGGTGCGGTATTTAAACACGTCCTTTTCCCCAAAGGAAGCCCCGGCCAACGCATTGACAAGCGGTCCTCCATACCATCGGTTGGCGGGATCGGTCATGCGTTCCATCCACGGTTTCCAGGCGTGAGGAAGGATCGTGTCCGCCGCGGCCAAAGCGTTCAGGTCCTCGCGGAAGTAGGGGCGGACAGCGCTGTGTGCCCTGACGTCGGGGCGGTGCAAGAGGGCGGTCCATGGTGCGTCCACCGTGCCGCTCAAAGGAAGCAGCCCTTGCTGGGCGGATACGGCAGCGGGCGCGGCGAGCGCCAAAAGCCAAAAGCCACGGATCATGCCTTGACCCGTTTGCGGAAAAGGAAAGGCACCATGGCCAGCCCGAACGCGGAGACACCGAGCAACAGCAGGCCCTTGTTCGGTAGCACATCGCGGGTCGTGAGGCTCAGCAGGATGATGGCGATGGCATAGGCATAGAGCACGGCCACCGTGCCGCGATGCCCCAGACCGAGGTCCAGCAGCCGGTGGTGGATGTGGTTCCTGTCCGCCAGGAATGGGGAGGTGCCGCGTGCCATCCGGACCACGAAGACGCGTAAGGTGTCCACCAGCGGGAAGGCGATCACGGACATGGCGAACAAGGGCGTGGGCACGGTGCGCAGCCAGCCGGGCAAGCGCGAGGTGTCGTGGTCCACGATCCGCATGGCCAGCACGCTGAGGATGGCGCCGATGATCAGCGAGCCGCTATCGCCCATGAAGATGCGCGCTGGGTGCGTATTGAAAACGAGGAATCCGACCAACGCCCCTGCCAACGTGAAGCTGAGTAAGGCCAAGGCCACATCGCCCGCCCAATACAGCCAGAATCCATACGCCGTGGCGCTGATCAGGCCGATGCCGCCCGCAAGTCCGTCCACACCGTCTATCAGGTTGAAGGCGTTCACCAGCACGATGTAAGTGAAGAAGGAGAACGCGATGCTCACCGCGTTCTGCAATTCATAGAGTCCGAGGATCCCGTGCATGTTGGTGATGCGGATGTCGCCCATGATCACTAGGATGTAGGCCACCACGAAGTGGCCCACCAGCTTCTTCACCGGGGAGAACCCGATGATGTCATCCTTCACGCCGATGAAGAACAGCAGCACCATCACGGCGATCACGATCTTGAAGTCCGCGTAGGCCAAGCCCATTTCGACATAGAGCGTATGGAAATCGGCCATGGGCCCGGCGAGGTCGGCCCGTGCTTGTGGGAACCACAGGCTGTAGCTGAAGATGATGGCGGCGAAAATGATGATGCCCCCGATGGTGGGCACGCTGCGGCTATGCAGCTTGCGCCCTTCGGTCGGCTCATCCACCAGATGCTTCATCCGGGCCACCTTGATCAGGCTGGGCATGGTGAAGAGCACCACGAAGAACGCGGTGAGGAAGCCCATCAGCAATATGTATCCGTGCTCTTTCACCGTTCGGTCCTTGGTCAAATATCGTAGTACCGGTTGAACAGACCGGTATGCCATGAGATATAAAGCATGCCGCTGTTGCGGTCGGTCGGTGCCGGCTGCAGATCCCGAAGCGAATATCCGATGGTGAGCTGCATGTTGGTCATCTGGTTCATCCGCCATGAAACGTTCAGGCTGGCATAGAGGCGTTGACGCTCATCGCCCGTTGGGCCTTTCGGCTTGTCCGGTCCGAAGATGTCACCGCCCGCCACCTCATCGCTCCCCAAGGTATAGGGATGTTGCTCCACGCTGAACTCAACTTGGGCCCAGAAGCGCTTATGGATCCGACAATCCACTAGGAGCACCGCTTCCGAATAGCCTGTACCGAGCGGCGATGCCAACGGCTGGTTGTCGTGCGTCCAGCTCATGCGCGAGTTGGCCCGTGTATAGGCATAGGGCGTCGCTTGGTTGAATTCCACCAGTAGGTGCAGGTCCTTCCTGAACAGGTCGAACCACTGCATGCCCACCTGCCAAGCATAGCGGCTGCGGCCCGGGTCCGTGAGTGCGAACTGTCCGTAGGCGAACATCTTGTTGGTGATCTTATACTTGGCGTCAAGGCCCAGCACTTGAGTGTTGATGCCGTCGAACCCGTTCACGATGGTGTTCACGCCTATCACCGGGTTCATCTGCATGGCATTGAAGGGGCGCACGCCGCTCGTGTCGATGTTCTTCCACAGGGTGCCCTCGAATAATCCCAATTGCAACGGGCCGAGGTTTGCGCTCAGGTACTGGAAGGAGGCGCGCTTCCAGTAGAAGAGTGATTCGCCGGCCTCGCCCGTCGGTAACCGGTTGGCTTCGCCCACCAATTGCAACTTCGCGAAGATGGTGGTGTATTGGAAGCGCTTGTTGTTGGTGAGCGCGCTCAATTTCACGTACGGATAAGGCGATGCATTGTCGCTGAGCAGCACCGAGCGGTAGCCATTGCCGACGAAGTGCCGCCCCTGTCCGATCTGTGCGTTCAGCCAAGGCCGCGGCGACCAGCTCACATTGCCGGTCGCCCAAGCGAAGTCCAGTCCGCGCGTATTGAAATTCTTGATCCGTCCTTGGCCCGGCACTACACTTTGAAGCTGCGCATAGCGGTATAGGTAGCCGGGTAGCACGGCTTGGTTCTCATAGAAGGAGCTTTGGAAGGAAACGGTGGGGCCCAGGTCCACAGCGAGCTGGAACCCGCGCCCGTTGTGCTGCATCGTGGCGTTTTTCGAGAACTCGCTGTTCTCGCGGAATTCCTTGCCCACTTCAAACTGGAACACGGGATCGATGGTCATCTTGAAACCACCGTCCTTCACGTTGATCAAATGCTCCTTCAGCAGCTTTTGCGTGATCCAATAGTACTGGTGCGTGCTGTCCGCGCGGAAACCCATCACATTATGCAGGTCGGCGCGGCTCTGGATGACGGGACGCATGGCCGTGTGCATCGTGCTGCTCTTCTCCGCGCCATTGCGGTCGATGTCGTAGTAGATGTCCCGGTTCAATGGAATATCATTCTGCTGCGCCAAGGCCAACAACCCGGACAGGAGCGCTCCAAGAGCAATGAATATGCGGGGGTAGGAGCGGAGCATCCCTTTTTCGGACCGGGGCCGAAGGTAGAGGAAGGGATGATGCTGGAGGACTTGGTCAAACTGACCCGGAAATGCCTTTCCCGACAACAAGCGTAAGTTCACACCTTCGCGCCCTCGTACTTCTTGAACGCCTCGTACACTTCCGTGATGCCTTCGCGCAGCTCGATCTTGTGCTTCCAGCCCATGTTGTGCAGGCGGGAAACGTCCATCAGCTTGCGCGGCGTGCCATCGGGTTTGCTGCTGTCCCACTTCAGTTCACCTTCGAAACCGACGATTTCCTGGATCAGTTCCGCGAGGGCCTTGATGGTGAGGTCGGTGCCGGTGCCGATGTTAACGAAGAGCTCCTCATGGTAGTTCTGAAGCAAGTAGAAGCAGGCGTCGGCGAGGTCGTTCACGTGCAGGAACTCGCGCATGGGTGCGCCGGTGCCCCAGACCTCCACGGTCGGTGAGCCTTCCTGTTTTGCTGCGTGGAACTTGCGGATGAGCGCGGGCATCACGTGGCTGTTCTTCAGATCGTAGTTGTCGTTCGGCCCGTAGAGGTTGGTGGGCATCGCACTGATGTAATCGCAGCCGTATTGGCGGCGGTAGCTCTCCACCATCTTGATGCCCGCGATCTTCGCGATGGCATAGGGCTCGTTGGTCTCTTCCAGCAATCCGGTGAGCAAGCTTTCCTCCTTCAGCGGCTGTGGTGCCAGCTTCGGATAGATGCAGGAGGATCCGAGGAAGAGCAAGCGCTTCACCCCGTTCTCGTAAGCCTGATGGATCACATTGTTCTGGATCATCAGGTTCTCGTAGATGAACTGCGCGCGGTAGGTGTTGTTGGCCTGGATGCCGCCCACTTTCGCGGCTGCGAGCACTACGTGATCGGGTTTTTCCTTGCGGAAAAAGTCGCGGACAGCGGCTTGGTCCTTCAGGTCCAGCTCGCTGCTGGTGCGGGCCACGATGTTGTTGTAGCCGTCCTTCTGGAGGCGGCGCACGATGGCGCTTCCTACCATGCCGCGGTGGCCTGCGATGTAGATCTTGTCTTGCTGGTTCATCTTTCTTGGTCGTTGGGGCGATGCCTGCATCGCCCTTGCACTTGTTGGGGGTATCCGGCGGCTATCTATCCCTTGTCGGGGCGATGCTTGCATCGCCCTTACGAGGAGGAGTGATCGCCGCAGGCGATCACTCCTCCTCGTTGAGGATCTTGTGGCCGCCTTTCTTCAGGTATACGTAGCGCTCGAAGAGCTTCACGTCCTCGCGCACCATTTCCTTCACGAGGTCCTTCAGTTCGTAGGTGTGCTTCCAGCCCAGTACGCGACGGGCCTTGCTGGGGTCGCCTTCCAGGTGGTCCACTTCCGCGGGGCGGTAGTAGCGCGGGTCAATGGCGACGACGGTCTTGCCGGTCTTTTTGTCGATGCCTTTTTCCTTCACGCCCTTGCCTTTCCATTCCAGCTTCATGCCGGCCTCCGCAAAAGCGAGGTCGACGAAGTGGCGAACGGTGTAGGTCTTTCCGGTGGCGAGCACAAAGTCGTCCGCTTTCTTGGCTTGCAGCATGCGCCACATGCCTTCCACGTAGTCCTTCGCATGGCCCCAGTCACGCTTGCTATCCATGTTGCCGAGGTACAAGGTGTCCTGCAGGCCCAGCTTGATCTTGGCTGCGGCGCGGGTGATCTTACGCGTCACGAAGGTCTCACCGCGCAACGGGCTTTCGTGGTTGAAGAGGATGCCGTTGCAGGCGAAGATGCCGTAGCTCTCGCGGTAGTTCTTGGTGATCCAGAAACCATACAGCTTGGCCACGCCGTAAGGGCTCTTCGGGTAGAAGGGCGTCTCCTCGTTCTGTGCGCTGTGGAGCACGCCACCGTAAAGCTCGCTGGTGCTGGCCTGATAGAAGCGCGTCTTCTTCTCAAGGCCAAGGATGCGGATGGCCTCCAAGAAACGCAGCGTGCCGATACCGTCCGCATTGGCGGTGTATTCCGGCAGCTCGAAGCTCACGGCCACATGGCTCATAGCTGCGAGGTTGTAGATCTCGTCCGGCTGGATCTGTTGGACCAACCGGACGCAGTTGACACTGTCGGTGAGGTCGCCGTAGTGCAGGAAGAAGGGCAGGCCTTTCTCGTGCTTGTCGTGGTAGAGGTGGTCGATGCGATCCGTGTTGAAGAGCGAACTGCGGCGTTTCACGCCATGCACTTCATAGCCCTTGCTCAGCAGCAGCTCGCCGAGGTAGGCGCCGTCCTGTCCGGTGATGCCGGTGATGAGGGCGACCTTGCGCTTTCCCTTCACTGCAGCGGCCTTTTTCGGGGCCGCTTGTGCCGTCACCTTCTTCGAGGCCGCAGACTTGATGATCGCTTTCTTCGTTGCCATCACCTTCTTCGTTGCCGTGGTCTTGGCGGTTGCTTTCTTCTTTGCCATGTCTCTCTTCCTTCTCGGTTTTATTGAACGATGAACCATTGGTTCAACAGGTCGTATTTGTTGTAGCGCATGGCTTGTCCGGTGCTGACATCCACCAGGCTTTTCCCGGCTTCGTCAGCGATGGCATGGCCCGCAGCCGTGTCCCATTCCATGGTGGGGGCATAGCGTGGATAAGCATCGGCGGCACCTTCGGCCACCAAGCAGATCTTCAGCGCGCTCCCCATGCTCACTGTGGCCACCTTGCCGTGTTCCTTCTCCATCCGTTGGATATAGGCATCGGTGTCGGGGGAAGCGTGCGAGCGGCTGGCTACGATGGTGAAGGCTTCCCTGTGGTGCTGCATGGGCAAACGCATTGCGCTGGCGGCCCCTTCATACGCGGTCTTGCCGGTGAAGGTTGTCGCTTTTTCCAGCCGGTAAGAGCCGCCATCCTTCCAAGCGAAGTAGAGGACATCCTTCACGGGCACATAGAGCACTCCCGCGATGGGGCGGTGCGATCCGAGGCTGCCGGCGGGTTCATCGTCGCGGTCCATCAGGGCTATGTTCACTGTGAACTCCCCGTTGCGCTTGATGAATTCCTTGGTGCCATCCAGCGGGTCCACGAGCCAGTACATGCCCCAAGTCTGTCTTTCGGCCCCGGAAAGGTGCTTGCCTTCCTCGCTGAGCACAGGTAGGCCGGTCTTTTCCAGCTCCTTCGCGATGGCCGTATGGGCGCGCTTGTCGGCTTCTGTGAGCGGGCTTCTGTCGTCCTTTAATTCCACATCGATCGGGCGTGAATAGACGTCCATGATCTGACGGCCAGCGGCGAAGGCGGCTGCGATAGCATGGTCCATCAAAGAGAGAAGCTCGATCATGGCTGCGAAGGTAGTCCGGGAGAGGAACGCTGATAACGAGGAAGAACTGATATACATGGATCGGAGCGACAGATGTCCCACTGCGGAGGGAAGGAAAGCTCCGCAACAGCGGCTGCCAAGGCCCGTTCTGATCGCGTGTGATGTTATTGTAGAGGCCAAGGCTGAGAGCGGAGATCCGGGAAGGCCAACTACCTGCGGTACCGCTCCTCATACTGCTGCCAGAGCCGCTTCTGGCGATCGTCCAAGGAGATATGCCTGCCGTCGATGAAGGCCTCCTTGACGTTGTTGGTGCGCATGTCTAAAGCATCGCCGCTTGAGACGAAGAGCGTGGCGGACTTGCCGACCTCCAGGCTACCGTATTGCTTGTCGATCCCCAGTACCGCAGCAGCGTCCAAGGTGATCGATCGCAATGCATCCTCCGCTGAAAGCCCATACGCGCTGGAGGTACCGGCGAGGAAGCCGAGGTTGCGTGAGCCCATGCGCTCCTTGTCGCCGCTGTAACCAAGGCAGAAGCGAACGCCACGTTCCTTGAGCAATGCGGGAAGGCGGTAGGGCAGGTCCACATCATCGTCCTCGCGCTGTGGCAAGCTGTGCAGGCGTTGCAGGATCACATCCACCTTTTTTTCGCGGAGCAGATCGGCCACGCGCCAAGCGTCGTAGCCGCCGACGATCACGGTGCGTTGCACACCCAATTCCCGCGTGAAGAGCACCGCCTCTTGGATCTCGCGGGCTCCGTCGGCATGCACGAAGAGCCCTTTCTTCCCGCTGAAGAGACCGCGCATGGCCTCCATGCGGAGGTCTATTTTTTCCGGTTCCGCGAGCTCTGAATAGGCTTTAGCACGCAGGAAGAATGCACGGATATCCGCGAGGTCCTGGGCGCGTTTGTCGTTCCCTTCCTTTACCGTGGTGCCGGGTTCGGCCCACCAACCGGTGTGCTGGAAGGCTTGCGGCCAGTATAGATGGATACCGTCATCGGCGCGCACCACGGCGTCGTCGTTGTGCCAAGCATCCAGTTGCACGATGCCGCTGGTACCGCTGATGAGGTTCCCGCGCGGCGTGATCTGTGCGAGCAACACGCCATTCGCCCGCACAGTTGGGATGATCTTGGAGTCCGCATCGTATGCACTGAGTGTGCGCACCTCGGGTTCCAGCTTCCCCACTTCCGCCTCGTCAACGGTGGAGCGTACGGCGTCGATCTCCGCCAAGCCCAGCGTGGCATCCGGCAGAATGAAGCCGGGATAGATCTGGCTACCGGGAACATTGATCACGGTGTCATATACGGCCTTCACGCCATAGCCGTAACCAACATAATCGATGGTGCCGTTGCGGAAACCCACGGCGCCTTCGTCAAATGTGCGACCGTCGCCGACATGCACGGTGCCGCCTTTAACAAGGATCGAATGTGACTGCGCCGGCGCCGGGGATGGACGTTGCGCGAACAGCGCCGCGCAAGCACAGAAGCCGATGATGGATGCCGCTGTCCTCATGGTTCCATCCCGATGCTTTCACAATGCCACTGGTCAGGCTCTTGGCGCTTCGCCTTGCGCACAGCCGCTCCGGCCTGCTTCGCCGCGAGCAGCTTCGCTATGATGCGTGAGCGCTCCGCCTCCGCCTTCACATGCTGGTCCAGGTCGCGGCGACGGTCGTAGTAACGCGCACCATCCACGAAGGTCATCATCGCCTTGGCGTGGATGCTGAGCGGGTTGTCGCTCCACAGCACGAGGTCCGCGTCCTTGCCGACCTCCAGGCTGCCCATGTGTTCGTCCAGGTGCAAGGCTTTGGCGGGGTTCAGGGTCACCATTTTCCACGCATCCTCGGAGGAAACCCCGCCGTACTTCACGGTCTTCGCGGCCTCCTGG
The DNA here is from genome assembly GCA_038234075.1 of Flavobacteriales bacterium. Taxonomy (GTDB): domain Bacteria; phylum Bacteroidota; class Bacteroidia; order Flavobacteriales_F; family PHOS-HE28; genus PHOS-HE28. Next base: position 50,309 of record JBBSUV010000016.1, on the reverse strand, counting down.
TTCAGGTGCCGCCCCATCTCCGCGTCATCGCTGTTGATGGAGGTGTTCACGCCTTGCTCGTTCAAGATCGCGGCGTTGTACGGGATGGCGTCGTTCACCTCGAATTTGTACGCCCACCAATCGCTGAAGGTGGCTGCATTGGCGCCGTGCTGCTTTAGTTCGCGGGCCACTTTGTAGCCTTCCAGCACATGGGTGAAGGTGTTCACCCTGAAGCCCATGCTATCGGCCACGTGCATCAGCATTAGCATCTCGCTCTGCACGTAGCTGTGGCAGGTGATGTGGCGTGTGCCGGCGAGGATCTCCGCCAGTGCGTCCAGCTCCAGGTCGCGGCGCGGCGGAGTGGCTTTCGCTTTTTCCTTGGGCTTCATCGCGTCGTAGGCCGACCATACCGCCGCATACTCTTTCGCCCGGTGGAAGGCATCGTAGTACACCTGTTCCACGCCCATGCGCGTCTGCGGAAAACGGTCCGATGTGCCCCAGTTGCTTCGCTTCACATTCTCGCCGAGCGCGAACTTGATGAAGCCCGGTGCACCGGCGATCGATAGTTCGTCCGCAGTGCGGCCCCAGCGCAGTTTGATCAGGGAGCTCTGCCCCCCGATCGCATTGGCCGAGCCATGCAGTTGCTGCACTGCGGTGACGCCGCCGGCGAGCGCACGGTAGAGGTTGATGTCGTCCGGAGCGATCACGTCCCCCACGCTTACCTCGCTGGTTACGGACTGCGTGCCTTCGTTCACGCCGCCGACTATGGCGATATGGGTATGTTCATCGATGATGCCGCTCGTGAGATGCATGCCGGTGGCATCGATCTCCGGAACCGTCATCCGTTCCTTCGGAAAGAGGGTGGCCACGCTGAGCTTCGCGCCCACGGCTACGATCCTGCCCTTCCGGATGCAGACGTCGGTGTTCGGAAGTATGCCTTGCGGGCCGTTGGTCCACACCGTTGCATTCCGGAAAATGACCGTCTCGGTGTCGGGCAGTTGGGTGGTCCCGAATGCGTTCATGGGGTACCATACTTGACCCGGTGGCAGAGCAAGGATGCTGTCCAACGTGGCCAGTGCTTTCTTTTCCTTCACCAGGCCCCGGCCATTGCTGCGTTGCCGGATCGCGCTCCAAGGGAACCATTCACCGGTGGGACCTTGGGCCTGCCCGTCCCAGATCCCTCCCCGGTCGTGGATGACACCGTTCAGCCGGACCGGACCTGTGAAGCCCAGCTTGTCCCCTTGGAACCAAAGCGAGACCACCGGGCCCGCAACGCTCAGCACGGCTTTACTCCACGTGGTGTCCGCACCGGAACTCCGCACCTCGGCGATCGGTTTATCCGGTGTTCCTGTTACGCGGAGCTTGAGTATCACAGAGCGGAGGTTCAGGTCGAAGGTGCCGCGCGGGTCCTCATTCTCCAACGATTTTCGGATGAAGCGCCGGCCATCGGCCCACGTCTCATGGATCACGTTCTCTGGATCCAACAAATGCTTCGAGGTGATAATGAGATCCGCGCGCTTGCCGGGTTCCAACGTCCCAACTTGATCGGTAATGTGGAACAGTCCGGCGGGGATCGTGGTCATTGCCGCGAGGGCCGTGGCCGTGTCCAATCCCGCGCGGGTCATCTGCCGCAGTGCGGACCACATGTCCGCCGGGTCCTTCAGACCTTGCGCTGTGAAGGCGAAGACGCCGCCGGCCTCGGCGATGCGGGCGGCATTGGAGGGCGCAAGCTCCCATTCCTTCAGTTGGCCAAGGGTGACCTCCAACGCATCGAAGGGATCCTCCACATCGTAGGCTTCCGGAAGCTGGAGCGGGATGATCAGCGGCGAGCCGGTGGCGAGGATGTCGGCGAGCCGGAGATAGGCATCGCCACCACCCTTGAAGATGAAGGAGAGGCCGAACTCCTTCGCGAGCTTGGCCGCACGGAGCATGTTCTCATGGCCATCGGCTTCGAAGACCAATGGCAATTCCAGTTGCGTGTTGAGCGCTTCCAGGTCTGCATCGCTCTGCTTCTTTCCGCCGCCTGCGGCATACCAGCGAGCATCGTAAAGGGCTTGGCGCAACAACGCGATGCTGCCCATGAGAGAGCTGGGATAGTCATCCGGAGAGCTGCCCTTCTTGAAGGAGAAATTCGCCGAGGCACGCGGCAGGAAGATATCCTGTGCCGGGTTCCGGTCCGCCAAGGTGATGGCGCAACCGGTGCCGCGGGCGATGCCGTCCATGCGCTGGGTCACCACCGTGGTGAAGCCTTGGGCGCGTAGGGCTGCAGCACGCTTCGCATCCGGGGCGTACAGTTCGTCGGCGTTAGCGCTGGCAATGATGGCACGGTTCCAATAGTGCGCGCCTGGTGCCTCTTTCACTTTGCCCCGATCACGTGCGGCGATGCCGAGATCGCTGAACGGGTCGATGAGACCGGGCCAGACATGTAGGCCACTGAGGTCACGTACTTCCGCACCCGCGGGCACACTTACCCTTTTCCGCACGTCGAGGATGCGATCCCCCTGGATCAGTACCGTGGCGTCGGTCAAGGTCGCGGTGGGTGAAACATGCACCGTGGCATGGATGAATGCGATGACCAGTTCGGACCGATCATGAGGGCCGTTCACCGGTGCGTTCTCCTGCGCGGACGCTTTGATGTCAGCGAACATACAGGCCCAAACGGCCAGCAGGAGGGTAAAGATGCGCACGGTCATGAAGGAAAGGCGCAAGGTAGCCGCACGCTGAAAGCACTTCCGCCCTTTTCGCTGTTCTTCTCCACAGGCTACTTTTGACACCCTTAAAGACCAACGCTCCATGAACGAAGCCGCTGCCGTCCACACCGACCTCACTCCTGTCTTCCTTTTCTTCCACAGCCTGCTCCGCTGGGGGATCCTCGCCACGGTGGCCGTTGCCGGGATCACCGCCTTGGTGGGCTGGCTCCGGAACGGGCCGGTGATCACCTGGCAACGTGCCGTGGCTATCTGGGCCATGGTGTTGTGCCATGTGCAGCTCGTGCTCGGCTTCGTTCTCTATGGCTTTGACATCGCCAATGGAAAGTTCACCCGCATGGCTGCGGACAGCATGCGTTACTGGAAATTCGAGCACATGGGCATGATGCTCATCGTCATCATCTTGGTCACCATTGGACGGATCTCCAGCAAAAAGGCCAATACCGAACAGGGAAAGCATAAGCGCGTGGCCGTCTACTATCTGTTGGCTTTGGTATTGATGTTGGCAATGATACCCTGGCCTTTCACCGCCATGGGCGAAGGTCGCGGATGGTTATGAGCACTGGTGTATTGCCCATTTGGGCGCTATGCTTCTGCTGCTGTCGTGTGCCGCTGCTGAAGGCAGTCCCACGGATAGCGGTACGCCCACAAGCGCGGGTGAGACGATCTTCAGGAGCGAATGTGTGATGTGCCATGGCCGCGATGGGAAACTCGGCATGAGCGGCGCCAAGGACCTCACGAAAAGTATGTTGACCAAGGAGGAGATGAACACGATAGTGACCCACGGAAGGGGAGGCATGATCGGCTTCGGAAAATTGCTTTCCGAGAAGCAGATCGAAGAAGTGGTGGACCATGTGCGGACTTTGCACGAAGAGGTCCGATCAGACAATTAGAAGAGCAGATGATCAGCAAATGATCGACCCACAAGAAACCCGCATCACCGCCGAAACGGCCGTGCTCATCGGCCTGGCCACGGACCGGCAGACACCTGAGCAAGTGGAAGAATACCTGGACGAGCTGGACTTCTTGGCCAACACCGCCGGTATCACCACGGAAAAGCGTTTCACCCAACGCCTCCACAAGCCGGATGGCAAGTTCCACATCGGTTCCGGAAAGGTTGCCGAGATCAAGGCCTGGATCGACGACAAGGCGCCGGCTGCCTGCGTGATCTTCGATGATGAGCTTTCACCCGCGCAGCAACGCAACTTGGAGAAGGAGTTGGAACGTCCTGTGCTGGACCGACCGCGCCTGATCCTCGACATCTTCGCCAGCCGCGCCCGCACCGCGAACGCAAAGACGCAGGTGGAACTGGCGCAGTACGAATACATGCTGCCCCGCCTCACCAAGCTGTGGACACACTTGGAGCGGCAGCGCGGAGGCACCGGCACGCGTGGCGGAGCGGGCGAGAAGGAGATCGAGACGGATCGTCGCTTGATACGCGATCGGATCAGCCTGCTGAAGAACCAGTTGAAGGATATCGACCGGCAAAAGCAGACCCAACGCAGCAACCGCGGCAAGATGGTGCGCGTGGCCTTGGTGGGCTACACCAACGTGGGCAAGAGCACGCTGATGAACGTGCTGAGCAAGAGCGATGTCTTCGCGGAGAACAAGCTCTTCGCCACGCTGGATACCACGGTGCGCAAGGTGGTGTTAGGCAACCTGCCCTTCCTGCTCAGCGACACGGTGGGCTTCATCCGCAAGCTGCCGCACCAGCTGATCGAAAGCTTCAAGAGCACCTTGGACGAAACGCGCGAAGCCGACCTGCTGCTGCACATCGTGGACATCAGCCATGCGCAATTCGAGAGCCAGTACAACACCGTGCGCCAGACGCTGGAGGAGATCGGTGCCGGCGGAAAACCGGTGATCGTCGTCTTCAACAAGATCGACGCCTACACCCCCGCGCCGCACGACCCGCACGATCTCGCGCCCAAGCGGGAGGACCAGTACACCTTGGAGGAACTGGAGCGCACCTGGATGTCACGCATCAGCAAGAAGGACCTTGACGGCGAGCAGGCCATCTTCATCTCAGCCACCCGGAAGGACAACATTGATACGCTGCGCAAGTTGATGTACGAGCGGGTGAAGGCGATCCATATCGCCCGCTATCCTTATGAGACGGATCTGTTGTTCAAGGATTGGTCGGTGGAGGAGGAGTGAGTTGCGGATCAGCTGATCCTTTTACTTCGCCATCTCGGCTTGCCGTTTCAATTGATAGGTGGCTCCTGCTATGGATAAGGTTGCATCAGTTCCTTGACCAAGCACAACAGTACCCGGTCCATCCTTGGTTTGCAATTGGTAGCTTTTGTCATTAGTGCCCGCAAGAGTATATGCAACGACATCGCTATCGCCCGCGGGCCATTTCAGGATGATGTCCTTGGCCGTAATGATCAACGCCGGTTTAATGCTGTCATTCAAGAGCCAAAGACCGATTGCCTCTTTGACGGACACGGTGTCCTTGTCTTTCAGGGAATCGAGATGAGCGGAAGTCATACTCGTAATGGCCCAAGTTCCTTGAAAAGTTTGCGTCTTGGGACTTTCGCTGCAGGCGGCAAGTAGAAGAAGGATCCCTGCCCAGAAGGGTGTGCTCTTATTCATCATTTTATTTCAAAGCTAAAGCGTGTTGGTCGGGAAAGTGGATCCGTAACATCTTCATGCCTGGCGCGAGCGTAGACGCATGGGACATAGTGCGAAGCGATCAAATGACTACGACATGGTAATGGAGGTTATCGTTAGAAGCGATCGTCAGGATGTATGAACCGTAAAGGGAAACCTACGCACCTTTGCGCCCTGCTTTCGGGCAGACAGATCCGCGGCCCATCCGATCCATGGCGAAGAAGAAAAAGAAGAGCTCATCCAAAGGAGCAGCATTCCTGTGGAAGGCGTTCTTTCTCCTGCTGGCCGTAGGTTTCATCGCCGTCTTCCTCTTGATCTTCCTTGTGCGCAAGGACGTTTTCGGCAAGCTGCCCAGCACGGAAGAGCTCACCGCATTGCGCAACGAGGAGGCCACGTTGATCCTCTCGTCCAACGGTGCGGTGATCGGGAAGGTCTTCGCTCAGGACCGCACCAACATCCACTGGAAGGATATCCCACCGCATGTGGTCAACGCGCTCGTCTCCACGGAGGACCAGCGCTTCTTCGAACATGAAGGTGTGGATGCACTCAGTTATGTGCGCGTGCTGTTCCGTACTGTCATCGCGCGGGACCGCAGCGGCGGCGGGGGCAGCACGATCTCACAGCAGCTCATCAAGAACCTCTACGGCCGTGAACGACACGGGCTGCTCACTGTGCCCGTGAACAAGATCAAGGAAGCCCTGGTGGCGCAGCGTTTGGAGAAGGTCTATTCCAAGGAGGATGTGATCACGCTCTACCTCAACTCCGTTCCGTTCGGCGAGAACATGTACGGCATCGAGTCCGCTTCGGAGCGTTACTTCAGTAAGCCCGCCTCGAAGTTGAAGGTGGAGGAGGGCGCGGTGCTCGTAGGCATGCTGAAGGCGAACACGGGCTACAACCCGCGGATGCATCCCATGGCGGCCAAACGCCGGCGCGACCAAGTGCTGGCGTTGATGGCCGGTAACGGCAAGCTGTCCAACGCGGCGCGGGACAGTCTGCAGGCCCTGCCGCTGACCATACGTTATGCCGGTTTCGACGCGCTGGATGATTACGGCTACTTCGATGCGCAAGTGACCAAACAGGCCAAGGCGATCCTAGCCGATATCGGGAAGAAGAACGGCACGCCGTACGACATCGAAAAGGACGGACTGCGGATCTACACCACGCTGGACACGGCATTGCAACAGGCCGCCTTACGCGCTGTGCAGAAGCAGCTCTCCGCCATGCAACCCAAGCTGGACAACCAGTTGCGCGCGCAGAACGCACGGAAAAGTTGGGAAAAGTCCCAAGGGAAAGGGGCCACAGCAGCTTGGAGTACAAACGATAAGTCCGTGCGCGATGTGTTCACGTGGAACGATGCAGCGCCGGACACCATGAGTTACCGCGATAGCCTGTGGCACTATCACAGCATGTTGCAGGCGTCCTTCCTGATGGTTGACCCCTCTTCTGGAAAGGTGCGCGCCTACAGTGGCGGCAATGACTTCCGCACGCTGCCGTTCGATCAGGTGGAAAGCCACAGGCCGATCGCCTCCACCATCAAGCCGGTGATCTATGCTGCCGGTCTGCGCAAAGGATTGGAGCCGTGCACCTATTTGAACAACGAGCAGAAGACCTACACGGAATACGATGGTTGGTCGCCGCAGAACTTCGATAAGGACACGATCGGTGGTCAGGTGGCGATGTGGTATGCGCTGGCGCATTCGATGAACATCCCCACCGTGGACCTCTACTTCCGCACCGGGGTGGACACCATCCGCGACACCTTCAAGGCGTTGGGACTGCCCACCGGCGGTGTGGATAATCCAGCGTTGGCATTGGGTGCTGCGGATATTTCCTTGAAAGAGATCGTACGCGCCTATTCCGCTTTTGCGAACGGCGGACTGGTGCGCGACCCGCAGATGATCGAGAAGATCACCGACGCCCGCGGCAAGTTGATCTACCAGGGAAAGATGGCGCCCGCGAAACGGGCATTCGATGCCGAGGTGGCCCAAACGATCACAGCGATGTTGCGGCGCGCGGTGGACAATGGCACCGGGGCATCCATGCGCTCGCGCTTCGGCGTTCGTGCGGCCTTGGCAGGAAAGACCGGCACATCGCAGGATTACGGCGATGCGTGGTTCATGGCCTACACGCCGGGATTGGTTGCAGGTACTTGGGTGGGCGCCCGTGATCCGTCCGTGCATTTCGGCAGCGGCCTTGGTACTGGCGCACAGTTGGCGTTGCCCATCATCGGTGGCACACTGGCCGAGGTGGAGCGGTCATCCATCATGAGCAAGGCTTATCTGCGATCCTTCCAAGCGGACAGCACGGACGTCGACATGAATTGCGAGGCCCGCCGATCGAGCAACCTCGTCGACCGCTTCATGGATGTGATCTTCCAGCGGGAACCCGGCGCAGCGGATAAGCAGCGCGACCAGGAAAGGCAGGAGCGGCAGGCGCAGAAGCAGCGCGATAAGAAGCCCTTCTTCCAGCGGTTGTTCCCGAAGAAGCCATAGCACGGAGCGTCTCGATCCGTCGTTCAGGAACGTGTCCAACGACGGGCTAACCATTGGCCGAACGGGGCACGCAGCTGCATGAAGGGCCGCTCCCACAGGCGATAGACGAGCGTGGCAATGGCCACTATGGCGGATAGGAGCAAGGCATAGTGCAAGGCGCATTTCCACGCCACGGGATCGGGTACGCGATCGCCGAAGAGGTATAGCATGGGCAGGTGGACCATGTAGATCGCATAAGTGATGAGGCTCAGGCCGCGCATGGGGCGCTGGAACACGCCGCCCTTCTTCCAACCGGAAAGGAGCGGAAGGAGCAACGCCACGGAGAACGGTTCAAGGCTGCCCAAGGCGAAAGTGGAAAAGCGCGGTGCGGCGTCGTAGCCGCGGGTGCAGTAGGTGAGCAGTAGGAACAGGCCAATGATCAATGCCGGCCAACGGACGCGCCTCCATGCGGTCGGCCAACCCCGTGCCAACCATGCCGCCAACATGCCATAGCCGGGGGCATCCAGCCGCGTGATCACCAGCTTGTGTATCCACAGCGCCCAAGTGGTTCCATCCACCGCATGATGCGCAAGGGCGAAGCGGGCAACGACCGGAAGAGCGATGAACAGCACACAGGCCAAGAGGAACGCACCCCTGCCCCGCAGGCCGAAAAGCGCGATCGACCCGAAGACGATCAACGGGAAGAGCAGGTAGAACCACTCCTCGACCGCCAGTGACCAGGATTCCCAGAAGAACAGGTCCAAGGGTAGGTGGAAGTTCTGCATGAAGACCGCATAGGCAGCGGTCATCTGGCTGAGCATGCCCGGTGCGGCACCCACGGATACCAGAAGGATGTTCAGCAACAAGAAGAGGTAGTAGTTCGGTAGCGTACGCAACCAGCGCCGTTGCATGAAATCCCAGAAGCGCAGCGAGAACGGGCCGGGCTTCGCCGAAGCGTCCAAGAGCAGGCCGCCGATCAGAAAGCCGCTGAGCACGAAGAACACGCCGACCCAATCAATGGAAGGAACGACCGGGAAGCGGGGCCAATGATCAGCCACCAGATGGCTGGTGTGGGAGACCATCACCATCACGCCCGCCATGGCGCGCATCACGTCGAGGCCGAAGATCCGTCCACCAACGCGCAGGCCGCTCATCGGCTTAGGCGAAGGCCTGCAGGTCGCAGAGTTTGCGGTACTGTCCTTCCGCCGCGAACAACTGCGCGTGGGTGCCGCGCTCGATGATGTGGCCGTGGTCCAGCACGATGATCTCATCGCAATGTTGGATCGTGCTCAAGCGATGCGCGATCACCAAGGAGGTCCGGTCCTTCATCAGCTTGAAGAGCGCGTCCTGCACCAGCCTTTCGCTCTCGGTGTCCAAGGCTGAAGTGGCCTCGTCCAGGATGAGGATCGCCGGGTCGCCCAGCACGGCCCGCGCGATGGCGATGCGTTGTTTCTGCCCGCCGCTCAAGCGGTTCCCTGCATCACCGATACTGGTCTGGTAGCCGTTCGGCATGCGGACGATGAACTCGTGCGCATTCGCGATCTCCGCAGCGCGCTGGATGTCCTCCTCGGTGATGGCCGGCCTGCCGAAGGCGATGTTGGAGGCTATGCTCTCGTTGAACAGCAGGCTGTCCTGGGTCACGGTGCCCATCAATGCGCGCAGGTCCTTGATCCGCAGGTCGCGGAGGTCAAAGCCGTCGATCTGCACCGCACCTCCAGTGACGTCGAAGAAGCGCGGTAGAAGCCCGGCCAAGGTGGTCTTTCCACCGCCGCTGGTGCCGACGAGCGCTACGCTCTTTCCCTTGGGGACGATGAGGTTGATATGCTGCAGCACCGGTTTCTCGTCATAAGCGAAGGACACGTCCTTGAATTCCACCTTGCTCGTGAACGCCGTGATGGGCTTTGCATTCAGCTTCTCCACCACGGTATTCGGTGTTTCCAACAGGTCGAAAACCCGTTGGGCGCTGGACGAGCCGCGTACGATGCCGGAATAGCCTTGGGTGAATCCTTTGATCGGCGTGAGCAATTGCGAGAAGATGATGATGAAGCCGAGGAAGCTGTCGCCGCTGAGGCTGGCATCCGGCCCCAGCACCAAGGTGCCGCCGAGGAATGCGATCGCCGCCATCACGGCCGTGCCCAACGTCTCGCTGAGGGGCGAGGCCACATCCTGCCGGTTCAGCATGCTGATGCTGGAGCGCATGAGCTGCTCGTTCTCCTGCTCGAAACGGCGGCGCATGGCGTCCTCTCCGTTGAACGCCTTCACCACGCGCATGCCGGTGAGCGTTTCCTCCACGCGGCCCAGCAGGTCGGCGCTTTTCTCCTGCACGCGTGTGCTGCGGCGCTTCAGGCTTTTGCTGATGCGCGAGATGATGAGCCCGCTGATGGGCAGCAGCAGCAGTGACCACAACGTGAGCTGCGGCGAGAGCGTCACCATGGTCCCGAGGAACAGGATCACGGCGATCGGCTCGCGGAACACCATTTCGATGGAATACATCACCGAGTATTCCAGCACCTGCATGTCGTTGGTGATCAGGGAAAGCAGATTGCCCTTGCGCTCATCGTTGTGGTACCGCAAAGGCAGTTCCAGCATCTTGTCGAAGATGCGGGACCGCACATCACGGATGATCCGGTTGCGGAAGGTGCAGATGGAGCGCACGGCGAGGTAGCGGAACACGTTCTTCAGCAAGAACATCACCACCACCGTAGTGCAGATGATCCCCAACGCACCGATCTGGCCGTACAGTTCGATCAAATGGGTGAGCGACCAGTTGAAACCCTGTTCCAATGAGGCCTTATCCCAAGCGAGCACCGGCCGCACATGCTCCGCCTTCGTCTGCCCGAGCACGAGCCGCAGGAAGGGGATGAAAAGCAGCATGCTGGCCAAGTGGAAGATGGTGGCCAGCAGGTTGAAGATGCCGTTCATCACCGCATACCGGCTATACGGCCGGCCGAAGCGCATGATGCGGAGGAAATTCTTCATGGAAAGCGGCAAAGGTATCTGGAAGGACGACCGCCGGATCGGTAAGGGAGATACCACGAAGGGCGCCAAGAACACAAAGGAATGCCCAACGGCAAGTGTACCTCTTCGTGTCCTTCGTGTTCTTTGTGGTACAGTGATCTTCGCATCCCTGTGCTTTCGTGGTGAAATCGCATTCCTCCCCGTCTATCTTCGCGCCATGGACAGCGTCCGACAGAACAAGGTGAACAGCCTTCTCCAGCAGGAGATGGCGGAAGTGATACAAGGGCACAACCGCGAACTGCTGCCCGGCGGCCTCATCACCGTTACCGCCGTGCGTGTGAGCCCGGACCTCGGCATCGCGAAGATCTACATCAGCCTTTTCCCCGTGAAGGACAAGCAGACCGTGCTGGACTATGTGCGGAACATGGGTCACAAGCTCCGCGGAGAATTGGGCCACCGCGTGGGAAAGCAGCTGCGCATTGTGCCGGAGCTGCTTTTCTATATCGATGATTCCCTGGATCGCATCGAGGAGATCGACAATTTGTTGAAGAAGTGATGCTGGTGGAGTTGTCAGTTGTCGGTTGTCAGTTGTCAGTCCTGGCCGCGATAGCGGACGTGTCGGATCAGTCGCTGTCCGCACTCGACCTTTTACCTGTTGGCATTTCTCCGCGCCTCTGCGCCTCCGCGGCCATTCCCCATTCTTCATCGCTCTCGTTCCATGCAGTATGATCCGGTGAAGCGCCGCCTCGGCGCGGTCTTCAACAGCACGCCGTTCCTGCGGAAAGTGTTCTACGGACTGCTCGATCTGCTGCTGTTGCGCGCGTGGCACATCCACAAGGAGCTGCGCGAATGGTCCAAGGACAAGCGCGACCGCGAACTGGTGATCTATGATGCCGGTGCGGGCTTCGGTCAGTATAGCTATTGGCTCAGCGGGCTTTCCCGGAAGTGGAGCATCACCGCGATCGATGTGAAGGAAGAACAAGTGGCGGACTGCAATGGCTTCTTCCAGGCCATCGGCAGGCCACAGGTGAAATTCGAAGTGGGCGACGTGACGAAATTCCAACGCCCGGGAACGTTCGAACTGGTGGTATGCGTGGACGTGATGGAGCACATTCTGGAGGACGAGGCCGCGCTTCGTTGCTATTCCATATCGCTGAAGGACGGCGGCATGCTCATCATCAGCACGCCAAGCGACCAAGGAGGCAGCGATGTACATGGCGAGGAGGAAGGCTCCTTCATCGAAGAGCACGTGCGCGATGGGTACAACATCCAGGACATCGAGGCGAAGGCCTTGCGCAACGGCTTCAGCAAGGTGGAAGCGCGCTACAGCTACGGTGCGGCGGGAAAGATCAGCTGGAAGCTCAGCATGAAATGGCCGTTGCTGATGCTGCAGGCCAGCAAGTTGTTCTTCATCGTGCTACCGTTCTATTATGTCATCGCTTATCCCATCGCGTTCGTGCTGAACTGGTCCGATGTGCATACGAAGCACGCTACGGGCACGGGCTTGATCGTGAAGGCTTGGAAGTGATCAGCTTCCTGAGGGCCTGAACAAAACCTGCTTCCCGTTGTTATGCTTTTGGAGATGTCCGTGCTTTTCACGGGCCATCGAAAGCACTTATGATAACAACCCGAACCCTGCTCACCGCGATCGCGGCGTTCCCGATCTGCCTTTCCGCCTTCGCACAATACCAACCTGTGGTATTCGACCCGGGCTCCAATTTATTGGGCAATGGTCAGCCTTTGCCCGCGGAGAAGCAATGGTCCATTACAGGTCCTGTAGCGGTGGACATCAGTATTGTCGAGGCCCTCGTGTATGAGGATGCGGCCATGAAGCACTTGGCCACGAAGGGAAGATGGGAACGGACGGAGTTCAGCAGCGACGCATCGTTCAACATCAATCTGGACCAAAAACTCAGAGGCAACAATAAGTACACGGTGGTGATGGGCTTCTACGGGCCCATTGGCCAACAAGCCTCTGATACGCTGTCCGCACGGCTCACCGCTTATCTCGGGGCCTACGTGGACCAGAGTGTCGATGTCAGCAGCAATCGTACCCGTGTCACAAAACCCGTGGGACAGGTAATGGACGAGTTGAATATCATCGTGGTGCGGGGCACCGACAACTACAGGAGCCGTTTGAACATGCCATTCCCGGGCTTCTCCCAACTGGTGGAGGACAAGTTGGATAAGCTGAATGACACGCGACTTTCCGACGCGAAGTACTTGTTCAAGAAGAAGAAGAATGAGGATCAGCGGAACCAACGCATCGACATGGCACGCCACGAGATCGCCAGCGTGAAAGCCATGCTCAATGCCGAGCTGCACTCTTACTTGGACCATGAGATGATGGTGTTGCGGGATCGGACAGTGCTTACGGATCTCGCTACGGAGAGCACGCCCAACACCATCGCACTCAACATCGGTTACGGCGGCGTCTACAACAGCGGTACCCCCGAGAACCTATCGTATGGCCAAGCGCCCTATGCGGGCATTTCCTTCCCGCTGGGCCGTCGCGCGTTTGCTTCCCGCTTTTGGTCGAACAGCTCTCTTTCCCTCGGTGTCTTCCTGACGAATATGGAGGACGACGATGGCTACACGCTGACAGGACCGCTGATCGACCGGCCCATCTACTTGGCATACGGGTACCGTGTTTTCCGCATGATACGTCTGAATGCGGGCGGGACGTTGGTGCAAAAGGACATCCCACAGTTCGACGGCTCCACATCGAGTTCGCTTCAAGTCCGGCCGTTCTTGGGTGTGAGCCTTGAGATCAACCTCTGGCTCGGCATCGGCAAATGAGGCGCGTCGTCCTTTTCCCCTTGTTGCTCGTGGCGGTCTCCGCCATGGGGCAGCAGGACCTTTTCAAGTGGCGGGTCGCTGCGCATAGCGGCATCGACCGCTCCTTATCGGACATTGAAAGCTCGTACTCGGACGTCAACTGGGAACGCTCACATACCCTCGGACTGGAGCTTTCGAAGTCGTTGGGCTATGGTGTTTCCCTTGGCTTGGGCGTAGAGCAGGCGCGGCTTTCGGGTTATGATGTGCTTACCGGCCGGAAGGACCGCGCTTTGAATTTCATGTCGGAACTGAAAACCGCGCAGCTCGAGCTCGCCTTCCGCATGGACAATGGAAAGCTGCTGAACTACAATGCACGCTTCGCACCCTTCTTCACCATTGGCGTGGGCATGGGGCAGTATGATGTCTTCGGTGATCTGTATTCGGCCAGCGGGTCGCGGTACTACTACTGGAATGATGGCACCATCCGCGATCAGGCCGAGGGCGGAAGCAGTGCCAGCACGGCCAACGTGATCAGCACCGACGGAAATTTCGAGACGCGCCTCACCGACCTGGCCACAGAGGATGGCAAGCCGAAGGATCAACTCTTCATCTTCATTCCCGCGCGCATAGGCCTGAAGTGGCGGATCTGCGATCGCATGGCCGCAGAGCTTTACTATGGATTCAACTGGACGTTCACCGACTGGATCGATGATGTGCACGACGCCTATCCGCAGCGACCGGCCTCCAATGATCCTGCGTACATCAGCAACCCTACCGGCCGCAGCGGCCAGCGCGGGGATCCAAGTACGAACGACAAGTATCAGTCCATCGGGCTCAACTTGGCCTACTATTTCGGAAGGCGTTCCACCAGCTATCGCATGGAGCCGATCTATGTGGACGACCGTTCACTTCCGCCGCCGCCAGCACCCAAGCCTGTAGCTGCACCAAAGCCAGCACCTGCCCCGCGACCACAGGCACCACCAGCGCCGACCAACGTGGTCATCAACGTGGAGCGCATCACGGTGGGTTCACTTTCTGTGGATACGCTCCATGTCGGCACTTTGGTGCGACGCTCAGTGCCGGCACGGGATACCCTGCAGGACACTTCCATCCGGAAGACCAAGTTGGACAGCATCATGGCCCGTGAAGCGCACATGGACTCTCTCCGCTTCGATACGTTGCGGAAGTCATTGCCGCAAAGCGTGTTGGACAGCACAATGCACGCTCACCCTGACAGCCTGACCGTGATCGCGCCGGATAGCTTGCGCGTTCCCTTGCCGAAAGCCAAGGTCGCGTTGGCCAAGGACACGGTGGTGGCCATGCCAATGGACACGTTGCGGGCCACAACAATGGACACCATTAAGACCTCCTTGGAGCGCAGCAAAAAGCGCGTTGAGAATGACGCGGTTTTGAAGCCCGATACTTTGCACCAAGTAAGAGGAGACAGTTTGAAACATGCACCGGCACCGGTGCTGAAGAAGGACACCGATCAACAGTCGTCCCCGAAGACCGGTTCCAACAATGTTCGTGTGGACACCGTGTACGTGGATCGGCAAGTGCCGGTGAATGGGTCTGAGCAGCAAGGGCAAAGCAATTCGCAGCAACCTCAGCAAGTGATCACTCGTGAGGAGCCGAGAGAACGTTCGAAAACAACCGTTGTGCCCGTTCCGGTGATCATACCAAGCGGCAATAAGAAGACGGTGGCCGATCCCGCGCTACAGGACAGTCTGAAGAGAATGGCAGCCGAGAACCTGAAGTTGCGACATCTTGCGGATAGCGTGCGGAAAACCACCGGAGCAACGATGCCTTATGACTCAACGGCTGCACTGTTGAAGACCGCCACTGCGCCATTGGATGGCACCACAGCACCTGGGCTCCTTCAGGCGCAGCATTCTTCCTTCCTCCTGAACGACCTGCAAGCAACCCGGATCGTCACGCTGGAGCGTTACATCGCAGTGATGGATGGTCAAGGGAATAACGTGGAGACAGACTCGCTCAAGCAGCGCATCGCAGCAATGGACCTCGAACTCGAGAAGTTGCGTGCGGCAGGGGCCAAGGACAAGGGCACATCTAGAAGTCCTTTGACGAATGATGTGGAACGAACGATCATTGACACCGTCACCTTCAGCTCAGGGAGCAGTCGTGTTGGTGCCAAGGAGCGTGCGGAACTACTGGCCACCGGCAAGCGGCTGGCGACCGCCAAGGTCAAGCACGTGCTCGTTACCGGACAGACGGACCGCTCGGGTAATGCCGCATTCAACCTGCGCCTTTCCCAGAGCCGGGCGGATGCGGTGAAGAAAGTGCTCGTAGAAGCCGGTGTGCCCGTCGGCTCCCTCACAGCAAAGGGACTTGGAGAGCAGCTGGCGCGGGACGTTTACAATGAAAGTGAGCGCGTGGTCGTGGTGCAGGCTGTGCTGCCCGGAGCCATGTAAAAGGAGTAGTCGGATGTCGGGATCGGCGCCGAGCGGCCTGCAAGAGGTGATCCTCCGCAGCACACGGCTTAGTGCAGTTGTTTTCGGCAGCACGGTTCACGTTTACTTTGAGGCGTGAACCTGCCGCTCCTCTTCGCCCGACGCTACCTGCTCGCCAAACGTGGCCGCAACGCGATCAACATCATCACGCTCATCAGCATCGTGGTGGTGGCGGTTGGGATGTAGGGTAGTATCAAGACCTATGTCAGCGCGTTAGGCGCTTCCCTTTATTCCTGTTTACATCTGGGTGAGCATCGGCATAACCTTTGAACCAGAGCAGGACATCCAACAAATGGAAGGTTAAACTGTAGAGTAGATAGTTGTGTGGCATGTTCCGTAAATATTCATGCACTTTGTATTCGTTAGAGTTACGTGTTGGGTTTTCTGAGTGACTTAGAGGATTTGTAGAGTCCAAAATGAAATGTAGATGGTGCTTTATTAGTTCGGGGGACTGCTGCACCGTATACCAAACTTTAATTTCATTATGACCAGATCCCGACTTGGGGATGATTATGGTGCCGCCACACATATATTTCGTGCTCCACGCTAAGTTCACCCTTCCATTAGGCAAGCAATGGTCATCAAGGAGGCCGAGTGAATGGGCCTTTCGGAACATGCATTCCAAAGCCGTCCGAAGATGTTTCGGATAATCTTGAGAAAGCGTTTCTTTTCTGCCATGTAGGCTTCTGAATATGGCCTGGATGTGTTCCATGGATGTGTCATCCAGTCCGGCAGTGCGGCAAGCTTCGAAGGCCTCACGATAGTTCAGCTTTACCGCATAACTGGGTAGGTTTTTGAGAATGCCTCTCAAATATTCCAGCACCCGAGTGCTACCCGCGGCCTTGTCAAAACACTTTACGTCCAGGTCCTTGACATCCTTCGGATATCCAGTCCAAACGCAATAAGGTTTTTCTTCAGCATGCTCCTGATTGAGTTTCCGAACCACGGCGAGACTTCTGTACAAGGCAGTCGTATCGGGTTGGGCTGACTCGTGATTGATCTTCCCCCAAGCGTCCAAGATCACGGCATCGAATTCCCAGTAGGATTTGCTCAAACATTCCAGCCCGACACTGACGATTTTCTCATGCTGGACTTCCATTCCCATTTCTTGGGCAACCTCAATGAGGTCGTCCTGTTCTTCATCATCGATCAGAAGTATCTTCATTCTTACTGTATTTGGGTGCTAAGAGCAATCGTAGTGGGAGCACAATGTTCAGACGAGGATGGATATTAGGGGTCATAGCCCGAGCATAGGATATGACATCAAAGCTATTGTCAAATGAACCGCCCATGCCTTCAATCCACTTCCGGACCATATGCAAGCCCAAGCCTGTACCGACGCTCTCGCTCGAACGTGCCCCACGCTTGATCAATTCCGAGAACGGCATATCTAAGGGCTTGCCATTGTTTCCTGTTAGGAGGTATACGCTGTCCGCATGTTTGTCATCCATGAAGTCATCGAACCATATGACCAGCGGCAAGTCATTGATTTTTCCGTGTCTAATGGCATTTTGGATCATGTTTTCGATGCATCTCATAAGCTTATGTCGGTCTGCCCATGCGTGTGCCACGCCGACATCGTTGTGAAAAGTGAGGCCCGGGTGATCTTTGTACTGCTGTACAACCTCATTCACCATTTCGCGCAGGTCCACGACCTCCATTTGATATCGCTCACTGCTGAAGACCTTTTCGAGATCAGAGAGCATCTTGTCGTTGGCATCCATGAACTCATCTGAACCCTGAAGGGTTTTTTGAATGAGCTGGATCAGATCATCCGGCAGTCCTGTTGATGAGTTGGAGTTAAAGTTCCGGCGAAGCCTGCCTATCCGATCACGGACCTTACCCACTTTACTGCCGATGTCATGCTTGTATCCCTTGAATGCATCCTCAGCATCCTCCAGTGCATGCTTCCGCTCAATGCGTTGTAGTTCATTGATGATGTACTCGAGGGTGATGGTGCATTCTTCGGGGCTGTCCGTTCGTGCTTGTATAGCCTCCACGAGATTGGTCACCCATTCCTTATCGACTTTGGACTGTGGCAGAAGGCCCCATGAACGCTCACGGTCGTCCACTGCCTTTTGTTGATTCCCTAAGGATGGTACCCGGATAAAACAGTTTGGCAACAAGCCTTTGTGCTGCCACGCTTTCTCCGATTGATCGAGTTGCTCAGAAATGTAAGGTCGTTTGAGTTCGTGCTGGACATAATCCTGCAGGGCTACTTCCGGAAGCAAGGCTGTCACAATATCTTCCCGAGAGGGTTCTTCCGTTTGGATCGGATGAATGAGTTCGCGGATCATTCTGAATTCGCTGAACTGATCCCATCGAAAATGGCGGTCGATCACGGCAAAAGGAAGAAGGAGCACTATTCGAGGAACTAAAGTTGATCCGTAAAGTGATAAAGCGTGTAATGAAGCTGTTGTAGATACGCCAAGAGCATTCGAACGCTCTCGGGCTATTCGGCTTAGTTGGTTTAAAAATGCGTGCTTAGTAAGTGAACTGATGTCTGTTTCCTCTTCGTTGGTATCTGTATCTAGGAGCTCTTTTTCGTTCGTTATATGGATATTATTCTTTGCATAAACAAAGTGTACTTGATTCCTTGTAAACTCACGTTTGTTATTATCCAATATCATCAGAACGGGATCTCCTCCCTCGTCTTTGGATGATTTGGGTATGTGGATCACCGAGTCGATCAGGTCCTCCTTCAACAACTCGCTTCGAATCACGGCCCATTCACCTTGGTTCATCAAACAGGTATATGGACAGACCAAGAATAGCCGCTGCGATCGAGAGATGTTCCCTTTTGCTCGCAGAAGGAACTGCTTTGCATAGTGCAAGGCTTTGTTCTCGTCACCTGGATATGCCGCGAAAACCATGGCCGTATCAAGACGTATTGTAGGCATCCCCTGCACATCCCCCAAGGTCAGTTCGTGTGGTATCCCGTTCGACTCCAAGATCAAGTGTAGCCCGTCCCGCTCATTTTCGTTTCCGCAGTATCCACTGATGCGGATCTTGAAATCCGTAAATTGTCGAGGCGCATTGAAAATCATCGCTGCGAATAGGGCATCCGGAAAGAACACTTCATCGGAAGTTCGAAAACTCCCTACCCATTCGGCGAACGGGAAGTCACTCATGATCAGCGAGGCAAAAGAGGAAGACTCGAATACGAGCGCACCATTGCCTTCAGGTTTGGTGCGAGCACGAGCTATCATCGCCCAGTCTGGCCCGTATCTGAGAGGGTCGTGCTGTAAAGGATTGTTGACCAGGATCCGGATGGTTCGACCGATATCTACGCAAAGATCCTCTGGCCATGTGGATACTGCCATACGTTCAGCGAGGTTGGCCACCTTGGCCGCTTGGCCTAACGTGTTGAGGAGTCGGATGATCCCGTCCTTGTTCAATCCTGGCCTGAGTAATGTGTGTGCCTCGGGGCCCATTACACAATGAGAGTGAGGTAGTAGTGCGCGCACAAGACTGATCATGCCTGCCAACGCCAGCCCGTTACTAATTCCTCCGAGATGCTTGGCTACCGCACCTGCAAATGATCGATCCAACTGGTGAAATTCGAAATGATCAACTTGCTCATCATCGATCAGCCCATCGCTTTTCAGAGCTCCTACTTCTTCTGCCCATGCCAGTACTTCCCTTGTGGTTGGAAGTGGTGCTTCCATACTATTGTCAAGCCTAATGGCCTCGGCGATCTCATCCGCTGTCATGGGGCGACCGTACTCCATGCACAAGGTTGAGATGGCTGTCGAGATATTCCGAATCAGGAAGGTTTTGCCGGAGGTCATGTTTATGTTCAATTACCGGGTTGATAGAATCGTTGCATCTGATCGATCTTGGCGGATAATATCTGTCGGAGCCTGGGTGGTTCCATAACGTACATCCCTGCACCGTAGGAGAGTAGTAACGACTCGAACTCATAGTTTAGTTGGATGCTCAACTGGATCACTTTGCCGTTCTCCATTCGCTCCACCACCCTCTGAGAGCCATGCAATGGTTTTGTCTCGATGTATGGCCATAACTCCATACTCACCCATATTCTCACCTCCTCTGGCTCACCATCGGGAACAGAAACGCCCACCACATTCTCGAAGTGCTCGGTAAAGTCCACCTCTTCGTTGGGATGGTATTCTCCTCTTGTTGCCTCCAGTTGTTGTATCCGGTCCAATGCCAGATTCGTCAAGAACATGTGCTTTTCGTTCCAACCAAATGCAAACCATCGGCTGTTGTACTGCTTCAGATAGTAGGGATGGAAGCGCAGGGTACTGGGTGCGTCTTGACGGAACCCTTGGTATTCCACGACCAGTACCTGTTTGTTAAGGATGGCATGAAAGAGAGGAGTGAGGTGTCCGTAGCCCTTCAGGTAGGGGTTCCTTTCGAACTCGATCACTTGGGCGGAATTTCTCTTGAGGCCGAATTCTGTTTCTAGCCGGGCTGCCACCTCCTCCATCCATTCGAATTGTGGCAAACCCTTGAATCGCTCCAGTGTTTGCAGTGCTTCCCGTAGCTGTTCGGCCTCCTCATCCTTGAGCAGGCGCTTATTGATGGAGAAGTCGGGATCTAGATAGCGATACCAGATGCGCTTACCTTCCTTGTGCCTATCCAAGGGGATGGCCCAGCCTTGATCGCTCTCCATGTATTTAATGTCCTCAAAGAGCTGTCGGCGACTGATCTCCTTTGTCCGACCAGAGTATTCGTACAATGCCTTGTTACAAGCATTCTGCAGGTCTTCCCAATAATACTGCCTGCCTCGGTTTGCGAAACAACGATCCAGTGCTTGATAGCGGATCAATGCGTGTTTGTTGATGGACATCGGCTTGGAGAGAGCTTGCAATTTATCCTTGATCGGCCGGTGGGCTCGAACCAAAGTGAAGAACTGGGAATTAAGACATGCCGTTATAGGCTCTGGAGATTTCCTGTAGGCGATGCAGGGAGTTATGCTCTGACAGGGACAATCGGCTTACGTATGCATTGTGTCGTTCATGACTAGCTGCGATCATATCCAGTTTGCCTCGTTCCAGTTGGTCTTCGACTTCAATGGCTCTCTCATATGCGGTTTTAGGGAAGCCGAACTTGATCAATAGGGGGGAAAGCTCAATAAGGACGAAGAACATGGTAAGGAATACATAGGATATCAGGACCAGTCGGTCCGCGGTCATATAGCGATGCATCGCATGGATCCGTGCGAAAAGGCCGTTAGTTAGGAACTCCCGGTCCAATTTCGCTACTTTCTGCCTTTGCTCTTTCAACAAGCGATCTTTTAGTTGCTCCAAGTCGAGTTGGGCAGCTGTAAGGCGGCTCTTCCGATCGATCAGGATCCGTTCTTTGGCTTTGGCCACGGAACCTACGCCGTAGTGCTTTGAGCCTGATGTGCCGTCCATCTCGGAGGCCCAATCTGCTTCGGCGTTAGCAAGGGCAATCTCAGTGTTGGTCAACGCATTTTCTGCATTCAGAAGATCGGCGGCATAACGGGCTTGGGAAGAATTCAGTTCAACTGTTCGTCGTTCTTCGTGGATCTGCGCCATTGTTTGCTGTATCTCCGTTCGCATAACATAAAGATCCAGCCCAATTCCACCAAGAATTGCCATAAGTAGCGCTAAGGTGACCCGCCCGATCACAAGGGCTTTTGAGCCATTTATACAGAGTAGTACCATTCGATCAATCATGAATACTATGGTGCTCATCCCAATGGCCAGACCAAGAGCCTCTGTCTGATCCATTTCAAACGCATTCAAGCCAAGATTGAACCCATTGAGGAACCAAAGAATGGTGACAAGGATCAGTCCTGTGCTGGTAGCGATCACCTTGCGCTGCGAAGCAGGTCCGAACTTCTTGAGTGCGATATACCGATCGCCGGTAAGGAATGTTAGGAAGCGCAACATGGTCAATCGAGGAATTTGGAAATTAAGAGATTTGCCGTCAGGTGGTCTTCGTACCCCCGAATGAATCCTGTTCGGAATGAGGTTGTTGGCCAATCGGCCAGACCGGAATTACCGGTCACGAGCAACTTCTGCTCATGCAACTTTAACTGGTGACGTCTGATCTGTTCCCGGCGGGATTTCATTCCCTGGAGGGTATTCTCCATTAAGCCCTCCGGAAGTTGGCTTATCTCCACATCAAGTTGGTCGATAAAAAGCCCAAGTTGACCAATTTCATCCTCAACAGCTTTGAGAATCTTGGATCGGATGCCAGCTAGCATTTGCTCGCACATGTCCATGTTGTGGTACGCATAGCCCGCTTGAGAACCTTCCTCGGTGTGGTCTTTGGAAGAAAGCTCCGTCAATCGAGAGGTGAGGAACTTCGGGCGCTCCTCTGCCGCTGGCGGCTCGGTTGCGATGAAGAGATCTTCGAACACTTCATTAGCTTGACCAGGTTCCTGAACAGCGCTGTCATTGTTATAACGAGGGAAGAGACGGTTGAAGAGGCTCATGACAGAAAAGGGTTTGGGTTTTCAAATACTGAATTCGGGTACGGTGTAATTGAGATGTCCGGTGCAATGGCATTTGTCACAAAGGGTCACGAGGTACCGATCGTCGTAGCACCAAGGTGCGAGTTTGTGGCCAGTACGTTGGCAGCGATGGTATTGGCGATGGTGAACTTGCAATTGTCTTGTAGCACCACAATTCCTACATGCAACCCCATCCCGCTTTATGATGGCGTGGCGTTTTGCGCGCCAATCACCATGGTTCAACATGTCACGGTATGAAGCCTTGTAGGATCGCATCGTTTCTCTTTTCTTGCCTGAGTTTGTGCTTTTCGTTGTCGACGAGGGCAAAGCACATCCCATCCTGTGCAGCCTATCTGCACAGGTGATTTTGGAGGAGCACACCAGTATGATTATAATCTGCCGATATGCTGTATTCCTGAGCATTTGAGGGAATTGCTCGGATTCACTACAGGAAACCGGATCTTCGCGTGCATACTTGTGGCGGTAGTTAGTCTGCCTCCCATCTGATCAATGAACCTTCCCCTCCTCTTCGCTCGCCGCTATTTGCTGGCCAAGCGTGGTCGCAACGCGATCAACATCATCACGCTCATCAGCATCGTGGTGGTGGCCGTGGTGACGGCGGCGATGGTGGTGGTGCTCAGCACGCTCAACGGCATCTCCCAATTGGTGGACACACTTTACAGTCCGTTCGACCAGGATATCACCATCACGGCTTCCGTCGGTAAGACCTTCCAGCGCGACAGCCTCGACCTCGCGGCCATCAAGGCGTTGCCCGAGGTGCAGCGGACCAGCTGGGTGATCGAGGAGAACGTGCTGCTGCGCTCCGGCGGCCAGCAGACGGTGGCCACTATGAAGGGCGTGGAGCCGCAGTATTTCGACATGAGCCGCCTACCTCAGCAGATGTACAGCGGCGATCCCAAGTTCGAGGGCGCCACGGGACCTTTGGTGATCCTCGGTGCGGCGCTGAAGGATGGCCTGGGAGTGCCCAAGGACGACGGCGTGACCCGGCCCTTGGATATCGCTGCACTGATCCGCGGGGGCACGCCGGGCAAACTTTCCCAAGCCTCGTTCGAGCAACAGCGCGTGGCCGTGGCCGGAGCCTTCACGATCAACCTGGAGTTCGACAACCAATACCTGCTTGCGCCGATCAGCCTGGCCGCCGAGCTCTTGCATTATGGCAATGCGGTGAACGCGCTCGAGGTCGAAGCGGTGAAAGGGGCCGATCCGGCACGGCTGCAACGAAAGATCGAGGCCATCGCCGGCGCGCATTTCACGGTGAAGACCCGCTACCAGAAGAACGCGCTGATGTATAGCACCAATGCCACGGAGAAGTGGTTCACGTTCATTGTGCTCGCCTTCATCGGCCTCATCGGCGCCTTCAATATCATCGCTTCGCTCACACTGATGATGATCGAGAAGAGGCAGGATATGCGCACGCTCAGCGGCATGGGCGTCACTGATGGATTCATCCGCCGCGTGTTCTTCCTGGAAGGCATGCTGATCGTGTTCGTCGGCACGGTCAGTGGCTTGCTTGTCGGCCTCGGATTATGCTGGTTACAGGAATGGACCGGCATGGTGTCCTTGCAGGATTCCGTGGTGGAGAGCTATCCGGTGCAGGTGATGGGAACGGATCTCGTACTGATCTTCTTCGCCGTGATGGCCATCGGAACGCTCGCGGCATGGGTGCCTTTGCGGAGCTTGAGCCGGAGGTATTTGGCGGCTGCGCAGTAGTTGTCAGTTGCTGGTTGTCCGTTGTCAGGGTTATCTGGATCTCCTCCACCGCCGAGAGCGGCCTGACAACTACCAACTGACAACGGACAACTCTATTTCAACGACCTCTTCTTCTTGAAGAACGCCTTCATCAGGTCGGCGCAGGCGGGTTCGAGTACACCGCCCGTCACCTGTGTCTTGGGGTGAAGGAGCATGTGGCCCACGCGGCGGTATCCGGCTTTCTCATCGAAGGCACCGAAGACGATGCGGCCGATGTGGCCCCATGCCAGCGCGCCCGCGCACATCACGCACGGTTCCACGGTCACATAGAGCGTGCAGTCCTGCAGGTACTTGCCACCGATGAATTCCGCGGCGGAAGTGATGGCCTGCATCTCCGCGTGCGCGGTGACATCGTTCAAACGCTCAGTGAGGTTGTGACCACGCGCGATGATGCGGTCGTTGGCCACGATCACTGCGCCGATGGGTACCTCGTTCGCTGAAAAGGCCTGCTCAGCCTCGCGCAGCGCGAGCCGCATCCAATGCTCGTCGTCGTGGGGCGGCAATATTCCTTCCGGCATCAGGCGGTGGCTGTTTCCATGGTGGCATCCGCTTCACTCTCCAGTATGCCTTCGGTCCCGGGCTTGATGTCCTTCACATTCAACTGCGTGGAGACTTTTCCCTGCCAGTGGTTCTGCTCGATCGCGTAAAGCACGCTGAACGGCGCGCCGGACCGCAACAGGTCGAAGTGCTCGCCCTGGCGGAAGGCGATCGCGTCCATCTCGAGACGTGGGGAACCGGGATGGCCCACCTTGAATTTCAAATGATCACCACTGGTGCCGAGCAAGCGCACATCCTTCGCGACCACGCCGCGTGTCAAGAACATCGGCTTCATGTTACACGGTCCGAAAGGCTCCATGCCATCAATACCGCGGATGAATGGCGACTGGATCTCCGATAAGGCGATCTCCAGGTCGATCTCCTCTTCCGGGATGCGCATGGAAGGTTCGAGGGTTGCACGGACAACTTCCTCGAAGCGCCGACGGAATTCCTCTACGTTCTCCGGCTTCATGGTGAGGCCTGCCGCATACATGTGCCCGCCAAATTGCTCCAGCAGATCGCTGCATGCCCCGATGGCGTCGTGCACGTTGAAGCCTTTCACGCTCCGCGCGCTACCGCTCACTTTTCCGTTGCTCTCGGTGAGCACCACGGTGGGCCGATAGTGCCGCTCGATGAGGCGCGAAGCCACGATACCCACCACGCCCTTGTGCCAATTCGGGTTGAACACCACCGTGCTCCAGGATTCCTTCAAGAACGCATCGGTCACGAAGAGATCGAGCGCTTCCTCCGTGATCGATTTGTCCAGGTCCTGGCGTGCGGAATTGTTGCCGTCGACGCGGCGCCCGATGTTCTCCGCTTCGTTATCCGTCTTTGCCAGCAGCAGCTCCACCGCTTGCTGCCCATGCTCGATCCGTCCCGCCGCGTTGATCCGCGGACCCAGCACGAACACGAGGTCCGTGATGGAAAGCCTGCGCTTGAAATTGGACATTCCCAGGATCGCCTTGATCCCCGGCCGGGGTTCCCTGTCGTTCAGGCCTTTCAGCCCGAAGTGCGCGAGGATGCGGTTCTCCCCGTCCAGTGGAACGATGTCGCAACCGATGCTCACCGCCACCAGGTCGAGTAATTCTTCAACCTCACTGAACGGCATTTCGTTCTGCTGCGCGAAGGCCTGCATGAGCTTGAAGCCGATGCCGCAACCGCTCAATTCCTTGAAGGGATAGGTGCAATCGGAGCGCTTGGGGTCCAGCACGGCCACCGCATCCGGTATCGACTCGCCCGGCAGATGGTGATCGCAGATGATGAAATCGATCCCCTTCTCCTTGGCGTAAGCCACTTTGTCCACGGACTTGATGCCGCAGTCCAAGGCGATGATCAATGTTTTGCCCTGCTCCGCGGCCCGGTCGATACCGAGCGTGGAAATGCCGTAACCCTCCGCATAGCGGTCGGGTATGTAGTACATGATGTCGCCGGTGCAGCGCGAAAGGACACTGTATACCAAGGCTACAGCGGTGGTGCCGTCCACATCGTAGTCGCCGTATACCATGATGCCTTCCTTGTCGCGCAATGCCTTGTTGATCCGCTCCACCGCGTGGTCCATGTCCTTCATCAGGAAGGGGTCGTGCAGATGTGAAAGGCGCGGATGGTAGAAGTCCTTTGCTTCCTCAGTGGTGCGGATACCGCGTTGAACGAGCAAGGTTGCCATGTCGGCGGTGCTGCGCGCGTGCGTCAATCCGGCCACTATTTCCGGGTCGACCGGAGGCTTCAACCTCCATCGCTTGATCATTGAGGACATGCGTGCAAGTTACCCTTGCCGGTGAGTTCTAACGCAAATGCTTCATCCCGATCTTTTCGGGAGGACGCGAAGAAGGTGTGATGCTGGTGTCCGGTATCCGTTACGGACGGATATTTCACTCCGCGCTTAACGTTCCGCCCTTTCTTCGTGTCCTTCGCGCCCTTCGTGGTAGCCCTTTTCCAAGGTCTACTTTCACTCCTCTTTCAACGCCTTCGCCGCTTTCGGCAATTCCGCTGCGGCCTTGTCACTCAGCTTCGGGATCTGCGGGTCCATCGTTTCCAACTGTTCGCGCACCGCACGGCACACGATCGCGCGCGTTTCCCACTGATCGTCCGCCGGTACGACATACCACGGTGCTGACGGCGTGGAAGTGGCGCGGATGGCGGCTTCATAAGCAGCCATGTATTCATCCCAGTGCGCCCGCTCCTTCACGTCCCCCATGCCGAACTTCCAGTTCTTCTTGGGGTCTTCGATCCGTTCCAGGAAGCGCTCCTTCTGCGCATCGCGGCCCATGTTCAAGTAGAATTTCATGATGGTGGTGCCTTGCCGGGAATGATGTTCCTCGAAGGTGCGGATGCTGTCGTAGCGCGCTTCCCAGAAGGCTTTGCCGGCGTCATCTCCGGTGTTGATGCCCGGAAGATGCTCGCCTATCAAGTACTCCGGATGCACCTTCACCACGAGCACCTCCTCGTAGTGGCTGCGGTTGTGGACACCGATCATGCCCGAGGCGGGCATGGCCTTGGCATGGCGCCACAAGAAGTCATGGGCCAGCTCTTCGGTGGTCGGCGACTTGAAGCTCGTTACGCTGCAGCCCGGCGGGTTCACGTCGCTCAGCACCCGCGCTATGCAGCTGTCCTTCCCAGCGGCATCCATTGCTTGGAAGATCAGCAGGAGCGACCGGTTGTTCTCCGCATACAGCTTGTCCTGCAATTTGCCGATGCGCTCCGCGTCCTTTTCCACGGAGTCCTTGAGCTCGTCCTTCGGGAACGTTTTCACAAGTTTCGTGGGATGGTCCGCCTGTTTGAACTTGCTGCCATCGGTAATGAGGAAGTCGTTGGGAGAGATCATGATGCGACAAAGTAAGCTGAGGATGAACCTTTCGATCGAGTTCATCTCGTTGATCACCTCGGGAACTATTCCCGGATGACACGGAGAAGGTCGTTCTCCTTCAGCGAGGTCTTCAATAACAGCGGTGTCCGTTTCAGCCCGTTCCGCACCACGCAACTGGCGGTGTTAGGCGGTACGCGGCCTTCGTTGTGTGCGACGATCGTGATGGCGTTCTCGCCCGGAAGCAGGTCGATGCGCACCTTTTTCCTTTGTTTAGCAAGGGCCAGCCCCACAAAGACGGGCCTGTCATTCAGGAACACGGAAATGGTGTCGCCGTCCACTTCGGCATTGTCCCAGAACAGCAGGCTGATGCGGGTGCGCTTGGTATGGAAGGTGGCCACGTCATCCGTTGCGCGCCCGGCGAATTCCAGATCCGGCATGGGCATCGGCAGGGGCTTCGGTTCCTTCTTCTTGAAGCCGTATTCAAAACGGATCGCAACGCCCACATAGTTGCCCGTGCCCTGTGCCATGGCGCGGGAACCGGATGTGCGCAAGGTGGTGGTGATCGCATACGGCTCGCCGAGGTTCAGTTGATATTTCAACAGCACCTCCGCGCGGTGCCTGCCGATCCGCTTGGAAAGGCCCACCTCCGGAGCGATGAAGGGGAGATAATGGTCCGATGACCTGGACACCGCCCTCAGCGAGCCTTCCACGGTCTGTATCGAATCGCCGCTATAGAAATTGTTCCCGACGCCCAGGCCGAAGCTCCAGTCCATGTGATGCCGCTCCGAAAGCTTGGTCAGCTTGAAGAACCGGCCTTCTGCGCGCCAACTCAAAAGCGTCACGCTATAGGATGCATCCGTGTTGGTGAAGCTGTAGTTGTCCGCTTGGTACCCGCCTTCCAGGCCGATCCCCCAATTTTCTCTTCGGGTAAAGGTAAGGCCGGTGTTGAGGGAGATAACCGGTCCGATGCTTTGTTGGAATTCCAGCCCTGAGAGGTTGTACAAGTGCGCGAAGTTGATCCCCACCGTCACGGACAGGGGTACGCGGAAATGCCAGTTGCGGTCCGGGAGCTGGGCCCGTAAGGACATTGGGAGCAGCACCAATAAAGAGAGGAGGATGCGCATGGTGGTGGCGGACATGGCTTTCCAGGCCGATCAGACCAAGATGCTTGGCGAAGGAACGGAACCTTTGGATCGCCTGTCAATGCATGGTGATCGGGCTGAAAGCAAAAGGCCCTCCATGCGGAAGGCCTTTCGCTGATAGCAAGGTTGGGGTCAATGCGAGACCACGAACGACTTGGCGGCACCTGCCGTAGTGGCCGTGCGAAGACGATAGCTGTAGACGCCATCGGAAAGCGAACTGGTGTTGAGGGTGATGGTGCTCGCGCTGCTCACGGTGTTCTGCTCGAAGACGATACGGCCCATGGCATCAAGTACCTCTAACACGGCATCTCTTTGCAACGCGCTCGCTGGGATGTTGAACTGGTCGACGCCGATGATTTGTCCGGCGATTATTCTATTACTCCGATGCCCATGAAGTTCAAGAGCACTGCCACCTCGTAGTTGGTCAGGCGCTGGGGAAGGTCCAACTGACGTTGCCATACGCGTTGAACACGCCACTGAGCGCATCGGCCTGTCATTATGATGAACTGTCGCGTGAAGTATGAGCGAAGGCCTCAAAGACTTTCCGCAATATTCTTAGAATGCATTTAAAGTTAAAAAAATACATTGCGCCCCTTCATTCATCAAACCATGCACGTTCGCTCGATCTCAGCTACCCTATCCTTATCCGCCTTGGTGTTGTTCAGTGGTTGTGCCACCATGCTCAACAAAGGCAACCAGAGCTTGACCATCAACAGCTCGCCACCGGGTGCCAAGGTGTACGAGAACGGTGCCGAGGTGGGCAACACGCCCTACACCTATACCTATAGCGACCCGGATGGTGGGGAGGTGAGCATGGAGCTGCGTAAGGACGGCCTCCAGCCGGTCACCTTCGCCTTGCGCCCCAAAAGGAGGAACGGGATCCTCTTCGCCGATGCCATGCTGCTGGGTATCCCCTACATCGTGGACGGGAAAAGCAAGTCGCTCTACTCCTTCCCGAAGGGGGAGCTGGCTGTGAACATGTATAAGACACCGGCCAGCGATGTGCAGCGGTTGGACATGCCCATCACCGTGCTGGAGAATGCATTGGGCGCGAAAGCCAAGTTGGGCAAATTGGGTGGCCACCCGCTCACCATCGACAGCAAGGAACTGAGGGACCTGCGCTATCCGCAGACCGCCACCACCGACATTGCTCGCGGGTTGGACGGTAAAATGCTGAGTGTGCATGAGATCCAGCAGGGAACCTTGAAGGGCGACGAGGAAGCCCAACGGGCGAAGGTTGTTCTACGGCCTATGCTAAAGGGCTTGGACATGCAGTTGGATGAGAAGTCCGGACGAGCCTATGGAAGCGTGCATGTGGACATGGACTGGTGCTTTTTCAGCGGCATCGACAAGGACAGTCTCCTGTTCACCATCAGCAAAGGCACGGACTGGCCTGTTTATGGCGCGGTCAAACGTGATGTGCTCACCGATGCGCTTCAGGACGCTGCCCGGCAATTGTTGGACGAGGCCGGGTTGTATGACCGCATTTCCGCCCTGCAAGCGGCCGGGCTGATGCGTTCCAAAGGGGGCGACATTAAGCTGATGATGCCGACCACGGTCACGTTCCCTGACCGGCGCAGCATGATCCCGGCGCTGGTGAAAGCCGTGGTGACCGTGGAAATGAAGAATGGCCATGGAAGCGGCTTCCTCATCACCAATGACGGCTATATCATGACCAATGCACACGTGGTCGGAACAGATGCCACGGTGAAGGTGAGGTTCGACCAAGGCTTCACTTTGGACGGACAGGTGGTGAAGGTGAACCGGGACTTCGATGTGGCCTTGCTGAAGGTGGCCGGTAATGACCTGCCGGCGCTGAGCTTGGGCCATGACAGCACATTGGTGCTGGGAGAGGAGATCTTCGCCATCGGCACCCCTCTGGATGAGAAGCTCGGGCAGTCCGTATCGCGCGGCATCATGAGCGGCAAGCGCGAGTTCGAAGGCCGCAAGTACCTGCAGACCGATGTGAGCATCAATCCGGGCAACAGCGGTGGTCCATTGATCGACTCAGAAGGAAAGGTCGTGGGCATCGCCACCATGAAGGTGAAGGCGACCGGCGTGGAAGGGATCGGCTTCGGCGTGCCGATCAGCACGGCGTTGGAGATGTTGAACATCGAATTCACGAGGCCATGAAAAAAGTGTTCATCACTTTGGTCCTCGGGTTTTTGATCGCTGCTCCGGCCTATTCCCAAGGTGTCGCTATCCGGTACATCATGGGGGAGACCCACAAGGTCTATCAGCATCCCACCTTCGATAATTACTGCATGGGCATAGGGGTCGACCGCACGTTCAATGATCGGTTCACCGCCGGATTCGATATCACGTATGATATTGCCCATGTCCTGAAGCTGGAAGATGAATACCTCCAGCTCAACAACAGTGGAGCTGGAACTTATGATGTGAAGCCCAAGCTGCTGAGCTTGAACTACCACACCGAATATGCCTTGGCGAGCAATGACGGCGTACATGGTTATGTCGGCACCTTCATCGGCCTTCGGCACATCACGCAGACCTGGACGTTGCAAGAAAACTATAATTCCTTCGGCTATCTGGACAACGGAGGTTATAGTCCTCTGCTAAAGACATCGAAGTGGCTGGTGCCTCTCGGACTGCGCATGGGTGTGCGGGGCACCACCGATGGCGGATTCGTGGACCTATATGCAGCGGTCGGCTATCAGATAGGAGGGGGCGATCACCTCGTCCCCACCTCACGTTACCGCTCAACCGAAGGGATGAAATACGCGGAAACATCATCCTTGGCCGTGACATTCGGTCTGGCCTACGGCTTCGGTTGGTAACGATGGGACAGCAGATCGGTTTACACATGCGCCGCTTGGGTGGGGCTTTATTCCTGTGCGCCACGGCAACGACCGCACACGCCCAAGCCAGCGGCTTCAACGTAACGGTGGCTTATGCCCATGGACTCATTCAACACGATGTGTTCGAGGGTGAGACTTCCCCTGCAGTGGGCCTGGCCTACCAGCATGATCTCAGTCAGCGGTTCGGGATCGGGCTGGAGGCCGTGCTTGGCTTTGACGGGTTCAACAGTGCCGTCCGGTCCTACGAAGGCATATACAGCGCGAAGTATTTCTTTTCCGACAACGAAGGGACGACCGGGTATATCGGTTCTTTCATCGGGGTGCAGTCCCTAAAGGCCGAAGTGACGGATCATGTCCTGGGGTCGAACGGTTATTCGATACCCCGGACCGTGGAAGCCTCCAAGATCCAAGTGCCCATCGGGATCCGCGTGGGACTGCGCGGTGGTTTGGACGGTTATTTCGGAGAGCTGTTCGTCCAGGCCGGCTATGCCCTCGGCAACGGTATTCTCTACAAGGCCGATGGGGATATCGTGAAGACCACTCCGCTGTATTTCAGCGTAGGCGGCAGCTTCCTCGGTTTCGGCTGGGACCACAAAGGCCGTTGACCTAGCGCTCCGTCCAAATGGTCTGTGCCACGGTGGCACCCACGGCCTGCAGGCTCTCCTTGTCGATGTTGGCCAAGTTGTCCGCGTGCGTGTGCCAAGTAGTTGGGAAGCCTCCAGTGGCCGGGTTATAGGCGATGATGTCGATGCTTGGGATGTTCATGTTCTGGTTCACGTACACATGGTCGTCCATGCCCACGAAGTTGCGCGTCTCGCTGAGGAAGCGGTCGCCGTGGCCCGCTGCCGCCGCTGCCTTCCACACCTTGTTCACGATGCCGGAAGCATAGCGCATGCTGTAGCCTTCCTTGGGGAAGACGGCATCTTTCGAACCCACCATGTCCAGCAGTATGCCATAGCGCGCCGTGTAGTTCGGTACGTGCGGGTTTTTGGTCCAGTACTGCGTGCCGAGGCACCACGTGTCCTCGGAGTCGCGTTGCTCGCCGCCCATGGCCTCGTGCGGTGCGCCCATGTCCTCCACGTCGTTGAAGAACAGGTCGACCCCGGGTTGCGTGGGATGTTGCGCCAACTGCCGCGCGATCTCCAACAACACGCCCGTGCCGCTGCCCGCGTCGTTCGCGCCATCGATGGGCTCGTTGCGGCGCACGGAATCCTGGTCGGCAAAAGGTCGCGAATCCCAGTGGGTGAAGAGCAGGATACGTTCCTTCTTCTCCGGCTGCCAGCTGGCGATGATGTTGCGCATGGGCACCTTTTGCCCGTTGTAGATCGTGACCATCGCGTTCTGTTCGATCACCGTGGCACCGTAGCTCTTCAGCTTCGCCACCATCCAATCGCCGCAGGCCTTGTGCGCGGCGCTGCCGGGAACACGCGGCCCGAAGGCCACCTGCTTCGCCACGAAGGCGTAGGCGCTGTCACCATTGAACAAGGGAACAGGCGGAAGCGCGGGAAGTGCAGGCTCGGTCTTGGTGGTGGTGGCGGTCTCCGGCTGGCACGCAGCGAAGAAGAGCGCGATAAGGCCAAGGCCGAGGACGCTGGGGGAAAGGCATTGCATGCGTCAAAGATCGGCAGGATAGATCAACCGCAACGACGCTGCGACGCAACGAAATGCGCAACGCCTTTTTCCCCGACACCGGTTGGACTTCCGTTGCGGAACCGTTGCGCCGTTGCGCCGTTGCGGTAAAAGAAACTCACGCTCTCTCCCACACAGGCCCGTCCTTCGTGTCCTTTACCGTTACGCCCAGCTCGGTGAGCTTGTCTCGGATCAGGTCGCTGGCGGCGAAGTCCTTGCGGTTCTTCGCATCGGCGCGCATGGTGAGCAACACCTTCATCAGCCCCTCGCTCAGGTCATCACCGGCTTTCGCTTCGGCTTCCGGCTGAAGGCCGAGCACCGTGAAGAGCATGTCACCAAAGAGCTTCCGCAGCTGATCGATGTCCGCTTGTGAAAGTGCCACGTTGCCATCGTTCGCACCGTTGATCGCGCGTACACCATCGAACAGGTGTGCGATCATCACCGGCGTATTCAGGTCGTCGTTCATGGCGGCGTTGCAGGCTTTCACCAGCGCATCCACATCGAATGAAGTACCTTCTGTACCGGGCTTCAACTTGGCCAGGATATCGTTCGCGGCCATCAGGCGCTGCAGGCCTTTTTCTCCGGCTTGTAAGGCAGCGTTGCTGAAGTCCAGCGTGCTCGCGTAGTGGCATTGCAGCATGAAGAAGCGCACGGTCATGGGCGAATAGCCGCGCTCCAACAGCTTGTGGTTACCCGTCACCAGTTCTTCCGGCGTGAAGCCGTTGCCTTCGCTCTTGGCCATTTTCCGGCCGTTCACGGTGAGCATGTTGCCGTGCATCCAATAGCGCACCGGTGCCACACCATCGGCGGCCACGCTCTGCGCGATCTCGCATTCGTGGTGCGGGAACTTCAGGTCCATGCCGCCACCGTGGATATCGAAGGTGAGGCCGAGGTATTTCGTGCTCATCACGCTGCACTCCAGGTGCCATCCGGGGAAGCCTTCACCCCAAGGGGAAGGCCAGTGCATCAGGTGGCCTTGTTCGGCCTTCTTCCACAGCGCGAAATCCAGCGGGCTGCGCTTTTCCTCCTGTCCTTCGGTGCCGCGCGTGTTGGCCATCTGGTCCTCGATCTTCCGGCCACTCAGCTCGCCATAGGCATGTGTTTCCGCGTACTTCGGCACATCGAAATACACCGAGCCGTTCACCTCGTAGGCATAGCCGTTGGCGATGATGCGTTCGATCATCACGATCTGCTCGATCAGGTGGCCGGTGGCGGTGGGCTCGATGCTCGGCGGCAGGATGTTGAAGAGCCGCATCACATCGTGGAAGCCGTTGGTGTACTTCTGCACGATCTCCATCGGCTCCAGCTTTTCCATGCGGGCGCGCTTCGCGATCTTGTCCTCGCCCTCATCGATATCGTCCACTAGGTGCCCCACATCGGTGATGTTGCGGACGTAGCGCACGTTGTAGCCGATGTAGGTGAGCCAGCGGAAGAGGATGTCGAAGGTGAGGAAGCTCCTCACATTGCCGAGGTGTACATCGCTGTATACCGTAGGTCCACAGACGTACAGGCCGACATGCGGAGGGTTCAGCGGGATGAAGTTCTCCTTCTTCCGCGTGAGCGTATTGGTGAGCTGAAGCGGATGGTCTTGTGCGTTGGCCATTGCTGCAAAGTAACGGGGTGCAGGGCGTAGTGACAGGACCAGTTGGACAGGATCACAGGATTTACAGGATTTTGCCTTCCGAGCATCAACGTCCACTTCGTGGGACGTTGATGGGACTAATGCAGGAAGGCCTCAATGGAATTGATCTGCTACATTATGCGTCACAAGATCGCCAACAAAATCGTCGATCATGGTTCTCAACGCACACAGCTGGTTCAGTTTCAAGTACGGGGTGATGAAGCCCGAGGTGCTCCTCGAGGAAGCGCACAAGGCAGGCATGCGCACCCTCGCACTTACCGACATCCATAGCACGTCAGGCATTCCGGACTTCGTGCGTCTCGCGAAAGACCAAGGTATCCAGCCGGTGGCGGGCATTGAATTCCGTCAAGGTTTTCGGCTGCTCTACATCGGCTTGGCCAAGAACAACGACGGCTTTCAACAGCTGAATGAACTGCTCAGCCCGCACCTGCTCGATGGCGAAGCACTGCCGGAAGAACCACCGGAACTTTCAGATGCCTTCTTCATACTGCCTTTCAGTACGCCGCCGCGGATGTTGAAACCGAACGAGCGCATCGGCATCAAGCCGTCCGAACTCACGCGGCTTCCTTTCAGTCCATGGGCGAAGCGATCGAAGGACCTGGTCGCATTGCTGCCCGTCACCTTCCGCCATAAGCGCGACTACAACACGCACCGCCTGCTGCGCACCATGGCGAAGAATACCTTGGTGAGCATGCTGCCCGCGGAAGAACTCGCGGCATCGGACGAGGTCTTCCGCAGCGAAGATGAAGCGCGCCAACTCTACCGCGATCATCCATCGCTGCTGGGAAATGCCGAGCGTCTGCTGGAGCAATGCACCATCGCTTTCGACCGCACGGACAAGACGCTGAAGGTCTTCGGCGAAAGCATCACCAGTGATCGCGAGAAGCTGCACCGAGACACGCTGGAAGGATTGCGCTACCGCTATCCGAACGCTTCACAAAAGGTGATCGCACGCATGGAACACGAGCTGGACGTGATCGAGCGCATGGGCTTCATCAGCTACTTCCTCATCAACCAGGACATCGTGCGCTTCGCGCGCAGCAAGGGTTTCTTCCATGTGGGTCGCGGCAGCGGCGCGAACAGCATGGTGGCGTACTGCCTCGGCATCACCGACGTGGACCCGATCGAGCTGGATCTTTACTTCGAGCGCTTCCTCAGCACAGCGCGCAAAAAACCGCCCGACTTCGACATCGATTTCAGTTGGAAGGATCGCGACGAAGTGTACAAGTATGTGTTCTCCCGCTTTAACCAAGAGAAGGGCGGGCATCACCATGTGGCGCAGCTCGCCACCTACACCACCTTCCAATGGCGCGGTGCCATCCGGCAGTTGGGTAAGGCGCTGGGACTTCCGCCGATGGAGATCGATGCGCTGGGCGCGGGCGTGCGCGAGCATTACCGCGACTACCGAAGGCTGCCCCAAGGAGCGAGCGGCGAGTTGGACCGGATCGCGCAGGTGGTGATCCGCTACGGGCACCACCTGCTTGGCATGCCGCACCAGTTCGGCATCCACGCGGGTGGCGTGTTGGTTAGCGAGACGCCCATCACCTGCTACACTGCGCTGCACCGGCCACCGAAGGGCTTTCCCGTTACGCAGTTCAGCATGTTGGAAGCGGAGGATCTTGGTTTGCACAAATTCGATCTGCTGAGCCAGCGCGGGCTGGGGCATATCCGGGATGCGGTTGAGTTGGTGGAAGAGGATCAGAAGATCAGAAGATCAGATGATCAGATGATGATGCCTCGCATCGATATCCACGACATCCCGCGATTCAAACAAGACCCCGCGATCAAGGAGATCCTGCGCACGGGTGATACCGTGGGCTGCTTCTACGTGGAAAGCCCGGCCATGCGCATGTTGCTGCGGAAGTTGCAGGTGGAGGACTACCTGAGCCTGGTGGCCGCCAGTAGCATCATCCGGCCGGGCGTGGCCGAAAGCGGCATGATGCGCGAATACCTGCTGCGCCACAACAACCCCGAACGACTGAAGCTTGCACCGAAGGAACTCTTGGACATCATGCCCGAGACCTACGGCGTCATGGTGTACCAGGAGGACGTGCTGAAGGTGGCGCACCTCTATGCGGGCCTCGACCTGGAGGAAGCGGACCTGCTGCGGCGCGGCATGACGGCACGCTTCCGCGAACGACCCGAGTTCAAAGCGGTGGAAGAGAAATTCTTCTCCAACTGCAAGGCACGCAACTATCCCGCAGGGCAGGCCGAGGAGATCTGGCGGCAGATCGAAAGCTTCGCCAGCTTCAGTTTCGCGAAAGGACACAGCGCCAGTTATGCCGTGGAGAGCTACCAGAGCCTCTATCTGAAGGCACATCATCCGATGGAATTCCTCGTGGGTGTGGCGAACAACTTCGGCGGATTCTACAGCACCGAATTCTACCTGCACGAAGCGAAGCGCAAAGGCGCGGTGATCGAAGCGCCGTGCGTGAATAGGAGCGGAGAGCTGTGTACGCTGGCCGGCCCTGATGGGAATGTAAAATGTAAAATGAAGAATGTAGAATGGAGAACGGTGTCCGCACCATCAGTTGTCGGTTGTCAGTTGTCGGTTGTCAGGGCGGGCCGCGACGCGAACGGCTCACCTCCGCGCAAACCATCTTTCTCTGCGCCTCCGCGCCTCAGCGGCCCTCTTCCCGCCAATCACCAATCACCAATTACCAATCACCAGCCCCGCATCTACCTCGGTCTCGCCAACATCAAAAGCCTCACCGACGAAACTGTAGCACTCATCCTCCACGATCGCCAACGCAGCGGACCTTTTGCCGACCTACCGGATCTCTTGCATCGTGTGCCACTTCCGTTGGAACAAGCACGCATCCTCATCCGCGTCGGTGCTTTGCGCTTCACCGGAAGGAGCAAGCCGCAACTGCTGTGGGACCTTGCCCTGCTGCATGTCGGGCCGGTGAATGCTGCCGCGATGGCGGACCTTTTCATCACGAAGGTGGAAGAGCCAATGCTGCCGGAGCTGCACCACTTCCCGCTGGCCGATGCCTATGATGAACTGGATCTGCTGGGCTTTCCGCTCTGTGATCCGTTCACGTTAGTGGAACTTGGGTCGGATGATAATGGCTCCGCATCGCCACCCAGCATTCTTCAGCGGGAGATGCATCAGCATGTTGGAAAGCGGGTGCTGATGCTCGGCTACATGGTGCATGTGAAGGCCACTGACACGCAGCGCGGCCAGCGGATGACCTTCGGCTCTTTCATCGATACGGCAGGCGATCTCTGGGACAGCACGCAGTTCCCTTCCGTGGCGGAGCGCTTCCCGTTCCGTGGACGCGGTGTGTACCGCCTCACCGGCGTGGTGGAGGAGGAATTCGGCCATGTGAGCCTGCGCACGCAGTGGATGGAAAAGCTGCTATGGAAGCCGGATCCGCGGTACGGAGAGAGGTGAGTGTATGGGCGATGCATGCATCGCCCATACACGCCCATACGCTCACTTATCCAGTTTGAAATTCAGGTATTCGGCTTTCTGCGCGTAGGTGTCCAGCATCGCTTTGCGAAGCTCCGGTGATTTTGCAAGTGCATTGTACACGGCCTGTTGCATTTCGGCCATCCGCTTGTCGGACACGCCTTCCTTCAACTCGGCCCTGAAGGGTTCAACGGCCTGCTGAAGCAGCCCCATGGGATCGTCCATGCTCCACACGGCCATGAAGCAAAATGCCGCGTGGTACGCATGCGCCATGGACTCCGACATCTGCTTCACCTTGTTGATACCCACGCAGATGTGCGCGGCAGGCTTTCCGTGCATCTGGTGGAGGTAGAAGAA
The DNA here is from genome assembly GCA_038234075.1 of Flavobacteriales bacterium. Lineage (GTDB taxonomy): Bacteria > Bacteroidota > Bacteroidia > Flavobacteriales_F > PHOS-HE28 > PHOS-HE28. Next base: position 11,766 of record JBBSUV010000016.1, on the reverse strand, counting down.
ATGCGAAGCGATCAAGAGTGCGCTGTCCATGGACAAGGGGGCAACGAGAGCTTGGTCGATAGAGCGCATGTAGAGCGTTTGGAATGCGGTGTCCGCTAGCAGCAACTCATTGAACTTGTTGCGTAAGGCCAGCGTATCCGGCAGGGTGGCTTCCAGTTGGTCTCTTTCGTATTGCACCTCGGCGTAGTTGGCAAAGAGGTAGTCCTCCAAGTGGAAAAGTGCGGTGCAGCGGGTGTTCAGGGTTGCGCTGCCTGGCAGGCTGTCCGGCTGGAAGTCGATGAAGGGGTGGCCACCGGCGGTGTCAACGCGGATAGTAAAGAGATCGGTGAACGGGACTGTTTCTTGCGCTTGGGCGAAACTGCCCATTGTGCAAATGGCAAAGGCTGCGAAGAGAAAATGGCGGGCGGATGAAGTTTTCATGGCGAGGTGGATCCGTATTTCGTGGCTCATTCTGCTTTCGGGTCATGTTTGGTTTTTTCGATTGACCGCAGGGCTTTCTTGGAGTTCAGCGCGGTTACCACCTGCTTGCCCGTGCGGGCTTCCAGTTCGAGCCGCGCCACCTTGGCCACATTGCCGCCTTGCCGGGCCACTTCTTTGCTGGCATCGAACGAGTCGGGATCAGTGGCGTTCGAAATGTCTTTGGTAGAGGCTTCGGCCAGCATGTTCAGGATCAGCTCCGTGTTGGTCATGTTGTCGCGCAGGTTCTCTTTCTTCAAACCCTTCAGCACCTTGTACTCTTTGGTGTTTCGCCCTGCCCACGCCTTAGTGATGATGTCCGTAAGCGTGGCGAACTGCACACCTTCCTTCAACCCGACCCGTTTCCATTCATCGGTGAGCTCCTTGCGGACCTCGATACTTTTGAGCCGCTGGTTGATCCAATTCTCCGAATAGCCCAGACGCATGTATTGTTCCAAGGCCCGGTCGATGGTGAGCTCCGGGTCCTGCATTTCGTCCAGCCGCTCGGAAGCCACTTCGGCCAGCCAGAGTTTGAAGGGTTCCGCCTTGGGTGAGGGGATCGACTGGATCAGGCGGAAGAGCTGTTCAGTGTCGGCGACATCGGTCATACGCATCTTGCCGTCTTCGGCGGACAATTTCAACTGTCCGATTTTTGCGGACAGTTCACTGCCTTCCTTCAACAGTCGGGACTTCAGGTCGCTCCAGTACTTGCGGGGCCTGTCCGTGCCGGTGAGTGCCGCGATGACGTCGATGATGGAGAAGAACCACTTCTCCTGCTCGGCATTCCAAACGGTACGCACTTGTTTCTCATCGAAGACTTTGATTGTGCTTTGCTTTTCCATGAGGTGATGGATGGGAGAACAAGGTAATGGCCGAGTTGAACGTATGGGCGATGCATGCATCGCCCATACGTTCACGTCCGCCTATTCGCCAACAACACCGGCGCCTGCCCATCAAAAGGATTGTCCATCCTGCCAATGCTTTTGGCACCCATGCCTGCGGCGCGCATCACCATGCGGTCGCCGAAGCGCTTGCGCACTTTGTCCATGGCTTGGTAGAGGCTCATGGCCTCCTGCGTGTCGGTGAAGGCGTCCATCTGGTGGCCACCGCCGACCAAGTGGCTGAAGCGTATGCCCACCAAGCGGATCCGTTGGCGACGGTCGTAGAGCGCGCGGAAGAGCTCGTGGATCGTGGGCAGGATGATGTGGTCGCACGCGGTGTAGCCGATGCGGAGCTGGCGCGAGTGCGTGTTCATGTCGGCATAGCGGATCTTCACGGAGATGCAGCTGGTGAGCTTATCGCCCTTGCGGAGCTGGTAGGCGAGGCTTTCCGCCATGGCGGTGAGCAGGCCGTGCAGCTTCACCATGTCGATGGTGTCGCGCTCGAAGGTGCGCTCGGTGCTGATGCTTTTACGCTCGTGCCACGGCGTCACCGGGCTGTCGTCGATGCCGTTCGCCTTGCGCCACAGCACCGGCCCGTGCTCGCCCAGCAGGCGTTGCATCAGGTCGATCGGTAGCTCCTGCATGGTGTGGATGCGCGCTACGCCCATGCTGCGCAGCAGGTGCGCTGTCTTGCCGCCCACGCCGGGGATGCTCTCGATCGGCATCGGTGCGAGGAAGGGCTTTTCGGTGCCACGTTCCACCTCGCGCTGGCCGTTGGGCTTGGCGGTGTTCGTGGCCACTTTGCTCACGGTCTTGTTCACGCTCAGCCCGAAACTGTTGGGCAGGCCGGTCTCCTTGGCGATGTATTGGCGCAGCTCGCTGGCCAGTTTCAGCGCGCCGAAGAAGCGCTCGGTGCCGGTGAGGTCCACGTAGAATTCGTCCACGCTGGTCTTCTCGAAGAGTGGCACCCGCTCGCGGATGATCTCGGTGACCTCATCGCTCTTGCGCATGTAGGCACCGCTGTCGCCGCGTAGGATGATGGCCTCCGGACACAACTGTTTCGCGGTGCGCATGGGCATGGCACTGCGCACGCCGAAGCGCCGTGCTTCATAGCTGCACGAGGCCACCACGCCGCGGTCGCTGTCGGAACCCACCAGCACGGGCTTGCCCACCAGCTGAGGGCTCTTCAGGCGTTCCACGCTCACGAAAAAACTGTCGAGGTCCAAGTGGACAATGGTGCGTTGATCGCTCATGGAGTTGCGCGATCGACGATGAAGCCGTCAAACGCGCGGCGAGAAGATAAGCATCGCAAGCCTCCGTCGTGCGCAAGTTTTCACTTGCGATGCGACTCCCGAAAAGCAGATCCGATGTTCAACGGATCATCCGTGTCCATCTGTGTTCATCAGTGGTTCACCTCAGAAGAAGCGCCGCCGTCAGGCGGTCTCAGCCCATCATCTTCGTGTCGTGGATCCCGCCGCTTTCCAAGAATCGCTGCACCTTGAGGATCGCCTTCAACTGCTCATCCACCAAGGGCGATCCCCGGAGCTTCTCCCGGAAGCCCTCAGACAGTAACACCACATTGCTACCGAGCTCGTCCAGCCTTGCCTTCAGCCGTGCCCCATCATCCAAGAGCGCGATCTCCTCGTGCTCTACATCATGCAGCAGGCTATGCACCTCGTGGTACGCGGCCCGCCCTTCCGCCGAGAGGATATGCGTGGAGAACAGCAGGCCCTTGGCCATCAGGTGCTCCTGCATCGGGCCGCTCTTGAAGGTCCCGAAATCATCGATCGTCCGGTTCATGTGGATCCGCAGTTCGGCCAAGGAATCCGGGCGGTCCGCAGGAAAGAGCGAGAGCGCGAAGGCCTGTGGCGCCGACATGGGCACCGGGTCTGTAACATGGGTGAGGAAGAGCCGCATCACCAAGTGGTGGTTGTCGTGCCCTGCAACCACCCTGCTGTAGTCCAAGGAGATCGCGCCTTTAAAGCAGAGATGATAGATGGTGTAGCACAACATGGCTTCCCCGGAGGAAAAAAGCGGATGGTGCAGATAGTGGTAGGTATGTGGTCCGATGCGATCCATTAGTGGGTTTTTCAAAGGATAACAAGCGGTGTGGGGAATGGTGCGCGGAGCGTCGAAGGTTAATGAAGCGTGCCGAAGACCTGTGATCCTTCCGAAGCTGTCCCGCTATCTTTGAAACCCATGGCAAAGAAGAAAACCATCGACTGGGCACTCGCCCCCGCTCCTGAAAGCAAGGACCACATCACCATCAAGCCGCAGTATGAGCTCTTCATCGGTGGCAAATGGGTGAAGCCGAAGAGCGGCAAATACTTCGACACCATCAATCCGGCCAACGAGCAGAAACTCTCGAGCATCGCCGAGGCCAGCGAGGCCGATGTGGACGCCGCCGTAAAGGCCGCCCGCAAAGCCTACGAAGGGCCGTGGGGAAGAATGCCCGCCAGCGAGCGCGCCAAATACATCTACCGCATCGCGCGGCTGATGCAGGAAAAGGCCCGCGAACTCGCCGTCATCGAGACCATGGACGGCGGCAAGTCCATCCGCGAAAGCCGCGACATCGACATCCCGCTCGCCGCCGCGCACTTCTTCTACTACGCCGGCTGGGCCGACAAGCTCAAGTACGCCTTCCCCGGAAGGAACATCAGTTCGCTCGGTGTCGCAGGGCAAGTGGTCCCGTGGAACTTCCCGCTCCTGATGGCATCGTGGAAACTCGCGCCCGCACTCGCCTGCGGCAACACCGTGGTGCTGAAGCCCGCCGAGACCACACCGCTCACCGCGCTGAAACTCGCCGAGATCATCCAAGAGGCCGACCTCCCCGAAGGCGTCGTCAACATCGTCACCGGCGCGGGGGCCACGGGCGCTGCGGTGGTCAACCATCCCGATGTCAACAAGGTCGCCTTCACCGGAAGCACCAACGTGGGCAAGCTCATCCAGCGCAGCACCGCCGGCAGCGGCAAAAAGCTCACCCTCGAGCTCGGCGGAAAAGCGGCCAACATCATCTTCGCCGACGCCACCATCGACCAGGCCGTGGAAGGCATCGTCAACGGCATCTACTTCAACCAAGGCCACGTGTGCTGCGCCGGCAGCCGCCTCTACGTGGAAGAAGCCGTGTACGACGAAGTGGTGCGCAAGCTCAAGCACCGCATGAACAGCCTCGTCGTAGGCGACCCGATGGACAAGAACACCGACATCGGCGCCATCAACAGCAAAGAGCAGCTCGGCACCATCAACAAATACCTCAAGATCGGCCAGCAGGAAGGCAGCGACATGTACCAGCCCGCCTGCGACCTGCCCAGCAAAGGCTTCTGGTGCCGCCCCACGCTCTTCACCAACGTCGCCCAAAGCGCGCGCATCTCACAAGAAGAGATCTTCGGCCCCGTCCTCGCCGTGCAAACCTTCCGCACCATGGACGAAGTGCTGCAAAAAGCCAACAACACCCCCTACGGCCTCAGCGCCGGCGTGTGGACGGACAAAGGCAGCAAGATCTTCAACATGACCACCAAGCTCCGCGCCGGCGTCATCTGGGCCAACACCTTCAACAAGTTCGATCCCACTTCACCCTTCGGCGGCTACAAGGAAAGCGGGTATGGAAGAGAAGGTGGTGTGCATGGCTTGGGGGCGTACTTGAATTTGAACTGATGTTTTTGGCGTGCCCCCGCCTCAAATGCAGGCGGGGTCGGGCTATCCGCTGCAAGTCCTCGGCCGCTTCGTTCCTCAGCGGCCTGTGGGCTTTCCGCTTCTATCCCTCACGCGAAGTGGTGTTCGGATCTATCCTTGAACTTTTTCTATCTAGCGTTTCGAATGCTCGATTCGTTAAACTACATTGGGCTACGTGACATGTCAAGAATTCCGTCATGACAAAAGTGAATAATCGAGCAAGTAGCACTCTTAAGTCGAAAATGCGAGGCAACACGTTGAAAGGGCAGGAGGTGGCTCGGTCGAAGGGAGTGGCGCATAAAGAACCTGTCGAGCGAGAAGACATATCTAGTAAAGTCGCAGAGGATGTTCATACGTACAAGCTTTTCGCGCCAGACCATGAGGAGGGGACAAGCGAAGTTGTTAACTCCCTAGCTCTGCTTGACATTAGTTTGAGGAGGTATGGCATCGAGGGGGAAGACGCATTTCTCGTGGTGGCTGCTGGCTATCTAAATGGCATTCGTAACCCTAGACTTCATCTATTTCCCCTTGACCGTGCTTTTGACTTGTTTCGCCAGATTGCTCGTGACAAGCAACTAGTGAGCAGGATATCGGCGTTTGCATCGGTTGATAGGTATGGAAGCAAGCTGTCAGTCTGCTATCAGTTTTTCTTGGGTCGGAAGTTTAGAGAAGGTTCTGGAAAGTTCTTCACTCCGCAACCTGTTGCACGGGCTATGGCAAAGCTGCTTCCGTTGGTATCAGATGCTGTTCTGATGGATCCGACTTGTGGTGGGGGCACCTTCCTTCTTGAAGCTTCACGTCGCTGGAAGGAACTTGGGTGTAGGTTGATTGGAAACGATGTTGATCGAATGCTCGCAGGACTTTCTGAACTTGTTCTACTTCTAGCCACGCCGAATAGCCATGACTTCGAAGTCTATGTGAACAACCTATATGAGCCACAAGAACAGCTTCGTGCGCTTCGAGGAAAGGTCAACGGCATACTGGCGAATCCCCCCTTCTCCCTTGCCATTGATTCACTTGGATACGAAAGCGAATTATATCGCATGGGTTATCGAACGAGTGACGCTGTGTTCTTGGATGTTTGCTTAGAGCTTCTTGCCCCCAATGGTACCCTAGTGTGCCTCCTGCCACATTCAATTGTGGCCAATGCGGAATATGCAAGACTCAGGAATGAAGTTGAACGACGATGGGAGCTATGTGGCGTAGTGACGCTTCCTGAAGGTGTGTTTTACATGACGGGGAACACATCAACAAGAGCTGACATTGTGCATCTAAGGAAGCGGAAGGGCACCAGCTCATCCGTGACGCAAACGTATTTCTCGAATGCCCCTTCAGTTGGCGTAGCCCTTAACTCGCGCAAAGTGCGATCAAATGAGAATGCGCTTGAGGAGTTAGTTAACGACGAGCGACTTACTGTCAACGTGCAATATCCAGAACCGGAACATGCTTAGGAATGGCACCTATTTTTTGTCGGTCGTTAAGCCTGACTCTCGACAACCAGGAGTGTGGGATCCTTCTATTTACCGTAGCACAACACGAAGCTCTCGTTTAGATGAGTTTGTGAGCATCAGGAGGCTTTCCGCGCGCAGGAATGAACAAGGTGTTCTGCGCTTCGCACCGATAGAATATCGCCACATACATTCAGGCGCTCTGCCGATTTTTGCGCTGGAATGCATTCAGGGAATTGAACCAATGCGATTCCCATCTGTCCCTGAAGGAACCTTGCTCTTCGGTACTATGCGCGCCTACTTGGGAAACGTGTTGGTGACGCCGAGCGGTTCATGGCTTGGTGAGACTCACTCCCTTTTGTTCCCAGTGAAATCTGAGTTTGTTGAGATTATCCCTTTTGATGGACTTGTTTATTTCTGGAGATCCTTTTTCCGCTCATCAAAATTTCTCAGCACACTCCCCGCGGGCGGTGGTGGCACCCGTCCTCGCTTAGAAAGCACAGCGCTTGCGTCAACCTCCATTGAAATCCCGGAATTGGTCGTTCGAGAGGAAATTCACCAGAACATGCTTGAATGCTCTAGACGCGCATGGTCGGATTACATTCGGGCCGCTGATCTCCTAAAATTTCATGCACTTCAATAATGCCAGATATCTCAGTTGAAGAACTAGTTGAACTCCGAAATCACTTCGATCCTCTCATTGGTCTTAAAATCAATTGGCTCACCCTGCCGGACAAGGCATTGACAGGTTTTGAGCCAAGTCAGCTAGCGGTCATTGTCAATACACTTCTGGATGCTGTGTTGCCTCAAATCGAGATGCTTGCTACTGATCCAGAAAATGCCATTCGCCTTCGTGGAGTGGGTCTGGAAAAGTCCCCCGGCATAGTTGGACAGCGCGAGTCCTATCCGGATTATATACATGCATCGGGTAAAAGGATTGAGCTTAAGGGACTCTTCGTGGACAATTCGGCACTTGCACTCAAGCGCCCTCCTACACGAAGGGAGCCAAGTGCAAGAATCAAGGAGAATATTCGCTTGGATGGAATTGATGCGTCGAACGACGCTCTTCTTATTGCAGCCGTTCGTATCGAATGCGATGAACAAGGCAACTGTTCTCCCTTCATCATTGATCTCGGCGTGTTTTCTATGGTTGAATGTGTTCGTGCTCGTGACCATCGCCTCGCCGAAGCTGGCGGGCGATGGATTGGAAAGCTGCCCATGGTCGTTAAGAAAGCCAGTATGGCTAAACACGCTCGCATGGAGGATCTCGCCCCAACGGATTTCGAGAAGGATACCAACTTCGGAAAATTGAAACGTATACCCTATCCACCACTACAGGAGTTTATGAGAAAGCATAAGGCTATTTGAAGTTTTTCCCACAGTCTGGCGCTACCGGCCTCGCTCGTTCCTCTCTGTGGGCTTCCCGCCTCTATCCCTCACAGCGGACCCCCCAGTGCCGCGATGAAAGCTCAGTAGCTGATCTAATTACCTTGGCCCGAGCATGGCATCAGCAACGATCAAATTGTTCTTAGTGCACGGAGATCCGAAACGACTCCGCACAGCGGAGTTGTCCAATTGGAACGGGAAGGCCATTGCTGGCCCGAGAAGCGAGTTTGACAGTTTGTTGGCGCGGGAAGAATCGGAACGCTCCGGTGTCTATTTCCTTACTGGAGTTGATCCGGAATCCGGCCGCGGAGCTGTGTATGTCGGCGAAGCAGAATCCATTCGGGACAGGATCAAAAGTCATTTGGCCAAGGACTTCTGGAACCACGTGGTCTTTGTAGTAGGGAATGAGAATCTGACAAAGGCCCACGTTCGATACTTGGAAGGTCGTCTCATCGAGCAGGCAAAAGCGGTGGGTCGAGCTGACATGAAGAACGCCCAAGGGAGTGGCTCAAGATTGCCGGAATCGGACCGTGAGGACATGGAGATCTTCCTGGAGAAGATCCACCAGTTGCTACCGGTGTTGGGTGTTGAGGTATTCGTGCCTGTTGCCACAGTGATGATGGCCACGGATGACGTTGGCATTCTCACATGTGAGATCAAGGGATTGAAGGCCACCGGCCGCTTGACGCCCAATGGGATGGTCGTAATGGCCGGGTCCGAAGCGGTCTTAACGGAAAGGCCTTCGACGCAGAAGTATCCATGGTCGCTTGAAATGCGCCAGAAGCTCAAAGCGGACGGGGCTCTTGTTGATGCAGCGGACCTTCTCCAGTTTGCAAGAGACGTTGAATTCACAAGTGCAAGCGCCGCAGCAGCCGTCATTCACGGCGGCCAAGCCAACGGGTTGACCTCTTGGAAGAACTCAAAGGGTCGGACGCTGAAAGACCTTGAGTCCGCATCGTGACTTTTGCTTGATCAGGGCGAATCCACACTCTGGCGCGTGCATCCGATGCATATCGGACCTCGCTCATGCCCTTTCCACCGCTCATCCCTAACTTCGCTGAACAGTTCACACCATGTCCACCGAATCCCTCAAGCTCCAATTGATCGAGCGCTTGCTTCACACGCAGGATGAGAGCCTCTTGAAGAAGATCGCATCGCTGTTCAAGAAGGAAGCGGAAGTGGATGAGGAAAGCCTCACCGACGAGCAGTACAACATTGTGCAGGAGCGTGAAGAAGCCTACAAGCGAGGTGAGGGAAACTCCTACACGTGGGAAGAGACCAAGACCCTGATCCGTTCAGGCAAGGGCAAGGATGCATGAGCGTTTCGCTCATCTGGCGTGGCGAAGCCGTTAGCGATGTGCAAGAGGCGTACAATTGGTATGAGGCACGGTCCAAGGGAACGGGTGAACAATTGCTTGCCGAGTTGGACGAGTATGTCGACTTCGTGCTGGACCGGCCCACTGGAAGTCCCAAGTGGCGTTCGCGCTATCGCAAGATCGCCCTCAAGAAATTTCCATATCAGGTGATCTATCGCGTTGAAAAGGACACGGTCGTCATCTACAGTGTGTTCCACAACAAACGCAACCCCAACCGCTGGGGTCGGCGACTATGACGTGCCTGCCGTGTAACCAATGTTCTATTGCCACAGGCATCTCAGCGCAATACATTCGTGGATCAACCCACCAAGCCATGAAGAAACTCCTACTCTTTTCCCTGCTTCTCTTTGCCGTCCCAGACCTTCACGCGCAGCAGGAATATGATGCCCGCATCCTGAACTACCGGGGCTTGCGCTTTACCTGCGGTGATTCCCTGACACCCGTACTGCGCATCCAGAACGCCGGTTCGCAAAGCATGTTTACCTGCGTGGTGGAGACCCAACTCTGGCGCGAGCGTCCACGCTCGTGCGGTTGAACTCACAAGCTGAAGGATGAGCTGGCGAAGGGAAAGGCCATGCAGAAGATCTTGAGAAAGTGAACAGGCGTTGTGGAAGATGTTCTTATCGCGGCACCTCCTTCAGCAACTCCATCAACCGTTGTTTGGTCAAGGTCGCTTGGTCGCTCTTATCAAAGATCGAAAGCAGATAGACCTCTTTGCGGACCGCCACCACGCAGGTGATCACACGCGCGCCACCTGACTTGCCCGCGCTCTTCGACTTAATGGAGAGCCGGATCTTGTAACGATCTTGACCGATCGAGGTACCCATTTGCGGGTCCTTGGCCAACGCATTGCCGAGTGCAGCCATTTCCGGCTTCAATGAGCGGTACTTCTTCGCAAGCCCTTTGAGCTCTTTTACGAACTCAGGTAGCGGAACCACATCAAAGCTCATCAAGCACCTCTTTGAGTGTCTTGAGTTTTCGCTTTCCCGCGATGTGCTCATCCATCTCTTTGAACGCCTGCGTCAAACCCTTCACGAACTTCTTCTCTTTCGGGGTCATTGGCTTTACGGATACCGAACGGCGTGCCGTCGCAGCTTTGGCGGGCCGACGCTTAGCTCGTTCCACCTTTACGGGGCTGTGCTGTACGTCCACGCCTTCGATCTCGTTCAGGATATCCGTAACGAGTTTCTCCTTGCTGGGATCCGTGATGCTTACGAGCAGTAGTTTCATTGCACCGCTAAGATACAAGCACTTCACCCCATCGCCTTAACTTCGCCTACGAACCACGATACCATGGCCAAGACCGCGACCAAGCCTTCCTCTACTTCAGCAAAGGCCGAAAAGCCTACACTCAACGGTCACGCCACCAACGGCACAGCGACCAGATCTGAGCGCCTTCCCGTGATGAAGACCTACAAGATCTTCATCGGCGGCAAGTTCCCACGCACCGAGAGCGGCCGCTACTACCAGCCCAAGGGCACGGACGGCAAGCCGTTGGCGAACATCTGCCGGGGCAGCCGCAAGGACATCCGCGAAAGCGTCGTCGCCGCGCGGAAGGCCTTGGGTGATTGGGCCAACCGGAGCGCATTCAACCGCGGGCAGATCCTCTACCGCATCGGCGAAATGCTCGAAGGTCGCAGCGCGCAGTTCGTCCATGAGCTGATGTTGCACGGCGCGACACAGAAGCAGGCCGAGGCCGAAGTGAGCGCCGCCATCGATTGCTGGATCTACTACGCCGGCTGGTGCGATAAGTACCAAGCGATCTTCAGCAGCGTGAACCCCACCAACAGCTCGCACTTCAACTTCAGCGTGTACGAGCCTACCGGAGTGGTGGGCTTGATGGCGCCCGGAACTTCCGGCCTCATCGGCTTGGTAAGCACTGTGGCACCCATCATCGCAGGCGGCAACACAACCGTGGTAGTGGCCAGCGAAGCGCAACCGTTACCCGCTGTCACCTTCGCGGAAGTGCTCGCCACCAGCGACCTGCCCGGCGGCGTGGTGAACCTCATCACCGGCCTGCGCAGCGAACTGCTCAAGCCGCTAATTACGCACATGGACATCAATGCCGTGGTCTGTGCGGACCCCACGAAAGAGGAGAAGCAGATGCTCGACACCGAGGCGGCTACGAACATGAAGCGTTTGGTGGTGCCCAAGGTGAAGGACTGGATGCAGGAAGAAAGCCGCACGCCCTATATGATCCTCGACACGCAAGAGGTGAAGACCACCTGGCATCCGATAGAACGCGGGCAGGGTGGAGGTGGAGGGTATTGAGCTATGGAGTCTCAAAGAGTACGCTCACTGGAGCACTTCGTGAAGATTGTCACGAAGGATATGGGTTGCGGTCACTTCATATTTCGAGGGGTTACAAGTGCAACTCACGCTCTTATTCCATCTGTGGGTCGCTTGGACCCAGATTTTGCAGTAGGCTGAGAGGATTTGCATAAACCCCTTGCCAGTGCTAAGATAGCGGCAGATCAACCACGTAAGGAAGGCATGCACGAGCTTTCGCACGAGTACACATCGAAGAAGATCAGCCCTTGGGGTGGA
>JBBSUV010000015.1:0-77982 GCA_038234075.1 Flavobacteriales bacterium | reverse complement strand
TTTATAACTTGGTACTTGCGGCGAAACGCCGCACCATGACAGTCTTTGCCCAATTTTCCGAGATCCAAGACCCACGCATTGATCGGACCAAGCATTACGAGCTTGCGTCCCTGTTCTTTCTGACCATCTCGGCGTCAGTGGCCGATTGCGAGGACTTTACGGAGATCGCCGACTTTGGCGAGGACCGTTTGGATTGGTTCCAGTCCCACGGCCATTTCCTGGATGGTCGGACGCCTTCTCATGATGTGATCGGCAAACTGTTCCATCGTTTGAACCCTGGAGAATTCCAAACCTGCTTCATGCGATGGACCGCAGCTATGGCTGAACAGACCGAAGGTCGCTTAGTGGGCATAGACGGCAAGACCATACGGAGAAGTCATGATGCCCATAGTGGGAAGAAGGCGACCCATGTGATCAATGTATGGTGCAGTGCAAACCAAGTGGTACTTGCCCAGATGAAGGTGGATGGGAAGAGCAACGAGATCACGGCCATCCCGGAACTGCTGGCCTTGCTGGACCTGAAAGGCGCTATTGTGAGTATTGATGCCATGGGCTGCCAAACGGATATCGCAGAGGCTATCATTAAGCACGAAGGCAATTATCTCTTGGGCTTGAAAGGGAATCAAGGCAATCTTCTTGAAGATGTGGAGATGCTCTTCGTGCATAACAAACCCAGCTCAAGCCACCAGCAACTGGACAAAGGGCATGGGCGCATCGAGGAGCGACAATGCGAGGTGATCGACAACCCGGCCTTGCTGAAATCTTTTACCACATGGAAGAACCTCCGTTCGGTGGTGCGCTTACGGTCAAAGCGCCAACCTTCATCTGGCGGAGAAACAACCGAGGAGATCCGCTTCTACATCTCCAGCGCGAAGGCCGATGCCAACCGCTTCGGAACGTGGATAAGGCAGCATTGGGGCGTGGAAAACCAAGTGCATTGGATGCTGGACGTGATCTTCGATGAGGATGGTTCACGCATCCGCAAGGGGCATGCCGACCAGAACATGGCAATGGTCCGCCGGACAGCCTTGAACATCTGCCGAAAGCACAACGACCCCAAGAAAAGCATCTCCCGAAAACGGATGACCGCTGCAAGAAGGAACGACTATCTGGACCTCCTGCTGGATATTAAGAGGCGATAGCCCTGTAGGGAGGATCGGATGGAGAAAATGGAGTGTGCGTGATCATCGGATCGCACGCATTTCTCCTGGAATACATCGGTAGGCCGCTGCGGCGAACCATGCGTCATGTCCATTTCGCGGACCTGCCTGTCGCTCAAATGGCTCCTGCTGCGAGCGAAAATGAGATGCACTTCGATCTCGCCGGACCTCCGAGAACCCCTTATAACCAAGCAATTTCTACTTTCGCCGAAATTCCGGTCCCGTAGCTCAGATGGCCCGCGCGAAGCGCAGAACGGCGCACTGCTCTATCCATCTGAGCCTCCGGAAGTCCTTCATGACCAAGCAATTTCTACTTTCGCCGCCGTTTTGGTCCCGTAGCTCAGATGGCCCGCGCGAAGCGCAAAACGGCGCACTGCTCTGTCCATCTGAGCCTCCGGAAGTCCTTCATGACCAAGCAATTTCTACTTTCGCCGAAATTCCGGTCCCGTAGCTCAGATGGATAGAGCACCTGCCTTCTAAGCTGGCGGTCGTTGGTTCGAATCCAACCGGGATCACGAAATTCCAAACAGGCGGCTATATTTGCCGCCCGAATACGGAGAGGTGGGTGAGTGGCTTAAACCAGTAGTTTGCTAAACTGCCGTACGGGTTAAACTGTACCGGGGGTTCGAATCCCCCCCTCTCCGCCAAGTAGAACGCCCGCGAAAGCGGGCGTTTTGCATTCCACCCCAACCTGCCGAGCTAGCTCGAAGCAGGTTGGGGTGGAATGCAAAACAGGGGGCGCGAAGCGACACCGTTCTGCTTGAAGCCACCCCCAAAAGGGAAAGCGCGCCTCGCGCAATCCCCCACATCGTTCTGCCTCCCCAGGATTAATTCCACCTCATGTCGAAAGCATCGCGGAAAAGCCTTTCTTTGCACCCCGTTTTCGGGGCGTAGCGTAGCCCGGTATCGCGCCTGCTTTGGGAGCAGGAGGTCGTCAGTTCGAATCTGGCCGCCCCGACAACAAAGAGCCGTTCCAATTTGGAACGGCTCTTTTCTTTTGGAATGGATATGTCCGCTTCCTGCTGAAGAAAGTCATTGTTCCCGTCAGAAGTGATCGGAATAATATCCGGTCAGCGCTTCGGACCACATACTTCCTTTTCGTGTTCCTTCGTTGTCCGATCTCCACTAAAACACCACCACCATGTCAGGAGTCCTTAATGATCTTCCACCAAGCACACCAGGCTCTCTTGAACCCACACTCACCCGACCGGACCGAATGAGCTGGCTCCGCCGTTCGATCACCATGCGCGCGGTTCTGGTGGCGGTGTTGGTCCTACTGCTTTTGATCCCGCTGGCGATGGTAAAGGACCTGATCCAAGAGCGGGAGTACCACAAGGAGGAGGCGGTCCGTGAGGTAAGCGCCACCTGGGGCGGCAGCCAGACCGTTACCGGGCCTGTGATCAGCGTGCCGTACCAAGCCACTGTGCGCGTGGACCTCGGCGACGGGAAGACGGAGATGCGGAATGTGACGCAGTACGCGCATTTCCTGCCGGAGAAGCTGGAGGTGAAGAGCACCTTGGATCCGGAAAAACGCCATCGCGGGATCTACGATGTGGTGGTGTACAAAGGCCACGTGGAACTGTCGGCGACATTCCCGGCCATGGTCGGGTTATTGCCGGCAACGGCTTCCGCGCTGCGCTGGAACGAGGCGGAGATCTGCCTCGGCATCCCGGACCTCCGCAGCATCAAGCAGCAAGTATCCGCGAAGCTGGCCGGAAGGAGCTTGGCCTTCGAGCCGGGGCTACCATCCAATGACATCATCGCCTCCGGGCTCAGTGCGGACCTGCCGATGGACAGTAGTGCATTGAGCAAGCCGTTCGATCTTTCCATCGCGCTGGAGATCAATGGAAGCGGCAGTTTCCGTGTGGTGCCCGTGGGGCGGAATACCTCGGCATCCGTCCGGTCCACATGGCCGGATCCGAGCTTTCAGGGTGCTTTCCTGCCCGACAGTTCCACGGTGGCCACTGACGGGTTCACCGCGCATTGGACGGTGCTGCATTTGAACCGGCCCTACCCGCAGGAATTCACCGGCGGTCGGAACATGGAGCTGGAGGAAAGCGCTTTCGGCCCGGACCTGATCCTGCCGGTGGATGAATACAGGAAGAGCACACGCGCTGCCAAGTACGGCTTGATGCTGATCGTGATGGTCTTCCTCGTGTTCTTCTTCGTGGAAGTTCTCCAGAAGCTGAGCATCCATCCGATCCAGTATCTGCTCGTGGGCTTGGCACTTTGCATCTTCTACACCTTGCTCATCGCGCTGAGCGAGCACATCGGATTCAGCAAGGCCTATATCGTCTCGGCGATCGCGGTGATAGGCCTGGTGGTCTTTTATGCGCGCAGCGTTTTCAAGCAGGTAAGGGCCACGCAGTTGCTGGGCTTGGTGATGCTGCTCGTGTTCGGCTTCATGTTCACGGTGATCAACCAGGAGGATTATGCCCTGTTGATCGGAAGCGTCGGCCTCTTCATCGTGCTGGCGATCGTGATGGCGGTGAGCCGGAAGATCGATTGGAACCGGGCAGGCGAATAGAAAAAATATTGGTCCGCTCATCGGCTGCAATCCGTGCTTATCGTATGCAAGGGGCATGTCGTCGAATTGTTGATCATTGATCGGCAACATATTGATCCTGAGGCAAGTTCAGGGTCATCTTCGCCGCTCTTTCAACGGCCATTTTCGAACTACCATGCGCAACTTGCTCCTTCTCGCCGCCCTGCTCTCGGCGCTTCTTGCCCACTCCACCGACTACTACGTTTCACTTAGTGGCAACGACTCCAATAACGGCACTTCACAAGGCACGGCGTGGAGTACGATCTGGCGGGTGAACCAAGGCGCTTTCAGCTGGCAGCCGGGTGATCGGGTGCTGTTTGAACGCGGAGGGGTCTGGCGCGGTGAGATCATCATGGGTAGCTCCGGCACATCCAGTCAGCCGGTCACGTTGGGGGCTTATGGAAGCGGTGCCAAGCCCCAGATCAAGGGAAGCGAACTGGTCACCGGCTGGTCCCAGTACCAGGGTCACATCTATCGTGCTTCTGTGACTTCCGGTAGGGTGGAACAGCTGTACCTCGCTGGGCAGTTGATGACGCCTGCCCGCTATCCTAATACGGGTTGGTTGCGTAACAGCCAGGGTGGTGGCACTCAGATCCAGAGCGCTGACCTCACCCAGCCGAATGGATACTGGAACGGGGGACTGGCCATCGTGCGCAGTTCCAGCAGCTCCTTTGATACCATGAGCGTATCCAGCTATTCGAACGGTACGCTCAACTTCTCCAATTCCACGCTTAACATGGGCAATGAAGCTTGGGGATTTTACATGCGTGGGAAGCTTTCCGAGCTGGATAGCCCCGGTGAGTGGTACTACGACGCGGTCGCACAACAGCTCTATTTCTGGCCACTGAACAACGGGGATCCGAGCAGCCAGACCGTGGAGGCCGCGGTGTATAAGAACGGGGTGAACTGCTATTGGCACCGTTCCTATATGCGCGTGGAGAACCTGGATTTCCGGCATCAACGCCTTGCGGGTGTACTGAATGATGGTGCGGATCACCTGACGGTTGCGGGCTGCTCGTTCAGGGACCTGTACCACGGCATCCGCGCTGCGGGCACCAGTAGCACTTACACCGGGAATACCTTCCGGAACACCTATGGCACCGCGGCCATGTCGTTCGGGGACAATGAGACGATCACTGACAACACCTTCAATGCCATCGCATTGGTCGATGGGGCAGGGGAGAGCACTTGGGGTTATTTCGGCATCCGCACCACGGGCAACGGGGTGACCATCCGGAACAACCGCTTGGACACCATCGGCTATATCGGCATCATCGCGGAAGGCAATGCCTTGGTGGAGAAGAACGTGGTGCGCCATCCTTTAGCCACCATGAACGACGGCGGTGGCATCGCTATCGATCATGCGGACGGACTGATCATTCAGGACAACATCGTAAGCGACCCCATCGGCTCCTTCGCCAACGGATCGCCTTTGGTCGCGCCGCACAATGAGCACATGGGCATCGGCATCTACTTCGGCAACACCTCCGTGAAGAACACCATCGCACAGCGCAATACGGTCTACAATTGCCCGCAGTCGGGGATCCATGTGGACCATACCATGGTGACCACAGGCTTGCAGATCAAGGACAATGTGTTCTTCAACAACGGCGTCCAGATCACCATTTCCGATTACTCCAATGCGACCGGCGCCGGTGCCGTTGCACCTTACTATGTGCCCAACTACAATGATGTATTCAGCGGTAATGTGATGTACTGCCTAAAGAAGGAACAGTTGTGCATGCTGCTATACAACACGCACGGCGCCAGTCCGGTTGATTTCGGCACCTTCACCAACAACCGCTACTTCAACCCGTACAACGAGATGAGCATCAAGGTGATCAACTTCGTGTCCGGATCACCGCGCTACTATGCGATGGAGCGCTGGCAGTCGGAGAAGAACGAGGATGCCGGTAGTACACGCAGTCCGCTGCGTCTCCCGGACCATGCTACGGTACAAGAGATCGGCGGAAATCTGGTCCTGAACGGATCCTTCGACTCGAATGTGAACGGCTGGACGGGCTGGCCGAACAATGCCCAGGTCAGCCGCGTGAACAACCAGTTGGACAATGGTGCGCTGAAGGCCTACCTGCCGAACGGTAGCGTCTATCCCAATTTCAGGCTGAACAATCCCGACTTTTTCCCGATCCAGAACCAAGCTTGGTACCGCGTACGGTGCAGCGTTCAAAGCGATGCGCAAGGCGATGTGGTCGTCGGTATTAAAGGCCAATCCACTTCGTCGAACCCCTATTCCACATGGGACAAGCAGATACCCTTTGATACGGAGCGCCGTGACCTGGAGATGTATTTCCAGAGCGATCTGACGGATCAGGCCCAGATCCAGTTCATTAACCAATTTACCGAGCCGATGTACTACTTGGACAATGTGGAGGTGACCAAGGTGACCGTGCAAGCTTTGGACCCTGCGGACCGGAACAAGATCTACGTGAACGATCAGCCGACGCCAATGAGCTTCAACTTACCGGAGGGGTGCTGGAAAGATGTGGACGGGAACCTGCTTTCAGCCTCCATCACCGTCCCCGCTTATTCCTCCACGGTGGCCTATCGCTATGAAGGCACGGATTGCGGAGTGGTGGCGCCAACCGGAGGTGTGCGCCTGAAGATGCTGCTGGGCGGTGCCTTGGACGCAGGGACCGGAACGATGCGAGACGACCTGCATACTCAAGGGCTCATCCCTGCAGCGGAACCGTATACCGCTATGGGCTACGCGCTGGAGAATGCCGGTACGACCATTTCGGCGAGCGTGATGCAGGCCACCGGAGATCTGTCCGTGGTGGACTGGGTACTGATCCAACTGCACGAGAACAACTCCGGATACACCTTGGACGGGCGCCGTGCCGCAGTGGTGCTCCGCAACGGCACGGTGCTGGACCCACAGGGGGATGAGGTGCTACGGTTCAACTCAACCACGGCAGGCCGACACATCTCGGTGCTGCATCGCAATCACCTCGGTGTGTTCTGCACCACCTTGCTCGCGGGCAATAGCGAACTCGTGGACCTTACCCTGCAGTCCACGCCGACCTTCGGCACGGATGCCCGGAAGAACGTCAACGGCAGCATGGTCCTTTGGCCAGGTAATGTCTCCGATGAAGGAGGAGTGAAGTACACCGGCACCGGTAACGACCGGGACGGGATCCTGCTCACCATCGGTGGCGCGGAGCCCACGAACATCGTTGGTGGCTACTATGCAGCGGATACGAACTTGAACGGTTTTGTCTCCTATACAGGTCCCGACAATGACCGGGACGTGGTACTGGTCACCATCGGAGGTGGGCTGGGCACGACGGTCCGCTTGGAGCAGATGCCGTAAGCGGTGATCTGAAGCGGGGGGTGGAACTTGTCCTGAGCCTCTCCCGGTCCGAACAGCTTTCTTGGAAGGCTTGACCCATCGGTTCAGGCCTTCCGTCATTTCGGGTTGGATCGACCAAGAGAGCACGGTGGATATTCCGGTAATGGCCGGATCGCTCCACGTATGGGATGTACTTCATGCTCCTGCACCGATCTGGATGTGGCGGTCCATTCGCACCCGGGGAAGAAGCTCCGGATGCGACCATCCTTGGTCGGATACCGCTCATTTCGGCATCGGCTGAACGATTTGTCCCAACGGGAGTTGAATACGTACCGAACGGAACGGACAACAACATGTCTGTGACTCCGGCCGGGTCACAGACATGTTGCTTCAGCAGTAGTGTTTTGCGTCGACCCCGAAAAGAGTTATAACCGTTGCTGGTGTTCTCCTCGGGACACCAAGAAGAACGGATCAGATGATCTCGATCGCCTCCTGCGGCACCCATCCCACAGAACCACTGGACAGACGCACTTCCTGCCAGCCGTTCTGCTGCTGCAAAGCGCCCACTTTGGTGCCTTGGTGCAGGATGAAGAGCCGTGTCGCACCGGATCGCGGTTCCCCGAGGATCTCCACGGACGGTGACATGATGATCGCCTGTGAGCGGCTTTCCACCTCATGCACGCGATACGCTGCAAGAGCCGTGGACAGGATAGTCACCACCAAAGCCAAGGCGGACAATGTGAAGAGGGTGCGCTTCAGCGCCCGCTGCCGCAGTATTACACCTACGATCGCTGCCAAGGCCATCAAGGCACAAGCCCATAGCGAACGCCGCGCCCATTGGTCCACATCAGTGCCGCCCTGCAAGCGGTCCCACACGGACCCCAAGGTGAATGCGGGAAGCTCGTTCAAACGGTCCACCACTTTGGAATGCTCGAGGTCCAGGTTCGCCTGTACGTCCTCTGCCCCTGGGGCCAAGCGGAGTGCACGTTCGTAGTAGAGGATCGCATGCGGCGTATCGCCCAGTTTGCTCCAGCAGTTGCCGATGTTGAAGAGCAGTGAAGGGGAGGTGTAGGTGGTGTTCACCGAATCGTACAGGGCGAGGGCCTTCTGGTGGTCACCCTTGGCATAGGCATCCTGGGCTTCTTGCAGAAGCTGCTCGGTGCTGGCGTGCGAAAGCAGCGACAGACCGATTGCGAACAGGACCGTGGCGATGTGGCGTATCATGTGCGAAGCTGGTGTTCGATCCGGCTGATGATAGCGCTGGCCTCATCATAGGTCTGGCGCTGTGGCTTGCTTTCCATCGGTGCGAAGCGGGCCATTTCCGCGTCGCTGATCAAGGCGATGTAGGCTTCGGCCGTGTGGCCTTCGTCCATTCCGCCCAATTTGGTTCTGATCGTTTCCGCATTCACCTCGGCGACGCCCAGGTTGAACTTATCCGCGAAGTATCCTTCGAGCGCTTTCCCCAATGCATCATGGAAAGCATCGCGGTCGTTCTTCTCCAAGGCAGCGGCGGCAGCGGCAAGGCGTTGCTTGGCCACCTTGTCGGCGCCACGCCGGCGTTGCCCTTGAAAGTCGCCCAAGCGTTGCTCCCTGCGCCGGTGCCAGAGGAAGACCAGCAGTAGGAGTGCGGGAGGGACAGCCATGCCTAGCACGTAGACCCACGAACCGAAAAGATGCTTGCCCTTCGCCTTCAGTTGGAGGTCGCCGGTGCGGATGTAACGGATGTCCGTGCCCAGTCGCTTCACGTCGTTCTTCATCGGCGTGTTCACCGAGGCGCTCGCGTTGGCATCACCGGGCTGCACATCGAAGGTCAATTGCCCGGAGCGCACTTGCTTGTATGTGGCGCTGGTAGGGTCGAAATAGCTGAAGGACAACGTGCCCATGTCGAATTTCCCGGCATGCCGCGGGATCAACAGATATTGGAATTCACGACTGCCGTTCATGCCAGCGCCGTTCACCGTGATCTTGTCATTCACCTTCGGGTCGTAGCTCTCGAAATCGGGAGGAAGGTTGAGCTTCGGCGCATCGATCAGCTTCAGGTTGGCGCGGCCGGTGAAGCGGATCGTAAGGTCGATGGCCTCGTTCGCCTTCACCGTCGGTGAGCCCGCCTTCACCTCCATGTTCAGGTCGCCCACGGCACCGATGAAATCCGCTGGCTTCCCGGCGGGCAGTTCGGTAACGGTGACCTCGCTGGTGTTGCTCTGGATCCGCACAGGGGTGCCACTGCTGAAAAAGCCGGGGTTCACCAAGTAGTTCAGCGTCATCGGTTCCACACGCAGCTTTCCGGCGCGCAGGGGGATAAGCACCTGCTTTTTCAATACCGCCACACGGTAGCGCAGGCCGTTCACCGTGCGCAGTTCCTGTTCCCAATTGGTCGGCCCAAGATCCACTTCCTCGGCCCAGAACCCACTAAGCTTGGGCAGGTCATAATCGCGTGCCTGCAGCGAGTTGTAGCGGGAGAAGAGCGTGTAGCTGGCAATGATCTGCTCGCCCACGTAAGCCTTGTTCTTGCTGAGCGTGATGGTGCAGAACAGGTTTGCGTCGCGCTTCTGTGCTTGGTCGGTAGCAGGGTTGCTGCCCGCGGAGGATTCTCCTTTGCTCACCTTGATGACGATGGGATCCGTTTGAAGCGTTCCCCCTCCAACGCGCACGGTGGAAGAGCCGATGGTAAAGCTGCCCGGTTGTGTGGCGGTGAGGAACCAGGTCCGGGAAGAGGATCGGCTCATGCGCCCATTGATGCTGCTGAAACTGTTGCTTTCCATGGGCCCCTGTGCCACCATGAGACCTCCCCAGTCCGGGGTTGTCATGCCTCCGCCCGAGGATGCGTTCTCCAAGGAGATGGTGTACTTGACGACCTCACCCATGGCGATCTCGTTCCTATCCACGCTGGCTTGGAAGGAGACCTCCTGTGCCCATGCGGTCCCGCTCAGGAGCAGGAGGAATGCGGTGATATGGATCAGCTTGTTCAACATTGTTCACCAGTCCTTCTCCGTAGGTGCGGCTGGTTTGGGCTGCATGGCGCGGCGCACTTTGTCCTGCACCTCTTTCTCCTGTTGCTGCGCAGCGTCCAGCATCCGTTGCGCGTCCTGCGGATTGATCCGCTCCTGCTGCTGCTGTTGTTGCTTCTTGTCCTGGTCGTCCTTGGGTTGACCGTCCTTTTGCTGGTCATCCTTCTTCTGTTGGTCCTTGTCCTGCTGGTCCTTGCTCTGTTGGTCCTGCTTCTGCTTGTCCTGGTCTTTTTGGTCCTTGTTCTGGTCCTTGTTCTGCTGCTTCTGCTGTTGTTGCTGCTGGGCCAGTTTCTTCTGCGCGTATGCCAAGTTATAGCGTGTGTCGTCGTCGTTCGGGGTCCGTTTCAACGCTTCCTTGTAGGCGTTCAAGGCCTCTTGGTATTTGCCTTGGCGCATCCAGCTGTTGCCCAGGTTGTGATAGGCACGGGCCTGCGCGGGAGCGCCCTTCGCCATGGACGCTGCGTTCTCGTAAGTGCGCTGGGCCAAGGCCACACTGTCCTGCCGGTAGTAGGCGTTGCCGAGATTGAACATGCCGCGCTCGTCCTTCGCTGCGCCGGAATAATCGGTGATGGCATTCTTGAGGTCCCCTTTCTCATAGGCGGAATTCCCCTTGCGTAGGGAACGGTCCACCTCCTGCGCATGGAGGCCGCAGGCACAGGCAAGTGCAAGAAGGATGAAGGTCAGGCGTGCCATGGCATCAGTTTTCTCCATTTCACGGACAGGGTGCGCTCGCCGATCAGCATGCCGAGGAAGATCATCGCGCAGGCCACGGCCAGGAAGTACTGAAAGCGGTCCTCGTGACCGGCGAATTTGTAGGTGCCCAGATCGGTCTGGTCCATGCCGCGCAATTTGGCGATCAAGGTGTTCACGCCGGTATCACCGGAGGTGGCGTGGATATACTCGCCGTTGCCCGCGGAGGCAACACTGGAGAGTACCTCCTCGTTGAGCTTGGTGATCACGGTCTGTCCATCCTTGTCCTTCTTGAAGCCGATCAGCTGCCCATTGCGCCGCATCGGGATGGGAGCGCCGTCCGGCGAACCCATGCCGATGGTGTTCACGACGATCCCTTCAGCGGCGGCCCGTTTCGCAGCGGCCACGCCATCATCCTCGAAGCTCTCGCCATCGCTGATCACGATGATGGTCTTGCCCTTGGCGGCATCGTTCCCGAAGCTTTTCCGGGCCTGGTCGATGGCGGCCCCGATGGCGGTGCCCTGTGCGCGCACCAGGTCCGGTCCGATGCTGTTGAGGAAGAGCTTGGCCGCACTGCGGTCCGCAGTGATGGGCAATTGCGTGTAGGCCTCTCCGGCGAAGACCACGATCCCCAAGCGGTCGCCGCTCATGCGGTCGATCAGCTGCGAGAGCGCGCGCTTGGCCACTTCCATACGGTCCGGCTTCAGGTCCTCCGCGAGCATGCTGTTGCTCACGTCCAAGGCGACCACCACGTCCACGCCTTTCGCCGTGATCTCTTCCAAGCGCGTGCCCATCTGCGGACCGGCAAGTGCGACGATGGCGAAGCTCAGGCCGTGGCGCAGTAGCAGGAATTTCAAAGCGCTGCGCCACGACGAAACGCCGGGTACCATGGCCGGGATCAACGGGTCGCTGCTGAAGCGGTGCATCGCCCGGTTCTTCAGGGCCAGCCCGATGAGGTACAACATCACCAGGAACGGACCGGCCAGCATGGCCCAAAGCACTTCCGGCCGTTGGATCCGGAACTGGGGCAGGTAGTGCGCCATGGAGAACCAGAAGGCGAGGCCGATGCCCCAGGCCAGCACTTCGATGATCACGACGGTGGTCGCGATCGGGCCCATGCGATATGTGCCGCGGGTGCTCATGGCGTCGTGCGGAACAGGGTATTGCCCAAGAAGAGCGAGAGGAACAGGAGGGAACAACCGGCGAGCAAAGGCTTGAAATACTCCTCGGTGCGGCTGCTGTGTTCGGTCACCTTAACGCGGGTCTTCTCCAAGCGATCGATCTCCTGGTAGATCTCCCGGAGCTTTTTCTCATCAGTAGCGCGGAAGTAGCGGGCGCCGGTCATATCGGCGATCTTCTTCAGCATGGCATCATCGATGTCCACGTCCACATAGTCGTACTTGTACTGTCCGTTCGGATAGATGGCCACTGGGGAAAGTGCACGGCCCCGGGTGCCCACGCCGATGGTGTAAACGCGGATGCCCAATTCCTCCGCGATCTGCGCGGCGTCCAGCGGTTGGATGGTGCCGGCGTTGTTCATGCCGTCGGTGAGCAGGATGATCACCTTGCTCTTGCTGGTGCTTTCCCGCAAGCGGTTCACGGCGGTGGCAAGCCCCATGCCGATGGCGGTGCCCCCGGTGATCAGGCCGGTCTTGGCTTGTGCGAAGAGGGTCTTCAGCACATCATGATCCGTGGTGAGCGGGCACTGCGTGAAGGCCTCGCCCTCGTACACCACCAGTCCGATGCGGTCGTTGGGGCGATCGTCGATGAACTTCATGGCCACGTCCCTGGCGGCGTCCAGTCGGTCCGGCTTGAAGTCCTTGGCAAGCATGCTGGCGCTGTAGTCCATGGCGATCACGATGTCGATGCCGTCGTGCGTCACATCCTGCCAGCTGTCCTTGCTCTGCGGACGGGACATGGAAAGGAGCATGAAGGCGAGGCCGAGCATGGCCACGGCGAAGGGCAGGTGACGGAGCCGGGCAAGCAGATCGACGGGGCCGTGCCGCAAGGCGCTCAAGGTGCTCAATGTGGCGTGCGGCCTGCGCTGGTTCCTGCGGATCACGTACCAGATACTGAGGACCGGCACCAATAAGAGGCCCCAGAGCATCTGCGGCGAGGCCAGCTCGTAGTGTTCGCGCAACCACCACGCCGCAGCCAATGCTGCCACATGCACGAGCACGAGCAACACGATGAGGATGATGAGGTCACGCGAGCGGCGCATCGGGTCGGGTATCTGCGGTTTGCTGCACCAAGTTGATCGCGCTGACCATCACTTGTTCGTTCTCGATAGGCAGGGCTTTCCACTTGGCGAATTTCACCATGTCGGCCAAGCGGAGCAGCTGGGCCAGTTGTTCGCGCGGTGCGGTGGGCATGCTGCTCAGGCGAAGGGCTGCCAGCAGTTCATCCGTGGTCTGCTCCAAGGCCGGGATGCCATAGCGTTCCTCTATGTAGCCACGAAGGATGTCCGTGAGTTCGATGTAGTAATCCTTCGTGCGGTCCTGTTCCCAGAGCTTCTTCTGCTGCAGCGTCTCCAAGGCCAACAGGGCACGCACATGGAGCGGAGCTTTCGGAGCCTCAGGCACCGGTGGCTTCGGCCGTCGTGAACGACGGTAGAGGAAGATGATCAATGCGGTAAGTATGGCCACGGCCGCGATGCCACCCGCGATCCACTGCCAGCGATCGCGCAACCACTCCAGCAGGCTGAAGGGCACGGTGTAGATCTCCTTGATGTCGCGGAACGACTTGGAAGTGTCAGCATCCACGGTGTTGACCGTTAGCAGGAGCGGAATTGTGCCCACAGTATCGCCGTTGATCACGAAGGTGAACGGAGGGATGGCCCAGAAGCCGGAATCCCATGAGGTGATCGTGAGCGTACGCGTCTGCTTAAAGAGGTATGGGTCGTTCTGCTTGTCCGGAAGGATCGTGTCCACATGGCTGTCGTGCAGGATCGGCAGCTTCGAGGTGATCGTGTCGGTGATCGTCGGCCAGACGATGTTCACGGCACCTTTGTCCACGTTGTAGGTCACGCTCAGTTCCAAGCGGACCTGTTGACCGATCAGGATCGTCGCAGTGTCCAGCTTCGCCACCGGCTTCACGTCCTGCGCCATCACGGCGGAAGTGAACAAGCTCAGCACCACATAAAAGCCGGCAGCGACAAGCTTGAACGACTTTGAATTTCTCTGCGCCTCTGCGCCTCCGCGGCCAAACATCCCGTTAATCTCTTTGCCGGAATAAGTTCATCAAAGGCCTCACATATCCTTCCCGGGTACTGATCACCGCATGGTCCACGCCGGCGCGGCGCAACGAATCACGGGAACGTGCCTGGTGCCGCAGGGCCTGCGCGCGGTAATGATCACGCACGGCTTTGTTCCTGGTGTTCACCCATTGGGCCTCGCCGGTCTCCGGGTCGGAGAATTGCACCAGGCCCATGTTCGGCAGCTCCAGCTCACGCGGGTCCGTCGTGCGCAGCACCACGAGGTCGTGGCGACGGTTGGCGATCTTCAGTGCATCGTCATAGCCCTCGTCCATCAGGTCGCTGATGAGGAAGGCGATGCTGCGCTTCTTGATCACGTTGTTCAGGTATTTCAGCGCCAAGGTGATGTCCGTCCCGCGGCCCTTGGGGCGGAATTCCAGCAGTTCGCGCACGATCCGCAGGATATGCCCACGTCCCTTTTTCGGCGGGATGAAGAGCTCCACCTGGTCGCTGAAGAGGATCAGGCCCACCTTGTCGTTGTTCTGGATGGCGCTGAAGGCGATGGTGGCACAGGCCTCGGTGATCAGCTCGCGCTTCAATTGGTTCACCGTCCCGAAATCACCGCTGCCGCTGACGTCGGCCACCAGCATTACCGTGAGCTCGCGCTCCTCGTCGAAGATCTTGATGTACGGATGCCCGAGCCGTGCCGTCACGTTCCAGTCGATCGCCCGCACCTCATCACCCGGCACATACTCGCGCACCTCGCTGAAGGCCATGCCCCGGCCCTTGAACGCGCTGTGGTACTCACCGCTGAATATGTGGTTGCTCAAGCCGCGTGTCTTCAGCTCGATCAACCGCACCTTCTTGATGAGGTCCTTGGTATGTTGGGTAGTGGCGATGGGTTTGAAGTTCCATCAAGGTCTCACGCAGTGGACCTTGATGCTGATGTGACTAACAATGGACAACTGACAACTGCGAAGACATCAAGGCACTTCCACCGTATTCAGTACGCGGTCAATGATCTCATTAACGCTGATATTCTCCGCCTCGGCCTCGTAGGTCAGTCCGATGCGGTGACGCATCACGTCGGGGCAGACGGCGCGCACGTCCTCGGGGATCACATAACCGCGACGCTTGGTGAAGGCATAGGCTTTCGCGCCAAGGGCCATGTTGATGCTGGCCCGGGGGCTGCCGCCGTAGCTGATGAGCGAACTGAGGTCGCTGAGTTTGTAGTCGGCCGGTTTCCGTGTGGCATAGACGATGTCCACGATGTACTGCTCGATCTTCTCATCCATGTACACCTCGCGCACGAGCTGACGGGCGTTCACGATGTCCTGTGGGTGGATCACCTTCTGCACCTGGGAGCGTGCCCCGGCACCGGTGTTCTGGCGGATAATGGTGCGCTCCTCTTCCTTCCGGGGATAGTCCAGCACCACCTTCAGCATGAAGCGGTCAGTCTGTGCTTCCGGCAGGGGATAGGTGCCTTCCTGTTCGATCGGGTTCATGGTGGCCATCACCAAGAAGGGTTCCGGCAGCTTGTAGGTCGTGGTCCCGATGGTGACCTGTCGCTCCTGCATGGCCTCCAGCAGCGCGCTCTGCACTTTGGCAGGTGCCCGGTTGATCTCATCGGCAAGGATGAAGTTGCTGAAGATCGGTCCCTTCTTCACGGTGAACTCCTCGTTGCGCGGGCTGTAGATCATGGTGCCGATAAGGTCGGCGGGAAGCAGGTCCGGGGTGAACTGCACGCGGCTGAAGCCGACGTCAACCACGTCGCTCAACGTCTTGATGGCAAGGGTCTTGGCCAGTCCGGGCATACCTTCCAACATGATGTGCCCGTCCGCCAAAAGCGCCACGAGTAATTTTTGCACCATGTCCTTTTGCCCCACGATCGACTTTTGCATTTCCTGTTCGATCAGGTCCACGAAGGAGCTGGCCTGTTGGATGCGTTCGTTGAGGGCGCGGAGGGTATCGGAAGTGGAGGCGGGTGTCGGAGCGGCTAAAGGGGATGTCTGTTCCATGTCCATAAAAGGGGTTCCCGGAGGATCGGGTTACAAAATTGCCACTATTGACGGGCCTTTCCCGATGATTCGCAGTTAAGTTCTGTTAACCGGTATTAGCACGTATGCATACATTGTGACACCATTTTGCCCGGTTCTGTACACCCTTCTTCAACCCCGGCTTCTAACATATGACCTTACAAGACATCATCGATCACGTGCGTGCCTTCCACAATGCGTTCGGCATCGCCAATTCGGATGCTCCAGAAGGTGCTCTCAGCCTGAAGGACTTGCGCTTGCGTCATGAACTGATGCGCGAGGAGAACGACGAATACCTCGCCGCGGCGGAGCAGGGTGACCTCGTGGAAGTTGCGGATGCACTGGGTGATCAGCTCTATATCCTCTGTGGAACCATCCTGAAACACGGGCTGCAGCACAAGATCGAGGAGGTTTTCCTGGAGATCCAGCGCAGCAACATGAGCAAGCTGGACGCCGATGGCAGGCCCATCTACCGCGAGGATGGGAAGGTGCTCAAGAGCGAACGCTACTTCCGGCCGGACATCGCCGCCGTGCTGGATCGTTGAACCCACCACATGGAACTCGCCCCGATCCTCGCCAAGTCGCGCAATTCCGCGTTCACACGTTGGTGGATGAACATCGGCCTGCACTGGATGGTGCCTTTCAACCGGCCGCACGGCTTCCGCGTACTGCCATTGCCGACGGGCGGAATACGGGTGGAGATCCCGAACTGGCGCATCAACCGCAACCACATCAAAGGCATCCACGCCTGCTGCTTGGCCACGGCCGCCGAGTATTGCAGCGGGCTCGCGCTCATGGAGCACTTGGACCCGAAGCGCTACCGCATCATCATGAAGTCCTTGACCATGGACTACCACTACCAGGCGAAAGCGAAGGCGCATGCCGAATTCGCACCCTCGGCCAGCGAACTCGACGATCGGCTCATACGCCCCCTCAGCTCCGGCGAACCCGTCCTGTACACTGCGGAAGTACCGTTACACGACATCTCCGGAAACCACCTGGCAACGGGCCGGATCACTTGGCAGATCAAGGATTGGGGCCAAGTGCGCACGAAAGTGTGAGCAGCGATCAACGCTCGGCACCATCAAGCCGCAAAGCGGCTTTCATCTGCGCCCATCCCGTCGGAGCAAGCAACGCATTATCTGCGTCCATCTGCGAGATCTGCGGTTTACTTGACGGAAGCCGCATTATCCACGTCCATCTGCGACATCTGCGGTTTTCCCTTGATCGAAGCAGTTATCCGCGTCCATCCGTGGTTCTTCTCCTTGTCGACGGCTCACTTCTTCCCGCTCACTTCCACGCCAGTGACCGTATAGATGAAGTACAGGTCCACAAAGGGCCGCATCAGCACCGGCATGCGGCGGTTCTTCTCCACGGGCACGATCAACAGCACTTTATCGTCCCAGCGGGCGCCCAAGTAGGCGTGGTACTTCTTGAATTTATCCAGCAATGGATAGCGCTTCTCGAAGCTCTCAATACCATCGGGCCAGTTGCGCTCGGTGCTGCGGAAGATCACCGCTTCGATCTCCGGCCTGCTCATTCCGGCCGTGTATAAAGCGCGCTGACCTACCGTGTCCTTCGCCAGGTCGTAGGCCGCGTATAGTTGGTCCGGCTTGATGATCTTCACTTTCGGGTTCTTCTTCCACTGCGGGCCGCGGCTGATGGTCGGCCGTGGTTTCGGAGCTTCCACATTCTCCAAGGCGCGGTCCGGCAGCACGAGGTAGAAATCAGCCAAGGGTCGCATGCCTTCCGGCATGTGGATGTTGCTTTTGGCAGGGACCATCACCAGCGCCATCCGGGTGGTATCCTCTTGGAAATCGCAGAGGCGGAAACCCACGTAGTTCTGCACATACGGTCCATTGATGGCGCGGGCGGTGTCCGTGCGGATGCCTTCCGGCCATTGGTCCCGGTCGCCATATTGAAGGATCAGGGAGGTCTCCTCTTCGCTGAGTCCGGCGCTGCGCATGGCTTCCTGTGCGGCCTTGTCCTTGCGGACATTCGGCGCGTCCGCTAAGGTCTTGGGGTCAGTGATCTTCACTTCCTGCTGTGCGAACAGACTGGAAATAAAGGCGATCGAGAGTGTGAGTAGCAGGCTGCGCATGGCTGTTCGTTCGTTCGGGATCCCTATACAGGGCTAAAGATACCGGGGGAGCTTGTGATGGATCGCGCACCTTTGTGACAAAATCAGAAGCATGCGACCTTCCCTCTTCATACTTCCATTGGCCATACTGGGTTGCGGGAACGCGCCTGATACCGCCAGCGTGACGACCAACATCAAACAAGAACCGACAACTATGAACTTCCATCAGCTCTCTGCCACGGACATCAACGGCAAGCCCTATGATATGGCCCAACTCAAAGGCCACAAGGTGATGGTGGTGAACACCGCCAGTGAATGCGGATTCACTCCCCAGTACAAGGAATTGGAAGAGCTTTACGAGAAGTACAAGGCTAAAGGATTCCTCATTGTCGCATTCCCCAGCAACGACTTCGGCGGGCAGGAACCGGGCGATGAGAAGACCATTGCAGCCTTCTGCGAGAAGAACTACGGTGTCACCTTTCCCCTGATGTCCAAGATCGCCACCAAGGGGGCGGATCAAAGCCCCGTCTATGCATGGCTCACGCAGAAGAAGCTGAACGGCAAGCTGGACAGCGAGGTGAAATGGAATTTCCAGAAATACCTCATTGATGAGGAAGGGAACCTCGTCACCATGTACCCCAGCGCACAGAAACCGATGAGCGAGCCCATCCTCAACTGGCTGGACGGGAAATGAGCCGTGACCAAGTGGACATCCTCTGCGTCATGGCGCACCCGGACGATATAGAGATCGGCATGGGCGGCACGGTGCTTCGGCACATCGACCTCGGCCACACCGTGGGTATGGTGGACCTCACCGTGGGCGAATTGGGCACCCGTGGTTCCGGCGAGATCCGGAAGCAGGAGGCTGAAGCGGCGGCAAAGTCCCTCGGGGTGAGCTTTCGTTACCAGCTCGGGCTGCGCGATGGCTTCTTCCGGGCCGATGAGGAAAGCCTGATGAAGGTGGTTGTCGCGCTGCGCAGGCACCGGCCCAAAGTGGTGTTCACCAATGCCGTCCGTGATAGGCATCCGGACCATGGACGTGGTTCAGGGCTCGTGTCAGAGGCCTGCTTCCTCAGCGGCCTGCGCCGGATCGTTACCAAGCACGAGGGCAAGGAGCAGGAAGCATGGCGGCCCGTCGCGGTGTACCACTGCATCCAGGACCGCTGGATCGATCCCGATCTTGTGGTGGATGTCACGCCTTATTGGAAGGGCAAGATGAAGGCCTTGTCGTGCTTCGGTTCCCAGTTCTATGATCCCAAAAGCACCGAGCCGGTATCCCCCATCAGCGTGCCGGAGTTCCTGCCCACGTTGGAAGGACGCGCCCACGATATGGGCCGCTTGATCGGTGCAACCTACGGTGAAGGCTTCACGGTGGAGCGGCCGCCGGGGGTGGGGGATGTGATGGAGTTGGGGTGAAGGTGCACCGATAGCAGTTGCTTCGCACGATCATCGCGAGAGCGATGATTTCGCGGCATTGCTGATTCGTTTTATCGAGCATTAGAGGAAGATGGGGTCGATAATGCCATCGATTGCTCGTGGCCGATCATAGGCTTTAGCCGTCTGATCACAAGGAAGACGCGGTGATTGAAAACCTTCCGGGTGTTCCATCAGGTTGCCGATGTGCGCGACGCCTGCAAGTTTTCAACTTTTTTTACCAAATGCTTCCGGTGCGCCCTATTTTCAGCATTCCATCCGTGAATTATGCGATACTTCATTCTCTCTCTCTTTGTGCTCAGTATCGGATCGGTACAAGCCCAGAATCTTGTGCCCAACCCGAGCTTCGAAGAATACACCGAATGTCCATATACATTCGGATATGCAGGGAACGTTGTGGGTTGGACCAGCCCATACACGCATTCCGCGGATTATATGAATGCCTGTGCGGATAATGAAGTGGCCGGTGTCCCAGCCAATACATTTGGGTACCAGTATCCATCTGATGGGGCAGCTTATATGGGCCTCGTGACCTACGTGCTAGGTGGTCCAACTTACAGAGAATTCATTGCCACTCAGCTAACCGAGCCGCTCCAACTTGGTGTGCCGGTATACTTGTCTTTCATGACGGCGCTGGGTGGGTTCGGTTTGGATCGCTACAATTCTGGGAACTACACGTGCCGTGGGGTGGGCATGAAGTTCTTCAATGTGTTGCCCGTCGATTGGTACCAGTTCATCTCCCCGGAGTATCCCAATTCTGCGGCGCTCCATTTAGAGCAGCCGTTAACAGACACTTCGGCTTGGATCTCCGTCAGCGGGGTGTATGTCCCCGACTCGGCCTATACGCAATTGGTGATCGGGAACTTCTTCGTTGATTCACTGAATAATCCTTTCATTTTCGACACGTCTGGTTACGGGCTTTCCAATTTCGCATACAATTTCATCGACCAAGTCTGTGTTTCATACGATCCGAACTACTGCGCCAATTGGACCGGAGTCGAGCAGGTAATGGGGCCTTTGTTGAAGATAGGACCGAACCCGTTTGGCAGTTCTCTGCATGTGACTGCTCTGAATATGGAAGATACCCCCTTGGATCTCCGACTGATTGACGCGACAGGTCGGACCGTGCAGAACGAGAAATGGCAAAGAGGAGGCACTGAATGGGTGTTGGACGGCAGCATCCTTGCACCCGGCTACTACACCTTGCTGGCAACCAATACGCAAGGAGCCTCCCGCTCTTATGCGCTCGTTCATGTTTCACCCTAAACCTCCAACGCCATGAAGAACAAAGGACGGATATGTTTGATCGCGATTGTCCTGGCCTCGGCCATGGTCGCTACCGCGCAGGATGATGACCATACGATAACGGATGCCATTGGTCGAACCTATCTGAGACCGAATGGATACTCTCCCGCTCCCCCATCCACCTTCGCGGTGGGTAACGCTGCTACGTCCGGCTATGCCTTGGACGTGCATGGCGAACAGATGACCCCCCAATTAGGCGACGTGTTCAAGACGGACGCACCCGGCCATATGGACACCTACTGGCGGATGTTCCACATAGCACGGGAATACGGGAACCTCTTCCACTTGGATCAAACTGCGGATTTCAATATCAATGCGACGCAGGGTTACCTCCGTTTCAATACGAACACCACCGACCGTATGCGGCTCTCCCCAACACTTTTGGCCCAAACCGTAAATGGTTATCCAGGTCTAGACCTGAGCGGCTTTCTGGGCATCGGCAGCTTCACTCCCGGTTTACCTTATTCAGTGGATCGCCCCTTTTGCATGTTGCATTTGGATGACCACGGCGCGGTGGATAGCGGCTACCGACCGTGGATGCGCCAAGGCATGATGGTAACCCACGGCAGCGACCAAAGTTATTTTGGCATGAAGGACGAGGGTAGTGGCATGAATGCCACTGTGGTGGCATGGAGTGACAACAACATGTCCGAGGTTGGACCCGATGCGCTGAAGTTCATCTTCGTCTCGCATCCCGGTGCTGGAACCGGGGTCGCTGGTTTGGCCTCAGGCTTGGAGGCTGCCCGCTTCACTGCTGTAGGGACTGGGAATGAGACCTACTTCGGTCTTGGCGATTGGTTCACGGCCGGGGCAGTTCCCAGTGAACGCTTCGACATGCTGAACGGGAGAGCACGTATACGGCAGTTGCCTACGGATCCTGTTGCTCCTAATGGACTCCTTAAGTTCCTGGTGGTGGACGATACGCCCGGCCCGGACTTTGGCGTGGTGAAATGGCGAAATGTGCCGCCGGGTACGGGCACGGACTGTGCATGGTGGCTCGCCGGAGGGCCAGGAACCGATAGCAACGTGCTCACTGCGTACAATGGGGGATTGGCTTGCCCGCAAGGCAACCGGAGGGTAGGCATAGGTTCCGCCACTCCCATTGGTAAGCTGGGCGTAACGTCAAGGACGGTCACCCAAGGCGGGCCACCAGTGGGTCTTTCTGTCAACCTCTACGGCTTGAGCACGGGAACAAATACCGGCATGCAAGTCTCAGTAGAGCCGGAATCCGGAGGCGTTGGAGGAATCCAATATGGCACTTTGACGGAAGCCGATAACGGTGCAAGTAACTATGGTTTGGTTTCAAATGCCTTTATCACTGCGGTGACCTCGACCCTTAACATAGCTGTCCAAGGGCGTGCGGAGGTTTTGGGTAGTGGAACCTTGGGTACAAATAAGGCGGGCTATTTCTCGGCGAGCGCGACCGCGGGAGCCATAACGCTAAATATAGGATCACATAACGAGGCAATCGGTGGAGTCACGGCGAAGGGCACCTATAGCACGGGCACGGCGAACTCCTCCACTACAAATGCCTACGGTGTGGATGCCCAAGCGAATAACGCTACCACTGCGAATTTCGCGGTCAAAGCCTTGGCCAATACAACGGCAATTGGAACTGGAACGAGCTACGGGGTCTACGCCGCAGGTTCCAATGGCAGCATAAATTATGGGGTCCACGCCCAAGCCGTGGGCAACAGTACCTCCACCAATAATGGTGTCTGGGCCACCGCGGTGGGAGGGGCAACTAATTGGGCAGGATATTTTATCGGTAACGTGAATGTGATTGGGACTGGCTACTATGTGGGTGGTTCCTTCGTTGCCAGCGACGCCCAGTTCAAGACCAACGTTGAGCCGCTGGAAGATCCTTTGGCAGTGCTCATGCAGTTGCACCCGGACCGCTACAACTACCTCGTGGATGAGTTTCCACAGATGAATTTTCCGGGTGGTGAGCATGGCGGGTTTATTGCTCAGGAAGTAGAGCAAGTGCTGCCTTCCTTGGTAAGCCAGTCGCGTATTTCCGCAGTTACGGATTCACTAGGTGTGGAGATTACCCCAGCGGTGAACTACAAAGCGGTGAACTACGCGGGATTGACCCCGTATCTGGTGGGTGCGGTCCAGCAGCAGCAAGCCATGATCGACCAGCAACAATCAATACTTGATCAACAACAAGCCACCATCGCCCAAATGCAGGACCAGATCAACAACTGCTGCGCGGCACAAGGCGGCATGGCACCGCACGGCAACATGGAGCAAAAGATGGCACCGCAAGAGAACGACCTCCAAGAGCAGCGCCTGTTGATCATCCCCAATCCGGTGGCAGACCTTACAACGCTGGAATACTACGTGCCTAAGGCGGGCAAGGTGAGCTTGCAGGTAAGCAGCAGCGATGGTAAGCCCTTGGCCACCCTGCGTGAGGAATTGGCCGAGGCGGGCGCGTACAACTACAGTTGGAACACCACCAAGCTGGCAGCAGGTACCTACTTCTGCACCTTCATGCTGGATGGTGCGGTGGTGGTAAAGCGCGCGGTGAAGGTGAAGTGAACGCGGACCCGTAAAAAACGAAAACGAGAACCCCGTTCGGATATGCACCGGGCGGGGTTGTTGTTTTCACCCAACTCAATTCCCGGAAGCGTCCTTCCTCACCAACACCGCCTGTATGCCGTTCGGCCCGAAAGCACGCCCGGCCGCAATAAAGCCGCCGTCCGGTAAAACCGTGAGGCGGTGCAGCACGTCCTCGTTCTCTAAGTCGTAGGTCCGCTTCCAGATCTGGTTCCCGGTTGCGGAAATGCGCATCGCCATGCATTCCGTCAGGTGGTTGTTCCCAGCCTGACCGGCTAGGAAGAACTCGCCGTTGCTGGCCACTTGGATGTCCTCGGCGGCACTGGCCTGCCCGATGTCGCCCAAAGTGCGGGTCCAAAGGGTATCCCCGTCGGCGTTCATGTCGATGAGGTAGACACTGCGCACATGCAGGGTGCCCACCTGTGGTCCGTAGCTGTCCGTGTATCCGGCCATCACGAAGTTGTTCCCACTGCGCCCGATACCCTTGAACAGGTCCTGTTTCAAGCCGCCCCAGCTCTGCCACCACTGCTCAACGCCCGCATTATCCGCGCGCAGGACATAGGCGTCCACGTTGTTGTCAAAACCGGTGATGCGCCCCACCGCCATGTATCCGTTCCCGTCGAAGGCCACGCTGTTAGCCGTCTCCTCCGCATTGGTGCCGTAGCGTTGTTGCCACTGCAAGTTGCCCGACGCATCGAGCCGGACGAGGAGGGCATCGCTGTCCGAGGTGTCACGCCGTGAGCCGCAGGCGATGTACCCGCCGTTGTCGGTGCGCCGCACGTCGAGCAGTTGCTCCTGCAGACTTGGTGTGTTGGAGGTCCAACTCCACAGCACGGTGCCCGTGGGCGAGATCTTCGCGATCAGTGCATCCTGATCCGAGCGGCCCGGAGCGATACGCGAGCCGCAAAGCGTGATGTTTCCGTCACCGGATGCCACGGCGGCCTGGACAAAGCAAGCTCCGGGGATAGCCACGTCGTACCACTGTTGGTTCTGCCCTTGCAGGGTGGTGCGCAGCACGCGGATCCGCACCTTGTCACCTTGCGGGAAGGTCTCTCGAACGAGAGTGGTATGACCCGTGGCGTCACTCACCGTGGCCACGGCGTCCTGCAGGTTGCTGCCCCCGAATTCCAGCTGGAAACTCTGCGCGTGTAGTGAGACTGAGAGCAGAAATGGGATCCCGAACAAGGAGTTGCGTGCAGGCATTCCGCGAAGGTAGGAGGGAAGTGAACGGTCAGACTTAGCACAAAAGGGCTGCACCCTTGTAACTTGTTTATGCCGCGACTTCCGACAGACCAACCCAGCGCAAAGCGCGCTACGATCCTGTTGATCCTGAAATCCTGTCCAAAAGATCGCGTCGGTGCTCGCCGTTGATCATTCTTCGTTCGCGTCAGGGCAGGATGACCTCATCAGTACAACAGCTTCACCAGTTCATCGATGCCCACGCCGTCGAAGATCTCCTCGGCATGCACCGAGCAGGCGGCAGCAAGAATGTCATCTTGGTGGTAACGGATGCCCGTCAGGGCTTTTTCGAGGTCGGTGATATCGCGGCTGCTGAAGAAGTCGCCGTAGAACTTCGCGTTCTTCACACGGCCTTGTTCCACTTGCAAGCGCGCGTCCACCTCGCCGATCGCGAAGCGCTGAACCCGCTGTAAGTTGAAGGCAGGGGACTCGGGGTTTCAGTGCATGCACCACATCCTCCAACTCGGAACGAAAGAGCCCGGCGGGGACGGGAAAAGGCATTCCATCATCTGATCATCTGATCATCTGATCGTCTGATCTTCTGATCATCTGATCGTCTGATCAACATCACCTCTGGCTCACTCTCTTCCCGGCTTCACCACCGTCACCCATTGTCCGCCGTTCCGCGCGTTCACCGTGTTGTCGTACATCGCCGAGCAGGTTGTGCTGGGCAGGTGGAAGCGACCGGTGTAGGCTGCGTTGAGGAAGACGTGGTAAGTAACGCTCTGTCCCGCACTGAGGTTGAAGTAGGTCATCACGCGGTCATCGCGGATGTCCTGGTAGTTGAAGCTGCTGTTCGCTTGGGCGGTTTCCGTTCCTTCCAAACGGCTGTTGCGGATCTCCCAACCGCTGGGGAACACCTGTGTCAGCGCAAGCTCTTGGTAGGTGCCACGCGTGCCGGGGTTCTGTACGGTCACCTCGGCTTGGAAGTCGGTGCCTTGGTCCAAACTGGCCGGGTTGATGAGATGACCGTCCATCGTGGTATACCGCACCTGCATGGCCAAGCCGTTGCTGGCCGGTGTCTCTTCGCCGGCCACGGGCGTGCCTGTCCGCACCAAGCGCAGGTACATCAGGTTTTTTCCTGTGTTGGCGATGGTCACCCGCTTTTTGCCGTCGGGCACGGGCAGGTCCAAGCGGACGATCGGTTTCGCACTCACACGGTTGTCCGCTTTCCCGGAAACGGTGGAGGTGAAGTGCATCGTTTTGTCCAGCGCATGGTCAGCGGTGAAACGGCTCACGACCATCATGCCCCAAGCGGTGCTCTGGGTGCTGTACCAGCCGCCACCACTGAGCTGTTGGGCGATCTGTCGGACCATGGCCGCGGCACCGGGCTTGTCGTCCATGCGCATGAGTGCTTCGGCGATCACGGCCTCGTCGCGCAGGTCGCTGCCGTAGGTCCAGCCCATTTCACGGTACGGCGAAACGTTGGTGGTAAGGTCCTTCACGATCTCCTTCGCCACGTTCTTGCGGTTGTTCAAAGCGTACGCTGCCGCCAGCATCCAGCGCGCCTGACCGTCCAAGGCGGGCGTGGTGCGCAGGCGGTTCATGGCACCGGCTTCGGCACTGTTCCCGAGGGCGAGGACATAAAGGCGATAAGCCTGCGCGAGCTGGCTGCTCTTCTTGCTCCATCCATCATGCTCGTTCGGCGCCCAGTCGCGGGCCTGCTTTCGGGCGAATGCCAGCCATGCGCCCTTCACGCCGGGCGGGGGGGTGAAGCCTTTGCGCTCCGCCTCGATCATGAAGTGACCCGCGTAGGTGGAGGTCCAATCATTCGGTTCGCGATCCCCGGGCCAGTAGCCGAAGCCGCCGCCCGATGTCTGGAACTGCTTCAGCTTGCCGAGGCCGGCCTGCACGTTGCGGCGCAATTCGTCCACGGTGGCATCGCTCGTCTCCATCACATCGGCGATGTAGAGCTGCGGGAAGGCCTTGCTGGTGGTCTGTTCCAAGCAGCCGTGAGGATAGTCGATCAGGTACTGCAAGCGGCGGCCAAGGTCCACGGGCGGCATGGTGCTCAGTTCGAGATAGGCGCTGTTGGTGCCCGCAATGCCGAGTGCTTCAGGGCTGGCATCCCAAGTTGTTCCCGGCTCTATGATGGCTTCCAACGCATCCGTTTCCGGCTGCCCCGCCTGTCGCACATCGATCTCGATCGTCTGCGTGCTCTTCTCCCCGGAGCCTTCCGCCGTCAGCGTCACTTTACCTACGCCGATGCGGTCCTTCATCTTCATGCGGAACATCACGACCTGCTCGCCGGTCTTTGGGAATGAGAGCTGCTGTGAAGCCCCACCTTCGATGCTGAAGAGATCGTTCGCCACAAGGCTCAGCGTGACGTTCTTCACCTTGGCATCCATCGCGAAAACCGTCACCGGCAGGTCCACCGTTTCGCCCGGCCCGACCACGCGTGGAAGGGTGGCGAGCAGCATCAGCGGCTTCTTCACCGGCACGGCTTTTTCGGCATTGCCATATGCGCCTGCCGGAGTGCTCGCAACAACCATGATGCGCACGCTGCCCACATAGTTGCTGATGGTAAAGGTGTGCGAGGCTTTCTTTCCCTTGGCTAGGGTGTAAGGTCCAACATAGCGCACCACGGGCTTAAAACGCTGTGCCTTCGCGGCTTCCGCGGGGTTGGCCTGGTCGCTGCCACCGAGCGCGAGGATGCGCCGCAAGCGTTGCCCGAAGGCGCCGATCACATCATCGTACAGGTCCCAGGTGCGCACGCCCAAGGCTTCACGCGCATAAAAGCTCTTCCACGGATCAGGGGTTTTGAAGCGGGTGAGGTCCAGCAATCCCTCATCCACGATGGCGAGGGTATAGGTCATGGCCATGCCGTCCTTCTCGGTCACCTCCACCGTGAAGGGCGCATCGGTCTTGAATTCCTTGGCGGAGCCGATCACCGGCGTGAGGTGCGTGGCGGCATTCTCCACGAGGATCGGGATCACCCCGTAGAGGCGGATCGGCAGGTCGTTGCCTTGGCTTGCGGTGCTGTCCTTCGGGGCCGTCATGGCGTGCGGCTGGATCAGGGTGACGTGCGCGTAGATGTTCGGCGCCATGGCATCGGTGATGGCGAAGCTGTACTTCGTCTCCTTCTCCTTCAGGTCGATCCACTTCGCCTCGATTATGCGCGTGCCGGTCTCCAAGCTCACCAGCGCGCGGCCCTGGCCGGAGCTGGGTATCGTCAGTTCGCAGCGGTCGCCCACGGCGTATTTCTCCTTGTCGCTGTTGAAGCGGAGCATGGCGGCGGCCTTGCCGTCCTCACGCTGGCTGCGGCCACCGTAACCCGGCCAGTCCATGTAAAGCTGTGCGGCGGAGGTCTGTCCGCTCTCGGGATCGGTGAGGCGGATGACGAAGCGGCCCCAAAGCGGACGGTCGATCCGGAAGTTGAAGCTGGCCTTGCCGCTGCCGTCGGTGGTGAGTTCCTGCTCGCTGATCACGCGCGTGCTGGGTGCGGTCATGTAGTTGGAGGGGTCGTCCATGTCGCCGCTCCACCACCAGTTGGAACCGAGCTTCACCACCTGTGCTTTCAGGGCGTGGTGCGCCAGAGGCTTTCCGTCCGCATCCACCGCGACCGCGCCGATCGAGTAGGTGGTATCGGTGTAGTAGCTTCCCCAATAGGTGTTGCCTTCCGGGATGCGCAGCCCTGCGTAGGATGTGTAGGGGTAGTACTGCACGTCGGTGCGGTCGATACTGGCGTCGCCACCGGCTTCGAACACGCGCGTGACAATGTTGGCCTTCACCGCTGCGGGCGCACGGCCGTTCATCTTCAGATCGAAAGGAAAGGAGGCATGGCCGTTGGCATCCAGTTGGCCTTCATAGATCGGCGTCTCTTCCGTGTTGAGGTCGCTGTTCAGGTCATTGAAATCGTACTTCTCAAAGCCCTTGAAGCTCGCGTTGGAGCGTGTGAGGCTGACAGTGACGCGCGCAGTGAGGTCCTTGGCGGGCGAGCCGTGCAACCAGTTGCTCTGGAGCTGCACGGGTTTGTTGTCCGTCGCGGTCAGCCGCTCTCCGCCAAGGTCCAGCAGGATCTTCAGTCGGTTCGGCTTCACCGTTTCGATGCGGATCGGTTTGTAGAACGAGGTGCCACCCACGGTGACGCGCGCGCCCCATACGCCGGTCGGCGCATCCGGCGAGGTGGTGCAGCGGAAAGCATAGGTGCCTTCCACGCTGCTGGTGCGCACGATGCACTGATCGAGGCGGCCTTGCGGATCGGTGAGCTCCAGCGTTACCGGCATGTCCTTCGGCAGCTTCTGCACGGACTGTTGTAGGATGAAGGAGAGGAAGAGCGTGTCGCCCGGCCGCCATACACCGCGCTCGCCATAGAGGAATCCCTTCAAGCCCTTGTCGACGCTTTCGCC
This sequence comes from Flavobacteriales bacterium, assembly GCA_038234075.1. GTDB lineage: Bacteria > Bacteroidota > Bacteroidia > Flavobacteriales_F > PHOS-HE28 > PHOS-HE28. Next base: position 49,074 of record JBBSUV010000015.1, on the reverse strand, counting down.
GCCCACGTCAAAGTCACTCACGCTCAATGCGCTGCCGTCATCGAGTTTCAAGTACCCGCGTTGCTTGTCCTTCGACGCTACCAACAGGAAAGGCTTGTGCGCTGTGGCCGGGAGTTTGATCATGCCATCCGCGTCCGTCTTTTCAGTGGCCATGGTACGGCGTTGCAGGTCCAGCACTTTCACCTCCACGCCGCGCACCGGGTCGGTGGTGCGCAAGTCGCTCACGGCGATCAGCAAGGAGCCGTCGTTGCCACGCTTCGCAATGATACCGAGGTCCGAGGCGAGGATGTTGCGCTGCACCACGCTGCCCTTGTTGCGGAAGTAGCTCGCGGTACACGGGTCTTCGCGCTCCTTGTAGTTGTACTCCTCGTCGTCGTAGCCGTAGTCATCATCGTAGTAGTAATAGTTGCGTGGCGAATCCCATTGGTCATCCTCCAACTCGTCCGGCTCCTGCGCCGTGAGCGGCTGCACCGCTGGCACACCACCGCATGGATAAGTGGAATAGGCCTGCCGGTAGCCGAGACTTATCCGGTAGATCGCACCGGGTTCCGCCTTGATCAATTTGTCAAGGTCCAGGTAGTAGCGCTGCCATTCACCTGCACGCGCTTTTGCCTTAGCATCCAGAACCACGGTCTTCTTCAGTACCAAGCGGCCCACCCGCGCCAGTTCCTGTTCCCCACCGAGTTGGTTCACTTGCAGGAATTGCGGCACGTTGTCGGCAAAGATCCTTACCACGCGCACGTCCACGGCGTTCAGGTTCACTGCCTCGAAAGGGAATAGGAGGCCGTCCGTGCTCGGGAGTATCGTGCCTTTTCCCACGGTGCGCACATTGGGCTTCACCTCTTGGAAAGTAAGATCCACGGTGAGATCTTTCCCGATGGCCCGCCCGTTCACGTTCTTCAACCCCGCTGCCACGAAGGCAGTCTGATCACCCGTGAGGCGGTCCTGCGGATAGAGCATCAGCTTGTTGCCTGTAACGGTCAAACGCACATTGTCCGCACCCGCAATGCCCGCGAGCCCGCTCAGGTCCTGCGTGGCGTCCAACGGATCACTGAAGAGCAGGGTGGCGTATTGCTCGCCTTCGGTGAAGGTCTCGCTGGAGATCAGCTGCAGGTCGCCGATCGCCGGTACGGTGAAGGTGAGTTTGTCATCGCCCTTTCCGCCGAGCTTCCCTGCATCCCAAGCGAAGACCACACTGCTGGCCTTCTCGCCGCGCAGCACACTGTCCGCAACGGCGCGATGCAAGGTGCCTCCGGGTTCATGTTCCCAGGTCATCTTCAATTTCCTGCCGTCCTGTGTGGCGCTCACGCTGCCTTCGAGGTCCTGTCCGGTGGCATCATCACTGGTGAACACGCCCACGATCACGCGCTGCCATTTGAGGTCGGAAGGGGAGAGGGATTGCAGGTCGCTTACCCGGAGGTCGATCCCCTGTTCGAATGTGCTGAAGGTGAATTTGAGTTCCTGCAGATCCTTCGGCACCTCGGCCAAGCGGCCCAGATGAAAGGTGACGGTGTAGTCCGTGTTCTGCTTCAAGCGTTCGCGCGGTTGGAAGGCGAGCGTATGCGCATCCTGCCAGCTCACCACTCCTTCCACGCTTGGGCTCAGGGAGAAGAGCTCTTGCAGGGCATTCTCGGTGGTGTCCTTCAATGAAACCCCTTCCGCAATGCGCACGCGCACCGGTGCCCGCGCCGAGATATGTCCGGCGGTGAACGCGGAGACGTACGGAGCGAAAGCCGCATCCGGCCGTATCGGGAGCGTCTCACGCTGGCAACCACTGGCCAGAAAAAGCAGGAGAATAGGAATAAGGATGGCGGGGAACAGACGCGGCTGTTTCAACATGGGCTTGGTGGATCTGGGCAGCAAGATAACGGACCACTACCCTGGTAACGTGTGCCGTTCCAAGGGTAGCGTGTCATCCAAATTGGACATTGAGCAGAAAACCTGCGAAGCATATCCTAGCCCGAACATATGTAAGGGTCATGAAGGCAACGGGCCTTCCAAGCTCGCAGTGGCTATTTACCCTCCAACAGCCTCTGGGCGTCCTCCGCCTGTATGATCCGGCCGTTCATCTCACCCACCACGAAGGCATCCTCGAAACCGAGGTTCTGAAGCTCCTTGCGGGCCAGCTCGGCGGCTGTGCGCGTGGTGTATTCGCCATAGAGGTAGCGCACTGCGCTCTCGCCAGCCACCGGCTTCACATTGCCCAGGTCCACATACTTGCTCATGGTCTCCATGGGTACGTTCCCGGCGAAGGTGCCCACTTGCACCCGGAAGGAGAGGTGGGCCGGATTGATGCTGCCGGAAGGGATGCTGTTCAGGTTCTCAGGGCCGGTGAGCTGGGCACCAGCCTCGGCGATGGAGACGCGTTTGCCATCCTTGAAGGCCACGAGGAACGCACCCTCGAATCCTTTCAACAGCATGTTCACCTTGTGCTTTGCGGCCTCGTTTATATCCGTGTATGACCCGGTGTAGTAGCGCGTCAGTCCGTCCTTGTCCTTCAAGGTCACAAGATCTGGAATGCCTGAGAAGATGTTCTCCGCCAATCGGTGGCGGAATGCGCCCAACTGGACACGGACCACCACTTTGCCGGACTTCTCCGGTTCCGCGGGTGCGAGGTTGGTGAGTACTTCGCTCTCCCGCTTTGTAATGCCCCCTTGGGGAAGGTCGATCAGCTTACCGTTCTGTTCGATCATCACGGTGCCCTCGAAGCCTTGGCCCTTCAGCTGGAGTTCTCGTTTTATGGCATCAGGCAGCGCATCGAAATTCCCCACGATATAGAAGGTGGTGTCGCCGCGCTCGATCGTGCGTACGTCCGGCAGGCTGAGGATCCGCTGGATCAATTCCTCGCTGATGCCTTCCACTTGGGTGCCCACCTTCACCACATAGGTGCGCTTGGCCGTTGTGGCGGGACGGGTCACCTTCGGCTTGCCTACGGGGCCGAACGACTCTACGCGGTTGCTGATGATCGTGACGTTGGCGGAGTCCTTGTAGTTCAGCCATGCACGGAGCAGGTCATCGTCAGTGAGCGTCACGCCGCGCTCGTTGACCGCGGCGCCCGCCAAGGTGCCTGGTTCGTCGTCCATGTAATCCGGAACGCTGTCACCGTCGCTGTCCAAGGGGCAGCCATGTTCATCCACGGCCGCACCTGCGGGTGTGTGCGGGCAGAGGTCGCTCCAGTCCATCACGCCGTCACCGTCCTCATCATCATTGAACGCGATGACGTCCATCTGCTGAGGGGTGAGCGTAGGCTTGAATTTCTTCTTCCTCGGCGTCATGTTGATCGCGTAGCCCACAGAGAAGGAGGTGAAAAGGAAGCGGTCCTTACGTCCGTCGCCTTTGCGGTCCCCGATGCTCATGTCCGAGACGCCGTCCATGAAGTCCGTGCGCGTGAAGTGCATGGTGGCCCCGACACGGGCATCGAACCCGTGGCCAAGGAGCATCTTCACGCCCACGCCAACGGGAATGGCCCAAGTCTGCTCTTCGTACTTCCCGAACCCGTCGATATTGCTCTCACGCACATCGCTCTCATAGGTATAATCGCGGGATATCTCCACGGCGTCGGCGGCGTTCAGTGCGTCCTCCGCGATGTCCCGGATGGTGCCGTCGCTCCAGTAGTTGTACCGCCGGCCGTACGCGTCCTTCAGGTCGGTCTTGCTGAGGAATTCCAAGCTTTCGAAGCCCACGCTCACAAAGGGTTCAACCACATGGCCCGGCTTCAGCAGCTGGTTGAAGGTGTAGGTGAACTGTACTCCGCCGGTGGTGATCCGCGATTCGAAGTTGAGGTTGCGTCCCAAGCTCCGTTCGTTCGCGCTTAAGCGGCCATGCAACGCGAAAAGGCTCACCTCCAACCAATCGGTGATGGGGGAGGAGGCCCTCAGCTCATAGCCGATGCGCGAGACCAACGGACTATAGTATTTGCTATTGAACCCCACGTCGCCATAAAAGCCGAGCATGCCGGTGCCCAAGGAGAACGAGGGCCTCAGCTGGAAGCGCGTGGAATCGGGTGGTGCCTGTGCCTCGGTCTGTGCCTGTGCGAACGGGATCGCGCACACCGACATCACGGCGCTCAACGCCAAAGGGCGGAGCAGGGAGGGCGTGGCCGGGATGCGCATCCAGGTTAGTTCTGAAAAGATCAGGTCACTGTGCAGAGTTCTGTTTGGCGATCATCAAGGCTTCCTGCACGGTGATACGCTCACCGTTGTTGTAAGCCGTGACGAAGGGACCGGGGAAGTTGTGGTTGGCGTCAATGTAAGCTTGACGCTGATCGCGGGCGGCGCGGTAGCGGTCGAACATGCCAGTGACATACTTGATCCATCCGTCGTTGCGCTCGATGCTGAAATCACCATCAAAGTGATGTCGTTGGACGAAATACGGCTTGCCCACTTCGCGGTGGGCGGCTGTGATCTGTACCTTGAAGGTGATGCCGGATTCCGGTGCTGGAATGGAGGTGACCTTTGCTTTTGGAGTACGGGAAGCGACGACATCGGTGGATGGCTCCGTACGGGTGGGCTTCGTCACCACAGGTTCCGGAGTGGTCGTTGTGGTGGTGGATGTCGTCTGCTGTGTTTTTACAGGAGTTTTGTCCGCGACCAGGCCGCCGATGGTGAAGTTGGTCGTGCCGATGACCGCGCGTTGGGTCAGGTCGTTCATCAGGTACCCGAATTCGCCGTTCACCGCGAGTTCGCCGCTGGCAGTGGAAGGCCCGATCAAGCGATAGGTCACCTTCATCTCTTCCTTGGAAGGCAGGTTCAACCATACGAATTTGGCCACGCGCCCTTTGGTGCTGAAGATGGCGTCATCGGACTCATTCACCGCTGCGGTGAACCCTTCCGGCAAAGTCTCCTGCAACTTTCCGAACCCGCGGAGGAGACCCTTCTTGATGGTCACCTCCACCAGCATCTCCGAAGCATTGACCGGGGTGATGGTGCGCTGTGCACTCACATTGCCAGGGCCGTTCTGTGGAGCAATGCCTGGCATATCGTTCGCTGCGACATCGGGGATCACCGACTGCTCAGCGACCGCTGCGATGGCACCCTGCGGTACAGGTGCCTCCTTTGCCGGGATGCTTTCAGGTGTCGTGCTTGCTATGGTGCCCGTTGACTGTTCGTTGGAAGTGGAAGGTGCCGCTGCTACCACACCGCCAGTACCGACCGTGATGGATGATGGCGCCATGTCCACCGTCTTCCGTTCGTTGTCCTCGATGTAGGAGAGCCTACCGGTCAGTTGCATGGGGCCGACCACATTGGCATCCGCGCTGAGTGTGTAGCTCACTTTGAACGAAGGCTGGGTGGGCAGCGCCATCCAGATGAATTTCGCTTTCCCGTCCGCGAAGGTGAAGGACGCACCTTTCGTTTCAATGGCAGTGGCGGTGAATCCCACAGGCAGATCGATCTGCAGTTTGGCGAAGCCGGAGAGCTTGTCCTTGTTGACCGTAACGGTGACACGGACCTCTGTTCCCGGGTCCATTTTTGCCGGCATCTCCTGCACGATACTGACGTTACCAACGAAGAGCAGGTTGAAAAGGAAGAGGCCTGCGACGTTGAGTAGGGTGAAGATCTTGATCATGGGATCGGGCTTCGCGGATGAATGCGTTTACGATGCGAGCAAACTTATCCGCGTGCCGTGTGCCGCAGGCAGTGCACAGTACCCCATCTTCCAACAACGGCGTGTTGAAGAGCATGTCGGCTTGCGGCCATATGAAAGATCTTATGAAAGAGCGATCACCGCTGGAAGGCGCGGTTCAGTTGAAGAGTTCGCGCTCCAGGAACTTGGCGGTGTGGCCACGTCCCATCAGCGCAACTTCCTCCGGTGTGCCGTGCGCTACGATGAGACCGCCGCCAGCACCACCTTCGGGGCCCATGTCGATCACATGGTCCGCCACTTTGATGATATCCATGTTGTGCTCGATGGTGAGCACCGTGTTACCATGCTCAACCAGTTTGTCCAGCACATGGATCAATTGTCGCGTGTCCTCGAAATGCAGACCGGTGGTCGGCTCGTCAAGAATGTAGAACGTGCTTCCGGTATGCCGCTTGCTCAGCTCCGTGGCCAGTTTGATGCGCTGTGCCTCACCGCCGCTAAGGGTGGTGCTGCCCTGTCCGAGTGTGATGTAGCCAAGCCCGACGTCGAGGAGTGTGCTGAGCTTCATACTGATGTTGGGGATCTCGCTGAAGATCCCCATGGCTTCTTCCACGCTGAGCGCAAGCACGTCCGCGATATTCTTCCCTTTGAAGCGGACCTCAAGGGTTTCGCGATCGTAGCGCTTTCCGCGGCAGGTCTCACAGGGCACGGCCACGTCGGGAAGGAAGTTCATGGCGATGGTGCGCACACCAGCACCCTTGCAGGTCTCGCAGCGACCACCGGGTGTGTTGAAGCTGAACCGTCCGGTCTTGTACCCACGGATCTTCGCACTCGGCAACGCCGCGAAGAGCTGGCGGATGTGGTCGAACAGTCCGGTGTAGGTGGCCGGATTGCTGCGTGGGGTGCGGCCGATGGGCGATTGGTCCACCTCGATCACTTTGTCGAGATACTTGAGCCCTTCAATGCTTGTATAGGGCAACGGATGGGTCTGCGCCCGGTGGAAGGTCTTGCTTAGGATGGGGTAGAGGGTGTCGTCGATCAACGTGCTCTTGCCGCTGCCGCTCACGCCGGTGACGCAGATGAAGGTGCCCAGCGGAAGCACGAGGTCCACGGCCTTAAGGTTGTTGCCCGAAGCGCCTTTCAGCCGGAGCTCGTGCCCGTTCCCCTTGCGCCGGACCTTGGGTATGGCGATACGTTCCTCTCCAGTGAGATAGCGCGCGGTGAGCGATCCGCTCTTCATCAGTTCCTGCGGCGTGCCTTGCGCCACCACGTGCCCGCCATGGATCCCGGCGCCAGGGCCGATGTCGATGATGTGGTCCGCGTGGCGCATCATTTCCTTGTCGTGCTCCACCACCAGCACGCTGTTTCCACCATCGCGCAGGTCCCGCAGGCTGTCGATCAGGCGGTGGTCATCGCGCATGTGCAGCCCGATGCTGGGCTCGTCCAATATGTAGAGCACACCGGTGAGCTGGCTGCCGATCTGTGTGGCCAAGCGGATCCGCTGCGCCTCGCCACCGCTGAGGGTGCGTGCACTGCGGTCCAAGGTGAGGTATTCCAAGCCCACGTCGAGCAGGAATTTACTGCGCGAAGCGATCTCCTTAACCACTTCATGGGCGATCACCGCTTGGCGCTCGTTCAGCTTCTCCGGCAACGCCAGCATGTGCGCATGCAGTTCATTGATCGGCATGTGCGCCAGCTCCGCGATGTTCTTGTCCGCGATGCGGAACCAACGCGCGGTCTTCTTCAAGCGGGTGCCTTCACAGAGGGGGCACTCCACCATGCGGGTGAATTGTCCCGCCCATTTGCGCGCGCTTTGCGGACCGTCCTGTGCCTGCTCGAGGATGTACGGGATGATGCCGTCGAAGCGGACCGAGCGATCACTGAGACCCGCCTTGCTTACCACCCGCAGCGGTTCGTCGAGGCCGTTCAGGATGGTGGTGAGCACCTCATCCTCCATCTCATCGAAGGCCGTGTTGGCATCGTGACCGTAGTTCTCCAGCACGGCTTCCACCTGCCGGAAGATGCCCGTTGGCTTATAGCTGCCCAACGCCGGTATCGCTCCGCGCTTCAGGCTTTTGGAACGGTCCGGTACGATCTTTTCCGGTGCTGCTTCGGTCACCTGGCCCAAGCCACCGCAGCGCGGGCATGCGCCATACGGGCTGTTGAAGCTGAACAGGTTCGGCTCGGGCTCCTCGTAGGCGATCCCGCTCACGGGGTCCATCAGGTGTCGGCTGAGGTAGCGTGGGGCGTCCGGGTGCTTGGTGTCGAGGGCGATCATGTTGCCCTTGCCATACTTCAACGCCGTGGCGCAGCTTTCCTTCAGGCGCTTGATCTGGGAGGCGGTTACCTTCAGGCGGTCCACCACCAGTTCGATGTCGTGTGTCTTATAGCGGTCCAGCCGCGGGCGTCCAGTGATGTCGATCACGTTGCCATCCACGCGGGCGCGCAAAAAGCCTTGGCGCAGCAGTTGCTCGAAAAGCTCGCGGTAATGTCCCTTGCGGCCGCGGACCAATGGGGCGAGGATCAAGAGGTCCTGCCCGTCGTGCTCCTTCGTCAGCAGGTCGGTGATCTGCTTGTCGGTATAGCGCACCATGCGCTCACCGGTGATGTGGCTGTACGCATCGGCCACTCGCGCATAGAGCAGTCGCAGCAGATCGTAGATCTCCGTGATGGTACCCACGGTGCTGCGCGGATTCTTGCTGATCGTCTTCTGCTCGATCGCGATAACGGGGCTGAGGCCGGTGATCAGGTCCACGTCCGGCCGCTCAATACCGCCAAGGAATTGCCGCGCGTAGGCGTTGAACGTTTCGATGTACCGCCGTTGACCCTCGGCATGGATCGTATCGAATGCGAGTGAGCTTTTACCGCTGCCGCTGAGGCCGGTGATCACCACAAGCTTATCACGCGGGATGCGCACATCGATGTTCTTCAGGTTGTGGACGCGCGCACCGAACACCTCGATGTACTCTTCCTCCAACGGGACCTCCAGCGTGCGGGTATCCGTATCGGAAAGGCTGTTCCTTTTATTGCTCATTGTCGGCCGTGGCCTGATCGAACCCTTTGTCCGGCAGCAGCACGGTGTAGGTCTTTCCCGGATGTTCCGTGAGGAGATTGTCGCGCAACCAAGGGTTCAACAGTTTCAACATCTTATAGTTCGTTCCGTTCGCATTGGCGAAGGCGTTCAGGTCCGCCACGGGAGGAACCAGCTCCACGGCATGCGTGAGGTACGGAGGGTAAAGGTCTTTTTTGCGCAAGTGGAAGCCGAAGCGCTCCGGGTCGGTCATGATCGATCGCATCGCCAATACGCGGAAGATGTACCGCGACGTCTCTTCCGGCAACAGCAGGTCGAAGTAGTTCTTTTCCTTCTGGCGCCCCAGTTGTTTCTCCAAATTCCCTTGGCCCAAGTTGTAACTGGCGGCGGCCATGGCCCAGGAGCCATAACGGTCATGCGCTTCCTTCAGGAACGCACACGCCGCTTCCGTACTACGGACCACATTGTACCGCTCATCCACTTCGTTGTTCACCTCCAGACCATGCCCTGTGGCGGTGGCCGGCATGAATTGCCAAAATCCCACGGCGCCGGCAGGGCTGACCACATTGGTGAGCCCGCTTTCCACCAGCGGGATGTACTTCATGTCATCCGGCACGCCTTCCCGCTTAAGGATCGGCTCGATCACCGGGAACCACCTGTTCGCCCGTTTGTGTGCCAGCAATGAACTGCTCTGCCAGTAGGTGTTCACCAGCAGTTCGCGGTCCAGTCGCTCGCGCACGTCCAACTGTTCCAACGGCACTTTCTCACCGCAGAAATCAAGGTGCGTGGGCAGGTTGAGGCTGAAGATGTTGTAGCTCTCGTTGAAGCGTCGCTGGTGGTCCAGGTCACTGTCCTCGGTGGTGATGCTGAAGGTGAGGACCTGGAGCGCGATGGCGCCACCACCGATGAGCAGTAGCACCAGCAAGCTCTTGCCGATGACGGAGGGAAAGTTGCGCATTGGGACTACAAAGGTCGGTCGATCCCTCGCCTTTTCGTCAGGGCGAAGAGAAAGAGGAACACCACCAAGGCGTATCCGAGGAAGAGGAACGAATGCAACGGCCGCCACACGGGGATGAACCGGAGTGCGATGAAACCGAGGAAGCTGGAGACCAGGCCGAGACCACCATACACCATGGCCACCTGGGAGTCGGTGAGTCCGGCGTAGCTCATATAGTGCGTTGTGTGGTCCTTGCCGCCGACGAAGGGGGAGTGGCCACGCATCATGCGATTGATGGACACGGTAGTGGTATCGGCAAGGGGAAGGATGAACACGACCGCAGTGATGGAGACCTGCCGCCAAGGATCAATGGCCCCGGTGAGGGAAGTGCCGTTCCAGAAATACCGGATACCGAGATAGGCGATGAGGACCCCCAGGAACTGGCTCCCAGTATCGCCCATGAACATGCGCGAGGGGTGCCAGTTGAAAAAGAGAAAGCCGCCAATGGCGCCGCATACAGCGATGATGATCACGGTGTTCACATCAGCGGCATTGCCCAAGGGCAGCAATTGGGTGAGGGCGGCGACAAGGATGGCCAATGTCACCACCGAAGTGATGGCGTCCATGTTGTCCAACATGTTGATGGCGTTCATCATACCCACCACCCAAAGGACGGTCAGGATATTATCCACCGCAGGAATGTTGAAGACATGTATGCCGGTCCCTGTGCTTAGTAGAAGCACCCCGCAAGCCACTTGGGTAACGAACTTCAGCAGAGGACGGGTATCGTAGGCATCGTCGGCCAGGCCCATGAGGAATCCAAGGCCGGTGGCGGCCAAAAGGCCCAGTAGCTGCGGTTGGAGAGGGTCGGAGGCATTGTTCGGGAAGAGGACCCCATAGGCAGCGAACGCAAAAAGGAAGACGATGAAAAAACCGATGCCGCCGAATGCGGGTTTCGCTGACGCGTTCCAGCGCACCATCGTCGGCGCGTCCTCTCGGATCCCGAAGGTCCTGAAAAAGCGCATGAACACGGAGTTCACCAACAAGGAGAACACCAGTGCCAGAAAGAACAGGCCGCTCAGAATGAGGAACAACTGGCTCTCCGTGTACATGGCTATTTCTCCCAGGCTCTCGACGTGAAAGTGGAGCCGGCTAGATCTTTCGCGCTCACCAACGGATCCTTGATCCCCCATTGGATGGCCAGGTCGGGATCGTTCCAGAGAATGGTGCGTTCCGCTGAAGGTGCATAGTAGGCGGAACACTTGTAGGCGAAGATGGTATCATTCTCCAAGGCCAGGAATCCATGCGCCATGCCAGCAGGGATATAGAGCATGTCGCGGTTCTCGCTGTCCAGCCGCGCGCTGAAGTGCTCACCGAATGTGGCGCTGCCCGGCCGCAGATCCACACAAACGTCCAGCACGGCACCTTTCACTACTCGGGCCAGCTTGGCTTGTCCGTGTGGGCTTACTTGCAGATGGAGCCCGCGCAACACGCCGGCTTTGGAACAGCTTTCGTTGTCCTGTACGAAAGGGGCGGTGATGCCGGTGGCTTCTGCGAAAGAGGCCGTATTGAACGGCTCCAGGAAATGTCCCCTTTCATCACTGAACACCCGTGGACGTAGGCGCAATAGCCCCTCCATCCGGGTCTTGAATACATCGATCATAGGCGGTTGAAGAGCTTGAAGAACCAGTTCGAGGATGTTTTGGCAGCGCGGTCCTCATAGTAGCCATAACCGTAGCCATAGCCATATCCGTAGCCATAACCATAAGCATAACCGTACTTGTTGCGGTCCACGTCCACGCCGTTCAATATGGCGCTCAGGCGGGTGATGTGGTTCTCATTCATCAACCGGTCGACGTTCTGGACGAAGGCCTTCTTCGAGTAGTCCGACCTGAAGATGTAAATGGGGATGTCCGCTGCTTGAATGATGGAGATGCCATCCGTTACCAATCCTACTGGTGGGGTGTCGATCAGTACAACGTCGTACTCCTTCTTCAGGATATCCAGGATGCGCGTCATGTTCACGCTGATGATCAGTTCGCTGGGGTTCGGCGGTATCGGGCCGGCCGTGATGAAGTCAAGTCCGGGTAGACTGCTGTGCTGGATGCAGTTATGCACTTCGTCCTTACCGATGAGCAACGTGCTCATACCGCGGATGTTCTCCACTCCGAAGCCCAAGTGGATCTTCGGTTTCCGCATGTCCAGGTCAAGCACCACCACGCGCTTTTCGCTGAAGCTGATGATGCCTGCAAGATTGATCGCCACGAAAGTCTTGCCCTCGCCGGAGATCGTACTGGTCACAGCGATCAATTTCGGGCCGGGGGAATTATCCACGAACTGCAAGTTCGTGCGCACACTCCGGAAGCTTTCAGCGATCAAGGATTTCGGGTTTTTATCCACGATCAGCTGGCTAACGGGGATCTCCTTTTTGTACTTGGGCACCATACCCAGGATCCCGACCGATGAATTGCTCGCCTTGGCGATATCGTTCAGCGAGGTGATGTTGTTGTGCAGGATATAACGCACCAATACGATCAATATCCCGATGATAAGACCCGTGAGGATATAGGAGAGCATGATCATGCTCCGGTTCGGGGAGATGGGCGTGGTCGGCACTACCGCTGATTCCAGCACATGGTTCTCGGATACGAAGCCGGCCTTGCTGATCCGGTATTCGATGTCCTTCTCCAAGAGCTGCGTGTAATACTTCTCATTGATGTTGAACAGGCGGTTGATCCGAGCATAGGCCAGCTCCTGCTCGGGCATTTGGTAGAAACGCTGCTCGTATTCGTCCAACTTTGCGCCATAGTCCGCCATGCGCGAAGCGATTCGGGAGCGCATCGTCGCGACACTTTCGAAGATCAGGCCTTGTTGCATCTCGATCTGCCTGTCCAAGACCCTCAGGTTCTCATTTTCCGTGGTAACCTCGAAGGCCATGCCCGACCTTTCATCGAGCATCTTGCCCAACCGGTTGATGGCATCCTCCAAGGAGGAGGCGAAGTCGCTGCCGATCAACAAGGGGATGAGCTGGTATACGTTCAGGTGACCATCATCCTGTTTCGCCGCATGTTCGATCTCCTTCAGCAGGTTATCCTCCATGCGGAGTTTCAGCATCTGATCCTCATACTCATCTGAGCGCTGAAGAAGGAGCGGAGTGAGCTGGTCCATGTCCGACACCCGGTTGTCCCGCTTGAAGATCTCCAACTTTAATTCGCTCGCCCGCAATTCCTCGAATACCGTATCCTTCTGGCTTTCGATGAAGCGGAGGATATTCTCCGCGCTTTCGGACTTCCGCTCCACGTCATAGGTGATGTAGGCATCGGCCATGGCCTGGCAGATATCGCGCGCCAGCAGTGCGTTATGGTCAGTGTAACTGATCGTGATGGTCTTGGCGCTGGGATCATTGATGGTCACATTGACCTGGCCGGCGAACTCGCTTGTGAGGGACTTGGGATCATTGAGCGTGAAATACAGGGTGCCTCGCTCTAAGCCGGTGGGCCATTTACGGCCCGACTCGGTCACGATCCGGCCATTGAAATGAGGGGTGGAGAAATCTTTACCCAAGGTCACCGGGATGTTGTAAGGTGTCACACCGATCGTGTAGGAGAGTTGGAGGGTGCCGTCATCGAGCGGTGCCACACTGATCGCCTTATCCCAGATCTCAGCATCGATCACCTTCAAGTGTTCCACTTTGTAGAAGGACTGCTTGTAATACTCCTCGGTAAGGATCTGGCCCCGGAAGAAATAGCGCACTTCCAAGGGAAGCAGCGCTACGGCCTTGGCGACGAAGAAGTTGGAGCGAAGAAGTTGCACGTCCGCTTGCAGCGTATTGTCCTCCATCAGGTCGTTCACCTTCAGGACCATCTGGGCGTTGTTGCTTTGCCCCAGTTGGAGCACGACGCTGCTGGCATAGGTCGGCGCTGTATACCGCAGATAGAGGAAAGCCGCGCTGAATGCCAACAGCAGGCACAAAGCGATCCAGATGAAGGACCGCTTGACGATGTAGATGAAGAGACCGAGGTCGAACTCGTTGCTGAAGTTGGTGATGCGCTCGCGGTAGCTGTCCAGCTGGGCCGCGTTGTTGCTCACATCATCGTTCAACATGCCCGTTCCCGTTAAAACGTCCTTGCTATGCCGATCACCAATATCGTCGTGGTCAGGAGCGTGATCAACGGAGTGATCTCTTGGAGCAGGCCTCTGGCGACCTCGGCCTTCGGCTGTACGTAGACCACATCGTCCGCCTGCATCACGAGGTCAGCATATTTCAGATTGTCGATGTCGGAAAGGTCGAACTGGAACACCTTCCGTCCGCCATCCGTAGTTCGGCGGAAGAGCTTGATCCGGTGCGCATCGCCACGTGCAGCTAGACCACCGGCGCTTGCCAATACCTCAAGCATCGTGGTGTTGTTCTTTTCCAAAGGGATGATCTTCGCATCGCCACCACCACCTGGAAAGACAACCACGCGGCGGTTGCTCACCGTTAATAGGACAAAGGGCTTTTGATAGTACACCGAATATTGCTTTTCCAAAGACAATTCAGCTTCCCGTACCGTCATTCCTGCAACATGCACGGTCCCGATCACCGGAAGCTTGGTGGAACCGTCGGTGTCCACAGAGTAGGCGAACTGGATCCGGTTCGCGGTACTCATGTTCATCTGGTTGTCATTCACCAGATCGATCATCTTGAACCCGTCGTTGGAGAACATCCGGAAGCTGAGGATATCGTCCGGCTGGATCTTGAACTCGCGTTCCAAGGTATCGGACACGGTATCGAACTTATAGTCGTGCGGGGTCTTGAACATGATGTTCTGGTTGATCAAGCAACCGGATAGCATGAGCATCGCCAAGGCCAACACGATCGATATTCTCCCCATTCCCACTGATTTCGCGCAAAAGTAAACCAAAGGGCCTCCGCTTCAGGCGATCAGCCTTTGATAGAGCTCGGCCGTGTCCTTGATGAGGCGTGAATAGTGGTAGCGCTCCCCCACATGGGCCCATCCTGCCGATGACAAACGGGCACGCAAGGCGGCATCATCCACCAATCGCAGCAGGTTCTCGCCAAAGGACTGTGCATCATTGTTGGCGCTGAGCAGGCCGGTCACGCCATCCTTCACCACGTTCTCGATCCCGCCCACACGGGTGCTTACTACTGCACGGTCCGCCGCCTGCGCCTCGATCAGACTTACCGGTGTACCCTCGTTGAAGCTCGTCAAGGCGACTGCGTCAACCCCGGCATGCACGATGTCGATCTCACGCACCCAGCTGGTAAAAGTGATGTCAGCACGGTCCACAATAGGTTTGCCGTTCACGCCATGGCCGAAACCACTGCCGTTGAAGCTACGGGCATGCGCCATGCTGAGACCCATTTCCGAGGCCGCACGCTGGATGTTCTCCCGCTCTTCACCATCGCCGACAACGAAGGCCCGCACCTTTTTCCCGGTGTGGTCGCGCACATGCTTCATCCCCTTCAGGAAAAGCGCGTGGTTCTTCACCGGCACCAAACGACCCACGATGCCGATGGCCACCTCGTCATCGGCCACGCCATAGACGCGGCGGAACAAGGCCCGCTTCACATCCTGGCCCTCTCGGAACTTGCTCAGGTCGAAACCCAGCGGTATCACGCTCACCTTGTCTGCACCGCAGATCCTATGCTCCTCGACCAGTTCGATCTTCTGGCGTTCGCTGATAGCGATGATCTGCGAGGACCGCGCAGCCAGAAAACGCTCCACGTTCTTGAAGACCGAGGTGCGTACCGGTCCGAAATAGCTGTGGAAGACATGTCCGTGGAAAGTATGGACGATGCCTTTTACACCGAGGTCGTACGCTGCCATCCGCCCCACGGCACCGGCCTTGGCAGCATGGGTATGAACGATGTCCGGCTTGAAGTCCTTGATCACCTGCTTGATGCGACGATAGGCGCTCAGATCGCGGGACGGGGATATGGCCCGGCACATTTCCGGGAGGATGATGGCCTCCACACCCAGTTCGGAAAGAATATGGGTGCTGCTTTCCTCCGTGCCTTCCGGGGGGCCGCCCACCAAAAGGGTCTCGAAGCCGGGAGGCATGTACCTCGCCAGATAGGCCAGATTATGGGTGGGGCCGCCCAGATTGAAGCGGTTATTGATGTGGAGGATACGGGGCATTTGTGATCTTGAAGAAACGATCGCCGGAAAGGGGCACTCGTTCGCGACTAGGGCTGCTTCATAGTAGACGTTCAGGATCCGCTTGGTTGCCTTCCCGACCTGAAGAATGTGAGTACAAAGGTCGGCCTTCGGCACGGACCATCAGGTCTGAACTAAGGAACCGGAGCCACATCGCTGTCCCTTTGCGACCGGCGAGGCTACGGGCCAAACGGACGGACAGGCGCGGCAGCAGCCGGTTCATCGGAAATACGGTGTGGTTCAGGAGGTCCCAGCCCTTGATGGTGAAATGATGTTCCACGAGCGCGCTCGCTTCCCGAAAACCATAGCTGTGGATACGCAGTCCGCTGGTCAGTACATGCCCCCCTTCACGGAAAAGTCGCAAGGGCAGGCGGGAAAGGGAACGGGTCCAGGAGTCCAGTGCGTGCTTGTTGGTGAAGGTGGCCGTGAAGGTGCCGCCAGGGGCGAGATGGCGGGCGGCGAAAGCGAGGTTCTTCTCCAATTCCTGCCGGTCCATGTATGTGGACACGCCAAGCATGAAGATGGCATGGAAACGGCGATCGCCGAAGTCGTGATCGTAGGCATGGCCGAGGATCCGTTGGCCCACTGGTACCTTGCTGCGGGCGAGCATGCCTGCACTGATGTCGGCGGCCAGGAAGCGCATGTCCGGGAACCGGGTGATCAGCTTGGCATACAGGTCACCCGTGCCGCTCCCGATGTCGAGCACATCCCGGTCGGCCAGATCCAGGCCGCGCACGGCCTTTTCCCTGCGTTCCTGGAAGAAGTGGTCGTGGAAGCGCTCCTTTCCATCGTAACGCTCCCCGTATTCAGGCGCTAGTCGATCGAAAAACCGGGTCACCCGTCCTTCTTCTTCCGGAGCGTTGAATGCCAAGGTGTTCATTCGATGTTGCCCGTGTGTCGACCTGTAGGGGCCGAAGATCTTCGGCCTCTACAGGTGGATCACCTCGCCGTATGCCGCAGCGGCCGCCTCCATGATGGCCTCGCTCATGGTGGGGTGAGGGTGAACGGTCTTGATGATCTCGTGCCCGGTGGTCTCCAGCTTCCGCATGGCCACGCATTCTGCGATCATCTCTGTTACGTTCATGCCGATCATGTGCGCACCCAACAGCTCGCCATATTTGGCGTCGAAGATCAGTTTTACGAAGCCGTCCTTCGCCCCGGCGGCGGCGGCCTTACCGCTGGCCGAGAAGGGGAACTTGCCGATCTTCAGCTCATAGCCCTTTTCCTTGGCGGCCTTCTCGGTATAGCCCACACTGGCTATCTCCGGCGAGCAGTAGGTGCAGCCCGGGATGTTGTTGTAATCCAGCTTTTCCGGGTTCTTGCCGGCGATCTTTTCCACGCAGATGATGCCTTCCGCACTCGCCACATGCGCGAGTGCTTGGCCGGGAGTGACGTCACCGATGGCGTAATAGCCCGGGATGTTCGTGGCACTGAAGCCGTCCACGGTGATCTTGCCCTTATCCGTCACGATGCCCACTTCCTCCAAGCCGATGCCCTCGATGTTGCAAACGATGCCCACCGCGCTCAGCACGATGTCGCATTCGATGGTCTGGTCGCCCTTCGGGGTTTTTACGGTCACTTTGCAGCCTTTGCCGGAAGTGTCCACTTTCGTCACTTCGCTGGAGGTCATCACATCGATGCCCTGCTTCTTGAAGCTCTTCTCGAGCTGATTGCTCACGTCCTCGTCCTCCACAGGTACCACATTGGGCATGAATTCCACCAAGGTGATCTTAGTGCCAAGGGCATTGTAGAAATAGGCGAACTCACTGCCGATGGCGCCGCTGCCTACAACCACCATACTCTTCGGCTGTTCTGGCAATGACACGGCCTCGCGGTAGCCGATCACCTTCTTGCCGTCCTGCTTCAGTGCGGGCAGCTCACGGCTGCGCGCGCCGGTGGCGATGATGATGTGCTTGCCCTCCAGGGTCTGCTTCTTGCCGTCTGCGCCCGTCACCTCGATCTTCTTCCCTGGCTTCAGTATGCCGGTGCCCATCACCACGTCGATCTTGTTCTTCTTCATCAGGAACTGCACTCCGTTGCTCATGCCTTTGGCCACATCACGGCTGCGTTGCACGATCGCTTTGAAGTCGGCGGTAGGCGCACCAACGGTGATGCCGTAGTCCTTCGCATGGTTGATGTACTCGAACACGTTGGCGCTCTTGATGAGGGCCTTGGTGGGAATGCAGCCCCAGTTCAGGCAGATGCCGCCCAAGGACTCTTTTTCAACGATGGCCGTTTTCAGGCCCAATTGGCTGGCGCGGATGGCGGCCACATAGCCGCCGGGCCCGCTGCCGAGAACGATCACATCATAGGTCATGTGCTCAGAATAGGATTTGTTGGTTTTGCTCGCCTTGAACAGGCGCGGCGCGAAGTTAGCCCGACAGCGCGAAGGCGGATGTTCCTCGTTGAATTACGGATCCCGGTCGTTCCAAGGCTTATGGTGCACAACCCGCGTCATTGCTCAATGTCGCTTGGTTATCAACGATCACTCGGCGATATTCCGAGGCTTCAATCGAGCCATGGCCCGCCATGGCCGCTATTTTCGAGCCAACCAAAAATCCACATAGGCATGAACGAAACCAACACTTCCACCATGGGCGCTGCACCGGCCCGACCTACCCTGCTTACGGTGATCTGCATCATCAGCTTCATTATGGGAGCGATCGGGATCTACAGCGGGGTAACGAATTTGACCATGGATCCGGTCGCCGAGAGGGCAAAATTGGAGCAGACCATGACCGAGCAGGTGGCTAAGATCGGTGACAATTCCAATGAAATGACCACCCGCCTGATGGAGTCAGCGCATGAGGTCGGAGTGAAAGGGATCGAGAACGCAAAGTCCATTGGGATCGCAGGGATCGTTCTCTCCCTCCTCAGCGTATTCGGTGTTTGGTTGATGTGGAACCTCAAGAAGAACGGGTTCTGGCTCTACTTGCTCGCGACGATCGGCGGACTTGCGGTGCCTCTCATTTTTCTGGGAGGTGGTTGGCTCGCTTTGGCCAGCGTTGGGTTTGTGGGCTTCTTCTCCATCATCTTCGTCATTCTTTACGCTGTGAACCTGAAGCACATGCACTAGGTTGTCCTATCCTCATTGAAAAGCCCCCGACGCGGTCGGGGGCTTTTTTCGTTGCTTAGCGCGGTGGAACAAGAAATGAACAAGGGGGCTGTGGAAGCACGGCCGGTGATGCTGACGCGGCTCTGCGTGGCCAGCTTCATCAACCAAGGAGTGGTATTCCCGCTCTATCTGATCGGTATCATCGGAGCCTATGCGCTACGTGGAATGTCGGATGAGGAGGTGCGGCACCTCGTTGAAAGCTCTTGGTCCTGGATGATCGGACCGGATCGGCAGGAAGCAGCATTCGCTTACGTGAAGGTGATGCGCACGCACGGCGTGGCGCTCATGGCTGTCTTCGCATTACGCACATTGGCGCGGGCCGTCGGCGTCTTTCGCATGTGGAACGGCAACTTGGACGGTTTCCATATCTACACCAGCGCACAGCTGCTCGGTATGTTGGTCCCCATTCTCATCGCCGGCTCGGGAGCCCTCAACATCCTCGGCTTCTTGCTGGCCATCAACTGGTGCTACCTCTACTTCATCCATCGCAAGGCGTTGAAGTAGGTCACCTCTTAGGACCCCTGGGATCCGGGGTCATCGCATTGCGATCCCGCTGATCTCCACGTTCACTCCGCGCGGCAGCCCGGCCACTGCAACGGCCTCACGCGCCGGTGGCACATCCCCGAAGTACTTGCCGTAGACCTCGTTCACCGCGGCATAGTGGTCCATGCTGCTGAGGAAGATCGTGCATTTCAACAAGTGTTCGAAGCTCAGGCCGGAAGCGTTCAACAGCATCGCGAGATTCTCCATCACCTGCTTCGTCTCCTCTGCAATGGAGGACAGTTGCAGCTCACCGGTGTTCCCGATCAAAGCGATCTGGCCACTGAGGAATAGCATGCCGTTCATCTCCACGGCGGGCGAGTAAGGGGCTATCGGCTTAGCAGCTCCTTCGGGGAAAATGGGCTTTTTCATGCGCCAAAGTTCGCGGTTTGATCACACAGCGGAACAATTGATCCGCGACCATCAACTCTTTCAGGTTCCTCACTGCGGGAAGCACGCATCAGTGGCCCATCACCGGTTCCCGTCCAAGTCGCTTCCAAGGCATTCCATTATCTGATCTTCTGATCGTCTGATCTTCTGATCTTGAAGCCCCGCTTAGCTTTGGCCCCGCATGAAGAAAACCGATCGCCCTCTGATCCTCGTCACCAACGATGATGGCATTTTCGCACCCGGCATCCGGACGCTCGCGGAAGAGATGAAAGCCTTCGGGGAAGTACTCGTGGTGGCACCGGACAAGCCGCAAAGCGCCATGGGCCATGCCATCACCATCCACAACTTCCTCCGCCTCCGCGAGGTGGAGTTCATGGAAGGGGTGAAGGCATACAGTTGTACCGGCACACCCGTGGATTGCGTGAAACTCGCGGTGTACCACATCATCAAGGGGCGCCCTGCGTTATTGGTCAGCGGGATCAACCACGGTAGCAACCTCAGCATCAACGTGCTGTACAGCGGCACCATGAGCGCGGCGGTGGAAGGTGCGCTGGAAGACATCCCCAGCATCGGGTTCTCCTTGATGGATTATGGCATTGACGCCCCCTTTGAGCATACACGTGCCGTGGTGCGTTCCGTCACCGCCAATGTGCTGAAGAATGGCTTGGGAGCGGGATACTGCCTCAACGTGAACATACCTGCGGCAACCGCCGGTCCGCTCAAAGGGATCCGGGTGTGCAGGCAGGCGCTGGGGCGCTGGGAAGATGCCGTCGAAACAC
Organism: Flavobacteriales bacterium; assembly: GCA_038234075.1. Lineage (GTDB taxonomy): Bacteria > Bacteroidota > Bacteroidia > Flavobacteriales_F > PHOS-HE28 > PHOS-HE28. The sequence continues at coordinate 28,541 of JBBSUV010000015.1, read as the reverse complement.
GCAAGGACCCTGCTGGTCACGAATACCATTGGCTCAAAGGCATGTTCATAGCCAACGACAAGGGTGAGGATACCGATGTATGGGCCACAGAAAATGGCTACGCCAGTGTGGTACCCGTCCAATTCGATATGACGGCCCATCACGAAGTGGAGGTCATCAAGACCTGGGATCATGCGCTTTGACAACGTAAGAACAGGCGTGATCGCTGGACTGATCGCCCCATTGGTCGGTCTGTTCCTGTATTCAGTGCTCACAGTGACCGTTTTTCGGCCAGAGCTTGAGCTGGGCTGGTTTCTCCGGGGCATGGTCTTCGGGATCCGGGGGAACATCGCACCGGTGCTGTCGCTGAGCCTTTTGGCGGATGTGGTGCTCTTCTTCGCATTCGACCAACGGCGGATGCTCAAGGCCATGCGCGGGGTCATCGGCGCGATGTTCGTGTATGGCGCTGTGATCGTGTTGTTGCTGTTGCTATGGGGAAGAGACTTTATGTGATCGCCGGAGAGGCCAGTGGCGATCTCCACGGCGGCAACTTGGTGCGCGCGCTCTTCGCCCAAGCCGGGCAGGAGGAACTGAAGGTGCGTGCTTGGGGCGGTGATCACATGCAGGCCGCCGGTGCCGAAGTCGTCAAGCATTACCGCGATCTGGCCTTCATGGGCTTCACGCAGGTGTTGATCAACCTGCGCACCATCCTGCGCAACATCAAGGACTGCAAGGAGGACATCCTCGCGTTCAAACCCGATGCGATCATCCTTATCGACTACCCCGGCTTCAACCTGCGCATCGCGGAGTTCGCCCACGCGCATGGGATCAAGGTGATCTACTATATCAGTCCGCAGGTGTGGGCATGGAAGGCCGGCCGGGTGAAGGCCATCAAGCGGAACGTGGATCACATGTATGTGATCCTGCCCTTCGAGAAACAGTGGTACGCGGAGCATGGCATGGAGGTGGCGTTCCTGGGTCATCCACTGTTGGACGCCTTGCCCGTCCACTCGGAGGAACATCCGGGCACCGAGGGCGCGAAGCCTGTGGTGGCACTGCTTCCCGGTAGTCGCATCCAGGAGATCACGCGCATGTTGCCCGTGATGCTCAGCACTGTGAAGCATTTTCCGGAGGTGGACTTCAAGGTGGCGGCAGCGCCCTCCGTTCCTGAAACATTGTACCTCAGCATTATCGGTGATCTCCGCGTGGAACTCGTCGGCAACGGCACCTATGCACTGCTCAAGACGGCGAAGGCCGCACTGGTCACCAGCGGCACGGCCACCTTGGAAGCCGCGCTCATCGGCACGCCGGAAGCGGTCTGCTACGGAGGTGGGGCGGTGAACGTGTGGCTGGCGAAGCGTTTTATCAAGGTTCCCTTCATCTCCTTGGTGAACCTGATCATGGGCCGCGAAGTGGTCCGAGAGCTCATCCAAAGCGACATGGCGCCCAAAGAACTCCGCAAGGAACTGGACCGACTACTTAATGATGAGACCTACCGGAGCAGGATGCTGGCGGACCTCCACGAGCTCCGCGAAAAGCTCGGCGGGCCGGGCGCTTCAGCACATGTGGCCGATCGGGTGTGGAAAAGTCTGCGCGCCAACCGGTAACCCCGCATAAGGGCCGGGTAGCTTCGCGGCTGAATGAACAGGATCTTTTTCGGCTTGGCGGCATTGCTGCTCTCCGCACCGCTGGTCGCGCAACAATATGCCGATGTACGAGTCGGATTGTTCCAGGATGCGCCCACAGCCTCGGTGATGGTGATGGGCGACAAAGGGCCATTGACGATCTGGGCCGATGGCAAGCAGGTGGGTGAGCTGTCCTCCTCGGACGGGCTGATGATCCGCTCCGGCGAGAACGGTATCCATGCCAAGTCCTTGGTGTTGGATCTTACGGCGAAGAAGAGCCTCATCTTCCGTTCGCCCTCAGGCAGAGGCTTCCGATTGCGGAACATGTCCCCGAAGTCCGCGGAAAGGCCCTATCCCGGAAGTCTGGAGATCAAAAGGGCAGGAGGGCGCTTCCTGCTCGTGGCCACGGTGCCCATTGAAGAATATGTGGCCGGGGTGGTGCAGGCCGAGGCCGGCAAGGGCCACGACATGGAATACTACAAGTTGCAGGCGGTGAGCTGCCGCACCTATGCCTTGGCCAATAAGCGCAGGCATGCAGGCGAAGGCTTCGAGGTCTGCGACGGCACGCATTGCCAGGTCTTTCAAGGAAGGAGCAGGCAGGACAGCATCACGCAGGCCGTGGCATTGACGCGTGACCTGGTGGTGGTGGATTCCGACATTCACCTGATCCACGCCACCTTCCACAGCAACTGCGGAGGCGAGACGATGAACGCGGAGGACGTCTGGAGCAAGAGCGAGCCCTACCTCGTCAGCACCATGGACACCTTCTGCCTGCATGCACCGCACGCCTCGTGGGAAAAGAGCATCCCCCGCGCCAAATGGCTCAGTTACCTGCGGAAGACCTACGGCGTGAACACCGATGACAGCAATGTGGTGGCCAGTGTGACGGACCACGTTCCCGAATGCCGCGAGCTCTACCTCTCCAACATCAGCCCGGAGATACCGCTTGCCCAATTACGGAAGGAGTTTGACCTGAGGTCCGCCTACTTCAGCATCCGTCCTGAAGGGGACATGGTGGTGCTCGAAGGACGTGGCTTCGGCCATGGCGTAGGGCTTTGCCAGGAAGGGGCGATGAGCATGGCCCGGGACGGCTTCAGCTATACGGACATCCTGCACCACTACTTCACCAATGTACACTTGGTGAAGCTCCAGAACCTGGATTTCTTCCGGGATAACGGGCTGTAGAGAGAGTGTTCTCCCCTCCTTTGTTCAAGGAGGGCAGGGGGTGGTCGTTCTATTAATGGTCACCGTCGGCTCACCCAACGAGAACCCTGCGAAGACGAGCATGCGGGGAACACTAGATCGCTTCAGTCCTGGGTCTCTTCTTTAGCCCTCTGCTTCTTCTCCCTATCCGCATTGGTGGAAAAGCGCCAAGCCACCTGCAGGGAGAAGACCACATTGTGTGATCTCACGTACGCATCGAATGTATTCAGACTGCTCTGTCCGCGCAGTTCCCACATCCAATGCCCCATCTCATGACCGATGCCCAATGCCGCGCTGAATTGGCTCCGATTGGTATTGTTGCTGGGCGAATAATCGTAGGCACTCACCAAGTTCCCATCCTGATAATTCCGGACCTTCCCGAACAAGAAGTATCCATACATAAGGCCGCCACTGATGAAAAGCCCCTGAGGATCCGGGTTGGTGCTCACCTTCAGCATCAGCGGCAGTTCCAAGTAATTCAAGGCAACGGAGCCGCGTGTCTTCAACACGGGGTTCGCGCTTACGCTTCCCTTGCCGATGTACATGGGTTCGATCAATAGGCTCACTTGTGAGGTTATCGGCGCCTCAAAGCTCCAACCTGCTATCAAGCCCAGCTTGGGAAGTCCGTACCAAGCAAGGAACTGGCCAGCGGTCTGCGTGCCAATGTCAATACCGACTTTTGGCCCGTTCCGCGATTCCTGTGCGGCGACTGAGAAGGGCAGGAGCAGTGCGATAGCGAGGCCGGATAGGCATCTGGCGCGGATGGTGATGGGCATGTTCATGTCGATCGTGGGCAAGGGACGAAGTTGCACATCCCGTTCCGGTAGCAGTGGTTCTTTCTAGGTAAATCTTCCCAACGCAGGTTGAAAGATCAGCATTTAGCTGCGTAAAATTTCATTTGTCGATGAAAAATAGCCATTCGTCTTGACAAATGGTTCATTAATGGCCAATCTTGCGGCATTCAAATCCTAGACCATGTGGCCGATCATGACCCTCACGCTTCTGCTCCAGCTTACTTCCGAGGAGCAACTTTATGCCCAACAGATCGGGCCGGTTTTTCAACCCCAGGTCGAAGAACAGACAGCACCGGTCCCTGCGGTCGCCCCGGAAGAGGGCTGTGCCGAGTGGAAGGAAGTAGGTACTTCAGCTTGTTGATCATAATGGCCCGGTGACATTGGTCGCCGGCACTTCGGAAGCCCTGACGCTCCTTGCTGCGTCGGGGTTTCCACTTTTTAGGAGGTGAGGGTGATCTTTGTGCATGATCCGTTGTTTCCGTATTGCCCTTTTGATCACCGCCATGTCATTCACCACGAACTCGGAAGCGCAGTGGAGCTTCACCGGCGACACCTGCGCCACTTGGCAGCAGGCCATTGACCGTTTCGCCCGCATGGACTCCTTGTATGATGGAGCGAAGCTCACGGTCATCGGCAAGGACGACGACGGCCATCCGATCCACCTCTTCATTCTTAGTGATGGCAGCGGCTTCACGCCGGAGAGCATCCGTGCGGCGGGCAAGAACATCCTTTGGATCACCAACTCCATCCATCCGGGTGAGCCGGATGGCACCGATGCCAGCCTTCTGCTGGCACAGGCGCTGCTCGATAGCGACCAACTGATGGGTCTGCTGGCGCATACCGCCGTGTGCATCGTGCCGGTCTACAACGTCAGCGGGGCCTTGAACAGAGGGCGTTACAGCCGCGTGAACCAGAGTGGACCGCTTGAATACGGCTTTCGCGGCAACGCCAAGAACCTGGACCTCAACCGCGACTTCATGAAGATGGATTCCGAAAATGCGCGTTCCCTGGAAACGGCATTGACGGCATGGGATCCGGACATCTACTTCGAGCCTCATGTGAGCGATGGTGCGGACCACCAGTACATCATGGCGTTGTTGTCCACCCAGAAGGATAAGCTTTCTCCACCGCTCTCGGAATTCATGACCAAGGTCCTGCAGCCGGGCCAGTATGAGTGGATGAATAAAAAGGGCATGCTGATGTGTCCCTATTTCGAGACCACGGGCAAGTTCCCGGAGGAAGGCTTGCACGGCTTCTACGACAGCCCGCGGTACAGCAGCGGCTACAACGCGCTCTTCGACCGCATCGGCATCATCAGCGAGAGCCACATGCTGAAACCGTTCCCGGATCGCGTCAATGCCACCCTTCAGCTGTTGTTGGGCACCTTGGCCGTGATGGACCAGCACCCGGATGAATTGAAGAAGGCACGCGCTGCCGCGAAGGAGCGGACACGTACCACCAACGCGTTCGGGCTGAACTGGCGGTTGGATGCCACCGCCGTGAGCAGCATTCCTTGGAAAGGCTACACTGCGAAGACGGAAACCAGCCTTGTGACAGGTCTCCCCCGCATCCGTTATGATCACAATGAGCCCACCGACACGGTCGTTCCATGGCGCGATACCTATCGACCATCTTTCACAGCGCCCAAGCCCAAGGCCTATTTGGTCCCGCAGCAATGGAAGGTGGCTATCGATAGGCTGAAGGTGAACGGCGTGGAGATGAATGTCCTTCCGAACGATACCGTGTTGCAGGTGGAACAGGACAGCATCGGGGACTTCACCACGGTGCCCATGGCTTACGAAGGGCACTATCTGCACCGCGAGATAAACACCACCCGGCACCGGAGGGAAATGACCGCACACGCCGGCGATCTGCTCGTGCCGATGGGCCGGGCCACGGACCATTACGTGATGGAGGCACTGGAATGCAACGCCGAGGACGGCTTCTTCGCTTGGAATTTCTTTGATGGCGTGCTCCAGCAGAAAGAGTGGTACGACGATTACGTTTTCGATGACATGGCCGCGCGCTTGCTGGCGCACGATGTGGATATGAAACAGGCCTTCGAGTCCAAGCGCGCAGCGGATCCCGCATTCGCAAAGGACGCCGACGCGCAGCTTACCTGGATCTATCGCCGATCGCCTTGGATGGAGCCGAACTGGCGGAAATACCCCGTGCTGCGCGTGGTGGAATAGCAGCCCCGTTGCATCTTCGCCGTCCTTAAACTTCAGTGCCGCATCCCCAGAAGGTTCCATATCCTCAGCAACCCGAACCGCACCACGGACCCGGGCATCGGAACGAGCTTTGAAAAGCCGTTGGACCGCGTGTTGGGCAAGGACGGCAAGTTCCAAGTGGAGCGCAACAGTGCCGTCGTGGGTTTCCTGGACGGCTTCACCGAACTCACCACCATGGGCGTGGGTCGATTGCTGCTAACGATCTTCATCGGCTACTTTATCCTGAACGTGATCTTCGCCAGCATCTATATGGCTGTGGGCGTGGAGCACATCGGCAACGCGGACCTCGGATCACTCAGCGGAAAATGGATGACCGCAGTGGGGATGAGCTTGGAGACGGTGACGACCGTGGGGTACGGATCACTTTACCCGGCAAGCCCCGGCGTATGGATGGTCGCCGGTGTGGAAGGCGTCTTCGGCATCCTCGGCTTCTCGTTGATCGGCGCTGTGATCTTTGCGCGCTTCGCCCGGCCCAAGGCACGACTGGCCCATAGTGACATCGCGCTGCTGTCGCCGTTCCAAGAGAGTTGGGCGCTCATGTTCCGCGTCGCCAACCGTCGCAGCACTTTGCTCAGCGATGTGGAGGCCAAGCTGATGCTGGTCTTGTCGGATGGCGAGGTCGGTAAAGAGCGTCTCAGCTATTTCAACCTGCCTTTGCAGATGTCCGGCATCAGCTACCTACCGCTTACATGGACCGTTGTCCATCCGCTCAACGCCGAAAGCCCGATGGCGGGGATGTCCCACAAGGAGCTGGAACTGCGCCGGGCGGAGATGATCCTCACCATCAAGGGCTTCGACGAGGTATACATGCAACCGGTGATCACCCGCATGTCCTACCGTTGGGACGAGATCGTCTGGGGAGGACGCTTCACCAAGGCCTTCTCCTCCAAGAACGGCATCATGCAACTTGAACTGGAAAGGATCAGCGAACACACGACCGAGGAGGCTCCGGAGCATCTTCCTTCCTGAAAAAACACACATCGAACATGGAACTTTATGACATCGGCATAGGCGCACGCGTGAGGCATCCTTCTTTGGGCATGGGCGTGGTCTACAATATTGACTCAAGCTCCATCCACATCTTCTTCCGCGAGCACGGCGAAAAGCCCATCGCGCGCTCCTTCGAGGACCTTGTGGTGATTGCACCCGGGGTGGAGGTGGAGCCGCCGGAGCTGGACCTGGAAAGCGTGAAGGACGCGCTGCGCGAAGTGCTTGATGAGGATAACAGCCTGATGCGCCCGATCGCACTCGCGCGCCGCTGGCAGAAGGGCACGCTCGAGATGCGTTCCGCTGATCCCACGCTCAAAAGCAAAGAAGTGCCCATTGAGGACTTCTTCCACAAGATCGTGATGATGCGTGATCGCTTCCGCGTACTGGAGCAGAAGATCAATGCACATCCCGGTCTTAGCGAGCAGGACAAGGTGGAGATGCAGCAGTACATCACCCGCTGCTATGGCAGCCTCACCACCTTCAACATCCTCTTCGATGACAAGGAGGACAACTTTGTGGGGCAGAAGGGAGAGTAGGGGTGCAGTCGGGAGTCCGGTAGTCTTGAGTCCGGAGTCCGGAGCCTTGGCCCGGATCCTGCGCTCCGGCCGTCACCAAGCCTTGAAAGCTCTATCTGCGTGGATCAGTCTTTTCAGCGTTATCTGCGTTCCATCCGATCGTTGATCATTTTCGTTTGGCGATCATCACCGGAGACCTTACCTTCGTTCCACGTACACGTTCTTTCTCAGCTATGTGCTGATCAACAGACAGCCCACATAGGCCATTAGTTCTCAAAACCAACATTTCTACCTCAGGGTCGGAAGATCCAAAGAGCAAGGGCGGGCCTCGCCACCTTCGGGTGGTCTCCTTCGGGAACATCGAGGATTACCGACCTCTTTCTGTTCGACCCGCCTATGTGATCCATGGGTTTTTTGAACTCGGTCCTGTGTGGGCTTTTTTTGTCCTGACGTGAACCAACTTGCACCCGTGAAATCGATCCAAGATCCCGTTCGGGCCGGCTCTGTCCTGCCTGTGATGGAAGCCTTTTACACCATCCAAGGGGAAGGTGCATTCACCGGCCAGGCGGCCTACTTCATCCGCTTGGGCGGGTGCGACGTCGGCTGCACCTGGTGCGACGTGAAGGACAGCTGGGACATGGATGCCCATCCAAAACACAGCGTGGCGGACATCGTGGCCGAGGCGCTGAAGCATCCGGCGCGCATCGCCGTGGTGACAGGAGGCGAACCCCTGATGCATGAACTCGGCCCGTTGACGGAGGCATTGCGTGAAGCTGGCTTCCGCACGCATATCGAGACCAGTGGTTCTTCGCCCATCAGCGGTGATTGGCATCATATCTGCTTCAGTCCTAAAAAATTCAAGGCTCCCGTGCCCGGCTTCCATGAACTGGCCGACGAGTTGAAAGTGGTGGTCTTCAACAAGCATGATCTGCAATGGGCCGAGGAACATGCCGCCAGGACAAGGCCCGACTGCGCCCTATACCTGCAACCCGAATGGAGCAAACGCGAGTCCATGATGACGCTGATCACCGACTTTGTGATGGCGCACCCGCGTTGGCGGATCTCCTTGCAGACACACAAGTACATGAACATCCCATGAGGCAGTTGTCAGGTGTTTCCCGTTCACCGATGCATCGGGTCCTCATGGCCTTCGCATGCGCTACCTACTGCCTCTGCCATCTGCCGACCGCACAAGCTCAATCGAGCAACTACACCAGCACGGATAAGAAGGCGATCAAGCTCTATGAGAAGGGTGCCGAGTGCATGCGCCTTCAGGATTGGAGCTGCGCTGAGAACGGATTAAAGAAGGCAGCGGCTGCCGATCCGAAGTTCATCGAACCGCGGATCTATCTCGGTGAGATGTACGAACAGCGCAGCATGCCGAAGGAGGCCATGGCGATGTATGGCGAAGTGGTGGCGATCAATCCGCGTTTCTTTCCGCCCGCGTCGCTGCATCTGGCCGACTTGGAGATCGCAGCTGGGGATTATGCCGGCGCGCGGAAGCACTACGCCATGGCCAAGGACCTGGATAGTGATCCGCAACGTCGGCAACGCGCATCACTGGGGATCGCCAACTGCGATTTCGCAGTGGAGGCCCTGCAGAACCCGGTACCCTTCGATCCGGTGAACCTGGGCCCGGGCGTGAACAGCAAGGATCCCGAGTATTTCCCCTGCGTCACAGCGGATGACAGCACGTTGATGTTCACACGCCTGCTCCAGGATGCGCGCTCACAGTTCGGAAAGCAGGAGGATTTCTTCGTCAGCCACAAAGGGGCGAACGGTGCATGGGGGACAGCCCAGCCGATCAGCACGGTGAACACGGTGGATAATGAAGGCGCGGGAACGCTCACACCGGATGGACGCTTCATCGTATTCACGAAATGTGCGGGAGTTGATGGCTCTTACGGCAAGGGACTGAAGGGCATGGGCAGCTGCGATCTTTTCATCAGCCGCCGGGTAGGGGACAATTGGACACCTGCGCAGAACCTCGGAAGCCCAGTGAACACGCGTAACTGGGAAAGCCAGCCGAGCATGGGAAGCGATGGGCGCACACTCTACTTCGTCCGTGCATCACAAGCCGCTGACGGATTGAAGAGCATGGACATCTACCGCACGGTGCTCGGTGAGGGCGGGGCCTTCGGGAACCCGGAGCGCTTAGGCGACAATGTGAACACACCGGGACAGGAGGAAAGCGTGCAGATCCATCCGGATGGCAAGACGCTCTACTTCAGCAGCGACGGGCATCCAGGTATGGGCGGATTGGACATATTCGTGAGCCGGATGCAGCCCGATGGCTCCTGGGGAAAGGCACAGAACCTTGGTTATCCGATCAACACGGGCGGCGATGAGAACAGTGTGCTGGTGGGGGCCGATGGCAAGTTGGCCTACTTCGCCAGCGATCGTCCAGGAGGCATGGGCGATCTGGACCTGTACAACTTCATTCTTCCTGAAGAGGCCCGTGCTTCCGCGGTCGGCTACATCCGTGGCAGGGTGACGGACCGGACCAACGGCAAACCGGTGGAAGCCGATGTTGAGCTTTATGATCTGGCTACAGGGGTGCTGGCTACGGCGTCCTACAGCGATCCGGTGAGCGGCGAGTTCTTAGTATGCCTGCCACGCGGCAAGGACTATGCATTGAACGCCTCAGCCGAGGGCTACCTGTTCTTCTCCAAGAACTACAGTGTGGCACAAAGTGATGCGACCTCTACACCGGATCTCGATGTGAAACTGAACCCCATCGTTGCGGGCGAGAAGATCGAGTTGCGCAACATCTTCTTCGAGACGGCAAGTTATGAGCTGCTCCCGGCTTCCACGGTGGAATTGAACAAGCTGATGAAGCTGATGACGACGAACGCAAGGATGCGCATCGAAGTCGGCGGCCATACGGACGATGTGGGCAACGATGCCGCGAACCAGAAGCTGAGCGAGCAACGCGCCAATGCCGTGCGCGACTTCCTTATCGCCCACGGTATCGAAGCTTCGCGCATCGTGGCGAAGGGGTACGGGGAGGTCAAGCCGATGGCGACGAACGATACCGAGGAAGGCCGCGCGTTGAACCGCCGGACGGAGGTGACGGTGTTGTGATGCTATCGGTCGATCACTCCGTGTCGACCGCAATGATGGTTCGATCCGTGATCATCAGTCTCTTTCACGCTCCTTCCGCCAACCAATGGCCGAGGAAGACATCCGTAAGGCGGTACTTTCCCTCGTGCTGGTGTAGCAGTTCCTTTTCCAAGAGCACGTTCAGGCTTTGCCGGACGGTGCTGGCCGCGCTCAAGCGGTGCTTGAGGATGAAATCGATGGCCGCGGGCTGCTCCACCGCGCCATCCTTGGCGATGGCTATTAGTACGGCCGCCTGGTTGGGACTGAGCAGGCGCTGCACGGTCATGTACTCCGGGGCACGCTCCCGAAGGATGCTCTGGCGTGTGGTCACCAGGTCCAACATGTCGTAGGAGCGTTTCCCTAAGGCGTAGAGCCTGTTGAAAAGGTACTGCACATAGTAGGTGTGGCCTCTGCACCAGTGGATGCCTTCGATCACGAGGCTTTTGGGGATCTTTCGTTTTCCCGCTGTGAAGCGTTCAATAATGAAGTCCGTGTAGGCCTCTTCCGGTATGGGACCGAGGTATAGCGGTTCCGTTGCTTGGTAGAAGGGGCGCTTGCCATTGGCGAAGATCGCTTGCATCATGCGGCGGTCGCTACCGGAGAAGATGAAGTTAATATTCTTCAGCTTCTGCACATGTTCGCGCAACAGGGCCTCGGTGTTCTTTTGCGGGTAATCCGCCACCTGCTGGAACTCGTCGAGCGCCATCACGACGCGTTTTTTACGGGATTCCAGAAAGCGGAACAGCTCGTCGAGCGTGGCTGACTCCTTTTGGCCTGGACGCACGGCCACCCCCAGTTCGGGCAGGCCGGTCAAGGCGTCGAACTCCAGCCTGAACTCCAACGTCCGCATGGCCTGTGCGGCCTCCTTCAGCAGCGCACGGGTGGGCTTGCCGAGTTGTTTGAAGGTCTCCTCGACCAACCGCATCACCATGCCCTGCTGATCCTCGGTGCGGTACAGATCCACGAAAACGGGGATGAATTTGCGCTGCGAGGCGAAGAGGTGCCGGATGAGGGCGGTCTTACCGATGCGGCGCAGGGAGATCACCGAGACGTTGCGCCGGTTGGCCATGGCCTCGGTGAGGGCACGCAGCTCATCCACACGGTCGCAGAAGTTCTCCGGCCCATCATAGCCTTGGAGCAGGAACGGGTTGTCGTCCTCTTCTTCCATGTGGCAAAGCTATAATATATGAGACATAAAACATACGACATAAAATATGTCGCATACAATATGTATTCCTGTGTTCTCTCGAACAGAACTTCTTGGTGCCGACCTTTGTAACATGAAGGTCAAGATCTGGTCCGATGTGGTGTGCCCATACTGCTATATCGGTAAACGCGAATTTGAGAATGCCCTGTCGCAATTCGAGCACAAGGGCGAAGTGGAGGTGGAGTGGAAGAGCTTCGAGCTGGACCGCGAGGCACCGGTGCGCAGTCCGGACGACATGTATGATCACTTGGCGAAGAAGTACGGTCGCACACGTGAGCAGGCGAAGGAGATGGTTTCAGGCGTGGTGGACCGCGCTCATTCAGTAGGGCTCGAGTACGATATTGAGCACACGATCATGGGCAGTTCCTTCGATGCGCACCGCTTGATCCAGTTCGCGAAGACCAAGCAAAAGGGGGCCGATGCCGAGGAGCGGTTGTTTAAAGCCTATTTCATTCAAGGTCAGCATATCGGTAACCGGTCCGTGCTGAAGAAGATCGCCACGGAGATCGGACTGGACGGAACGGAAGTGGAGGGGATGTTGGCCAGCGATGCCTACACCGAAGCGGTCCATGCCGATGAATACGAGGCGCAGCAGATCGGTGTGGGTGGCGTGCCCTTCTTCGTGTTGGACGACAAGTTCGCGGTGAGCGGCGCACAGTCAAGCGATCACTTTCTCGGGGCCTTGCAGCAGGCTTGGGCAGAGCGTGCTTGAAGGCGGGTCAGTTCGAGACGAACTTCAAACCAGCGATGCTGGCGATCAGCGTAAAGAGGAAGAACAGCCGCCAGAATTCCGCCGGTTCCTTGAAGAGCAGCATACCCACCAGCACCGTGCCGATGGCGCCCACACCCGTCCACACCGCATAGGCCGTACCCATGGGCAGCGTCTGTGAAGCGCGATAGAGTAAGTACATGCTGGCCACAAGACAGATCATAAATCCGGCCCACCACAGCAACGCGGTGTTGCCTGAGGTTTCCTTCACCTTGCCAAGACAGGTGGTGAAGCCCACTTCAAAAAGGCCGCCAATGAAAAGCAGTATCCAGTTCATGGGGCAAAGAAAGCGGTTAGGGCACTAGGCCAAGACTCCGGGCTCCGGCGGGAATACCGCACGCTTGTGCATACCCTCGTTCGGGTCACGCTGCATGGTATAGTCGGACGTGAGTTTTCTGTGCAGGTATAAGGCCAAGGCTATCACCGCAACGGAAAGGGTCAACCAAACGATGATCATGGGAGTAGCTAAGTCCAAGACGGCTTTCCCGGTCTGCCAATTTGCCGCGGCGAGGAATGTGAGAAATGCGATGCTGGAATATATTCTAACGCGATTACGTGCGAAGGTGATCGCTGAAGCCAAAAGAGCGATCGGAATGGCCAAGAAGAACAGCCGATCCCCCCAGCTTTGGTGATGGAAGAGCATTCCCTCCTGCCAGAGATAGAACGTGGAAAGGGCGACGACCAGCACGACGAGGGTGGTACGTGCATTCTTGAAATGCTCACGCGCCATGAGCGACGGGGTGTACCGTACCGCGTCCGCCAGCTCCTCGTTGTCCGCCGTGGGTTCCTCAACCCGCAGTGCATCATAGGCGTGCTGGCGGGTATACCCCAATGCGATCTTCGCGGCAGCGGCTTTGCGTAGTTCCCTCCTTTTCATTCCGAAATGTAGCGAAGTTCCTTGCTCACCTTTGCAGGAATAAAGAGATGGCCGAACGCAAGTATATCCGCGATGGTCGCGCGCCGGTGCCGGTGGATCCGCGCATCAGCGCGGCCATGAGCCGCATCCGTGCGAAGAACACCGGACCCGAGAAAGCCATGCGTGCGGCGTTGAGCGCGGCCGGGATCCGCGGCTATCGTTTGCAGTATGCAAAGGTCCCAGGCAAGCCGGATATCGCATTCGTAGGCCGGAAGGTCGCTGTGTTCATCCACGGATGCTTTTGGCATAGCTGTCCGCATTGCCAGCCGAGAAGGCCGAAGACGAACAAGAGTTTTTGGAATGAAAAGCTGGATCGTAACGTTGCTCGCGACAAGCGCAAAGTCCGGGAACTTCGGAAAGCAGGTTGGCGGGTGATCACCGTGTGGGAGTGCCGCTTGAAGAAGGATCCGGAAGCCCAGGTCCGCCGCGTGCAAAAGGGATTGGACGAGCCAACTCTTTAACACCAAGAAAAGGTCTTCGTGTCCTTTGCGCCCTTCGTGGTCCTCACTGATCAGCTCACTTCTTCCGCCCGAAGATCCGGTTGAAGAACCGCTTCTCGAAGGCCCAGAAGAAATCGAACTGGCCGAGCAGCGCGCCGTAAACCAACAACACCACGTTGTAGAAGGGGAGGATCAGGATGTAATAGAGGACCGAGAACAGCAGTGGCATACCACCTTCCACCTCTGTGAAAAAGGATACCACAGGGCGCTTAAGGAACATCACGGTAAGGCCCGTGCAGGCGAATACCACCAAGATGATCACTGCTCGGCCAGCGCTCACACCCCAACGGGCACCCAAGCGTTGCAACCAACCGTTATCCTTTGCCACTTCCTCGTCAGCCATTTGCGCGAAGATCGCCTTTCAGATCCGGACATCCTTGATCGTGGCGGAAAATACCACGATCAGGGTACCGGGTCGATCATGATCACTTCCACTCCGCGATGAAGAGGTTCGTCTCGTGGTCCTTGCCGCCGCGGTTGCTGCTGAAGACAAGATACTTGCCATCCTTGCTGAACACGGGGAAGGCGTCGAACATGTCCGTATTGGTCAGCGGCTCCAAGCCTTGGCCATCAGTACCGATCATGAACAGGGTGAAGGGGAAACCACGCGCGGCCTTGTGGTTGCTAGCGAAGATGATGTGCTTGCCGTCCGGGTTCCAGTAGGGCGCCCAGTTGGCCTGGCCGAGGTTGGTGATCTGCTTGGCATCGCTGCCGTCAGCGTTGCCGATGAAGAGCTCCATCTGCGTAGGCATCACCTGACCGATCTTCAACAGGTCCTTGTATTCCTTGATGGCCTCCGGGGTCTTGGGCCGTGACGCACGCCATACCAACTTCGTACCGTCCGGACTGAAGAATGCACCGCCGTCATAACCGAGTTCGTGCGTGATCTGCTTCACGTCGCTGCCGTCGATGTTCATGGTGTACAGGTCGAGATCGCCATTGCGCATGCTGGTGAAGACGATGCGATCGCCGTTGGGCGAAACGGTGCCTTCAGCATCATAACCCGGGGTGTCCGTGAGGCGCTTGCGGATGTTGCCCTTCAGGTCGCTCACGAAAATGTCGAAGCTCGGATAGATGGGCCAGATGTACTTGCCCCCGGGTACATGCGGAGGAACAGGTGGGCATTCCTTCGAGTCCAAATGCGTGCTTGCGAAAAGCACCAAGCTGTCACCCGGCAGGAAATAGCTGCACGTGGTGCGACCGCCGTTGATGCTGATCTTCTGCGGAGGTGTCTTGCGCAGGTCGTCGGTGAACGGGTTGAACACGTAGATCTGGTCGCACTTTTCACCCCAAGCCGGCACATGGGCTTGGAAGGAAAGCTTGTTCCCTGCGAAATCCCAGTAGGCCTCGGCGTTATCGCCGCCGAAGGAGAGCTGGCGCAGGTGTGCGAAGTGCTTTTCCGCCGGATCGATCAAGGTATCCGCATTCCAGTAGGCGCTGTCGGGAACGAATTTGGAGGTGGAGTCGTTCGTGGTCGCCAGGGTATCAGCACCCGTCGGGACCTTGGTTTCAGTGGAAGCGGTCCCACAGCTAAAAAGGAGAACGGCCGGGAGGGCGAGGATCGATAGTTTCATCATGGTTTTTCTCAACGGGCCGCGAAATTATCCGCCATTCCCGGATGTTTGTCAGAGCAACGCAATACCGCCTCTGGTCACCACCCGTCAAGGGCTCTTTCGTTCCGTCAGAAACTTCGTGCGCTTTGTGTTCTTCGTGGTAGCGTAAACTATCTTGACCACATGGCGGTTGACGGGAAAATAGTCAAAGGACGCGGGGCGCAGGGGCACGTGCCGAACCGGTTCCTGCGGAACAGCTATGGCGTGGTCCATTGGGAAGGTGTGGATGAGTTGGAGGAGGAGCCGGGAGCGACGAGATACTTGGAGATCTTCCCCAAGACCATCCTCAATAAGGTCACTTCTCCGGATATCCGGCTTGACTGGAGCCTGAACCCCTATCAAGGTTGCGAACACGGTTGCGCATATTGCTATGCCCGCCCCACGCATGAGTATTGGGGCTACGGCGCCGGGCCCGATTTCGAGCAGGTGGTGTTGATGAAGCGCAGTGCGCCGGAACTATTGGAGAAGGCGCTCCGACATCCGAAGTGGGACGTGGGCACCATTTCGATCAGCGGCAACACCGACTGTTACCAGCCTATTGAGCGCAAGGAGCGGATCACGCGGCGGGTATTGGAAGTGGCGCAGCGTTTCCGTCAGCCGGTGGGTATCATCACCAAGAACGCTTTGGTGTTGCGGGATCTGGACATCCTCTCCGAAATGGCGGAACACCGCTTGGCCAGTGTTGCCATCAGCCTCACCACCTTGCACGAGGACCTGCGGCGCAAACTGGAGCCACGGACGAGCACGGCCAAGAACAGGCTGCGCGCCATAGAGGAACTGACCCGCGCGGGCGTACCCGTGTATGCTATGATCGCGCCAGTGATACCCGGGTTGAACGACAGCGAGGTGCCCGCTCTGCTGAAGGCCGCTGCCGATGCCGGTGCCAAGGGAGCTGGATATACCGTGGTGCGCACCAACGGAGCGGTGGAGGAGATCTTCCGGCTTTGGCTTGAGACCCATTTCCCGGACCGGGCGGCGAAGGTCGTTGCCCAGATAAAGCATGCGCACCAGGGGACAATGAATGACAGCACTTTCGGCCGGAGGATGAAGGGGGAGGGAGCCTTTGCAGAGAACATCAGGCGCATGTTCATGCTTTTCAGAAGGCGCTATTTCGCCGATCGGGCCATGCCTGAAATGGACAAAACCCTGCTCCAACGACCTATACATGGGCAGATGGACCTCTTCGACCTCTACTAGCGACGGATCAGGAAATCGGGGAAGCCCTGCGATCCGCCTTCTTCAACGACCACGGAACTGACCACCGCCCGAGGAGGACCTTTATGACACCAAGAGAGGAAAGCGTCCATATCGGCCCGCGATCCTTCCGCCTCGATCAAGACCCGGCCGTCCGGGAGATTCTCAACATGTCCCAAAATGCTCAGTCGATCGGCGGTTTCCTTTGTTCCTTGGCGGAACCATACCCCTTGAACGGTTCCGGATACCCAAACACGACAGTGCAATGTTCCTTTAGGCTGCATCCAGCGCAGTGTTTGTAAATAGCATTGACAGTTTCCCGTTAAATCCGGACATTTGCTCGACCAAGATATTGCTACTTCCGAGGAGCTCTGCTTTCTGATGCAACGATCTATTTTCTTAAGAGCGCTGGGGACCACTCTGGTCAGCATCTTCTTTTGCCTCGTACCGAGCATCGCGCAGACCGTACCCAGCGGGTTCAACGATGCGGTGGTGGTCAGTGGGTTCAATGCACCCGTGGGCTTCACCTTCGACGCGAACGGCCGGATGTATGTGTGGGAGAAGAGCGGCAAGGTGTGGATCGTTGACAACGGCACGCGCCTTCCGAACCCCTTGATCGACATCAGCGAAGAGGTGGGGAACTGGCGTGATCATGGCTGCCTGGGCTTCGCCTTGGACCCCGATTTCCTTACCAACGGGAAGATCTATCTGCTGTACACGGTGGACCGGAACTACCTCATGAACTACGGTCAACCCGGCTACGACCCAGCCGTTGATCAATACTTCAGTGCGACGATCATGCGCGTGACGAGGTATACCGCGACCGGGCCGGCATTCACGTCCGTGACCCCGACCAGCCGCAAAGTGCTTCTCGGAGAAACGAAGAAGACGGGCGTTCCCTTGTTGTATGAATCCCACAGCACGGGTTCCTTGGTCTTCGGCAGCGATGGCACCCTGATGCTCACCACCGGTGATGGTGCGAGCTACAACGCGGCGGACGTCGGCAACGATCCGCAGACCTACTTCGCTCAGGCCTTGGCGGACAGCATCATCACCCCTGCGGAGAACGTGGGCGCTATGCGCTCGCAGATGGTGAACAGCATGAACGGGAAATTGATGCGGATCGACCCGGAGACCGGGAATGGTGTGCCGAGCAATCCGTTCTATGATGCGGCCGCCCCGCGTTCGCCCCAAAGTCGTGTTTGGGCCTTGGGCCTCCGCAATCCGTATCGGTTCACACGCCGACCCGGCTCCGGCAGCACGGATCCTGCAGCGGGGGATCCGGGTGTCTTTTACATCGGGGACGTAGGCTGGAGCAGCTACGAGGAACTCAACGTCTGCTATTCCGCAGGCATGAACTTTGGCTGGCCGATCTTCGAAGGCATGGAGGAGAACGGACCCTTCCTCTATGCACGAGCACCGAACATTGAAGCGCCGAACCCCTTGTACGGGCAAGGCCTTTGCACCCAGCGGTATTTCGACTTCCAGGACCTGCTCAAGCAGGAGACCTTGGTGCACCCCACGGGGCTGCCGAATCCGTGCGACCCCGCCACCTTGATCCCACCGAACATCCGCACCTTCACTAACGATCGGCCCATCATCGACTGGGTGCACGGCAATCAGTCTCGTTGCAGCGCCTTCAATGGGAATACAGCGGTACAGTTCGATTTGGACGATCCGAACTCTCCGGTGCCGGGACCGCGCTTTGGCGGCAATGCCTCGGTAGGTGGCAGCTTTATCACTGGTGTAGGCTGGCCGGCAGGGTATCAGGGAAGCTATTTCCAAGGAGATTATGCAGGAGCTTGGATCAGGCGTGTGAACGTGACACCCGATAACAAGGCTGTGCAGGTGTACAATTTTGCAACGAATTTGGGCGCGGTGGTGTTCCTGAAGGAAGGCCCGGACGGCGCCTTATGGTACGTGCGCTATGAGACCGGCCAGATCCGGAAGATCTCGCCCTTGGGCGTCACCAACCTGCCGCCCGTGGCGGTCGCGGAGCAGAACGTGCTCTTCGGACCCGGTCCGTTGGCGGTCCAGTTCACCGGTTCCAACAGTACCGATCCGGAGAATGGGCCATTGACCTACTTGTGGAGTTTCGGCGATGGGGGGACGAGCACCACAGCCGACCCGTCGCACACGTTCAACGCTCCCGCTGGGGTGCCCACCGCCTATACGGTCTCGCTGACCGTGCGGGATGATCAGAACCAGCCCAATACCACCACTTTGTTGGTGAACGTGAACAATACCCCGCCCGTGGTGGCCATCACCAGCTTCCCTGATGGGCAGCTTTACCCTGTGGGCGTGGATACGACCGTGACCTTGGCGGCTTCGGTGACGGATGCGGAGCAGGGGCCGGCGCAGCTCACTTATTCCTGGAAGACCATCTTCCACCACAACATCCACGTCCATACGGAGCCGTTGAACCATGCGGTGACCACTACAACAGTGCTTTCCGGCCTCGGCTGTTACGAGGAGACCTATTACTACGAAGTAGCGCTCACCGTCACGGATGCCGGGGGGCTGTCCACCACGGTCTCGCATTCCCTCTATCCGCGCTGTTCCGCCATCGCTCCCACAGCGGTGATCTCTTCAGCATTGGTCTACGGCACATCACCGTTCCCCGCCACCATGGATGGCAGCAACAGCGTGGACAACGGCACCATCGTGGATTATAGTTGGAACTTCGGGGATGGGACCACCGCCAACGGCGAGACCGCGAGCAAGACCTTCACTGAGAACGGGGATTACATCGTGACCCTGACCGTTACCGACAATGACGGCCTTTCTTCCTCTACGGTGAAGGTATTCTCGGTGTATACGTTGGACCCACCTCAATGCGTGGGGCCTGTAGGAAGCGTCCTCCGCGAGTATTGGACGAACATCGCAGGGACCACAGTGAGTTCCCTGATCAACAGTCCCGGCTATCCGGATGCCCCCAACGGCACCACCTATCCCACCAGCATTCAGGGTCCGGTGAATTTCGCGAACAACTATGGCACGCGCATGCGGGGATACATCATCGCACCGACCACGGGAAGTTATACGTTCAACACCACGTCGGACGATGCTTCGGTCCTCTACTTGAGCCCGAACGCCGACCCTGGGTTGAAGCAAGTGATCTGTTCCGTGCTCGGGTTCACGAATGATAACGAGTACAACAAATACCCCGGGCAGCAGAGCGGGAACATCACCCTGGTGGCCGGGAAGTACTACTACTTCGAATTCCTTCAAAAGGACGGAAGCGGGGGCGATCACATGACCGTCCGTTGGACACGGCCCGGCAATGCAACGCTCACCGTCGTGGACGGCGCTTACTTGGCACGTTGGCAGGATTGCGCGCCAAGCCTGAAGATCCGTATGGCCTTGGCCGGCCCTTATGACGAAAGCACCGGCCAGATGGGGGATGATCTTCGCGCCATGGGGTCCATTCCCTTGCTTCAGCCTTATACGGCAATGGGCTTCACTCAAGTTGGAGGTGGAGGTGAGACGGTATCACAGGCCATGTTGAACGTCACCGGTAAGAACGCCGTGGTGGACTGGGTGCTGGTGGAACTGCGGAGCAAGGCGAACTCATCGGTGATCCTGGCGACGCAGGCTGCACTGCTGCAACGCGACGGGGACGTTGTGGGCACGGACGGCTACTCACGGCTGCTCTTCAACGTCCCGAGCGATCAGTACTACATCGCTGTGCGCCACCGGAACCATTTGGGCGTGATGACCGGATCCCAAAGGCTATTGAACAGGAATCTGACGGCCGTTGACTTCACCGATCCACTGTTGTCCACGTATGGCACGGTGGCGCGGAAAACGTTCGCCAATGGAAGAATGGGCGCCTGGTCCGGCAATTCGGTGAATGATGGACGATTGAAGTACACGGGTTCGAACAACGATCGCGATCCGATGCTGATCGTGGTCGGCTCGAGCGTTCCGACACAGACCATCTCGGGCTATGCCGTGGAGGACGTGAACATGGATGGCTTTGTGCGCTACACCGGCGCACGGAATGACCGCGATAAACTGTTGATCAGTGTCGGCGGCAACATCCCGAGCGCCATACGTGTGGAGCAGATGCCTTGATCGGAGTTGCCCCGGAAGACTGATGTGACGATAGGGTCTAACGGGCATTCGGTCGGCTGCGACACAAGGGAAGCGGTCCTGCGAACTCCCGGTCATGCATTTCCTTCCAGAGGAAACCACGATCTGAGGTTCAAAACAAAAAAGGCCGCCTTTTCGGGCGGCCTTTTTGCTTATGCGGAGCGGTCAGTAGGCAGTTCAGTAGGCGATCCGGTCGTAGCTGGCGACCACGGAAGCGATGCGGATGGCGTCCCACACCTGTTCTTCGGTGGCGCCCAAGCCGATCAGCGAGGCTTCATGACTTTTTACGCACTGCTCGCAGCCGTTCACCGCGCTTACGGCGAGGCTCATCAGTTCGAACAAATGCTTGCCGGTTACGGGGTTCATCATGATGTTCATGCGCAGGGACGGGCGAAGCTCATTGTACTTCTCCTTGCCGGCGAAGTGCCGAAAGCGGTAAAGCACATTGTTGGCAGCGAGCAAGCTGGCGCAAGCAACGGCCTCTGCGGCTTCCTCCGCGGTTGCGCCCTGCCCTTCAGCCAAGTTCTTGAAGTGGTCGATCAGCGGACCGTTCTTCTGGTTCGCCGCGATGCTGAGGGCCAACAGCGCTGCTTCCTTCTCCGAAAGATGGGCGCTCTTCAGCACCGCCTTCAGGTTCAATTTCAGGTCGCGGCTGTACCGTGCTTCCACAGCCCCGAGGAGCTGAAGCGCGGAGTTCGCGTGGCCAACGGGAAGGCCCACCTCCTCAAGCAAGGAAGCGGTTCCTTCTTCGTATGCGGTAAAGGTCTGATCGGTCATTCTTAGTTCAGGGTCGCTTCGCCCTTGGTCCAGTTGCAGGGGCAGAGTTCATCGGTCTGCAAGGCGTCGAGCACGCGGAGCACTTCCTCCACGCTGCGGCCTACGCTGAGGTCGTATGCGCTCACCCAGCGCACCATGCCTTCCGGGTCGATGATGTAAGTAGCGCGGTAGCACACCTTCTCATCCGCAGTAAGGATGCCGAGTTCTTCGGAAAGACTCTTGCTTGTGTCGGCCAGCATGGGGAACTTCAGGTCACGGAGGTCCTCATGGTCGCGGCGCCATGCGGCGTGCACAAATTCGCTGTCCGTGCTCGCACCGATCAGTTGGGTGTCGCGGTCCTTGAATTCGCCCACGGCCTTGTTGAAGGCGGCGATCTCGGTCGGGCATACGAAAGTGAAGTCCTTCGGCCAGAAGAACATCACCGTCCAACGACCAGGGGTGTTCGTGAGATCGTCGCTGGAGAGCTCGGCGAACTCCTTGCCTTTTTCTATGCTCACGCAGGCGGTCTTTTTGAAGATCGGGAATTTGCTTCCCAGGCCGACCATCCGTTGTGGGGCCATTTGCACTTGTCCTTTGGTTTCCATCTATTGGGTTATGATCTTATTGGCCTTTGCTGGCCGGTTTTTTCGCCGCACAAAGGTCGACATTCCATTTCATTGACCATACTGAATGTTTCTATAGGCTCATAGATTATGTGAATGACTAACTTTGACCCGATGACGGTCCAGCAGCTCCAGTACATCGTGGCCATCGATACGCATCGCCATTTCGCGCGTGCCGCAGAGGCGTGCTTCGTGACCCAGCCCACCTTGAGCAGCATGGTGAAGAAGCTGGAGGATGAATTGGGCGTGGTGCTTTTCGACCGGAGCAAGTCACCGGTGGTCCCTACGGCGGAAGGGGCGGTGCTGGTGGAGCAGGCGCGGTCGGTGTTGAAGGAAGTCCAGCTGCTGAAGGAGATGGCGGACGCTACGCGCGGTGAACATGCCGGCGAGTTGAGGATCGGGATGATACCCACCTTGGCTCCTTATCTATTGCCACTCTTCCTAGGCGACCTCCTGCGGAAGCATCCCGCATTGAAGGTGTCCGTGGAAGAGCTCACAACTGAAGTGATCACCGAGCGCCTTATGCATGGCCAATTGGACGTGGGACTGCTGGCAACCCCGTTGGGCGTGCCGGGTCTGAGGGAGGAGCCGTTGTTCAATGAGCGCTTCCTTCTATATGTCTCACCCGAAGAGGGGATCGGGAAGAAGCATTATGTATTGCCATCGGAGATCCATGCGGACCGCCTGTGGTTGTTGGAGGAGGGCCATTGCCTGCGCTCCCAAGTGATGGATCTCTGCGAACTGCGCGAGCAGGGCGAGGGGAGTGGCCGGTTCGCCTATGTCTCCGGCAGCATCGAGGCCTTGATGCGGATGGTGGATGCCCAGGGCGGCCTGACGGTAGTGCCGGAACTGGCCACGATGGGCATGGGGGCCGCGCAACTCGCCCGCCTGCGCGAATTCCGCTCACCTGTACCTGTGCGTGAGATCGGCATGGTGACCTACCGGCATTCGGTGAAGGAGCGCCTCTTGCAGCGACTTCGGGACCATGTTCTGGCCGGAGTTGCTCCCCACCTACGACAGGTGAGGACGCCGAAAGTGATGCCGGTGGGCCGATGAGATCACTGACTTCAACCACAAAGGCACGGAGAGCACAGAGGAAGTCGTCGCCGTGTTCCAGCTGGCAGTCGACAGTGGAGTACGCAGTCGGCATTGTGCTTCAGCAGTACTCGGTATCCTGTGCGTTGTGCCAGGAACCGCCCTCTCCATCTCACCAAGTTTTCAATGCAATTTTGTCACGTCGCGAGAACGTATTACATTCGCGCCCCATTCCCATATTGATGGCTAAGAAAGGAAACCGCGTACAAGTGATCATGGAGTGCACCGAGCATAAGACCTCGGGTCTTGCGGGCACTTCCCGCTACATCACCACGAAGAACCGCAAGAACACCACCGAGCGCTTGGAGTTGAAGAAATACAACCCCATCATGCGCAAGATGACCGTTCACAAAGAGATCAAGTAACATGGCAAAGAAGACCGTTGCATCGTTGAAGAAGGCGGACGCCAAGGTGTTCGTCAAAGTGATCCGCATGGTGAAGAACAGCGCCACCGGTGGCTATCAGTTCAATGAGCTGATCATGCCCGCCGAGGACGTGGACAAAGCCCTCGCCGCCAAGAAGTAACTTCTCATCCTCTTTTCGCGAAAAGGCTTCCACCAACCGGCGGAGGCCTTTTTGCATAGCAGCCATGGCACTATTCGGATTATTCGGCAAGAAGGAGAAGAAGGAGCAGCTCGACGCCGGCCTCGACCGTTCGCGCACCTCCCTCTTCAGTAAGCTCACCCGGGCCATCGCCGGCAAGAGCACCGTGGATGAAGAGGTGCTCGATGCCCTGGAGGAGACCTTGGTCACCAGCGATGTCGGCGTGGACACCACGTTGAAGATCGTTGAGCGCGTGCAGGAGCGCGTGAAGCGGGACGGCTATCTGGGCACTTCCGAACTGAACGGGATCCTCCGTGCCGAGATCGCCAGCCTGATGCGCGATGCCGATGGTGGCAGCGAACCCTTCAAGGTGACCGGCCCCAAACCGCATGTCATCATCGTAGTGGGCGTGAACGGCGTGGGCAAGACCACCACCATCGGCAAATTGGCCCATGCCTACAAGCAGGCCGGCAACACCGTGTTGCTGGGCGCAGCGGACACCTTCCGCGCGGCAGCGGTGGACCAGTTGAGGATCTGGAGCGAACGCACCGGGGTTCCCTTAGTGCAGCAGGGCATGGGCGCCGATC
Source organism: Flavobacteriales bacterium (assembly GCA_038234075.1). Taxonomy (GTDB): domain Bacteria; phylum Bacteroidota; class Bacteroidia; order Flavobacteriales_F; family PHOS-HE28; genus PHOS-HE28. Next base: position 4,204 of record JBBSUV010000015.1, on the reverse strand, counting down.
CCGCGGCCGTGGCCTACGATACTGTGGAGAGCGCCAAGTCCAAAGGCATCGATGTGGTGATCATCGACACCGCAGGCCGTTTGCACAACAAGGTGAACCTGATGAACGAGCTCACCAAGGTGAAACAGGTGATGCGCAAGGTGATCCCCGAAGCACCGCATGAGGTATTGCTCGTTCTGGATGCCAGCACCGGGCAGAACGCCATCGAGCAGGCGCGCGAATTCACCAAAGCCACGCAAGTGACGGCTTTGGCGCTGACGAAATTGGACGGCACCGCCAAGGGTGGCGTGGCCATCGGCATCAGCGATCAGTTCCACGTGCCCATCAAATACCTCGGGGTGGGAGAGCGCATGGAAGATCTGCAGGTATTCAACAAGGAGGCCTTTGTTGAAAGCCTCTTCGGCGACCAGTGATGCACTCACCGGGCCCCTCCAAACAGGTGGGCGGCAACGGACCGTCCGAGTTCGGCTTCAACCCGAAGCTGTATTCCTTGTGGAAGGAAGGAATATCCAAGGAGCAGGTAAAGAAGGACATCATTGCTGGGGTGGTCGTTGGCATCGTGGCCCTTCCGCTGGCCATCGCTTTCGCCATCGCCTCGGGCGTCTCCCCGGAGAAAGGGCTGATCACAGCTATCATTGGTGGGCTCGTGGTCTCGCTCTTCGGCGGAAGCCGCGTACAGATCGGTGGTCCCACCGGCGCCTTCATCATCATCGTCTTCGGCATCGTCCAGAAGTATGGCGTCGAAGGGCTCACCGTGGCCACCTTCATGGCCGGCTTCCTCATCATGCTCATGGGCTTCCTGCGTGCCGGGCAGCTGCTGAAATACTTCCCGCACACCTTGGTGGTGGGTTTCACCGCCGGCATCGCGGTGGTGATCTTCTCCACCCAGGTGAAGGACCTCTTCGGTCTGCAGATCGCCGAAGTGCCTGCCGGATTCATTGATAAATGGGCCGTGTTGGGCGGCCATTTCAATACCATAAGCCCGATGGCCACCACCTTGGGGATCGTGTCGGTCGTGTTGTCCTTGTATCTGTCGCGGGTCACCAAGGTGATCCCCGGCCCCTTGGCCGCCATCCTGGCCTGCACAGCGGCAGCCTATTTCCTGAAGCTCGACGTGGAGACCATCGGTAGCCGGTTCGGAGCCATTTCCGCAAGCATTCCGATGCCCGAATTCCACATGGTGGACCTGGCCACGATGCGCGAGCTCATCCAGCCCGCCATTGCAATCGCACTCCTCGGAGGCATCGAATCATTGCTCTCCGCCGTGGTGGCCGATGGCATGATCGGCGGCAGGCACCGTAGCAACATGGAGCTGGTGGCGCAAGGCGGCGCCAACGTGCTGAGTTCCATGTTCGGCGGTATCCCCGTTACCGGCGCCATCGCGCGCACCGCCACCAACGTGAAGAACGGAGGGCGCACGCCGATCAGCGGGATCGTCCATGCGCTGACACTGTTGGTGATCATGCTCGTCGCTGCGCCGCTCGCCGGGCTGGTGCCCATGGCCTGCTTGGCCGGCATCCTGGTGGTGGTGGCCTGGAACATGGGCGAATGGAGCTACTTCCGCAATGCCGTCAAGGGCAATCGCTATGACCTGGCGGTGCTGCTGGTCACTTTCGGCATCACCGTGTTGTTCGATCTGGTACTGGCGATCGAGGTGGGCATGGTGCTCGCCGCCTTCATCTTCATGAAGCGTATGGCCGACGTGACCGACCTGCAACCAGCGTTGGCCGAGGGCACGGGCTCCAGCACGCGGGAAGTGGATCTGGAGCTCAAGGAACTGCCGAAGGATATCCAAGTGTTCGAGATCACCGGTCCGCTGTTCTTCGGTGCAGCGTTGCGCTTCCAGCAGGTGCTTGCGGAGATCAACGACAAGCACCGCGTGGTGGTGCTGCGCATGAAGTACGTGCCCCTGATCGATGCCACGGGTGTGAAGCGCCTCGAGGATATCGTCAAAGGCATACAGTCCAAGAAGCGCACCGTCTATATCACCGGCATCGGTCCATCCGTGCTCCAAGAGCTTGAGAAGCACCCCTGGTTCACTCCGGAACTGCATGCGGAGGACCTCGCCGAAGTGCTTCGCAGGCAGAACCGGTAACTTTGCCGCCCCTTACCCATGAAAGCCAAGACCCTTAAGCCCACCAAGGTTAACGTCGTTACCCTCGGTTGTTCGAAGAATACCGTTGACAGCGAGGTGCTGATGGCACAGCTGCAGGCGAACAACATCGCCGTGGAACACGAGTCCACTTCCAGCGACTACAACGTGGTGGTGATCAACACCTGTGGCTTCATCGACAACGCCAAGCAGGAAAGCATCGACACCATACTCGCCTATGCCGACGCCAAGGACCGCGGCCTGGTGGAGAAGGTCTACGTCACCGGTTGCCTCAGCCAGCGATACGCGCCCGAGCTGAAGGACGGCATCCCTCAGGTGGACGCCTGGTTCGGCACGCGTGACATGCCGCGCCTGTTGAAGACCCTGAAGGCCGACTACAAGCATGAGCTGGTGGGGGAGCGGCTGCTTACCACGCCGGTCCACTATGCGTATTTCAAAGTGAGCGAGGGCTGCGACCGCAAGTGCTCTTTCTGCGCCATCCCGCTGATGCGCGGCGACCACATCAGTACGCCCATTGAGGCCTTGGTGAAGAGCGCGAAGCACCTCGCTGCGAACGGCACCAAGGAGCTTATCCTCATCGCGCAGGACCTCACATACTACGGCCTCGACATCTACAAGAAGCGCAACCTGCACGAGCTGCTCGCACAGCTGAGCGACGTGGAGGGCATCGATTGGATCCGTCTGCATTACGCCTTCCCCAGCGGTTTCCCGATGGAGATCCTGGACGTGATGAATGAACGCTCGAACATCTGCAAGTACTTGGACATGCCGTTGCAGCACGGCAGCACCAACATGCTCAAGCGCATGCGCCGTGGCATCACGCAGGAGAAGACCGAGGCCTTGGTGGACACCATCCGCCAGAAGGTGCCCGGCATCGGCATCCGCACCACGCTCATCGCCGGCTTCCCCGGTGAGACCGAGGCCGACCATGAGGACAACCTGCGTTGGATCGAACGTATGCGCTTCGACCGCTTAGGTGCTTTCACCTACAGCCACGAAGAGGATACGCACGCCTTCAGCATGGAGGATGATGTGCCGGACGAGCTGAAGTTGCAACGTGCCTCTGAGATCATGGAACTGCAAGGCGGCATCAGCTTCGACCTCAACCAGCAGAAGATCGGCAAGACGTTCAAGGTGTTGGTGGACAAAGTGGAAGGCGGCAAGTACTACGCCCGCACCGAGCACGATTCACCGGAGGTGGACAACGATGTGCTTATCGCCACCGCCGCTGGACATTTGCGCGTTGGTGATTTCGCGGATGTGCGGATCACCGAGGCGCGCGAGCACGAGCTGACGGCCGTGCCGGTTTAGGCGTCGAGAAGCTTCCTGACCGGTGGGATCCACTTTGGCCCTGCTGCCGAAGGGGCGATCCCATTACTTCAAAGGCCTCCCGCGCTTACCGCGCGGTAACTTGCTCTTGACAGCGGCCGAGCTTCACTTTCTTCTTTTACACGACTTCTTCAAGTCCTTCGTGTAGTCTTCCGTGATCGGCTTTCCGCCAAGCGCCTTGCATTCGTCAAAATACCTCCAGGCGTTATCACATTCTCCTTTTAGCCAATAGCAGATGGACAGCTTATAAGCCGTGTTCATATCCGTGCTATCGTAGCTGTAGGATCCGGCCAAATAGGTGATCGCGGAGTCCAGTTGGGATAGAGCGCCCTTCTCGTCGATCGGCTTTATCGCATAGTACTGGGCCATGAAGTAAGTCCCATAGTCGGTCAACAAATGCGTGTTCTTGGGGTCGATCGACAGTCCTTCCTTGTACTGTTCCGCAGCTTCGGAATAATTGCCGATGGTCATGAAGAAGGCTCCGTAGCCCCAATACACCTCGGTATTGGCCGGGTCAAGCAAGTACGCCTGATTGTACCGGTACATCGCCGTCTTGGCATCGCCACGATACAAATAGGTGAAGCCAAGTTCCATCAAGTGGTTGGAAGCTGCCTTCCGATCTGGGAGTATTCGAGAAAGTGTGTCAGGACTCCTTTTCATTGGTTCTCAAAGTGCCTCGTTTTTGAAGCGTTCCGGAAAGTGGTTCTGCAATGCGCGACGGATATCGGGCCAGTTGCGGATCTTCTTTTTCCAGCTCTTCTC